>CAYURD010000046.1:0-25257 GCA_964446865.1 uncultured Glaciecola sp.
GATATTATCTTTTTATGTCAAAACTGCAGACCGTCTGCAGCGCACAGCTACTTGGATGGACAATTTAGAAGGCGGCTTAGCTTACCTACAAAAAGTCATCATCGAAGATTCTTTGTCTATTGCTAAAGAGCTTGAGTTGCAAATGGAAAACGTAGTCAACACATATCAATGCGAATGGAAAACAGCCTTGTCGGACACGCAGTCGCGTAAACGATTCAGACAGTTTGTTAATAGCGATGCAAAAGACGTCAACATTCAATTTGTAGAAGAGCGGGGTCAAATAAGGCCTGCAACAAAGGCTGAAAAACTTAAAGATAAAGCGAGTTTTACGGTGACTAATGAACAATTAATCGACTTAGTTGAAGAAGTCTAATATAGACATATAGACACAAGGTAAAATAAAGATGAAAGAACTAACACTTGAAGCACCAAATAGCGAAAAACAGGTGAAACCTCAACCTAGCTTAACGACAGAAGGCAACAAGTTCGAAACACAGTGGTTAGTGCTTTGCAACGAAGATGATTTAGTCATTAATTCAGGGGTTTGTGCGCTGTTACCTGACATACTATCAAACGGAAAAACAGGCAAAGACGCCAGAGAACTGCAAAAACCGCCTTATCAGTCTCTAGTACAAGAACAAGTCGCAATTTTTACTGTAAATGCGTCTAAAAGTAGCGAAAAAAGCCATAAAATAAAGGTTTATGTTATTGCAAATTGGGACCCGATTGGTGAAGCTAATGTGTTATATAGAGGCATAATTGGTTCAATTGACAATGAGCCCATGATAGCTTCGCCGCTTTATAAACAGCATTATTCGCTAATTACAGGTATTTGTTTTGAGCAAGCAGATCTAAAAATTTCCACATATGAAGCGCGTTTACACAATGGCAAAGTTGAAATTTGTTTGCCATCAACGTGTGCAGACTAGTTTATATTTGGAGAGTAAAACATGAATGCAGCGGCTGTCATATCTATTGTAGAAAGCTTTATATCCCAGTTTAGGTTCAGTCAAAAGCCGAGAGGAAAAGCAAAAAAAAGACGCGATAAAAAAGGTCTGTTAGATGACTTTTTGAGTGGGAAAAA
This sequence comes from uncultured Glaciecola sp., assembly GCA_964446865.1. GTDB lineage: Bacteria > Pseudomonadota > Gammaproteobacteria > Enterobacterales > Alteromonadaceae > Glaciecola. The sequence continues at coordinate 1,085 of CAYURD010000046.1, forward strand.
CGAGGCAGTAGAATTGCAAGGTGTAGATAGGGCAGGGTTTGTGTGGTTAGTAGGTGCTGGGCCGGGCGATGCAGAGCTTTTAACCATAAAAGCTTACAAAGCTATTCAAAACGCAGACCATATTTTGTTTGATTGGCTAGTTGATAAGTCGGTATTAGATATGATCCCCAAGGGCGTGACCACAGAATTTGTTGGTAAACGTTGTGGTCAACACAGTATGTTGCAACAAGACATATGCAAACGTTTAGTAGATCTTGCATTGTCAGGTAAAAACGTAGTGAGATTAAAAGGTGGCGACCCTGCTATTTTTGCGCGCACCTATGAAGAAACACAAGCCTTAGAAGAAGTGGGCGTGCAGTACTCGATTATTCCTGGTATTACCGCCGCTTCTGGTGCGTCGGCGTATTCAGGTATTCCTTTAACTCAGCGAGATTGCGCGCAATCAGTGTTACTGACAACTGCAAGCTTGCAAAACACCAAGCAAGAGCCTGATTGGCAGTACTTGGTTAAGCAGTCAGCTAGCCAAACTATCGTGTTTTATATGGGCTTAGGGAAGCTATCAGTCATAGTAGAGCGCCTGCAGAGCAATGGTTTAGCTGCTGACTATCCTATCGCCCTTATAGATAATGCATGCACAGCAAGGCAAACCGTTATTAGTGGACAACTCAATGATATTAGTCAAATTGCAAATGACGCTGATATTCAAGGGCCGGCGATTATTGTGTGTGGCGAAGTGGTTAAACATAGACAGCAAGTCACGAAATTTGCTGCAAGCATGACCTTTTGAGCACTTTAGGTGCAATTTGAGTGATTGTTGCGAACAAATATGGTGCAATCGCGCGCTTTAGGTATTCAGCGTAACAACACATAAACCAATAGTGTTGGTAAACACCTTGCTATTGTTTCTTATTATGTGCCTCTTGAATTTTTCGAAAAATCTTCTTTTAATATAAATATCAATAATATAAGTGACTAATCGTCTGATTTTATACAAGCATTTATGTCTAAATGAACATCACTTGATGCTTGCTATCCTTGGTTTGGAATAAACATTGCAATAATCATTGAAATAGTTACATCAATAAGCGATGGCTATTATGCGTAATTTGCAAAAATAGGTCGCATAAATAGCTAAAATAGATAGCTAAAATAGATAGCTAAAATAGATAGCGCAGCATTGGCGTTATCTTTAATGCTTCGCGACACCTTTGCGGTATTGTTTTAAAAAGGGATGCATGGAAACAATTAACGACCAAACCAAACGATTCTTAGTGGCTGCAAAAGTCGCTAAATTACATGCCTTTGAGCAACTTGCGATAAATTGTAAGTTAGTAACCAAGGTATGTAACATCATTCATGAGCTGCAAAAAGAGCGGGGCGTAAGCAACGTCTATCTTGCCTCTCAAGCCAATCATTTTATTAAACGTCGTGCGTTTCAGGTAGAACAAACACAAATCGAAGAGAAAAATCTGAGCGAGTTTTTACAGCATAATTTTCTTGAAGAGCAGTTAAAAAAAGATAACCATCGCCTGTTGTTGGCGATCAGCCTGTCTTTGCAAGGCATCGATCAGTTAATAGTGTTACGTAAAAACGTTCAAGCTCAGCGTATTAGTCCACTGGGAAGTACACAGCACTATTGCCGCTTAATTGCGAGTTTATTAGATATTGTCTACGAAGCTGCTGATATGGCAAATGAGCAAGATATTGCTAAAGCCTTGGTTGCGTTGTTTAATTTCTTACAAGCTAAAGAGTATGCAGGTCAAGAGCGTGCATGGGGTGCTATTGGTTTTGCCGATAAGCAATTTACAGAAGAAATATGCAATAGACTGTCCGATTTACAAGGCGCACAGCAAAACAGTCTAGATACCTTCTTCAATCATGCGTCGTCTGAGGTAAAAGCTGACTGGCTTAACCGAGAAAAGCATGGTTTAAGCGATGAGCTAAACAAATTACGAAAAATGATACAACAACTTGCGAATGGTAGTGCCATTTCAAGTGAAATAAGCGAAGTCTGGTATCAGGTGGCCACTCAACGTATTGAAGTGATGCATACTATTGAGCAGAGTCTAATAAAAGACGTATTGTCCTTAGTGCAATTGTCGACTTCCTCGATTGCGAAGCAGTTAAAAGAGGGGGTAAATGATATTGAAAACTCTCCTAGTAACAGAACTAAATTCGTCGAAAATGAGGGTAACATCGGGGATTTTGTGAAATATGATGCAGAACTTCGACTATTTGGCAAAGAGAATAAGTCAGTCTATGACTTACTTAATGCACAATCGATACGCATTGAAAACATCCAGCAAGCATTAGAAGCTGCGCAAACGGCATTAAAAGACCAGCAACAAATCAGTAGAGCTAAACTGTATATGATCCAGCAATTAAAGATAAGTGAAGACGAAGCTCACCAACGCCTTCGCTCTGCAGCCATGGAACAACAAAAGTCGATGCTTGATGTCGCTAAAAAAATAGTCAGTATTAGTGCCAAGCAAAAATAAGCGATTATCTAGGGCTAGTTGATCTTTGCTATTGGTTTTTTGACGGCAGCGACCGCGGTATACAGCACGTCTAATTCTTTTTCAGAGACGCGACTATCATTACCGTATGAGTAATCGTAAAACGCGCTAATAAACCTTTCTAAACGTTCATTCATTTGTTTGCTAAGTAAGGGTGATATGCGCTGGTAAAATTGTTCTAAGGTCTCGTGGGGCTCTTTGACTAAGCCTGCTTTTGATAATAATCGTAGTAACTTTTCTAATGAGGATTTCTTATTTATTTTGAAAATGCGCTGATAAGGTACAAACAACACGGTCAAAAACATCGCAATAGCAACGAGCGTAATTAGCAGGAGGGTTATTAGGTTTTTACGACTCAATTCTCCAAATAGCCGTTCAACAAGGTCAGTTTGACTATCATTATTAAAACCGAGCACTAACTGGTTCCATTTATGGTCAAGCACAGCAAAACTCTCTGCAAAGCCAGTCAAAAAGGGGATATCAAAAATGCCCGATATTTCATCTGAAAAAACAGCGCTATCTTGCGCGTTCAGTGCCGACAACAAACCCGACAACACGCGATTTGGAGCCACTAATGCGGTTGGATCTAATCTTACCCATCCCTGCTCAGTATCATAGGCCTCGACCCAAGCATGGGCGTCAAATTGTCTCACGCTAAGTATGTCATCGCCTTGTTCAGTGCCACCTTGATATCCCGCTACCATTCGCGCGGGAACATTCGATAAACGTAACATGTATGTAAGGGCAGACGCGTAATGCGAACAAAAGCCTTGTTGATGATCAAACAAAAAGCTATCAACGGGCGAGTTTGGCATTAAGGGCGGTTTTAGTGTGTAAGCAAAAGGGTTTTGCGTGAAAAAACCGTTTAATGTTTTTACCTTTTCATTAAAATCCATGGCATCAGTGATGTTTTCATTTACCCATGATTGTGTGCGAGGATTTCCTTCAAGAGGTAGTTGTAAATAACGAGCAAAATCAATCTCTGGCACAAACGCATTGAGTTTAATATCGGTAAATGAATGCAAAATATACAAAGAAGGGCTCTTATTAATTTCGCTTTGATATAATTGATACTGTTGATTAAGCCCAATCATCATTGCGCTCATATTCTCTTCAACGATAGGCACATCCAAAGAATATAACCATCGTGTGTCATTTGGTTCTGCAATTACCAGATACCGATAATTTCGCGTTGATTGCGCCAACAGGGATGCTTTATCGCCCAGCTGTTTGCGGTCATGACCAGTATGTTGACGGCCCATCATCCAGCTTTTACCATCAAAATAATCTAGCACAATTGAGCGCCAATACCGCTCTTGTGCCGAAGGGATAGCCTCTTCAAATTCTGCTCTGAATACAAGTTCATCGGATTGCGCTAGGTTAGCGATGTCTCCAGGAGTGATTTGTTCAGATAAACCAGTTTGTGTGTTTTTTTCTGCTGGTGCCTGCCAAAAGGGGGGCAGTCTTGGCACCACCATAAAAAGCGCAATCGCGATAGGGAGAGCTTGTAGCATCATTTTACAACTTTGGGTCACGCTTTGTGGCAGTGATAAGGTGCCGCGATTAAGTAAAAAAGCGGTGACAAACAACACCACTAAACAAGCAAAATAGTAGGCCACAATGTAAATGCTTTGATGGTAAATAAACCCACATGCGATCAAAAAGAACAGAATAATCAACACCATATGGTAGTCTGCGCGTGTATGTAAGTTGATTAATTTGAGACATGCTGCCACCACCAAGAGATTAACCATCGTCGACATCAAGCCAAAGTCGCCCGACAAAAATATCAGTAAGACCATGCAAAAAATGGCAAGTAAATTTAAGGTGAGATTTTTGACGTTAGGTAAGTTTTTTCTAATGCGTAGATAGGCAATCACGATTGCACAAGCGCAAAGTACCCACACCCATCCCATTAGCGCTTCGGTAAGCGTAAACAAGACCAAACAAAAAACTATCATTAGGCTTGTATATATTGGCACGCTGGCATGTGGACTTTGTAAATACCGCTTTTTCGTCATGTTCGCCTCTTACCAAATAAGGCTAACTGTGTCAGGCATTCATAAAGATGCTTTTGTCCCTCTTGGGGCAGTATTTTTGTTGAACCAAGGTCTAATCCATATTGTACTTGGTCTTTGTCAAGCTGCTGAATTTGGTAGCATAAACAACTAAGTGCTTCTTCTACGCCTAAATGCTCAAGGTCGGCCATGCGAAGCCAGCCTGAAACGCCTTTATTTTCGCTAAAATCCTTGCTTAACATCCCTTGTCCTTTAGCCACATGCTTCCAGCTAACATGGTGCATAGGGTCGGTAGACTGATATTCGCGAATACCTTGCAAATCATCTGTTATCACGTATTGAGAGTCGCTTGAATGTGCAAGTTGAGCATCTTCACTTGCCCTAAAAAGCGAAATAGAAGATTTTCGCATCGCTGGGTAAACAAAAAATTGTAGGTCAGGGTTTAAATGAGTCCAACATTTAAACAAACCAAATCCGTAGGTGGCTGAAAGCGTAATTCTTGGGCAGGCATAATAACCCCGCTTGAATTTAGGCAGGGGCACTTTAATTGCCTCTGATGTTTTGCTTTGTGGATATTCTACTGGAACTAAGGATTGAGCATTAATCAACAAACTGCCGCCTTTGTAGCTTAATTCACTGTTTATCACTAATGGCAAATACAAAGGACGGTTAGCAAAATCAGCAGGAATGTCCAGAAACGTTATTTGATGCTGTATAAAGAAAAAATAACTATGAAAAACTGCTAGTAACACCATCGCTAACAAAAAATAGCACAGCAATAAGATGATATTATTTTGGAAATTAGTACCAAGGACAAATAAACATAACACAATGCCGATACATGCCCAGCCAAAACTTGATGGCAAAATAAAGGTGTTATTGATATTAAGCTGAATAACATTGTTGCTGGGAATACGCTTGCGCAACCATTGCTCATGCTTGAGGCTTATCCAGTCATTCAGCCCTTGCCATCGGCGTTTTAGGTGGGTGAATTTAAGAATGTCTTGCATGCACTATCTCATGCTTATGCTGCAAGAGGGTCGACTAATTGCAATAAATGTTCGCTATAGCTCGTGGCGCTTGGCGATAACAATTGGCCACGTAGGCGGTGTTCGAATACCGAAGGGAGTACAAACTGTACATCTTCTGGTGTGACAAAATCACGCCTTTTTACATATGCAGCAGCCTGTGCTGTTCGGTATAGCGCTTTTGTGCCTCTGGGGGATATTGCATTAGGAAAGTCGCTAGACTCTCGTGTGGCCGTTGCTAGATTTACAATGTAGTTGACGACAGCGTCGCTAACACTCGCTTGAACAATCTTATCTTGCGCTGCGGCAAGTTGTTGCGTATCAATGACTGTCTGTAACACGGGGAGGTCTTCAGGGGCTTGCAGCATTTGTTTTTCTGAATCAAAGCTTGGATAGCCAAGAGACAATTGCATATTAAACCGGTCTAGCTGTGACTCGGGCAAGGGGTGTGTGCCTGATTGATGTAGGGGGTTTTGACTAGCGATTACAAAGAATGGTGATGGTAAATCGCGAGTAACACCGTCTATCGTGACTTGCCGCTCTGCCATAGCTTCTAGCAAGGCGCTTTGTGTTTTTGGACTTGCACGGTTTATTTCATCAGCTAGTAATAATTGGTTAAAAATAGGCCCTTTATGAAATTGAAAAGTTTGAGAAGCACTCTCAAAAATATTCACGCCCAGCATATCGGCCGGCAATAAATCTGAGGTAAATTGGATACGACTAAATTGCAAGCCTAAAACGCTAGATAAAGCTTGAGAAAGGGTGGTTTTACCCATGCCAGGCAAATCCTCTAATAAAAGATGGCCGCCGGCTAGCAAACAAATCAATGAAAGCTCAATTTCATTGTCTTTACCTTTGATGATTCTACTTATTTGGCTGATACACGTTTGTATGTCTGAGCGCATGTTCACTTTATTCTATGTTGGGCAAGCTTATCTCTATCCTAAGTGCCTTGTTTGTCTAACGATGGACAATTTGCAAGCATTGACAATACGTCACATTAGGATCCGAACTAGATGATATAATCTCAAGATAGTAACTGACAAATCAACTACACACTTATGGTTACACATACCTAAGTATAGGCTATTTTTCTCAAAAATAGCATCCTCTCGCAATGCTGCTAGATGCGAGCTAAATGCGAGAAAGGTACCCAGCAAATAAAATTCACACAGCAAAAGGAATATGTCATAACGTAAATTCTCCTGTTAAGTATTGACTTGTTATGTAGCTCTTTTAAGCTAGGCCATGGATTTCGCTCATATTTAACGAAGGAAGAAACTATGTCGGTGCACCCGAACGCAGGCCTTTTGTCTGCACAATCACAACTTATCAACGTGGCAAAATTAACAAGTGATTATTACAGCTTGCAAGTAGATGCGAACGAGCCCACACAAGCGGTCAGCTTTGGTACATCTGGCCATCGCGGCAGTGCTAGTAAAATGAGTTTTAACGACATTCACATTGCCGCTATTTGCCAGGCCTTAGCTGAGTATCGTCAAATCAATAATATTACGGGTCCTTTGTTTATGGGCAAAGACACCCATGCATTGTCTGAACCCGCTATGATAACAGCAATAGAGGTTCTTGTTGCTAACGATGTCCATGTCGTCATTCAGCAGGATAATGGCTTTACGCCAACGCCCGTCATCTCGCAAAAAATCGTGTCTTACAATCAAGGCAGGCAAACAGACTTGGCAGATGGTGTAGTGATTACGCCATCGCATAATCCTCCGACAGACGGCGGCTTTAAGTATAATCAAACTCACGGTGGTCCAGCTGATGGAGCCGCCACTTCAACAATACAAGCTCGCGCAAATGAGATAATTAAAAATAAACTAGCGCTTAAGCGAATGAATTTGCAACATGCAATGAATTCAGACCTGTTAACACAAGTTGATTACGCTGAAGATTATATAAATGCATTAGATTCTGTGGTTGATATGCAAGCCATCGCAAATGCAGATCTGGCTTTAGGGACAGATCCTTTAGGTGGTTCGGGTATCCATTACTGGGATCAAATTGCTGAAAGATATAAGGTCAACATAAAAGTGGTGAATCCCAGCATTGACCAACGTTTTGCTTTTATGCCTTGCGATCGTGATGGAAAGATCAGAATGGATTGTTCATCGCCTTATGCTATGGCTGGGCTTATTAAGCTAAAAGATCAATTCGATATTGCTTTTGGCAATGACCCTGATTTTGATAGACATGGCATTGTTTGTAAATCAGGCGGCTTAATGAACCCTAATCACTACTTAGCCGTGGCAATTAACTATTTGTGCCAACATCGACCGCAATGGGCCAATACTATGGGCATTGGCAAAACACTTGTTTCGAGCAGTATGATTGACCGAGTTGTGAATACTTTATCGCGTAAGCTTGTTGAGATGCCAGTTGGTTTTAAATGGTTTGTTGGCGGCTTGTCAGATAAAACAATTGCGTTTGCGGGTGAAGAATCAGCAGGGGGCATTTTTCTTAAACGCAACGGCGAGACTTGGGCTACAGATAAAGACGGCTTTATATTAAGCTTGTTAGCGGCTGAAATTACTGCGGTAACGGGCAAAGACCCTGGTCAGCATTATCAAGATCTCACTGCTAAATTTGGTCAGCCTCATTACACTCGTATAGATGTAGCCGCAACTTTGGCGCAAAAACAAAAACTGTCTACCTTGAGCAAAGACGATATTAAAGCCGACACCATGGCGTCTGAGTCCGTAAGCAATATACAAACACATGCTCCCGGAAACAATGCGGCGATTGGTGGCGTGAAAGTCAGCACTGAAAACGGATGGTTTGCGGCAAGGCCTTCAGGTACAGAAGACGTTTATAAGATTTATGCAGAAAGCTTTAAAGATGAAGCACATTTGCAAAAAATTATTGAAGAAGCTGAGTCGCTCGTCGCTAAAAATATTTGAGATGTAAAGTATAACGTTCATATATGTAAAATAAATGTAAACATATACGTTATTTTATAAGGATATACTCAAAGGTTATTAAAAATTTACGCTCTGTTAACATACATACGTATGTTTTTGATTTTGGCTAATGGTTTTAGTGAAGATGCTGTAATAAACTTATGGCATTCTTCACTATCCAAAGGTCAATAAAGATTATGTCTTCAAAAGCGACTACAAAAACAAGTCAAAAGCCTGTTGCACTTAAAAAGCCAAATGCGTCAAAAGCAAGTGCTACTAAAAAAACAGCGACTAAAAAATCACTTAAAGAGCAAGAAATTGCCCCTTTATTAGATAAAAAAGCATTTAAAGAATCTGTAGTGTCACACCTGCACTCAACGCTAGGTACCGACGAAAATAAAGCCGACAATCACGCTTGGTATAAAGCGACAAGCGCCGCTATTCAAAAGCTAGTCTTAAATGGTCTTCGTACCACACAAAAGACTCACTATGTGAATGATACCCGCGCAGTGCATTACTTTTCTGCTGAATTTTTGATGGGGCGACTATTGTCAAATAACATGCACAATTTCGGCTTATTTGAAACAGCAGACTCTGCACTTAAAGAACTTGGCGTTGATTTAACTGACATTCTAGAAGAAGAACCAGATATGGCACTGGGCAACGGCGGTTTAGGTCGTTTAGCTGCATGTTTTATCGACTCTTTAGCCACGATGGAATATCCTGCAATTGGATACGGTTTGCATTACGAGCATGGCTTATTTAGACAAGAAATTAAAAATGGCGCACAAATTGAGCGACCAGATAGCTGGCGCGATTATGGCAATCCTTGGGAAATATGCCGCCCAGAATCTATTCAAGAAGTGCCGCTTTACGGCTATGTAGAAACTAAATACGGCGAAAAAGGCAGTATTCAAAAAGAATGGCACCCTGGTTCTATCGTAAAAGGCTTGCCGTGGGATATCCCCGTTGTGGGTTATGGCGGTAAAACAGTCAACGTTCTAAGACTATGGGAAAGCCAGTCTTCGGATTATTTTAATTGGGATGTGTTTAACGCCGGCGGTTACGTAGATGCACAACGCGAAAATATTCAAGCCGAAACCATTTCAAAAGTATTGTACCCAAATGACGAGACAGAGGCAGGTAAAGAACTTCGCTTAATACAGCAGTATTTTTTCAGCGCATGTTCGTTAAAAGACATTATTCGTCGTTATAAAAGAGCGCATGGCGATGACTGGAGCCGTTTTTCTGATCAAGTTGTTATCCAATTAAACGACACCCATCCGGCTATCGCTATTCCTGAATTAATGCGAATATTGGTCGATAGAGCAGAGCTAGATTGGGACAGTGCTTGGGAAATCTCGACAAAAACCTTTGCCTATACCAACCATACCTTGCTGCCTGAAGCGCTTGAAAAGTGGCCAGCGCGAATGCTTGAAAAGATCCTGCCTCGACATTTAGAAATCATTTATGAAATCAATCATCGCTTTATGCAAGACGTAGAGAAAAAGTGGCCAGGCAATAATGGGATTAAAGCAAAGCTGTCAATCATTGAAGAAGCGGGCGAAAAAATGGTGCGCATGGGTAATTTGTCTGTGATTGGCTCATTTGCTGTTAATGGTGTGGCTGAAATACACAGTAAGCTGGTCAAAAAAGACTTATTCCCTGAATTTGACGAACTTTATCCTGGTAAGTTAACCAATGTGACTAATGGTGTGACACCACGAAGGTGGCTTAAAGCCTGTAATCCTTTGTTATCTGATTTAGTTACTAAAAAGATTGGTACTGGCTGGCCTTTAGAGCTTGATAAACTTAAGGATTTAGCGGCTTACGCTGACGATAAAACCTTCCAAAATCAATTTATGCGAGTCAAACAAAAGAATAAAGACGCGTTAGCGGCTGAGATCTTATCAAGCACGGGCGTAAAAGTTGATACTAAAGCAATATTTGATATCCAAATTAAACGCTTACACGAATATAAGCGTCAGCATCTAAATCTACTGCATATTATGGCGCTATATCGCCGATTGCTAGAAAACCCTGATTATGACATTCATCCTCGCGTGTTTGTATTTGGCGCAAAAGCGGCACCGGGCTACGCACTAGCAAAAACCATTATATTCGCGATAAACAAAGTCGCTGATAAGATCAACAATGATGTGCGTGTTAACCACAAAATCAAAGTTGTGTTTTTGCCTAATTATCGAGTATCACAGGCTGAGAAAATGATACCTGCAGCTGATGTTTCGCAGCAAATTTCAACGGCGGGTAAAGAAGCGTCGGGTACAGGTAATATGAAACTTGCGCTAAATGGCGCGGTGACTATTGGTACGCTTGATGGCGCTAATATCGAAATTGCTGAAGAAGTTGGCGAAGAGAATATCTTTATTTTTGGTAAAACCGTGGAAGAAGTCACCGCGATAAACGCTGCGGGTTACAAACCGCACGATTATTACTATAAGAATAAAGAAATTAAAGCCTTGTTAGATTGGTTAGATACCGACTATTTCACGCCTGGACAGCCTGGTGCGCTATCTAGTTTAAAGCAAAGCTTGTTAGATGGTGGAGACCCGTATCTTGTTTTGGCCGATTTTGAGTCTTACAGCAAGGCTAATGAGGCATTAGATGCCGCTTATAAGGACAAGTCTCGTTGGGCAAAAATGGCCATTTTAAACACCGCAATGATGGGTAAGTTTACATCAGATCGCTCTGTACAAGATTATGTAGAAAGAGTCTGGAAGTTAGACGTTTGTAAGGTTTCATAAGGTTTCTTGGTTTTTTTATAGAGGGCTTATATTCCTCTATCAAAAATATTTATGCGAAAGGCTGGTTTTTACCAGCCTTTTTTTTAAAGAATAATGCTGGTTTAACGATAACAAGGAAGTAGAACAATAATATTGCTTATGCTTAATTACTCATTAAGTTGCATCTAGGAAAGACGACTAGCTTATGAATACCAATCCAATCCAGCATCTTAATGAAATTCCTAATCGTTATCATTTTATTGAGATAGTTGATCAAATCTCTAATCGTGAAAACAAATTTAGCATGATGCTATTAGACGTCATGCGGTTTTCAGACGTATCTGCTGCATTTGGACATAAGTCTGGTGATGAGCTCTTGCTCAAAATAGTGAATCACATTAATACTATTTTTTCTCATGCAACCGCGGTTGGTCGATTAAGCGGTGATATATTTGGCGTGGTGTTTACGCATTCTGTAACCGAAACAACACTTAGACAAGAACACGCGCGATTGTACAACCATTTTAAAACACCACTCAGCGTTTGTGGAACGGCTTTTATAGCTGACTTTAATGTTGGTGCGGTCATTCGCAAGTCAAAAGAAACGGGCATAAATAGCCTTATTTCCTTAGCAGAGTCGGCGTTAAAGAAGTCAAAGTCAAATCGGCATGAAAATTTCACTATTCTAAACGACGAAACCCTTGATACATCGGGGCGGGGTTTAACTTTAAAGGCTGATTTAAGACGAGCACTAAACCGTGATGAGTTAGAGCTCTATTTTCAGGCTAAGGTCGACCTTAATGATTTTTCGATAATTGGTGCTGAGTGTTTGCTTAGGTGGAATCATCCACTCGATGGCATTGTATTTCCAGGTACCTTACTGCAAGCGGCTGAATCGTACAACATGATGAACGAGCTGGGTTATTGGACGCTCGAAAAATCAATGATGGCAATCTCAGAAATTAATAGTCAAGGTTTCGAACGCAAAATTTCGGTCAATCTATCTCCGATGCAGCTTTATGATCCACAACTAGTACCGACACTTGATCAACTGCTTCGAAAATATGAGGTCAAGCCTACGTCTATAGAAATTGAGCTGACCGAAGACGTTGCTTTATCTAATTCATTATTGGTAAAGCGGCAGTTGTCAGAAATAAATAATATGGGCATAGCTATTTCAATGGACGACTTTGGTAAAGGGTATTCAAATCTTAGTTTTATTCGAGACCTTCAATTAAGCGCCATAAAAATAGATAAGGCATTTGTACTAGAGCTTAATAATTCGCCGGTAAATAGCGCAATTGTTCAAGCTACTAAGCTGATTTGTGACGCAAAGGGCTGTGAAACTTACGCTGAGGGAATAGAAACGGTTGAACAACTTGCACTGTTGCAAGCCATGGGGATTGATAAGGGCCAAGGCTTCTTATTTTCCCAAGCGGTGACCTTAAATGATTTTATTGCGCAGTTAAAAATTGGACATTTCGCAGCAAATGTCCAGAGCAATTCGCTTAAATTAGGCTAAGTCTGTTACCATATTCCCATTGTTGTTATTTGGGATATACATGTGGGAAACACGAGCTTTACAGCAAAGTCTTGCAGCGATATGCGCGAGCAAGAAATTCAAGATTTAATCAATCAAGATTATCTACAATTTTGCCTTCACTATACGCTTGAAGATACCAAGCTATCGTTTGAACTTGCCAACGGTACAAAGGTCAACTTATTAGGCGATGGGCTAATAGGCTTTAATGTAGAGGATAACAGCCAATCACATCATCAACACAAGCCCTCAAAAAGCATCATATTGTCATGTGCCGTGCACGGAAATGAAACCGCCCCAATAGAGATTTGTAATCAGTTAATACATGAGTTACTGCATAATAAATTACAAACACATCACCGTGTATTGTTTATTTTTGGCAATATTCCATCCATGCACATTCAGCAGCGATTTGTGGAAGAAAATCTCAATCGTTTATTTTCAAGAGCGGTGCACTCGACTGCTCAAGAGGGCGACAGAGCAATCGAAATAATGGACGCAGTTGATACGTTTTTCAGCGCGCAAGGTGGTGAGAAGTTACATTATGATTTACATACTGCCATTCGTGCATCAAAAAATGAAAAGTTTGCGGTCTATCCTTATTTACATGGCAAGGAGCATGATAAGAAGCAGCTAAGATTTTTGTCTTCTTGTGGGGTGAATACCATTTTATTGTCGCAATCAGCGACCACGACCTTTAGTTACTATTCGTCTTTTAATCATCAGGCACATGCGTTTACCGTTGAGCTCGGCAAAGTAAAACCTTTTGGTCAAAACGACATGTCATCGTTTACCGACGTAAATGCCGCATTGCGCAGTCTGTTGGCCCAGCAATCACCAGTATTACCTGATTATCATCAATGTCCCTTGGAAATATTCACCGTCAATCAAGTTATTATTAAGCAAAAAGACGATTTTAGGCTACATTTCGGCGATGATACCGCTAATTTCACTGAATTTTCTAAAGGTGATTTGTTAGCGAGTGAAACAGGCGCATCATATTTTGCGAGTCAGGATAAAGAGGCAATTGTATTTCCTAACGCTAATGTTGCAATTGGACAACGCGCTATTTTAACGGTGGTGCCTTATGAGCTTTGAACTAGACAGTAGACTTAGTCGTGATTCAATACTGATTGCTAATATCGATAAGGTGCAAGTGCGCTTAAGTAAGGATAGTCGTTACCCTTGGCTTATATTAGTGCCTGAAATTGCGGGCATTGCAGAGCTTCATGACTTAAGCTATGAGCAACAGCTTTGTGTGTTAAATGTGTCAAATATAACCAGCCTATTATTAAAGACCTGTTTTTCACCTGACAAACTTAATGTCGCGAGCCTTGGAAATGTTGTTAAGCAACTGCATATTCACCATGTAGCAAGGTTTGAAATAGACGATGCATGGCCAGGACCTATTTGGGGACAAGGTGAGTCTGTTCTATATGGAGAGGATGAGCTGCAAGCACGTAAAACACTTCTAACGGATAAGCTAAAAACCTTGTTAAGTGATCAAAAGAAATTAAGTGTAAGCAATGTGATTTTAGCTTAGCGAAAGGCCATTGCTGGCATAGTAAATTAACAAGGCAATACTCGTAAATACCGGTTTTGAAGCTTTATAGTAGACCTGAGCGGTCATCATCCTCGTCTAGTTCGTCATTTTTTTTCTTACTTGCAGCTGAACTATCGCTATTCGTTTCTTCTTTTCCTTTTTCATAAGTATCAGGAAAAGTGAAGCCTTTGTTGCTACTTTTTAGCAGCGTAATGTTGCTGATAATAATCCCAAACACGAGTACGACGATGACGATTATCCAGCCAATGCTGATGTCCATTAGTGATATTCCTGCATGATGACTATTTTTTGGGGCCTAGATTAAATGTATATTGATGTACCAAGTCTTCAAGGCATATCAACACTTGATTCTTTCCGAGTATATCAGTCTGTTCTAGTTGTGCATACAGGTCATTAATGGCAAATTGAGACGTAATCTCTTTTGCACTTTTCTCATGTGATAGGTGCCAAGGCTCTCGAGCCACGCCGCCAACATAATCGCGATAAGGTAAATAAAAACCAAAATTCGATGCGTTTTTACTTATCCAATTTGACAATGCGCCGCAAGGACCTTGTTCTTCATACTCACTTGGGACAAGCCTAAATTTATGCTGCCTCTTTTCTACTTCGTTTTTATCGTAAATATCAAAATCGGTGCCCCAATGATGTCGACTGGCACCAGGTAATGCTGACCAAAGCATAATAGCGTGTATTTTCTCAGTTTCGGTCAATGAATTTGGATCAATGATTTCATCATCAAGGCTTAATAGAGGTAACTCGCCTAACCATTTTCTATTCCAAATACTAAGTTGTTTATCAAAATCCCGAAAACTACTACAAATTTGAATGTCGATACCATCTTTTATTGCAGCCTTTTGCATTTTAGTAAAGGGCTCAATAACGCCCACTTGTAGAAAGTGATTGTGATTTACTTCTTTAAGATGTGAACGTTCTAGCCCCAAAATCTGACGCGTACCAAGGTGAAAAGACTCATTATTAGTGATTAAATCTTGATTATCGTTGTTCTTCATTATGCTAACAACCTAACTAATATTTGGTAATAAAGCGTTTCGAGCGTTTTTACATTTTGGATATTGACGCATTCATTAATTTTATGGATGGTTTTATTTTCAGGGCCAAGTTCGAGCACTTGAGCACCTGTAGGCGCAATAAAACGCCCGTCAGAGGTGCCACCAGCGGTCGATAAATCAGGAGAAAAGCCACAAACCTGCTCAATCGCGTCGCATGCTGCATCAACAAGGGCTCCTTTTTCTGTTAAAAAGGGCAAACCATTCACAATCCATTCAATGTCATAATTAAGCTCATGCTTGGCCAATATAGCGTGTACTTTCGCCTGTAACTCTTGGTAAGACACTTCTGTGGAATACCTAAAGTTAAACTGCATATTAACCGCACCAGGTACAACATTACCTGCGCCAGTGCCGCCATTGATATTAGAGACTTGCATGCTTGTGGCTGGAAAAAATGCATTGCCATTATCCCAATGAGTACTAGTAAGTTCAGCTAACGCTGGCCCTAAAGCGTGTATAGGGTTATCGACCAAATGCGGGTAAGCTACATGTCCTTGTACACCTTTTACCGTCAAGTTTGCGCTTAGTGAGCCTCTGCGGCCATTTTTAATGACATCACCGGTTTTATCGGTACTTGAAGGTTCGCCCACTATGCAGTAATCAATTTTTTCATTTCGTTGTTCAAGCGTGTCGATGACTTTAGTCGTGCCATTAATAAATGGGCCTTCTTCATCACTAGTAATTAAAAAAGCAATCGAGCCTCGATGTAAGGGATAGTCTTTTACAAAATTTTGAGTCGCTTTTATCATCGCTGCCAACGACGCTTTCATATCGGCGCTACCGCGACCATATAAAAAGCCATTTTTTACGGTGGGAGAAAAGGGCGGATATGTCCAGTTTTCATGAGGACCCGTTGGCACAACATCGGTATGACCTGCAAAACAAAATACTGGATATTGCGTGCCTTTTCTTGACCAAAGGTTAGTCGTATCGGCAAAGACCATGGTTTCGTTTATGAAACCAAGCGCCGATAGTTCTTCCTTCAAAAAATCTTGGCACCCTTCGTCAAGTGGCGTAATTGAGGGCTTGCTAATAAGATGTTTCGCTATCTCTATGACATCAGGCAAGATCAAAAAACTCAAGGTACGACTGCTCAGAGAACCCAATCAGTGTTTTATTATTATGAACAATAATAGGGCGCTTTATTACCGACGCATTAGCTTTGAGAATATCAATCGCGCCTGCGCTATCTAACGTTTCTTTATCACTATCACTCAGTTTACGATAGCTGGTACCTCGTTTGTTTACCACAAGAGCTTTACCGTGATGTGAGATTGCCTGTTCAAGCATCTCTTGAGGCGGCGTTTGTTTTTTATAATCATAAAATTCAAATGCTATCTCATGATCATTTAACCAACGTTTTGCTTTTTTTATGGTGTCACAATTGGGTATGCCGTACATCGTGGTCATAATTCTTTTCCTTTAAAGCGATATCCAGCCTTTACCAAGGCATCTTTGGCGCTTGCTAATTGTGCATCTTTGACCAACACAAAATCGGTGTCAAAGGTTGATAATACAAAAATACTTACTTTTGCCTCGGCAAGTACTCCGCTAATTTCTGACATGATCCCTACCAATGTAAGGTTAAGGGGCCCTAATACTTCGAGCACTCGCCAGTCAAAATCGGTTTCAACCGACGGAAGGGTGATTGACTGAGGGACAACAATAGAGACTTCGTCTAAGGTTTTACCGATAAAATAAATAGTTGACGCAAAGACTTTTGCGGGAATGTCGGTGTCTGCATCAAAGCTATGAATAGCAAAGGTTTCTTCAAGCACTTTAAGGGTTTGTTTTGGCATAATTCTTCAAAATTTGAGGTGTTACGTTATTAAGCCTTTTATCCACTTATCCTGTGGATAAGCATGTGTGTTGCTTATGTATAGACTACTAAGGTAATGAAAAATATAACAAATATCGATTGATTAAGATACCATCAAGTAGACTTTTGTGGTGATCATTAATGCTAATGATTTGTAATTTACTCAAATACTTTTCATAATCAATAAAAAATAACATTATCTACGGAAAATATGGACAGTTCCTTATCATTGTTTGCGGGCAAGTCTGCCTTAAACAGAATTCGAAATGAAGGCATCACCCCTGATATGTTTTCCGCTTTTTTAGGCGCGAGTGGTGGACCCAAGTGGTTTGTATTAAGTGGCTTAGATAAAGTTATTTTTAATGATTTTTTAGACAAATCTACGAATCACATCGACATCATTGGTAGTTCTGCAGGCGCATTTAGAACATCATGCTTTGCTCAAGATGATCCACGCGGTGCAATCACTCGTTTGGCCGACAAATATTCAACGATGGTATATAGTGAAAAGCCTAGCGTAAAAGAAATTACCGATAAAGGTGTTGAGCTACTTGATTACATGATGGGTGAAAATGGCGTTTCTGAGGTGCTCAATCATCCCAAAAAGTCAGTTCATATTATTGCAGCACGGTGTCATGGTCTGGTCGCAAAAGAAGCTAAATGGATACAAATGGCTGGCTTGCTAGTTGCTGCAATGCGTAATGCTAGTGGGCGAAAGCAACTTGCTAAGAGTTTTACGCGCGCGGTATTCTCATCTAATCAAGCAGGGCTTAACTTTAGCGAAAAAGACGTAATTAAAACCGAGTTTGTTCAGCTAAGTGAGCATAACTTTCTAAGCTCATTAATGGCGTCAGGTTCAATTCCCGCGGTTATTCAAGGTGTAGAAAATATAGCAGGTGCTGCGCCTGGTATGTTCAGAGACGGCGGTATTATTGATTATCACTTTGATATGCAAATACAAACTCCAGAACTTGTGCTTTACCCACATTTTTATCACAAGCCGATACCTGGTTGGTTTGATAAGGGCCTAAAATCAAGATGCGCCCACCAAGATAGCTACGACAATGTATTGATGATTGTGCCAAGCGACGAATTTGTTGACTCGCTCCCATATGGTAAAATTCCCGATAGAAAAGATTTCGAAAATTTGCCCGCTCAAGAACGCATTCGGTATTGGGTTAAAGTTATCAAAGAATCAGACAGAATAGCAGACGATTTTTTGAAATTGGTGAATTACGAAAATATGGCAAACGAGGTAAAGCCAATAAACTTAATTAGATGATAAAAAAGCACTTGCGTATGGGCGTTTTGGTCGCTATTATACGCGCCGCTCAAGCAAGTAAAGCGTTGCTTATTTATTGTTCATTGCGACTTACTTGACCTTGTTATAATTGAGTTTACATTTTAAGAAATTTTGCGCCTATAGCTCAGTTGGTTAGAGCGCTACCTTGACATGGTAGAGGTCCCCAGTTCGAGTCTGGGTAGACGCACCACCTTCTCGAACCAAATACTCGGCTACATACTGCTAAATTCATCTGCAAGCCACTTGAGCGTCTCGTCTATAGATCTCGGCTTACAAATATAAAACCCTTGTCCCCATTCGCAGTATTGCTCTCGCAACCATTCTAGGCTCTCTTTGTCCTCTATGCCCTCTGCGACTACTTGTAGACTTAAGTCTTTGGCGATTTGGATTATACGTTTGCATAATGTCTTATCAATATCGCTTTTAGTGAGTGAAATAATAAAACTTTTATCAATTTTTAGCACATCAGCGGGCAATTTTGAAAGATATGATAATGACGAATAACCTGTGCCAAAATCATCTATTGAAATAGAGAAGCCTAGCGCTTTAATTTCTGTCATTTTAGTGATTGCTTTTTGAATATCATTTAAAAAAGCAGACTCTGTTAATTCAAAGGTAATATTTTTCGCGTCGAGTTTGTAATTCTCGATTTTGCTTTTGACGAAGCGCGTAAAATCCATTCCTAAAAGGTCATTAGCACTAATGTTAATTGATGCTTCAAGCTCAAAACCATTTTCTTTTAAGCGACTAAGGTCTTGAAAAACTCTGTCAACGACAAGCTTAGTGATGTCGGTAATGATACCTGTGTCTTCTGCTATTTTGATGAATTCATCTGGCGCTACAGAGCCTAATGTAGGGGTATGCCAGCGCAATAAGGCTTCCAATTTATACTTTTTATTATCTTGAATGTTGATATAGGGTTGGTAGCAAATATTGAATTCGTCTTGCTTGTCGTCAATCGATTGTTTTAATTGAGTGATGATGTCGATTTTGCGTGTATAGTCTTTTTCAATGTCATCTGAAAAGTACGCTATTGAATCTGTAGATACCTTTGCAGGTTCAATCAATATATTTAGACGCTTAAAAAAACTCTCTATATCAGAAGCTTGGTCGGGGCAGTGCAACACGCCCATTGAAATGTCTAATGTAATTGGAATTTTATTATGCACGACGTCTTTATTGAGTGAGACTCTTAGCTCCCGCAGGTCTTCATCACTTATATTTTTATCTGGTAACCATAAAAATTTAGCCCCCGTAATACGAGCGCATATACCACCAAGTGGCCGCAAACGTTGAGCAACAATCTCTAAACAAGAGTCACCAGCTAAATTACCAAAGTTATCATTTATGCTTCTAAAATCACTGATGTTGATGTTAATGGCTTGGAACGACTTGTTATCACCAAGTTGTTTATCAACAAAATTCGCAATGTATTGCCGATTGTATAAATTTGTTTGCAAATCGGTTTCGGCTTGAATTAGGATTTCTTTTTCGCGAGCAGCAACGCTACTTTGCATTTTATTAAACGCGTTATACAACTTAGTCATTTCATGAGAATAACTTTTTGTATGTTGTAATGTTGAATAGTTACCTTGAGATATATCAAAGCTATGGTCGGCAAGCGCTTCAATTGGTTTACTTATTCGCCGTGATAAGTAGTAACTAAGCAAAGCGGCAATCAATACTGCAATAAACGCAATGACGGCAATCGTTGATTGTAACTTAATAAAGTTATCGGACACTCTGCTAGCATTAATTGACAAAAACAGAGAGCTAGGTTCACCAACAAGGTTTTCTACCGGGACTTCATATGTAAATAGCACTTGTGTACCGATCAACACAGCAGGGCGCAGCACGCTTAAATAGTTTTCGGTGACCTTACTGCTACGTAGACTATTGGCATCTTCAGAAAAGTTCTCTAAGGTGCTAATGGGAGGATTATTAGTCCCGCTATTGACCAGGCTAATGTTCAAGCCTATTTCTTTCCCTATTTGATACAAAAACTCAGCGTTAACTTCTTGGCCTTGAACATATATGTTGTTTTGTGTATTGGTGCTTGTTACAACACTGCTATCGTGTGCCGACAAAAAGTACAGCGTGCCGTTAACGTTTAAAAATAAATAGTTTTTTTCTGTTATTAGCTCGGCAAGCTTGGCTGAACTGCCATCAGAAAGTGAAGCGTTTTTTAAGAGAAGTGTTTGGTTTATTGTTTGGGGCTTGTTTTTATCAAATATAAAAAAAACATCAAGATTAAGCGCGTTTTGTATTGAAATCGAATCGCTGGTAGATGGACTAGTTTGAGGTTTGGTAGATTGTACAGAATTCACAACTTGTAAGTCACTGGATACCTGAAGTTCACTGAGTACTACGGCCAGCTTTTGGTTGTTCGCCTCTGATACTTGTCGCAATTCCTGGTCAATAGTATTACTGACAGCCACAAGACTGCCATATATATTTTTGTGTACTGTTTTACTCGTACTATTAAATACAGCTACCAAAATAATTAAGGCAGTCAAAAGGACCAGCGGTACAGTGTACTTGATAATACGAAAATAGAGCGTGTTGAACATCACATCAGGTCTCTATTGTTCGCGCAATTATGTAAACTAGGCATTTTCTTCCTTAGACTTGCAAATGCACTTTAGTATAGTAGTCTTTGTTCTATACTTTATCGTCAAATCACGAGTATTATGAAGCGAAATATTGTCATAAGTGGCGCATCTTCAGGCATCGGTTTAGCGATTGCTCAACGTTTCATCCAATCTGGAGACTGCGTCTTTAATTTAGATATAAAGCCCCCGATTGATGCAACTATTGAAAAGCTTGATACCTATGTAAGTAATACATACGTAGAATGTGATCTACGTGATCATGATCAAGTTGTAAAGGCTATTGGCATGATTGAAAGTCGACACCCTATTGATGTATTGATATCAAACGCTGGCATGCATTACTCGGCCAATATAGAAAACACCTCTGAAGAAGACTTTATGTCAGTATTTAACCTAAATGTAAAGGGCGCTTATTCTATGACTCAAGCGGCTCTCAGCGGCATGAGAGTACGTAAAAAAGGTGTCATTCTTTTTATCGGCTCAGACCAATCCTTAGTCGGCAAGCCATCTTCGTTTGCGTATAACTTGACCAAACATTGTTTGTCTTCGATGGCAAAAACCACTGCGCTCGATTATGCTAACTACAATATTAGAGCCAACGTTTTGTGCCCTGGCACCGTTGATACGCCGCTTTATCAAAAAGCGATATCAGCATATTGCGCAAAAAATACCGATGCGGTCAATATTGACGAGGTTCACAAAGAAGAAGCCCTTATGCAGCCATTGGGCCGAATAGGAAAGCCTGAAGATGTTGCCGCTTTAGCATTTTTTCTAGCGAGCGATGAAGCCTCTTTCATCACCGGTAGTGCTTACAGTGTAGACGGCGGCTATACGGCTAAATGATATATCAATTACTTCCATTAATGTTGAGCTGTAAAGCAAAGCAGAGCTTATCTTGAGCAAAATTAGGATAGTCGATCCTCATATCCACTTTTTTGATTTGCAGTCTGGCAAATATGAATGGTTGCGTCCTGAAAACCCGCCATACTGGCCAGATAAAGCAAAAATTTGTCGCGATGTGGGCTTTGATGATCTTGTACTACAAGAATTTGAACTAACCGGGCTTGTACACATTGAAGCGGGCTACAATAATGAGCTGCCAAGTCAAGAATTGTCTTGGCTTGAAAAAATGCAAAGCGAGCGCAAAATAAGCGACGTGTTTACGCCAAAATTACGTTCTATAGCAGGAATAAATTTATTACAAACAAGGGTTAAATTCTTACAAACCCTCGAAACTTGCCTATCTTTCGATTCGTGCATCGGGATACGGCATATCTTTGATGATAACGCTGCTAATCTGCTAAATAATAATGAGGTACTTCATAATTTTCAAACCTTGAATCAATATTCTACTGCCTGTGAAAGGCTGGTATTTGAATTGCAGATGAGCTTTTTGTGTGATCAGAGCACCATCATTCAGCTTTATCAGTTAATCAAAAACTGTGATCAAACACTCTTTGTCGTTAATCATGCAGGGTTTGTCCCCGTTCAAAATGAGCATGAACAAAATACTTGGGAGCATAATATTAGTCTGTTATCGCAATTATCCAATGTACATATAAAGTGTTCTGGCTTAGAAATGATGACACGTGACTATAGCCATCAAACACTACAAAACACCATCGAAAAGCTCCTCGAAATATACGGCACCAAGCGTGTCATGATGGCAAGTAATTTCCCATTGGTAAATTTCGCGACTTCCTATACGTCCCATTGGGGGAGAGCTGTAGAGATTACGCGTAACCTTACGAGCGACTATTGCGATGTATTAGCTGAGAATGCATACGCAAGTTATCAGTTTGATAGTCTTACTCAATAGGATGGGTATTTACTTCACTGTTACCTTGGGTGAACGATTAACAATGTCATCATTTAACTCAATTCCAATGCCAGGCAAATCAGGCACCTTAAACACACCATTTTCAGGTTGATAATCTTGGATGCATAATTCTCTATTCCAATGTTTGATAGCGTATGTATGGTGTTCGTGAATTAGAAAATTTGGAATGGCCGCTTCTAACTGCAG
The DNA here is from genome assembly GCA_964446865.1 of uncultured Glaciecola sp. Taxonomy (GTDB): domain Bacteria; phylum Pseudomonadota; class Gammaproteobacteria; order Enterobacterales; family Alteromonadaceae; genus Glaciecola. The sequence continues at coordinate 24,243 of CAYURD010000046.1, forward strand.
CGCCGCTGCTGTTGCCACAGGGCCGCCACAGACATGGGCTTGGATGCGAATATCATATACATCCGCATAGTCGCATACTTTCTTCGCTTCGGTAAAACCGCCACACAGACCCACATCGGGTTGTAAGACATCAATGCTTTGATCCTCAAAGTAAGGGCGAGCATCCCAGCGGTGATATAAACGTTCACCGCCCGCGATAGGTACATTCACATTTTCGGCGACTTTTTTGTGAACAGCAGAATTCAAGTAATTGACCGGTTCTTCAAACATCATGCAGCCAACTTCTTCAATAACTTTGCCCATCTGAATGGCAGAAGCGCAGCCCATTAGAGAATGGGCTTCAAAAATGATATCGACGTCATCGCCAACTTCTTCGCGTATTGCACGTAATCTGTTGCCAAAAAGCTTCATTTGCGCTGGCGTAAAGAGTTTTGTTCTATCAAAGCTCGAGTCGCCATTTTCATCATAAACAATAGGGTCAACTTTAACGGCGTCATAGCCTTCAGCCATTGCTTTAGCGGCTGCACGTTTATAATCATCGGGGCTTAACATTTTGATGCAGTCTTGACTCCAGTCAAATTGTAACTGGCTGGCATAAGTGCGAAGGTTGTCGTTAGTTTTACCGCCTAGCAATTGGTAAACAGGCACATTTAAGGCTTTGCCCTTGATATCCCATAATGCGGTATCGATTGCGCTCATTGCAGAATAGAGAACAGGCCCACCGCCCAAGCCCCAAAAGCTCTCTCGTAGCATTCGACTCCACAATAACTCTGTTTTAAACGGATTAAAACCGATTAAAACGGCTTCGGCTATTTCTTTAATCATTGCTGCCGCTGCACTGTGCCCCCAATCATAAGCGAGCCCAGCTTCACCCACACCGTGAATCCCTTCATCGGTATGAATCCGCACAAATATAGGGTTCCACGGTGGTCTTTCGGGGCAATGAATGTCAAAAATTTCTACGTGTGTTATTTTCATTATGGTGTCTTTTTAGTGTGTTTTGCCACAAATGGCA
>CAYURD010000046.1:25357-29581 GCA_964446865.1 uncultured Glaciecola sp.
CTATTGAGTAAACCAAAGGGCAAAATGTCTACACATCAAAATCAGGATATTGACGTTTTACTCGTCTTAACATAGCTGGCCATGCTTTTTGTCCACCGCTTTGACCAGTATGAACAATGTTAGCCTGCGCTTTAATGCCATCAATAATGCTTTGGTTTACTTGCGTTATGTTGTCGGTGCTATGTTGAAGCTTTACTTGAATTTCACAGGCACAAATCAAGTCATACATATGCATAAACGCATCGCCAATGGTTTTTCCCATAGTAAGCGCGCCATGGTTTCGCAACAACATAAAGTTGGCATCCCCTAAATCCTCTTGTAATCGAGTGATTTCATCATGATTGACGGCCAAACCTTCGTATTCATGATAGCTAATGCTCGCCAATGCAAACGCAGAGTATTGACTGTAAGGCAATAGACCTTGCTCACAGCTAGCGACAGCGATGGCATCTGGATTATGTAAGTGCAAAGCGCATTGGTCGATAGGTCGAGCATGATGAACGGCACTATGTATTGTAAAGCCCGCTGGGTTGATATCAAAGGGGCAGGATTCGTCTAATTTGTTGCCATTAATATCAATTTTAACGAGGTTAGAAGCAGTTACTTCTTCAAACGCTAAGCCAAATGCATTGATTAGCAAATCTTCAGTACCTGGAATGCGCGCCGAAACATGCGTATGAATTAGGTCGTCCCATCCATGCATGACTAATAAGCGATAGCAAGCTGCTAGCTCAACGCGTGTTAGCCACTCTTGTTGAGAAACTTTGTTGCGTAAATCGAGGTGAGGAATGCTGTAAAGTGCATCAATATCTTGAGAGTCGCTCATATTTATTTGATTGTTTTCGGTGTGTTCTTTTTTGTAATCTTAGCATGCAATCATTATTAAGGTAATAATTCTGTGCTATTGTACACTACCCGCATCTTCTAAAGAGGCTCTGCCACAATTCGATGTGTTTTTGCATGCTTGCCTTATATTCTTCATGTTCGACAAAATGGTGTGTTTTTACAAAACTAGAAAAGGATTCAGGCCAATCATGAATGGCTAAAAGCTCAGCTATAATGGGAGAGAGCTGGTAATGATATCGATTTAATTCGCCGCCAACGGGCTGTATTTTTTCTGCAAAAAACAGCGTGAAGATATTGCGCATTATATTTAAGTCTTTCTCTTGTGCTGGCGTATTACACGTATTAGTTTGTAGGTACTGCGTTAATAATGCTGACATTGCATCTAGTTGGCGTTTAACGAGTAGTTGCGATCGCCACTTTTTACTTAGCAAATTACTATTATCTAGTTGCTGTAAATGACCTTCTAAGGCGCTTAGGTCAACTGGATGCTCGGTTTTACTGCTGATTAAATAACGCAAAGCTTGTTTAGTGCCTTGTAAATCATCACTCGCATTGCCCTGAATAAAACCACTGGATTTGCTTAGCATGCCATAAGTTTCATTGCTTTGAGTAATGAGGTTTGCCCAGACCAAGGGTAAGCTTGCTTGTTTGGTAATTGTCCAGCTTTCTAGCTTGTTGACTAATTCTTCGTTTTTCCCATCTGCACTTCTTAAAAAATCTGCGCAAGCACGCATTTGGGCAATTAATTGTGTTTCATAAGCAAAGCGCGCCGAAGGGAGTTGCATTTTACCCAAGGCAGTGTTTCTTTGAGCCACCAGTTGATTAAGCGAACATTCATTAAACGCGTAAAACTCTCGCAGGTTAATCGTAAAGTCAGGAACATCTTGCTTTAGGCTTGTTTTGGGGGCGAGATTAAGTGAATAACGGTTGTCAACATCATCAACAACGATACCTGTAAAGCTCTCCAGTCTATCTGCATATGCTTCTAAATCTTTTTCTAATTGATTTTGCTTGCTGCACGCGCCTAAAAATAGGGCGCTCACGAGCGCAATAATATAGATATTTTTTCTAAAGATAGCGTGTAACATCAATTGTCATTTATTCAGGATTTTACACTTGTACTACTGTGCTATTGGATTTGGGTCAGTTTTTATCAATCTGGCAGTAGCCACAGTGTAAACTTATGCGTTTTAATATTGCAACAAGCTTAAGCTTGTCGGTATAATCGCGCCACTTATCGCTAAGTAGCCAAAAGCGGCTTTTTAGCACTTTAAACTTCAAGTGGCGCTTGGTAGGTGTCACCACTGTAAAGGACAATCATGCCAGTAATCACTCTCCCTGACGGTAGTCAACGTTCATTCGATAATGCAGTTTCAGTTTTAGACGTCGCTAATGATATAGGCCCTGGTCTAGCAAAAGCCACTATAGCCGGTCGCGTAGACGGCCAGTTAGTGGATGCTGTCGACTTAATTGAGCAAGATGCAAAATTACAAATTATTACGGCTCGAGATGATGAAGGTTTGGAAATTATTCGCCACTCATGCGCGCATTTACTTGGTCACGCGATAAAGCAACTATACCCAAATGTAAAAATGGCGATAGGTCCAACGATAGATAACGGCTTTTATTATGACGTCGATTTAGAAGAAGCCTTAAATCAAGATGCGCTAGATAAATTAGAAAAGCGCATGCTAGAGCTTGCTAAAACCAACTACGACGTCATCAAAAAAGTAGTCTCATGGCAACAGGCAAGAGATGCGTTTGAATCGCGTGGTGAGTCATACAAAATAGAAATCCTTGACGAAAATATCGAAAAAGACGACAAACCTGGATTGTATCATCACGAAGAATATATAGACATGTGTCGTGGTCCACACGTCCCTAACATGCGTTTTTGTCATCATTTTAAATTAATGAAAGTCGCCGGCGCTTATTGGCGTGGTGACTCTGATAATAAGATGTTGCAACGCGTATATGGCACCGCTTGGCCTGATAAAAAACAATTAAAGTCTTATCTGAATCGTCTTGTTGAGGCTGAAAAGCGTGATCACCGAAAAATTGGAAAGGCTTTAGACCTGTGGCATTGGCAAGAAGAAGCGCCTGGCATGGTCTTTTGGCATAACGATGGCTGGACTATTTATACTCAGCTTGAACAGTTTATTAGAGAAAAACTAGGCGAATACGGTTACGACGAAGTGAAAGGCCCGCTAATGATGGACCGTAGCTTATGGGAAAAATCAGGTCATTGGGAAAAATATGCTGAAAACATGTTCACGACTGAGTCAGAAAAACGTGAATACGCAATTAAACCAATGAATTGCCCTGGTCACGTCCAGATATTTAATCAAGGCTTAAAATCTTATCGCGACCTTCCTCTAAAAATGGCTGAATTTGGTTGTTGCCATCGCAACGAGCCGTCTGGTGCACTACATGGACTTATGCGTGTTCGCGGATTTACCCAAGACGATGCACACATATTTTGCACTGAAGACCAAATCTTAGAAGAGGTGAGCAACTGCATAAAGATGGTCTATGACACCTATGCCACCTTTGGTTTTGAGAAAATTGCGGTCAAATTGTCAACTCGCCCAGAAAAACGCGTTGGCAGTGACGAAATTTGGGATAAATCTGAAAAAGCGTTGGCTGAAGCACTCGCAAGCAATGATATCGAATTTGATTATCAGCCTGGCGAAGGTGCGTTTTATGGTCCAAAAATCGAATTTACCTTATACGATTGCTTAGACCGTGCATGGCAATGTGGAACAGTTCAGCTCGACTTTTCAATGCCGGGAAGATTAAATTCGACCTTTGTTGATGAAGACGGTGAGCGCAAAACGCCGGTGATGATACATCGCGCGATTTTGGGGTCTTTAGAACGTTTTATTGGCATACTCACCGAAGAATTTACGGGCGCGTTTCCTACATGGTTAGCTCCGACGCAGGTGGTTGTGTCTAATATTACTGATTCGCAATCTGAGTATGTGCATGACGTTGTTAAGCAGCTTAAGTCAAGTGGAATAAGGGCTAAGGCTGACGTAAGAAATGAAAAGATTGGCTTTAAAATTCGTGAACATACTTTGCGTAAAGTGCCTTATCTATTGGTTGTTGGAGACAAAGAAAAAGAGAGCTCAAATGTGGCCGTTCGTACTCGAAAAGGGGACGATATGGGCGTGATGCCGGTCGCCGAATTCACGCAATTGTTGGGTGAAGTAATAAAATCTAAAAAAATTAAATAGCGATCCGATATATTATCAGTATAATAGGGGTCTGCGAGGAATGTATAGAGCCAATTTCGGCATCTCTAATGCAGACTCGCTATATTTAAATATTCTTGGAGGAATAGCAAATTAAAGGCGTTAGCAATAAATCTCAGGGCGA
>CAYURD010000047.1:0-28392 GCA_964446865.1 uncultured Glaciecola sp.
TGACCAAGTAAAAAAGAGTTAACCACAAGAGGTTCCCGCCTTCGCGGGAATGACGTATTTGGATGGATTGTTAGTTAATGTTACTACATGAGAATATCGCGCACACTTCATAACACATTAAAGCTGAAAAAACTCTCGTCTCAAATCGCGATCAGTATTAAAAGCACCACCTAAAGACGATGTTTTTGTGTAAGAGTTAGTATCACGTATACCGCGTGACTTTACGCAATAGTGGGTTGCGTTGATGCTAACCGCAACGTCTTTAGTCCCTGTCAATGCTTGCAAAGCAACCATCACCTGTTGAGTGAGACGCTCTTGCACTTGTGGACGCTGAGCAAAAAAGCTAACCAAACGGTTAATTTTACTCAAACCAATCACCGTCTTATTAGGAATATACGAAACAGTCGCGGTACCATCAATCGTCACAAAATGATGTTCGCAAGTGCTTGTTAAGCTGATATTAGTTACCTGCACAGGCTGCTCAATCTTCATCTTGTTTTCAATTTGGGTAATTTTGGGAAAAAGAGAGTAATCCAAACCTGAAAAAATTTCATTCACATACATTTTTGCAATTCGCTTGGGTGTATCTTGCAAGCTATCGTCATTTAAATCCAAACCAAGCGTTTGCATGATTTCACGCATGTTACTTTGTATCTTAGCGCGTTTTTCTTCGGCGCTAAGACTATTATCAACCATAGGCGTCTCTAGACCTTCTGCCTGAAGAGCGTCTCTGACAAGACGTGCTTCATCAGATATCATCTTAGATTGATTAGCTCCGTGCACCACTACTTTTTCGTTTGATAACATGTATTGTCCAATTTGTTGTTTAATTTTATATACGCACAATTTTTAAGCTGGTTTACAATGATGCAAAAAATAGGAAAATTGGATCTTTGTATTCCCGTTTTGCGTAATCTTAGACTATATTTCGTCTTACATTTTTGTGCGACATCTGAATAAGTCTAGTCGGTAAATAGTGATTTAGCGATGTAGACACGCTAATCTTTTTCAAAAACTATCATTTAGGAAAGTACCAATATAATGACAGCCCCAATTCTAGTTACAGGTGGCGCTCAACGTTTAGGCCTGGCCATTGCTGAACATTTATGCCAAAGCGAACAAACGCAAAAACTAATTATCACGTATCGTACCAAAAAACCGTCGGTGGATGCTTTAAGCGCTAAAGGCGTTGTCGCTTTGTATGCTGACTTTTCAACAAATGAGGGCATAGCAGACTTTATCAAGGCTTTGCGGGCAGAAACCACGCAGTTAAAGGCAATTATTCACAATGCCTCTGATTGGGACAGTGAAAAAGGCAATAGCGACTATGCACATTTATTTTCAAAAATGATGCAAGTGCACGCAAGCGCCCCTTACCAAATCAATATGGCATGCAAAGACATGTTAATTGAAGGCGCCGACCTTATCCATATGACCGATTATGTACAAGATACCGGCAGCAATAAACATATTGCCTATGCAGCCAGTAAAGCTGCATTGCACAATTTAACACTATCGTTTGCAAGCATGCTTGCCCCAAGCGTTAAGGTAAATTCGATTGCGCCGTCTTTATTGATGTTTAATAAAGATGATAGCGAACAGTACAAAGCAAAAGCCCTATCAAAATCGATTTTAGGAATTTGTCCAGGCGCTCAAGAAGCGGTTAACGCCGTTGATTTCATTTTAAATAGCCAATACTTAACTGGCCAAGTTATTCATTTAAACGGTGGGAGACATCTAAAGTAATGCTGCATATAATGCCAATTAAACGTATATTTAGAATTAAAATAAAGCAGCGACTATCAATAAATTCCTCGCATCTATTTAAGACACTGCCCTTCGCTTTTAGCATGTTAACGTGCAACGCTTATGCCTTTGTACAAACTAATGTCGAACAGGTAGAAGTCATTAGCGTAACAGCTTCAAAAACACCTCAGCAAATCTCTCAAAGCCCAGATAGCATTAGCGCTATTTTGGCGTCTGAGATTGCCATTATTGCGCCTCAGCATATCAATCAAGTACTAGATGGCGTGCCTGGCACTTGGATAAGTCGGGGCAATGGCCAAGAACACTTAACGGCCATCAGAAGCCCTGTGCTAACCGGAGCAGGCAGCTGTGGCGCTTTTTTTATGGGCCTAGACGGTATTAGTATTCGAGCACCCGGCTTTTGTAATGCCAATCAATTATTTGATATTAACTATGAACAGGCGGCCAGTGTTGATGTGCTGCGCTCTCCTGCTAGTACGCTCTATGGCGGTAATGCCTTACATGGTGTGATTAACATCATTAGCCAAAACGCTTTTAACCACCAACAAAACAGCCTTGGTATAAATGCGGGTGCCAACGATTTTCTACGTATTAGCAGCCAACATGGCACTGCGTCTGAAGATTCCGCTTGGCTAAGTTTAGTTAACCTTACACAAGAGAACGGCTATCAAAAGCAAAGCGGCTATGATCAACAAAAGGTGACCTTTGTTTATCAGCAAAACGGTGACATTTGGTCAAATAAAACCGTTGTAGATATGAGCAATCTTAATCAAGAAACAGCCGGTTTTATAAGGGGTGAAAACAGCTTTAAAGACGATTCTATTAGGCGCAGCAACCCAAATCCAGAGGCATTTAGAGACGTAAAATCCCTTCGTTTATACAGTGCGTTCACGCGCAATATTCAAGATGCTCAACTCACGCTAACGCCCTACATGCGATATAACGAAATGGCGTTTTTACAGCATTTTTTACCTTGGCAAGCGCTTGAAAAAAACGAGCATCAAAGTCTTGGTTTACAAAGTAAATATCAATTTACATGGCAGAATATTTCGTGGATAACCGGCGCGGATATTGACCTGACCAGCGGGGACTTAAGCGAAACGCAAGAAAACGATTTTTCACCCTCAATCCCTCAAGGTGTGCATTACGATTATGATGTTGATGCCTATCAGCTAGCGGCTTATGCACAGGGTGTATACGAACATGACAAATGGGTAGTTAGGTTTGGTGCACGCGTAGAACGAAATAGTTATGATTATGATAATTTGACGCAAAGTGATCGCGCATGCAGCGATGAGGTCGCGGTGTGCCGCTTTGTGCGTCCTGACGATCAAAGCCGTTCATTTACGGCGGTTTCACCAAGCATCAATGTGCAATATTTGATGAATGATACGACTTCAATCTACACAAAGTTTTCACAAGGCTTTAGAGCGCCGCAAGCCACTGAACTATTTAGATTGCAAAATGACCAGCAAATCGCCGACATCGATAACGAAAACATGAATGCGATAGAACTTGGCCTGCGCTTAGCCAATCAAACAAGCAGTTTACATGCAGCCGCTTTTTATATGAAAAAAGACGATGTCATTTTTCAAAACAGTGACAGACAAAACGTAAGCGGTGGAAAAACAAAGCACCAAGGTATTGAGCTGGCGTTTAGACACGCTTTTGATGAACAATGGCAAATTAATGGTCACCTTTCATTTGCGCAACATACCTACGCAAACGATACGAGCCTAGTAAACAGTAATATTAATGGCAATGAAATTGATACCGCTCCCCAGTGGCTGTCAAATGTCAATATTAACTATTCGCCTAGTGAGGCCTTGCAAGCACAATTGAGCTGGCAGTACATTAGCGAGTATGAACTAAACCCGCAAAATACCGCGCAATATGACGGCCATCAACTACTTGACCTTAACCTTAGATATCAACTAAACGAGAGCGTGAATTTAGCATTGCATGTGCTAAACTTGGGCGATGTCGCGTATGCTGAACGAGCTGACTTCGCATTTGGCTCATATCGTTATTTTGTTGGCCAACCCAGGCGAGCGTTTATCAACTTAGTGTGGTCTTATTAATATGCAGTCTGCAAATTATACTCTTTTACCCGAATGGGCTGAACAAGAAGCTGTTTTATTAGCATGGCCGCATCAAGACACCGATTGGTGTGATAATTTACCACACGTTCAAAACACTTATATTGAGCTTATCAAAGCCATCAATAAAACTGAGTCAGTCGTTTTATTGTTATGTCCTGCGTCAATCGCAAACGATGTCAAAACACTGCTAACTCAACAAATTGATGAGCAATCGCAGGTGCTTATCATCACTTGCGATTACGATGATACTTGGGTTCGCGACTACGGTTTTTTGACCGTGAGTGACAATCGAAACAACTTTCCTATTAGCTTTGAGTTTAATGGTTGGGGTCAAAAATTTGATGCTGCGCACGACAATCAAGTCAATGTGCACTTGGCACAACTTTGTCAGCAAAAGCTCATTAGTGTGCCCACAGTGCTTGAAGGTGGCGCCATAGAGATAGACGAAAATCAGCATCTGTTAAGCACGGGTTCGTGCCTATTTAACCCAAAAAGAAATGGTCGAATGGATGATGATGCTTATAAGACCTTGTTTCAGCAATTTTTAGGGGCAAAGCAAGTGAGTATTTTTAAGCATGGGCATCTTGAAGGTGATGACACCGATGGTCATATCGATACCCTAGCCCGTTTTACGCCACTAATGGGCATTGTTTTACAATGCGCTGACAACAGGCCCCAAGACCCTCATTTTGCTGAACTGTTTAAGTTACAATATGAAATAAGCCAAGTTTTGCCTAAACATAAAATTTACCCACTGCCCTTGCCATTTGTGGTCAATGCAGATGGACAACGTTTACCCGCTAGCTATGCAAATTTTTTAATACTTAATCGGCATATTCTGATGCCAATTTATGGACAAGCTGAAGACGATACTGCTGTGTATGAAATTCAAAAAGCCTATCCCAATTATGCAATCATACAAATAGATTGTAGAGCCTTGGTGCAACAAAATGGCAGCCTACACTGTGTCACTATGCAAATACCGCAGGGGACTCTAAAGGCCGACGTGCTTGAACAAGCTAGGCAAGGCGTCACAATTCAACAGTTAACCTAAAGTGATATCTTAGATTAGTCTATTTTTGCAAAGCCAAAACCAAATCTAAAGCAAAAAAAGGTGTGAAATAATCACACCTTTAGTGAAAGCATCAATATCACTATTTCGCTACACGGCGTCCTAAAAACAAACCACAAAGCGCTAAGCCAGTGAACAATAATGAAGTCGGGGCCGATACAGGTATTTCGGCATTGTCAAAATCTAGCTCAAAAGCAAGGTCAAAACCAGGTCCTTGCCAGTCAACAGTCCAAGAAGATGTTGTCCATTGACTTGTGTCACCACCATTATTTTGAAAAACAAAACGGCCGCCATCATAAGCGTCGCTTAATACCGAACCCCAATCCACACTACCATCAGAGCTAGCTTGATAAAACGCAACATAATTTCCAGCACTTAAGGCTAAAGCGCCTAAACTCGTGTCAACGCTTTGCATCGCGTCCACCCCCATAGTTGAGCCGCTTGCAGAACCCAGTACAGAACCCGTTGCGATATTACCAGCCCATGCAAATATGTTTAAGTCATAAGTAATTGCGGTACCTTCATCATTTATACGAAACACAACGTTATTAAGAACAGCGTCAGTGTCTAAGGAAAAGGTTTGACCGTAAGCAGCTGTATCAGGCAAGCCCCAAGAGGATATCGTGCCATTTTCTTCTGCCAAGGTTGATATTACGCTTGCGTTTGAAAAGGTAGCAAACAAACCTAATGCTGCAGATATTAAATATTTTTTCATCATTACGTCCAATAGTTAATGTTGTTAATACGAATTTAATACAACATATATCCGATTCGCAAAAATCGAACCAAAAATATACCACTGATTTTATTGATTTTATTTTAAGCAATATAATTTGTGTAAAATTTACTGACATTCGTTATAACACCCTAACGACTTCTGTAAACTGACCTGAAACCAACAAAGTAACCGTCACAGTTTCGGTTGACCGGTTGCGCCAAAACCATCCATGTTTGCCATCAAAGGCCGCTGTTAACTCGCCTTTATCGCCTTTAACTGCTTTTCCTTTTGTGTAGTTGTAATAGCGCGTACCAGGCTTATCTCCATGCGTATCATAGTTCACATGCCCGATATCAACCGCCCAGTCATAGCTAACGGTGTTTCCTTCGCTCATTGCTAATTTAATTTCTGCTGCTTCGCCTGGCGCTAATGTGACCTTGGTTGTCTCACTGTTTGCAGGTGACTTTGCTATTTCGGTATCTGCCGTGTTTGCGCTAGGTATGTTAATAGCAACGTCATCCATTTGCGCTGTTGTTTCAGCATTGGCACTATTAAGCTCTGGCGTTTCAACTTGCATCTCTTGTTTTGGAGGAGCAACTTGTTTTACAACTGTTTCTTGTATTGCTTGCTGAGCGTCTTGTTCAGCTTCTTGCGCCAGCTGGCTTTTAATCTCGCCCATTTGCGTCAGCCCAAGCTTAGCGCCAAGTCCTGTATGATCAATGCCGTATTCAGCAGGTAAAACAGCAACAAACAAAATCACAGTGGCAAATGCAACAGCAGCAAAAGTTGATATCAATAATTGTGTAGAGCTTGGTAACTCATTTTCTTTGGGCAGTTGCGCATTGTACATTATGAAATCCTATAATTTTAGCTAACAAGATAGCCGGTAATTTGCATGCCAAATAAGATAAAACCGGCGCACATCAAAAGCGTATTTGTGCTATAAGCGTAGCGATAATAAGCTGGGCTCTTTCGCCAAAAACTAATCAGTATAAAAATACCAATTAGGGCCAGTATCTGACCAATCTCAACGCCCACATTAAAAGCGATCAAATTAGCAAGCAAGCCATCACTAGACATTTCAAACTCTTGAATCTTTGTAGCAAGACCAAAGCCATGAAACAAACCAAAAATCAACGTGGCTGCTTTCGTATTTGGCTGAAAGCCAAGCCAACGCTGATACGCCCCCATATTATCTAATGCTTTATAAACAATAGACAGGCCAATAATAGCGTCAATTAAATAAGCATTTGCCGGTACATTAAAATACACACCTACGATTAATGTAAGAGAATGTCCAATGGCAAATAGACTGACATAAACCGCGATGTCAGACAGCTTGTATAAAAAGAAAATTACCCCAAGCAAAAATAGCAAATGATCATAACCACTGACCATATGCTTAGCCCCCAAATAAATAAAGGGCATAATATTTGTGCCCGATATCTCTTGGATATAGCCTTGATCGCCTTGTGCTACGCCATGCGCATAAACAAACGAACAGCTTAGTAAGAGCGTTAAGCCAATCAAGCTGAAAAATACTAATTTGATATACTGGGGAGCAATAGACCTATTCATGTGCTAAAGACTCGGTGAATGTTTTTTAATTATATTGAAATTTATCATAGCGTGTTAGCACCATTTAAAAAAGTACGGAGGGAGTTCATACTATCTTTAACACTCATGTCATTCGCAGTCTATTATTACTATTGTTTTGTGTAAGTACATACGCCAACGGATCAGAAAAGGGTCTTTGGTTTTTGATACGGGACAGTATTACTTAGTCTTCAGCAATCTCAAGGCTCGTTGTATACATCCGAGCTTGTGATTTTTCTTGCATTTTTTGCGCGTACATAGCTTTATCAGCTTGCGCAATTAATTTACTGGCATTTGTTTCATGCTCGGGACACATGGCTATGCCAATTGTCGCACCAATGGTTAAAGACGTATCTTGCACCACGTGTGGAATAGATAAGGCTTCGATGACGAGCTTAGCCACACTCATCGCCTCTTCGGATTGTGTATTAGGGAGGGCAAGTACAAACTCATCGCCGCCCCATCTAGACGCATACTTAGGTAGCTCAACGATGCGTTTTAATTTGTCGGCAGCGGCTTTTATGACCTCATCACCGATAAAGTGACCATGGGTATCATTAATTATTTTAAATCCATCTAAATCAATAAACAGCAGGGCGACTGGCTCGTTTGTATGCTTGCTTTGCTCAAGGAGTTCTTCGAGCGTATCATCGATTGCGGCTCTATTAGAAAGCTGCGTCAATGGGTCTTGATTTGATAATAACCAAATCTCTTTTGTTCGCTCTTTGATGGTGTCTTCTAAGCTCGCATTGATATGCAGAATTTCTTCATTTTTCTCTTCCATTTCTTGCATGATGTCGGCTTGTCGTTTCAGCAAAAAATCATTTTGTGTCTCGTTATAAACAGAGCGCATTGTAAATTCGGAAGTTTTCAAAGAGGTTATAAGACCGATAATGACGTAACACACCCCAAGAAGCCCCACAATAAAGCTATGATTATCGTCAGACAACATACCCATAATAGCCGTAGGCAAAATAAGAATCGCCATATAGCTAACGGCAATCCTCGTATTCCCGGCTAAAACGCTAGACGCAGATGAGGCTGAACCCATAAATACGATCATGACGATACCATATTCGTTTGCATCCATATATGAAAAGAAATAAATGCCATATAAAGACCATAAAGTGGCGGTAACGAGTGCACCAAGTGAAAATCGGAAAAGCGCATTTCGCGCGTCATATTCGGTATTTTGAAGAACTCGAAGCCAATATGCATAATCGGACAAACGCAGAAAGGAAGTGAATAAAACAGCAAAAAGCCAAACCAGCTTTTCGGGCCTATTTTCGGTGTCGGCGTATATAAAAAAGAAAGCGAGCGCAACCGCAGCATTAAATAAAATCGCACTGACCACTTTTGAATACAAAATGGACATGATCTTTCTTTTTGCTTGTTGACTGATTAATGTTAGGTCGTTGGGCTTCACGTTTTACTCGTCTTGGAATCACACGTCTGTATCGGCTTATAAGCAAATTAATGAAGTCAACACTTCCAATATTTTTAGTAAAAATCAGCGTTTCCATTGGTTTATTTTTAATCCGTTTATGAGTAGCCAGAAGTACATCAAATTTGTTTTAATGGCATAACAAGCTAAGTTATATACATCAGCGCACAAACAGTCTTACAAGCTATCGCTTTTTTTGTAATACGCGCATCAAGACGAAACACTACAAAATAGAGTCTACGGGTAAGAAAATGATAAAAATAGGCATAGTCCAGCAGTCAATCGACACTAACAACAAACATCAAAATTGGCAAAAATCTGCTGAACAAGTGCGTCAATTAAGCAAACAAGGATGCCAATGTATCTTATTACAAGAGCTACATTCCACCTTGTATTTTTGTCAGACTGAAGATGTTGATCAATTTGATTTGGCCGAACCCATTCCGGGTGAAGCAACGCGTTTTTTTGGCGCATTAGCAAAAGAATGTAATGTTGTTTTAGTGAGCTCACTATTTGAAAAACGCGCAGCCGGTCTTTATCATAATACGGCAGTCGTGTTTGATTGTAGTGATGAAATTGCGGGTATTTACCGCAAGATGCATATACCTGACGACCCAGGCTTTTATGAAAAGTTTTACTTTACCCCTGGCGATTTAGGCTTTGAACCCATTCAAACCAGCATAGGAAAGCTAGGCGTATTGGTGTGTTGGGATCAATGGTACCCAGAGGCTGCCCGTTTAATGGCAATGGCAGGCGCTGAAATACTGTTTTACCCCACTGCGATAGGGTGGGATAAAAACGACAGTATAGACGAACAAAAACGCCAACAAGATGCATGGGAAACTATTCAGCGTTCTCATGCTGTCGCTAATTCTATCCCCGTTGTTGTTGCAAATCGAACGGGTTTTGAAGCATCTCCTAATAAAGACGAGCCCGGCATTTTGTTTTGGGGACATAGCTTTATTGCAGGACCGCAAGGCGAAATTCTCGCAATGGCCTCATGTGACAAAGAACAAACGCTAGTAGCCGAGCTTGATATGCAAAAAACGGAAGCAATTAAGCGAATTTGGCCGTATTTTAGAGACCGCAGAATTGACGCTTATACAGACCTAACTAAGCGCTGGCGCAGCTAAATATTGACATAAACACCGTCTATCGTAGCGGCGCATTTCAAAACTTATCATTTAATTTGAAAAAGACGTCTTAATCGTTTAAGTTAACCAAATGTTAAATTTGGCAGTCTATTTTTTAGTCTTAGAGTATTCGTAAACTGCCAGTACAAAAATGATAATAAGAAAGCATGAGGTGAAGCAATGACGAATAAAGCTGACACAAGTCCTCTATCATTCAAAGAGAAGGTTGGATACGGTTTAGGGGACATGGCATCAAATTTCTATTTGAGCTATTTCGGCTTGTTTTTGTTGTATTACTACACCGATATTTATGGCTTGGCACCAGCCGCTGTTGGCTTAATGCTACTGATATCAAAAATCGTCGATGCAGTTAGCGACCCAGGAATGGGCTTAATTGCCGATAGAACTGAATCTCGCTGGGGCAAATATAGACCTTATTTATTATTTGGCGCTATCCCTTATGGTTTACTTGGCTTTGCAATCTTTTTTGGCCCCGAGCTATCTGATACAGGCAAACTAATTTACGCTTATGTGACCTATATTGGCGTGATGCTTGCGTTCACCCTAATGAACGTCCCCTATTCTGCCCTGTTAGCGGTTATCTCACCCTTGGCGGAAGAGCGAACAAAAGCTACAACCTATCGATTTGTATGTGCGGGTCTAGGCGGTTTGTTAGTCGCGGCATTCGCAACCCCCTTAACCAATATCTTAGGTGGTGGTGACGATGTTTTAGGCTTTAGACTGACCATGGCGATATTTGCCGTGCTATCAATCGTGTTATTTTGGATAACTTACGCAACGACCAAAGAGCGTATTAAACTTAAACCACATAAATCCAAAGTCACGAAAGATTTTGGCGTGCTCTTAAAAAACATATCGTGGGTCTTGCTTGCCATCTCATGCATTGTGATTCTGGTAGGCTTAGTGTCACGTTTTGGCTCAATAATATTTTATGTAAAATACTATATGCAAGATGACGGTGAAGCAGTTATCTTTATCTTTGACCGCGTGGCCTTAATCATGTCTATTGGTCTATTTGGACAAGTGGTAGGCGCATTACTCGCCAATTCTTTTGCACGTTTTAGCAAGCATATGACGGTATTTGTCATGAGCGTGTTACACGCCGCATTTTTAGTCATCAGCTACTTCACGCCACCAGAATATTATTGGCTATCGGTCGCGCTTCATTTTTGTGGCATGGTGACTTTTGGTGTCTCTATTACTTTGCTTTTTGCCATGTTTACTGACTGCGCAGATTTTGGCGAATGGTCAACAGGCAAAAGAACCTCCGGGCTTACTGTTTCGGCCTCAATGTTTGCCTTAAAGTTTGGCTCGGCGCTTGGAGGCGCGTTACCTGGTTTTGTATTGAGCGCAATCGGTTTTGTCGCTAACGAAGTGCAAACCGACTCTTCTGTTGAAGGGATTAGGGCCATGTCAACGCTAATGCCAGCGGCGTTTTTCTTTATTGGTGGTGTTGTCTTACTGTTTTATAAGTTGAAAAAAGAATTGCTTCAACAAATCGAGGTTGATCTGCTAGAGAGAAGAGAAAAAGCGGCTGTTCATGAAGATTTAGCCGCGGTTTAAGCCAAGGCCTATATTGAAGCGCTACACTAGATAGCTAAACTCAAACGCAAAACACAAACATTAACGGAGTGACCACCTTGTCGAACACGCCATTGCCAACTGATCGAATTATTTCAAGCACTTGTAAGTGGTGGAAAGAACAGATTGTCTATCAAATTTATCCACGTAGCTTTAAAGATAGTAGTGGTAACGGTGTCGGCGATTTGCGAGGCATTATCGACAAGTTAGACTATATTGCCAGTTTGGGGATTACCGCGGTATGGATAAATCCTATTTATGCAAGCCCAAACGATGATAATGGTTATGACATAAGCGACTATCGCGCGATTATGCCAGAGTTTGGCACCATGGCAGACTTTGATGAATTAATCGAAGGCCTTCACAAGCATAATATTCGCTTTATTATGGATTTAGTTGTTAATCATAGCAGCGATGAACATGAATGGTTTAAGCAGTCACGAAGTAGCCGCGACAATCCGTACCGCGACTATTATCACTGGTGGCCAGCAGAAAAGGGCAAGCCTAATTATCGCTGGAGTTTTTTTGATGAAAAAGGCGAAGCATGGCAATACGATAAACCCACAGATGCTTACTATCTGCATTATTTTTCAAAAAAACAGCCCGACTTAAAATGGGAAAACCCTCAAGTTAGACAAGAAGTCTATGACATCATGAAGTTTTGGTTAAAAAAAGGCGTTGACGGTTTTCGCCTTGATGCGTTTCAATTTGTATCAAAAGATACAAGCTTTCCAAAACTACCAGATGGCTACGAGCAAAGTGCGCGTAATGTCATAAAGCATCATGGCATGGGCCCAAACATTCATGAATATTTGCAAGAGATGTACACCGAAGTATTGAGTCAATATGATACTTTTGCCGTTAGCGAGGGCGCAGGCAGTAGCTTTGAAGATGCTCACTCTTTGGTTGATGAAGAACGTAACGAACTGCAAATGGTGTATCACTTTGAAGCCGTTGATATGGGCAAAGATATTCATCAACGTCATACACTTGATGACTTCAAAGATATTCATAGCGCATGGGATAAATCATTTGCTGAAAAAGGCTGGTTATCGATTTTTCTGGCTAACCATGATTCACCAAGAATGGTCTCAAAATTTGGCGATGACCGTCCTCAATTCAGAGCCCTATCAGCCAAATTACTCAATACATTTTTATTATCGATGCGCGGCACTAGCTATTGCTATTTTGGCGATGAACTTGGCATGACAAACAGCCCATTTACCTCAATTGACGAATATCAAGACATTGCTGCCATCAATGGCTACAAAAAAATGCTGCACGAGGGCGGCGACAAAACCGATTTTATGGCAACGCTAAGCGCTTTTTCTCGTGATCATAGTCGTACGCCAATGCAATGGGATGATAGTGAATACGCTGGTTTTTCAAGATCACAACCTTGGCTCCCCGCGCACAGTAATAAAAATGAAGTCAATGTGAAAGCTCAAGAAATCGATCCCCAATCAGTACTTAACCACTTTAGAAAAATGACAGACCTGCGCAAGAGAAACAAAGTGCTCGTATATGGAAAATATACTTTATTAAAACCCGAACACCAACAAGTCTATTTATACTTAAGAGAGCTTAAAGACAAAGATATACTATCGACGCAAGCTCCTAAGGCAAAAGCACCTGTCATGACAAAAATGTTAGTCGCTTTAAACTTCAGTGATCACTGTTCGCTTATAACAATACCAAAGTCATTCAAAAGCGCGACGCTACTCATTAATAACTCTTCTACTTTCGAGTTATCAGGTGTAGAGCTTAATATGAAACCCTACCAAGCAATAATACTAGGCATTTACCAAAATCAATAAATCGTTTTTTCGCTGTTTACATCCACCTAAGCAATCACAATCACAATCACAATCACAATGACTTTGAACATCAAACGAGTGAAAGCCAACACCTTTAATCAGCATAGACGGCTATCGACGCTTTTTCTTCATTCCAAAAAAACCATGCTCTAAAATTTCTTCAGCAACCAATTTAGGTACGTTCTTTTCCCATTCTCCTGGGCCCGCTTTGAGCTGTTTTAAAATGTCTCGAGAGTAAATAGAAAATAGCTCTTTATCACCCGTTTCAAGGCCAGTTAAGAAGTCGTTTTCGAGCAGGTGTCGGTATAAAAATCGCAAGTGCTCTTGTACTTTTAAGTCAGTGAATTCACGCAATTCGCCATCAGCATTAAGTTCAGGATACACGAACATGCGGGTGTTATCAGGGAAGAGCTTACCAAAGCCTTCTAATATGCCACCTTCTACGCCTACATAAGAGCTTTCATCAAATATCTGTTTAATATTGATCATGCCCACAACAATGCCGATTTGCATCTTGGTATATTGCCTAAAATAGGCGCGCAACGAAAAGTAACGAGTGTAATCAGAAATCATTACGTTATAGCCCAAGCTATTCAGTAATTGAACACGCTGCACAATATCCTCTTCAGGCACGTGATTGTCGTGGCCTTTTGCATCGTTAAGCGATATCTCGGCAATGGCGATGGTATTTTCTTCGCTCACCCCTTCTTGCTGATAAAACGCATTTTTGCCTTGCTCTATCATGTCTACATTTAAATTGGTGACAGGTCTAAATGAGCCGCGAATAGTGAGTACATTCTTCTTGTACAACATTTCGGCTGGGACGGCGATTGAGCCATCTGAGTTGAACATAATTGCGCGAGTTTTCCAGCTTCTAATCAAATGAAGATTAATCGCGCGGTTGTCCAAATCTTCAAAATAAGGACCGATAAACTCAATTGAATCTATTTCAATTCGTCCGGGCTTAATACTATCGGTGAGCGAATCGATAATCATTTTAGGGTTTTCAAAATAATAATAAGCGGCATAAATTAGATTAACGCCCAATACGCCAAGCGCTTGTTGCTGCGCTTCAGCATTGTCATCACGCATTCGCACGTGTACTTTAATATTTGAAGGCTCAGCGCCGGGGTACATTTGAATTCGAATACCGCACCAAGCATGACACTCATTTTGACGATTAAAGCTTTTTGCTGCGACAGTGGCTGCATAAGCAAAATAACGAGAAGACTTAGAACGCACTTCGCTCACTCGTTCTAGCACCAAATCATATTCTTGGGCCATCATGGCTTTTACGCGCGCTTTGCTGACGTATCGGCCATCGTTTTGTACGCCATAAATCGCATCTGAGAACTTCATATCGTAGGCCGACATCGTTTTTGCTATGGTGCCAGCGGCGGCGCCAGCGATAAAAAACTGTCTAGCCACTTCTTGACCTGCACCAATTTCGACAATGGTGCCGTACTTTTTATCATCAAGATTTAAGCGAAGTGCTTTTTGAGAAGTTGACCTTGAGCTAACGTCTTTATGTTCCATAGTGGCTCCAAAATGGATAAATATGTTTCATTCTTGTGCTGATACAATTACTTAGCGCAGAAATTTTGGCGCATTTTAACAGTAAGCAGACATCTTTTGCTAGTTTGTCAAAAATAAGTAGCTATTCAACCATAAAAATAGATATACGTTTTATATTAGACGTCGCAAGCAATAAGCGTACCTAAAAATAACTAGTTTAGTGAAGAAGCGATTATCTCCTGATACCAACTCTCCATACGCGCGTTAGTCACGAGAAACTCACTGTAGAATTTAAGAAGTGGGGTATGTAGCAAGAGTAGGCGTGCACTTATGGTTAGATGAAAGCAGTCTTTCGCTAGTTTAGTATATTTTACATAATACAAAAAAGGGACTAACGAGTCCCTTTTTTTCCTTTGAATCTCTCACACTACTCAGAAAAATCCACTAAGCCTGAGCAAAAATTCAACTCACATATATCCTTGACAAGCATCGTGCCATCAAGAGTGCCGTCACTTCGCCACAACTCGTAGCTTTGTTCTGAGCTGGCAAAAGCATAAAACAAAATGAAGTCTCCCATGTCAACAAAAGCAAGAGGATCTGAGCCGCCGTTCGGGTTAATGTCTTTCACCATTTTGGTATTTGCTTGTGTGCCGTCGCTTGCCCACAATTCAATGCCAAGCCCGTTTTCGCTCTGACTCGCATAATAATATAAGCCATGACTGACGACTGTGCCACCAGGGTTAAAGGTGCGCCTTAACTCTGTAAGTGGTTTGCTGTCGCTGATTTTCAACGTACCCTCTTCAGTACCGTCTGATACCCATAAACCAGCAGCGGCCCCGTCAACTGCGAAAATAAGTTTGTCACCTAACACTTGCATTAGTGATAGTTCTGTATCGGCGGGTGAATTATCGAGATCTTTGACCAAACGGGTGCCTGCAACTGTGCCATCGCTTACCCATAGACTGTATCCAGATTGACCGTCATCTGCATTAAAGTAAAACTTACCATTCAATACCGCAATACGCTTGAATCTATCTTCACCAAAGGACCGATCCGAACCAATACCGACAAAGTTGGCCAATGGTGTTTTTTCGCTTCCATCTGGCCTAGCTGTCCACAGCGTGCTTGTGCTACCACTAGAAAAGTAAAAAAGCTTACCATCTACATTTGTGATTTTATTCCCAGATCGCAAATTATCAGAACCAAACAGTTCCGTGGCACGCTCTCCATCAGTACGCCAAATGACAATATTATTAGCTAGGCTTGAAAAAGATACATAATAACGCTCACCGTAAGTGCTTCCATCAGCCACCAAGATACTATTGTCGCAGTCCATGACTTGATCATTAGTGATAGATGAGATCTGGTCATCAATATCAAGTGAATACTGCTCAAAAAAACCTGTATTGAGACTACGTCCATTGAATAGTAGCTTTTCTCCTGCCACACAATAACTTCGTCCTACTTGTTCTATAGGAGTATTTCCAGCCGCAAAATCTACTTTTAATACTGTATTTTCAGTGGTGCCATCTGTTGCCCAAAATTCAGACGATTGTCGTGGCCCATTCGCTTTAAAATAGGTCAGCCCGTTAAACTCAGTAAATTGAGTAAATGGAGATATCGCAGCATCATTTGTATTAAGTAGTTTTAGCAAACGCGTGCCCTGTTCCGTGCCATCACTTACCCATGGCTGCCAGTTACCAAAGCTCGCTGTTTTTGCTGCAAATATATGCAATTTTTCTTCATTATTCGCTGCATTGATCGTCACCAATAGCTCATCAGCAAGACTGTCTAAACTACCGTCATTTACTGTTAAGCTAAGCAGATAATCGCCAGCTAAATCAGGCTCAAAAGAGGCATCAACTTGGGTTGGATTAACTAGACTTACATTTGAACCCTGCGGTGTTTGTAATATGCGCCACAGGAAATTCAAGTTATCTGAATCTGGGTCACTCGATGCGCTGGCATCCAGTACAACTAGTTCACCTAACTCAGCTAATATATCAGGGCCTGCATTTGCGATTGGTGGCTCATTAGGCTCTGGTGACGCACAGCGTGATAGCGTGCATCTGGTGGTACATATCCTCGCATCAAATAAGTCGATCACCCCGTTTTCATTGCTGTCTCGAGGGTCACTGTCACCGTTTGCAGTATCGCCACGCTGCTTAAAAATCAAATTAATATCTGATTTATCGACGTCATTGTCTATGTCAACATCACAAATTTGAGCTTGGGCGGCTAAGCTAGGCAATATAAGTAGTGCTATAAAATGGATCCTTAAACTACATTTCATTGTCTTAACTCCTTAAAATCGACATCCATATGCTTACTGCCTACCATAAAGAGCAATAACCCTAAAAAAGTCAGAGAAAACATGCTCGGAGAGGACACGCTTTGCACAGGATTAGATATGGTTATTGGGCTCACAGCGTCAAGGTCGAGTAAACGTGCATTGTTACCAATCACCAATAAATTGTTCAATGTTAACGAACTTGTTATTTGTGAAATACGCGTCATATCAATGCTAGCAAGTAAGATTTCATCACCTGCTTGAATCAAGCTTAAATCGGCATCGCTAATTAAAGAGATTTCTGAAATTAATAGGCTATCTTCAGAAGGAAAAAAGCTCTGAAACGAGTCAATACCATTTCCAAGCGCCTCGCCAAACCGAATATCTTGTAGTAAAAATAGGTCGTCGTTAAAGTCAAGGGTCGCTTCAAAGGCACTCACAATTTCAGTGCCTAAATCCTTTGCCCAGATATTGATTGTAAAGTCACCGGCAATGGGTACTTGCGTGTTATCAGTTTCCATTGTAATTATCACCGCGTTTGCTTTTGCGCTAAAAATAAATGATGCGATTATGAGCGAACAGGCGAATAACTTTCGCGTGTAAAGAATAAAAAACATAGTCTTTCCTTAGTAGTTGATTGATTTGCATCTGCTAAATTGTTCTATATAGCTTGCATATAGGCACTGTTGGCTGCTCCAATGCCATTCCACTATTTCAGCTTTTAGTTAAGGCGGCTATTTGAATGATTTGAATTAATTTGAAATAACTTGAATACTATATTTTTCAGTAACCTAGGATTTTTCTAGTCAAGTTTTTGTACTGTTTTTGGGTAATAGTCTAACTTGCAGTTGAATATTACTGTGTACATAATAAAGGGGTATAGCAAGACAGCTTAGTTAGCCTTTGTTTCAAAACCGGCAACAAATAAGGAGTATTTATGCGTGTTGTTGTCAATTCATATCAATTTTCGAGGTTTACCCTCGACGTTGTTCGAAATAAATTATGTGATAATGAAACGGGCGATTACCTTGAGCTCACCAACCGTCAATTCACGCTTTTGCGGATTTTATGCGATAACAGTCCACAGCCTGTTTCCAAAACAAGTCTCGTAGAATCCCTATGGCCAAACACTCAAGTCAGTGACTGGTCATTATCGCGTCTAATTTCTGATACCAGAAAATTGTTAAGTGACGACGGTGACAGCCAACACATTATCAAAACAGAACGTGGAGTGGGTTTTGTTTTGAAAGACGTCGTCCAACATACTGGAGGACAAGATTCAGCCAAACGCATAGATAAAAAAAATAGAGCGTTTATGCTAGCGATGTTATTTGTTGGTGTATTAGCCATAATTGCGGGTTTCATCTACTTGAAGAACGCTAGTCAATATAAAGAAAAGCGTGAGGTGCTGACTGCCTTGCAGACTATGTCACAGCTTCAAGATAATACTTATACCTCGTTTGTAGCGCAGGCCAATAGACGCAATGAGCTCGTAGAAATGGTGCAACAACGGCTCGGTATCGAAAAGAAAGAACAGTTTGAAAAATTCTTCTCAAAGCATTACAACAGTTTTACTCAGCAAGAAAAATTTGTATGCGATCAAATGCGAGCAATCACCAGCACGGGCTTGATGAAAAATAATCAAGCTATTGTTGATATTTTGGATACCACGCCTGCCATTTTTGAACAAATTGAACAAGCAAAAGCCTTGCAGCAACATCTTCGGTTTTGGCTTAACAAGTATCATGCTGTTTTTACACAACGAGAGGATATGTGCTTATTGTATGTAGGAGTTGAAGATGATGTGCCATACCCAAGTGGTGTCGATCAGCGCGTAAAAGAATGGCTGGCACAAAATGAAATGTGATATTAAGCAGTGAGAAACAAAAGCGAGGAATGATCTTCTACTAAATTTGTAGACTCTCAAGTAGCGAGCTTGTCTTTTGCAACGATCATTCTCTAAAGGTGAAAATAGTATAAAAATCGTGGCAATTCCTCTGGTGTTCCGTTACATGCCAGCACGTTCGTGTGAAGTAGTTCGCCAATGCAGATGAGTCAGGCAAACTAGAGCATTTGTGCCGTTACATTAGCCGCTTTTTTCCTAGAAAAAGCGACACCAATTAGACCAAATGCAAGCAACAACAGAGCACTAGCTGGCGCAGATACTTGCTCAACGTCCAAGCCAATAACTTCCCACGTACCAATTGCAGAAAGTCCGTCTAGGTCGTCAAAGGTATCGGCAGGGAAAAAGAGGTCACCGCTTAAGTTACTAAGTAAGGCTTCAGCGTATGCATTTGAATTAACGGTAAAGGAAGCTGAGCCCTGAAACGCTTGTTCACCAGCCGTAAAGGTAACTTGATTTTCGATGTCGAAACTAAAAAAATTAAGTCCACGTTCGTTAGCATCGCTGCCAACAAATAAATTTGGCAGGCCACCACTTAAACCCGAATTAACAGTTAGGTCACCGCCTAGTAAAATATCATCTATGCCAGTGGTAAGCTGATTGCCAAAAAAGTTTTCAAAATAGATTCCAATAAAATCGGATCCAGTGATGGTTTGTAGTGACGCACCATCTGTTGCATTAATAGTGATTGTATCGGTTACACTTAAATCAACTTGTAACAATACACTGGCTTGGCTGGTGGCACTTAATCCCATAAATACACTGAAAAGTGCTGCACATGTTATGCCTTTGCTTATTTTAGATATTGATATGAATAATTTCATCATTACTTCCAATTGGTGAGTTTAATTTAATTTATTTATCTATAGATATTTTATGTTTACGCTAGGAAAGCTAAAAAGTTGCGTTCTTTGAACAATTTTTTAAAAAAATTTCGCTATCCAAAACTAATGATCATGTGCACTTTTTTATTCAAACGAATTGTCATATTGTTAAAAAAGCTTTGACTTGTAGTAACTCACCAGTTTAAGAAGTGGGGATAATGTGTAAACCATTGACTAGGCACGCATAGAGAGTCCGGTGTTTCAAAATAATATAGAAAATAACCACTTGGTTTAATTTATTTAGCGCAGCTAATCAACTCAAGCTTCTTGAACATTTACTACTTTATTGCTTACATATAGTTTTTAGTGTCCATATTTTTTACACCATGGAGCTTTTTACTTAGCTAAAACAAAAAATAGAACATATAATCAAGTATTTAGAATATTTGCATGGAATTTGCATTGCGCAAAGCCAGTAGTAATGACGCGAATACAAGGAATATCATGTCACTTAAAGCAGTAATTTTTACCCTCTTCATCAGCAGTATCTCATTTAACTCTCTAGCAAGTATTATTTTTGATTTTACAATCACAGAAGAACTTGACTCTTCAAGCTTCTTTAAACAAAACAGTACCGTGGGTGATATGTTCAGTATCGGTTTTGTAGACGATAGCAATTTTGAAACCGGCATTTCTTCCGCTGACATCGAGTCAGTTTCGATAAATACTGCTTTTTTGGGAAGTTTTTCTTTAACCCCTCCTTTCTTCTCTATCAGTGCATCATCACTTGCAGAAATTTTTTCTTTTACTAATTTAGGTGGCAACAGTTGGCGCTTGGACTTATTAATCGGCACCGTAGGGCAAGATAATGCAGTTATTTTTGTGCCCATGGGCGACTTTAATGGAGCTCTCCAATTAGGGCAGACTGTCGACGGGAATGGTTCAACTAACTTGTCACTTGAAAACGCAGATAGGGGCTTTCAGTTTATGCAATTTAGCAACGCTCAAACACTTAGCGCAACAGTGCAAGAAGTATCTACTCCTACTTTATTCTCACTCTTTATATTGGGTTGTTTGGTAATTGGTATAACTAGAAAGAGAAAAAGCTAAGTTCTCGCTTCTTGACCGCTAACAATCACCCCGACGAGTATTATTGACTGCAACCCGTGTACTTGCGATCAAACAATAGTGAGCGCGCAGGCGCGAAACAGACCTTAGCACAAATCCAACATCTGCTTCGTCGCCCGGTACGTTAGCGCTGTTTGCATTAGGTACAATGCTTCTAAAAAGTTTCAATCGGCAGGACGCCTATAGCATCTCAAAGAAGATAAATCTTACCATTGTATGTTAAATGCACATCGGCTTTCTTTAGGTCAAATAAGTCAGTAAACGCAGTGTCTTTAATGTCTAGACCGCCGGTGTATTTTCCAAAGGCAGGCATGAGTAAAATATTGTCAGCGCACACAAAACTTTTACCGGTCACCTTACGGTTGGCCAGTTTGTAACTTGATTTAGGATGATAGTGCCCAATCACTTGCGCGATAGCACTTACGTCTTCTGGCTCGTGCACTAATAACAAATTATCGATGTGCAGCTTACTTGCGCGTTCGCCTAAAATCGCCTCTGGTATTTCTGGATCATGATTACCTAGCACCCACGTCCACTTATTGACTGAAGTAACTAAATTATTAAGCTCGTGTAAATCGTCTTTTTGCATGCGGCTAAGGGCATTACCATCGTGCAAACTATCCCCTAAACAAACTACATGCGAGCAATCATATCGCTTTAGCAAGATACTCATTCTTTTGATGGTTTCTTTGCTATCAAACCGTGGCAAAGGATTCGCAAACTGACTTAAAAAGCTGCCTTTTTCAAGGTGTAAGTCACTGAAAATAATGATTTCGTACCGCGGCCATATCAGCACGCCATTGGCATCAAGCAATAAGCGATTACCTGCAAATTTAATAGGGATAACTTGATGGCTTATAAGCAGTTCTTTTAACTTTGATGCGTCAATCAAGCTTACTCTCCAGACAACAATTGGCGTACATCGTCTAACATCATTTCAGCTTCTTGGTATAAGTTGGCTTGTTCTAGTAGCGCCTGCGTACCAGCGCCTGTGACCAATTCACTTCGTACATCTAGCACAATAGGTATGGCCATTGGGGACGGTTTTTCCAGTGCTTTGTAGGTAATAGATGGGTGATACCGCATCAATAAGGCACTGGTTCTTTCTAAATCTAACAACTCTCTTTGTGCATTTTCTCTGGTGACTTTTAATAAGATATGGTCGGGATCGTATTCACGCAAAGTATCGTAAATAAGGTCGGTCGAAAATGTCACTTGGCGCATGGTCTTTTTGTTGCTGTGGTATTGCTGCTCTATTAAGCCACTGACCACGGCAACCTGCCTAAAACTGCGCTTTAACATGCTTGCTTCTAACATCCAATCTTCTAATTCATCACCCAGTACATCGGGGTTAAACAACTCAGGAATATGCTTGTTGAGCACGGTAGAAACAGATGAAATCGACAGGCCATAGTCGGTAATCGAAAAACTCAATGGTTTGAGTCCCAGTTTCTCCATTCTTCTTGTTAACAACATACCAAGGGTTTGATTGGCTTTACGTCCTTCAAAAGTATAGAACATAGTTGTTTGTCCACCTCTGAAAGGAAACTGTTCAATCAGAAGTTTTTCCATGCTTGGCAATTCACTAAACGCTTTTTGTAAATCCAACCAATCGCGCACAAGTTTGGGCAATTCACGCCAAGTATCAGGCTCATTAATAAGCGCTCGTACTGCATCAGCTAAGTAAGAAGACAGAGGCATTTGGCCGCCTTGAAAACTTGGAATTTTAGGCTCTTTGGCTTTGCCACGTTTGGCTTCTACGATCATGTCTCTAATGCCTTCAAAAACCAAGACTTCACCCGCAAAATAAAAGCTATCGCCCTTACTAAGTTGCTGTGCAAAGTACTCTTCTACTTCTCCTATTATTTTGCCTTGATGAGAGCGAGTCACACGCTTAACCCGCAAACGACCTGCTTCAACAATTGTCCCAATGTTTTGTCTATGGCGCATAATCACGCGTTTATTAGCGGGCGAATATAATCCACCGTCTTCGCTTAATCGAAAGTATCGCTCGTATGCTTTGAGCGCATAACCGCCGTCTTGGGTAAACGACCATAATTGATTAAAAGTGTGTTTATCGACGCCCGAATAAGGGCTCGCATTTAGGACTTGCTGATACACATCATCAATTGCCGATGGCTCGCTGCAAGCACAGTTCATAATAAACTGCGCAATAATGTCTAGCGAACCAGGCATAGGCGGTTCACCGTCTAAATCCCCCTTTTTGGCAGCTTTGATTGCCGCTAAACATTCTAATGATTCAAAGCGATTAGCAGGCACTAATAACGCTTGTGAAGGTTCATCTAAGCGGTGATTTGAGCGCCCTATTCTTTGCATTAAACGGCTCACCCCTTTTGGCGCGCCAACTTGGATGACCAAATCAACATCGCCCCAGTCAATACCAAGTTCAAGCGCTGATGTGGCGACGACCGCTCTAAGTTTACCTTCAGCCATCATCGCTTCGGTTTTTTGTCGCTGCTCTTTACTCAAACTACCGTGGTAAATAGCAATAGGCAGGGCTTGGGTGTTTTCTTCCCATAAGCTCTGAAAGATTAGTTCGGCCTGAGCACGCGTGTTTACAAATACAAGGCTGGTATTAGCCTTAGTAATCGCGTCTAAAATTTCTTTGCGTGCATATTTGGCCATATAGCCACCAAAGGGAATATGCTTTTTATTGGTTAATATTTTTAAACGTGGTTTAACGCGCGATTTAGCCTGAATAATATCGGTAGGCTCGCCCGTTACGCCCAACCAAGCAGCAAGTGAGTGCGGATGCGCAACCGTCGCCGACAAGCCCACACGAATAAAAGATGGGTTTAAATAATGCAAACGAGCTAAGGCAAGAGACATAAAATCCCCCCGCTTAGAGTTAGCGAATGAATGTGTTTCATCCACTATTACACACTTTAATTTTGCAAATATGCGCTGCGCGTCAACATACGACAGCATCAACATCAATGATTCGGGGGTTGTGAGCAGTATATTGGGCGGATTTTTACGTTGTTGCTGACGTTGATAGCTTGTTGTATCACCGGTTCGCGAAGCGACTTTTATATTCAAGTCCATTTGTTCAATGGGGGCGTTGAGGTTCCGGTTAATGTCGTAAGTGAGTGCTTTTAGCGGAGAAATATAAAGCGTGTGTAAGCTAATTTCTTTGTTTGATTGCCCTGCTTCAAGCAATTTATATAAATCAATTAAACAAGGTAAAAACCCAGAAAGCGTTTTACCCGCACCTGTTGGTGCTATCAGTAAACTTGACTGCTGGTTAGCAAATGCTCTAACCATTTGCGTTTGGTAACTACGAATTTTCCAATCTTTATCGTTAAACCACTTTTTAAAAATAGCAGGCACAATAGCTCGCTTGCTTGCACCTGCTTGTGGATCATCTTTGACAGATTTAGGAGGATTTTTTTGCTCAGGCGCAGGCAAACTCGATTATCCTTAACGCTTTTTTAAATGTAGTTACTTTTACTTAAATTTTTATTGCACGGTTTACAACTTAAAGTAATTAGCCGCGGTAAAATACGTCAAACGTTTTTCAACCGAGCCGCCATTAAACAAATCATCAAACAAAGCATGAAGCGCCGTATTATTTTCAACACTACTGCCTTTAAAGTAGCTATGACTAACACCCACGCCATCGGCGTCACTTACGTCAATATAAATTGCTTTTTCGCTATTTAAGCCTTTTAAATAATGACCTAATCGTGCACCTTGTGCTTTGCCAGGCTTTATTCGTGAGGCTTTTAGCGCCGCGTCACCTTCATTAATGACCACGTGAATACGATTGCGCACGTCAATTTTATCAAGCCACTTTGCGTGGTCTTGGTTGTTAGCGTCGGCGGCGACCAAGTTAATGTTATCAAACACCAAATTCGAAATGGCGTTGTCTGACGTCATCAATGAATGCTTAAGCAAATAATTGCCCATGCTATGGCAAAGCAAGTTAATTTTCACTTTACATTCTTTGGCCAGTAGTTCGCTGTATAACTCTGCGGCAGCCATGGGGTTGTCTTTGCCTTTATATTTTAGGTCTACTTTTTTCTTAATCATGGTGAGGTTTGCTTGCGATAGCAAAGAATGAAAAAAGTGGATTTTCTGCACAAAACGATTAAAAGCGCCCGAAGATGCTCGCGCATCACTTTTATCAGATAAATACGCCGAGGTGCCAGTAAGCACACCGCCACCATTGGCAGGCCACGTAAAAGGGATCACTATCGCGTTATATAACACTTCAATTTCACAAGCCGCTTTTAACACATCCTCAACGTCATTGTTGTAACCGTGTACAAAAAACAAAATGGATTTGTTTTCTTTTTTTGCCTGATCAAATACTTTACAAGCAACTTCTAGAGAGCCATGCCACGTTTGCTTGGTATCTAAATCAAGCCCGTACGCTTTGTTTAATTCTTTTACTCGTTCAACTGGCAGTTCATCGTTGACCGGCCCTACTTTCCATTTCTTACCTGCTTTATTCACTTCTAATAAGCGAAGCTCGTTAGGACCTTTAGGGCTTGGCGTTTCACCAAAAACACTTGTGCTTGATCCTCGTCCAATGACGCGATTGGTCACTAAAAACATAATTTTCTCCGTAAAATAGACTGCTACCCCCTAAAATATAGGGATAAAACTTCGCTCAAAAATTAAGCATAATCTTTTTTTGATTTCTCGACAATCAAAGAGTAATCAAAATAAACAACTTGCCGTATTACTTTATACGTAAACGCAAACTATCAGGAACCGCGTGCACCCAGAACATTGGATAGAAACAAACAGTGACGGTCTTTATTGCAAAGCGCTTAACGCTTACATTGACCCAATGCAAAGTGTTGAACATGCGATTGTGACCCATGCCCACGCTGACCACGCGCGAGCCGGTCACACTCATGTTTATGCAACCCCGCAAACACTCGACATTATGCGAGTAAGATATGGTGAGGATCATGCAAAATATACTCACCCATTGTCATACCGACAAAGTATTGATTTACACGAAGGTAAACTGACACTCTATCCAGCAGGCCATATTTTAGGCTCGGCGCAAGTCCTGATTGAATATAAAGGTGCCCGCTTGGTGCATACCGGAGACTTTAAACGTCAAGCAGACGATACCTGCGAATCCTTTGAGGCGGTTAACTGCGATGTGTTTGTCACAGAGGCTACCTTTGGTTTGCCTGTGTTTAAACATCCCCCAATAGAAGATGAAACACAAAAACTGCTTGATTCCTTAATACGTTTACCTGAGTCATGCCATTTAGTAGGAGTATATGCCTTAGGTAAGTGTCAGCGCTTATTACTCGCGCTTCGTAAGCTTGGATATATGCAGCCAGTATATATTCATGGGGCTTTGGTAAAGTTATGTCATTTGTATCAGCAACACGGTGTTGAGCTAGGTGAGCTCGTTGAAGTATCTACACTGGACGATTTATCACAGCTAAAAGGTAAAATTGTACTTGCACCGCCGTCTGCACTATCAGACAGATGGTCTCGAAAGCTACCTAATGTGATGACATCGATGGCATCGGGATGGATGCAAATACGTGCTCGCAGCAAACAAAAACGTGCCGAATTACCGCTGATTATTTCAGACCATAGTGACTGGCAAGATTTACTCGACACCATTAACGAAGTAAACCCAAAAGAAGTATGGGTAACCCACGGTCGCGAAGAAGCCTTAGTCCATCAAGCTCAGGCTATGGGATATAAAGCAAAGGCCTTGCGCCTTGTCGGTTATGGTGACGGCGATGATGATGAACAAACTCACGTGACACAACATTCAAGCAAACAAACACAGTCGACAGCAAGTTAATGGATGCATTTGCCAAGTTAGTCGATAGCCTCTATTACTTAAATAGCAATAATGCAAAAGCCGAGTTGTTGATAGAGTATTTGCGCACAACGCCAGACCCTGACAGAGGTTGGGCAATAGGCGCAATCGCGGGTACACTTTCATTCGAGTTTTTTAAACGTCGTACGGTAAAAGAGCTTATTGTTGAGCGCGTAGACCCCGTTTTATTTGATTTAAGCTACGACTACGTAGGCGAAATGAGTGAAACAGTTGCTCATTTGTGGTCAAGCACCAAAGGTGCAATAGCTCACAAAGAACATGCAGACCAATACGACCCCCCAAGTCTATCTGAAGTGGTTGAGGCGTTTACTAGTTTACCCAAAAAACAAGTTAAACCTTATTTAGTAGAATTACTTGACCGTATGACGCCAACACAACGATGGGCCTTATTAAAGCTAGGCACACGAGGCCTTCGTATTGGCGTATCGGCACGGTTTTTAAAGAAAATATTAGCGACTTATGCGTCGGGTCCAGATATCGATATAGAACAAATTGAACGCGTATGGCACGGTGTTGAGCCGCCATATACTGATTTGTTAGCCTGGTTAGAAGGCAAAGCTGACGCGCCTGATATTAGCGATAAGCTCACATTTCAACCCGTCATGCTGGCCCACCCAATCGATGAAGAAACACTATCGAGTATTACGCCAGACTTATGGCAAGTTGAATGGAAGTTTGATGGTATAAGAGCACAACTGTTGAGCAATAAAACGGGCACTGCACTATTTAGTCGAAATGGCGATGATATTTCCCACAGCTTTCCTGACTTAATCGCACAGCTTGAATCTGCAAATATACACGGACGATTTGATGGTGAATTAGTCGCCCTACAAGAAACAAGTCACGAAACAAGTCACGAAACAAGTCACGACACTAGCGACGCAATACAAAGCCCTCAAAAGCGCGTAAGTGCGGGCAATATAAACTTTGACAGCATTGCGAGTTTCAATCAGCTACAGCAGCGTCTAAATAAGAAAAAGCCAAGTAAAAAACTAATGCAAAGTGTGCCCGTTGGATTAATTATTTATGATGCCTTACATATTGATGATCAAGACCTACGAGAACTACAACTATCGACTAGAAGCGAGCAGATTGAGAAGTTTGTTAAAGATATTCACGTAAACAAACAACTACCTTTATATTATTCAACACCACTTGATTTTGCTAGCTACCAAGAGCTCACAAAATACAAAGTGCAAGCCAGTGAACTGGCTAAAGGCTTAATCGAAGGAATAATGATAAAGCGCAAAGACGCTGCCTATGTTGCAGGCCGGCCCAAAGGACAATGGTATAAACTCAAGCGCGATCCAAAACTCATAGATGCCGTCATTATGTACGCCCAACGCGGTCACGGAAAACGCTCGAGCTTTTATTCTGATTTTACCTTTGGCTGTTGGCAAAACGAACAGCTACTCCCCATTGGCAAAGCCTATTCAGGGTTTACTGACGAAGAACTCAAAAAACTAGACACATGGGTTAGACGCAATACCATAGGTCGCTTTGGCCCTGTTAAAGAAGTCAAAAAAGCGCTCGTATTTGAAGTTGCCTTTGATGCCGTTCAAGTGTCAAATCGCCATAAATCCAAAGTCGCTTTACGCTTTCCTCGTATTCATAGAATAAGATGGGATAAGCC
>CAYURD010000048.1:0-12521 GCA_964446865.1 uncultured Glaciecola sp.
CGAGGATGACTAGGAAGTCTTAAGCGAACAGTATTACGTTTTCGCGAGAATGACGAGATTTGATGCAAAATAAGTACGTTCGAACAATTAAATGAATATTAACGAAAATAAATGTAAGAAGCCCACAACAACGCAGACTATGTAATTAATCCTTCAACAAAGAGAGAATATTATGGAAGCATTGATAGACGGTTTAGCGCAATTGAGCACCTTGCACATTATTTTGTTCGGCTCAGTTATTTTATTAATCTGGTTTTTACCTGCAATTTTATCTTTATTTTTTAACCCAAAACACACAAAGTTAATTGCCCTTGCTTGTATTCCAGCTGGCTTTTCATTTATTGCTTGGGGAGCACTAATATTGTGGGCAACAACGGGTAAAGTGTTTGATAAATACAGAGACAAAGTGCAGGCGTCTTCTAGCTAAGCCATTCTTTAAGAGTATTTTATACATCAAAAACAAGCCAATAAAAGTCATGAGGTAAATCATGACTTTTGGCTCATCTGAACCTTTCTCTTTTATGCTATTCTAATGCTATGTAGTCTTTTTACGATGGGATTAGAATCGTCATGTGCGTAAACCTAAAATTTTTCACGCTTCGCAGAACGCTAGTTTCTCTTCTTTTAGCGAGTTTAGCCTCTACTGGTGCTAGTGCTATGGCCGTCTCGCCTATCCAGCAAAGCGCGGCTTCTACCTACGAGTGCACGCAGGTGTCGCTTGACGAAATCGATCCTGCGTTACTGACAAAAGAAGAACGTATCGCCTTACTTGATAATTCACTCTCTGATTCAATTGACCAATTTAGTAGCTGCGTAGGGGCTGCTCAGCAATCAAGTGGGAATGGACAAGGTTTGGGCGCTGGCATTGGTGGTGAAGGTACTGTAGGTGCAAATGGCCAGGGCGAAGGCGGTCAAAGCGATGAAGGCGAGGGTGCCGGTGAACAAGCCAATGAGCAAGATGGACAGAACAACGCTCAAACGGGAGAGACCAATCCCTCAGATAATAGTGAGCAAAGTCAGCCAACAGAAGAGGCAATACCCCAAGCCGGTCAAACGGCCAACACATCAACGAGCTCGACGCCAAGTCAGCGTGGAATTATTCCGCCCAAAAATAATGACAAAGTTATTTGTAAGCTTTTGTACGATGAAATCACAAAAACGACAAATGCTGATATGATAAAAGGCTTAAAAGAGCAATATACTAATTACAAATGTGGATAAACCATAAAAGAGAATTTATACGCTATGCTGTCTAACCATTCCAAAGATATCAGTCGTCAAGGCACATCTTGTACGAATATGCTTTCTCGCTGCCTACACATGACTCGCTTGACAACCATTGCTATTTTTAGCGCGGCAATAATGCTGACTGGCTGCGAATCAACAAGTAGTAGAAATAATAACGAGCCAATTTTAGTGGGCCCATCGCCTATTGAACGAGCAAAACCAAATAGCACACAGGCTCCTTCTGCACTGCAAAATGCGAATGTTTTTCTTGATGTTGCGATACCCACTTTTGCACCAGGATTACCGCTTGATGCCTTTGGCGAATTAGACGGCGATGAGCTAGAGGAAAAAGGTATTTGGCCTCAGTTACGCCGAACAGAAGCAAAGCTCTTCGCCTCAGAACTAAAAGTCGCACTAGACGCAAAAAAAGTATTTGGTAGCGTGAGCGTTGTTCCTGATGCGAGTACGCCTTCTGATTTGTTTGTATTAGGAGAGATCATTCAATCTGACAGTGAAGTCGTAGAGATCGAAGTAAAAGTCGTCGATAGTTCAGGTGAAGTAAAGGGCTCAAAAAGCTTTGATTACACAGTTTCTAGAGGTTTTTTACGCGACCAAAGAAATGCAGGGCGAAACCCTTACGAGCCGGTATTTAACCAGGCTAGCGATTATATTGTTAGCTTGTTAGCAAAACTCTCTCAAGATGACAAAAAAGACATCAAGAATATGTCGCTTATGCGCTATGCTCGCTACTATTCCCCTGAAAATTATGACCAATATTTAACAACCAAAGTAGAGCGTCAGGGGCGCCAACGCTATTACAAATTTGAACTGGCAGGAATGCCAGATGAAAATGACCCAATGCTTCAACGCATCGAAGATTTACGTGCTCAAGAACTGTTATTTGTTGACCGTTTACAAGATAACTATGAAGTGTTTGAAGCAGAAACAAAAGACGCTTACGCGACTTGGCAAGCTGAAACCTTGCCAGAAATCCTTTCTGCTCGAAAGGAAAAAGCGAAGCGAAGTGCCAATGCTGTATTAGGTATAGGCGCAGCGATTTTAGCGGGCATACTACTTAAAAATGCAAGTAAACGAAGTGGCGATAGGGATACATCTGATTACGAATTAGGCGCAATTGCCGCTGGTATTGGGTCGGTCTATGCCATAAACGAAGCGTTTAAAAGTAATGCGAGAATGAAAGTTCATAGCGCCGTGATTGAAGAGCAAGGACAAGCCCTAGATTTAAGCGTAAGCCCAACGGTGATAGAGTTTGAAAATCAAACGGTTGAATTACAAGGCACCGCGCAAGAGCAGTATTTGCAGTGGAAAACACATCTTCGCAAATTGTTTGAAGAAGAAAAAACACCAGATGTTCAGCTATAATTGTATTGCAGGCATTGTTGTTTAATTTGCGATAGTGTTTGAGCATATGCAATACAAGTTTTGGGTGTTGTTGCGTATGTTAGCGCAAGTGTTTTCACGCATATATAATATCCATATCTTATGCCCATATTTTAAAGGAAGTAAAAAAACGTGGTAAGCGAAAATGCAAACGCAAGCGAAACTAAAAGCGCAAGCATGTCTGCCGATGCACAAATAGCCGCGCATCGAGAGCTACATCAGCAAAAAATAAAAAAAGTCGCCGCGATTATTACAATAACATTGTTTGTTGTAGTTGGTGCATTTGCGGCTGTGCAAGTGATTTCGAATACCCCTAATACGGGTAATACTGCACAAGACACCCAAGCTAATCAAACAACGCAGCAAGATTCTAGCCTAAGCGATTCACAAATAACGGAATATCGAGAAGCGTTCAAACAAGCGCTTACCGACTACGAGATAAATACCCAACCAAATATTGATAAAATCCTCTTAACTGATTGGGAAACACAAAAAGCCACTGAATTAGCCTTGCTTAAAGAGCAAACGCTCACTGCTTTTGCACAGGGTTCGTTTTTGCAAGCCAATCAATTATTTGAAAAACTGCAAAAAGACGCAGAAGCGCTCATTGAAAAGTGGCAAACAGAAACAGACAATTATCTATCATTAGCGTCAAAGGCCTTTGAAGATGACCAAATACCCTTAGCGCAACTTAACCTCAACAAAGCGCTCGCGCTGATGCCAACCAATCGCCAAGCCATTGCCTTGCAAACTAGAATTGATGCTTATGCAGAAGTCGCTACATTACTATCAGACTTAGAGGTCGCAAAGGTAGAAAACAACTTACCTAAGCAAATAGATTTGCTGTCGGGGATCATTGAATTGGATCCGCAGCGTAGTGAGTTAAATGTTGATTTAGAAGAAGTGCAAACAAATTATGATAAACAGCAATTAGCCAAGTTGCTAAAAGATGCAGAGCTAGCGGTTTCAAAAAACCAACTCACCCAAGCGCAGACGCTTATTAACAAAGCCCAAAGGATTAAACCCGACAGTAAAGGAGCAAAGGCGCTTAGTGATAAAATTAACCAGATGCGAGCAGGGAATACGCTAGCAGACACTAAAAAACAGCTTAGTATGCTTAAAGAAAACGATGATTGGGAGCCGGTCACTTTATTAGCGAGTGTTAGTTTACTAACACACCCTAACGATGTTGAGCTACAAACCTATCAACAAGAGGCGCTAGCGGTACTACAGGCTAAAAAATCACTACAATTATTTATTGACCGCCCCGACCGCATAGCTGACGAGAATATAAGAATAGCCGCGTCAAAGGCAGTGCAAAATGCGTTTGCACCTTCCTTAATGTCACCCAGTTTACAAAGTCAGATTGCTCAAGTAGCAAAAAGTATCGACGAGTATAGTGAGCCGGTAAAGGTCACGGTCAACTCGGATGGGAAAACCTATGTCATTGTGATTGGCGTTGGGCACGTTGGGCAACATAAACAAAAAGAAATTGAGCTGATGCCGGGTGAATATGTGCTGCAAGGCCGCAGAGAGGGTTATCGTAACAAGCGAATACCTTTTACGGTTAAAGCGAATACGCCTATTGAGTTGAGTCTTATCTGTGATGAAAAAATCTAAAAAAACAGTCGTAAATGCCTAAGTAGTTTAGGTAAGCAAGGGAGTCTACATGCAAGCTGATATCGATAAACGCATTGCACAAGCACAGCGCAAAGGTGCGGGCGTTTATTTTCTGACGGGTGGTGCCACGCTTTTAGTATTGGTATTTTTTGCTTTATGGCTGTTTTTTGTTAAAGGTTATAACTTAGTGGTTGGCCCTAATGAAGCCTTACCCGCACTAAAGATTGAAACGCAGTCTGGCTTAGCTATGGTCAGCGGCAGTAAAATTTATACTTTAGGTGGCAAAGCCCAAGTGCTTGTATCTGCTGATACATTTCAGTCACGTACCATTAATATTGACTCGCAAAGCCCATCTAATATTGAAGTCTTGCTAATGCCTAGCCCTGCCATTATCAAGGCCCATGTGAGCGTAAGTGAAGAGCTCGCAATGCAAGAAGATAGTTCCCAAACCCGATGGGTAAACGATGAACAAATATCTTACTTGCAACAAACCCAGTGGTTTTTAAATGGTACGCTCATCCACGTGGGTGAAAGTTTGTTACACGAAACCGTGCCAGGAAATTACCAACTTGATATCGTCAATGATTATTATGAGAGCACCTCAAAAACTTTAACGCTAAATAGAGCCCAAGAAGTTGATTTAAAAGTTGGCTTAAAAACGATAAACGGCACAATAAAGTTGTCGTCGTTACCTTCGGGTATTGATGTCAAAATGTTTGACACTGTGATTGGGCAAACACCTATATCGATAAACGTGAAAGGCGGGCAACACAAGGTGTCTTTAGTCAGCGAAGACTTTAAAACAATCGAAGACACAATAGATGTAAAGGCATCCTTTTTAGCGCCTTCGCGCAATTATCAGATGCTGGCAAAGCAAGGCGTGTTAAGCGTACAAGCCAAACCTTTGGGCGGCTTGCTGTTGATTAATAGCGTTGAATATCCATTAGGAACTCATGAGCTCTCGGCGGTTAGCACACACAAAATAGAATACAAAAAGCCAGGCTATGCGAGCTTTAGTCGAACGGTAGAGTTAGACAAAAACAATGCAAAAAGTCTAGACATTAACTTACAGGCATTGCTTGGGACGGTTGATATTAGTACTAACGTACCTGCCACCTTCTCGGTAAAAACGCTTGACGGTAAGGCCGTAAAAGAAACCGAACAAGCACCCAGTAGCCTGCGTTTGCTGTCGGTGGGGCACATTGTAGAAGCCAAAGCAAAAGGCTACAGAACGCTTAAAAGACAATTTACTCCCACACCAAATCAGAACACCTCACTAAGCTTAAATTTGTTGACCGAGTTTGAAGCCAGAAGAGCTGAAGGAAGACCCTTGTTTATTAGCGGGCTGGGCATCAATATGCGCCGCTTTCGCGGTGATGCATTTACGATGGGATCGCCAGCTAACGAGACAGGACGGCGACGAAACGAGCATCAAATAGAGGTCGATTTTAGCCGCCAATTTTGGGTCTCTGAAAAAGAAATAAGCGAAGCACAATTTACTGCGTTTTTAAGTGCTAACCAGCGCAGCCAATCCAATTTGCCAGTCACTGGCGTGAGTTGGCAAGATGCCGCGCTTTATTGTAATTGGTTGAGCGAGCAAGAAGGTTTGCCGCCATTTTATCGCTTTGTTAATGGTCGTTATGCGGGTGTTAATAGAAATGCCTTAGGCTATAGACTACCCACCGAGGCAGAATGGGAATGGCTAGCCAAAAAAGCGAAACGCGCTACGCCAACGGTTTATGTGTGGGGCAATCAAGATAAGTTACGTCCTAACCAAGGTAACTTTGGCGATAAATCGGTGAGTAGTTCACAACTTATTGTGCTTGACGACTAC
Organism: uncultured Glaciecola sp.; assembly: GCA_964446865.1. Classification (GTDB taxonomy): domain Bacteria; phylum Pseudomonadota; class Gammaproteobacteria; order Enterobacterales; family Alteromonadaceae; genus Glaciecola. Next base: position 6,083 of record CAYURD010000048.1, read on the forward strand.
AATGATGGTCAAGCCGGCGCCGCCCCGGTGGGTTCTTATAAAGCCGACAGGGCAGGTTTGTTTGACTTAGATGGTAACGTGAGTGAGTGGGTCCATGACCTTTATACCAACGCTTTGCCCGATACCAGCCAAGCTCACACCGACTATTTAGGGGTCGCCAAAGGTGATGCCTGGGTGGTTAAAGGTGGTAATTTTGAAACTGGGCGTTTGCGAGAATTGCGCGCGTCTTTTAGAGAGTTTTCGTCGTCGGGCAAGCCGACAATTGGTTTTAGGATTGCGCGTTATGAGCAATAGCATCGAGACACGAGGATAAGATGAAAAAACACAATTTAGTCAAGCTGGTGATAGCGTTTTTATGCGCAGCAGCGCTCTTGAGTACTGTTGCAATGGCCTTAACTAATGCAACTCAATCTAGCAATTCGCCGCAAATAAGCCTCGACTCACCCGCTAGCCTACCAAGTGATATTTAATATGAAACAGCGTCAAGCAGACCACTTTAGTATGAACCCATCGCCAGTGATGTCTTTGGGTATTTTTATGGGCATTATTGCCTTAGTCCATTTGTTATATCAGGGCGCAATTCGGCCATTTGCTGATGCTGCAGTGGCTGCTTATGGCAGCGCTGCTACTAGTAACATTTGGGTTATTTTTAAAGATTTTGAACAGCAAGCCAGCGTCACAATTGGTATTTTTTGTATGTTTTTAATTATCTACAAATATCAGCGCATTGTTTTTCATGAAGAGCCTTTGTTTACGATGGACTATTTGCAAAGTCATGACAAAAAAGCGCCATTAGACGTAAGCCAAGCCTTAGATGAGCTAGAAAAGAGCAGTTATGCTGAAAATAGCTCTATGTCGACGTGGATAAATTGCTTACGCCGATATAAAAATACGCAAAATGTCCAACATGCTTCTGCAGCTATTACAGAAAGCGTTGAAATTCTTGCTGCGCAACTAGAATCGGGCAACAGCATGATCCGCTATTTTATTTGGGCCATCCCAAGTATCGGATTTATTGGCACCGTGCGCGGAATAGGCTCTGCCCTTGCTAAAGCTGAAGAGGCCGTAGCTGGTGATATTTCGGGCATGGTCGACAAGCTCGGCGTCGCGTTTAACTCGACCCTTGTGAGTTTAGTGATATCGATTATTTTGATGTATTTGCTGCACGTGTTAAATAACCGCCAAGATCAAATGGTGATCAACACGCAAAAAAACTGTGAAAAGCACTTGTTAACGCAACTGCACAAGTAAGCACAGTAACAACGCACATGCTTAAAAAACGCAATGAAAACGGATTTAATCTCGCATTCTTAGATGTAATGGCATGTGGCTTGGGTGCAGTATTACTCATTTTAATTATTGTCAATTTTACTGATGATACTCCCATTCCCTCAGACGAAATTGAAAGACTTGAACAAGAGCTTGCCGCAAGCGAACAAGCCCTTAATTCACTCGCAAATAGCATTGATAGCCAACAATCCCAAACTAGCGATGCACAAGCATTGGCTGAACAAGAAGCAACTCGAGTAGGGCAGCTAAATATTCAACAAAAAGCTCTTAAACAAGCTATTGCCGACCAACAAGCCGTGATAGCCGAGTTAGAAGATGCAATAGCTGCTGCTGCCCCCCAAACCGCAGACGATGTTATTGAACTGCCAGCTGTCAACGAAGAAACATATTTACTTGGCTTAATCGTAGAAGGCCGTCGCATTGGCATTTTGGTAGACAGTAGTGCATCAATGACCGACGAGGCGCTAATAAGCGTAATAAAGCGCAAACTTGGCAGCGATACTAATAAAAAAGCGGGCCCCAAGTGGCAGCGTACTTTACGTATTTTAAAATGGATGCTGGCGCGAGTGCCCGATGGCTCACAAGTATCGGTCGTCAGCTTTAACGAAACGGCAACACGACTTGGCCCAGTCCCTCAAATATCGGCAAAAGTCAGCAATAATATGGAAAAGCTTATTGCTGATATAAACGCAATTGTGCCGCAAAAAGGGACGAATCTGCATGAAGGAATTGAAGAATTACAGCGCACTATGCCAAATATGACCGATTTGTACATTATTACCGATGGACTTCCTTCATTAATTAGTCCTGCAAGTGGGTTTTCGCCCACGCGCGGTTGCGATCCTTTACCGGGTGGGCAAGCGACGATTAGTGGTTCATGTAGAGTCAAGGTGATGCAGCGTACCCTCGCCATTAATCGGCTTTCGGGTGTAAAAACAAGCATAGTGCTGCTGCCGCTTGAAGGCGATCCGCAGGCGCCCGCGATGTACTGGCAATGGGCGAGCTTTACCGGTGGTACGTTTATTAGACCAGCAGGCACCTGGCCATGAAAAAAAGTAGAGCGCCTATAGAAGTGTTTAGTTTGTCTTTTTTAGATGTGATTTCGTGCGCGTTTGGTGCCGTGGTAATGCTAATTTTACTCGCAAAAAATGGAGAAGAAGGCGAATTTAGTCAGTCAGCAAATGTTGCCGACATCACCCAAAATATTACTGCTTTAACGCAAACACAGCAAAGCGTTGAAGATTTACAAGCCCAAATGGCGGCGCAGCTGGCAAAGTTACAGCGAGCGCAAAGCGAAGGGGCGAGCAACCAAGATAAAGCTCAAGCGCTTGAAGCGGCAATTGCTAAGGCGCAAAGAGATTTACAGCAATTGACTGACCAAGCGTCGGGCTTAGAAATTACCTTACAGCGCAGGCAAAGAGCGGCCATTAGCGTAGGCGAGGCCCAAGAACGCGACGACGAAGTTGGCGGTATTCCCGTTGATAGCGATTATGTGATTTTTATTGTCGATACCTCAGGCAGTATGAAAAGCATGTGGCGCGATGTGGTTGATAGCATGCGTGAAGTGCTTAACAATCATCCTGAAGTCAAAGGTTTTCAAGTGATGTCAGATAATGGCGAGTATTTGTTGCCCACAAGTGCAGGTAAATGGCGAAAAGATACGCCAACCCAGCGCAACGCTATTTTGCGGGCAATGCGCTCTTGGTCTGGTAGCTCAAACAGTTCGCCAGTCGAAGGCATAGAGTCTTCGTTACGTGCCTATGGCAGCCGCACACAGTCTTTGGCTTTATACGTTTTTGGCGATGACTATTCTGGCGGCTCATATGATGTCACTTTGCAAAGTATAAATCGCTTAAATACCGATGCCAAAGGAAGCAAAATTGCGCGTATTCACGCGATAGGTTTTAGACAACCAAGACGAAATTTGAGTGAAGACAGCCTAAGATTTTCTACACTCATGGCTGAAGTAGCTCGACAAAATAACGGGACTTTTATTTCTAAGTAATAGCCTTACATCAAAGATAAAAAAGTGCTAGTGGTTTACTTTGCTAGGTAAGCACAATAAACTGAACCGTGTTGTTAGTTACACCTGTTATATAAGGAAGTATTGGTTTGTCTCCCAATAAAAATCAGAAAAATTTATCAAGGTTACTTGGTATTGTCGTATTTTCGGTTATCGCTATTTTAGGTTATTTCACTATAAGTGATTTAGCCGGAAAGCAAAGCCAAGAGCATCAACGCTCAATTTCACCTGTGTTTGCACTTATTGAAGAAGAGCTGCTAAAGCCTCTACAACTGGCAACAACACTTTCTGACCTTGGTGTTTATGATGAGTATTTTGTTTCAGAAGTGCCTGATCAAGAAGCCCTTGTTAAACAACTTTCAGAATATCACGAAAAATTTGGTTTAGAGTTTTATGTCGCCCACGACAAATCAAGCAAGCAATACAACTCAGACGGTCGTGTATTTGATTTAGTCGAAGGTCAAGTCATTTGGTATTTTGCTCTTAAAAACGAGTTTGATTCGAAAGTACAAGCTGTTTTAGGCAAGCGTGAAGATGTTCATTTGTATATTGACGTTCGTCAGTATGATGAAGACGGCGAGTTTATTGGCTTTGTTGGCGTGGGCAAATCGTTATCTGATTTTTTATCGTCATTTGAAAGTTTCAGAGAAGACTATGGGCATGAATTTTTATTCGTCAATAATAGAGACGAAATTGTGCTCTCGTCGCTTCCTGATTTATCGCCGACTCAAGCCCAAGACAAAGATGGCCGCATTGGTATTAAACAGACCTCAGAGATAAGCTGGCTTGCAGAGTTTGAAGAAAAGGTGAAAGGCAATACCGAGCCTACTGAAATTATAGAGCGAGACCAAGGCGATTTATTAGTCTCGAAGATGAGTCTAAAAAGCCTAAATTGGAACCTCTATTTAATGACCCCGCTTAATGTTAGGCAGCAAGAGGTTAATAAATCGTTTGCTATTTACATTGGTGCTGGATTTTTGTTGTTTCTAGTTGCCTATAACCTGCTTTTTAGTGTTGCTGAAAGTTACATCTATAAAGTGAGCCGTCGTATTAATCAAGATCCGCTTACTAAGCTAGCCAATCGCGAATATGCCCGTCAATATTTTAATCGTATGCGAAAAACCCATCGAGAAGTCTCGGTTATCCTTGCTGATTTAGATAATTTTGGAGAAATAAACGAGAAGTTTGGGCACATGACAGGTGACGACGTCATTGCCAAGGTTGCCGACATTCTTAGAGACGAAGTCGACGAAATTGGCGAATATGGCCTAACAGTAAGATGGGATGGTGAAAAATTTGCACTTATTGTTATGGATACTGATAGCGAACAAGCGTCTGATTTAGCTGAAGTTTGTCGAAAGAGGCTAAGCGAATTAGAGATTATTCAAGATGGCGAAAAAGTGCCTGTCACCGCCAGTTTTGGTTTATGTTCATCGCGCCAGTATGCCGATACGCTTGACGTCATGATTGAACGTTCTGACCGCAGCGTATACCGAGCCAAAGCGAACGGGAAAGACCAAGTCTTGTTATATGCTCGCTGATGCGCTGATGCGCTAATACGCGTTAGTATTAACTGGTTCGTCAACGACTTTGTTGTCGGGGAAGTCAGCACCCAATTGTCCTTTTCGTTGCTTATAACGTAAGTCTTTTGGGTTACCTCTAGGCTGATTAAGCGGGATGTTCATACCGCCTGATTCATCAAGTATTGCGTAGAGCTGATTTTCCATTTCTTTGATAACGTTGGCGTACTGCTTGTCAGAAATTAAGTTGTTGGTTTCCTTTGGGTCGTTTTGTAAATCGTATAGCTCGTCGGTATCCCAAAGGCCATAGTACGTAATGTATTTAAAGCGCTCACCTCGCAAAGCAAACACGGTTGGAGACTGCGGAAAGTTCTTTTCCCAGTAATACACATACAAAAAATAATCACGCCATTTTGTGACTTTGCCTTGGGCAAGACCTAAAAAGCTCTGTCCATCCATGTGCTCTGGCGTTTGTAGGCCTGCTGCTTCAAGTATACTTGGGCCAATATCAATATTCGCAACGACTTGATCGACTGTTTTACCGCCTTCAAAAAGTTCGGGGCATTGCATCACCATGGGCACTCTGATAGACGTTTCGTAGGCCACCCGTTTATCAATTAAGCCGTGCTCTCCAAACATGAAGCCGTTATCGCCCATATAAATAATGAGCGTTTCGTCATATATTCCCATCTCTTGTAATTGCGCTTTTACTCTACCAATACTGTCGTCGACTGCGCTAAAGGCTTCGGTGTAATTTTGATAATACTGTTTAATATCTATTTCACTATGGTACGGAAAATCAACACCGTGCCAGCTGTTTCTTTGGTCCCTTAACCAACGTGGCGCATTAGTCTTGTAGTCACTTTCTTGGTGCGTTACCGGTAATGAAACTTGCCCGTCATACATGCCTTTATGCCGCTGTGCTGGCGTAAAGTTTGCGTGAACAGCCTTATGTGATAAATACATCATGAAGGGTTTTTTACGGTCGTTTTGCGTTTTCATCCATTCAATAGCATAGTCAGTTAGCTCGTCAGTAATATAGCCTTTTTGTTTAACGCGCTTGCCATTAACGTTTAAGGTGTAATCGGGTCGTGGTGGTAAATAATGGCCTTGGCCAGCAAAGCTCACCCAGTGGTCAAAACCGTTGCGCTTTTCATCAGAGCTACTGCCCATATGCCACTTACCAAAAAAACTTGTTGTATACCCGTTAGCTTGTAAATACTCTGGAAAGTAGACAGTCCCTTCCTGTTCAAGGCGTTGATTGTCGATAACGCGATGTTTATGAGTGTACAAACCGGTCAAAATTGATGCTCTACTGGGTGAGCATAAAGAGGTTGTGACAAACGCATTTTTTAAATGAACACCTTCGTTTGCAATAGAATCTAAATTAGGCGTTTTCATAAATGGGTGTCCCATAAACCCCATCGCGTCATACCGGTGATCGTCAGTGAGAATAAACACAATATTTCGTTTTTTTGCGCCCTCAATGGGAACGGTAGAGATTGTTTGCGGAAAAACAGAGTGTTCAGATGCGTGTAAAAAGCTACTGACAAGCGATAGTAAAGTGATGAGTAACAACGTAAATTTGTGCATTGAAAGTCCTTCT
>CAYURD010000048.1:12621-27695 GCA_964446865.1 uncultured Glaciecola sp.
CCTCGCGCATGCGGGGATTTTTCAACGTCATCCTCGCGCATGCGGGGATCTGGTGGATGTTAACCCTTAGCCCAAAAAAACAACAAACGCGATAAAAATCAGTCTTACCGCATTAAGTATTCAGAACCAATATCTATAAACCTATCTGCAGATCTTATCAGCCCATCGGCTGTCAGTTTACGCACGCCGTAAACCGTGGTCGCGCATTTATATTTTTCGCGAATATGCGCTAATAAAATAGCAAAGTCCCCATCGCCCGATAGCAAGACTATTTCATCAACTTCTTGACTAGCATCCATAATGTCGATGGTAATACCTACATCCCAATCTCCCTTAGCAGAGCCGTCAACTCGCTGTATAAATGGTTTTAGTTTGACCTCAAAACCGATATGACGAAGAGCAGACTGAAATTTTTGTTGTTGATTATCGCCTTTATCAATGGCGTAAGCATAAGCTATTTCAATATGATTTTTAGCCCCAAGCGCGGTATAAAAAGCGCGATAGTTAAAAGGCTTTTGAAAGGTGTCGCGAGTGGTGTAGTAGATATTTTGCACATCTACAAATATGCCAATTTTATGCAAGTGAATTTTACGCTTTAGGGCCGTATAAAGTTAATATACCAAATATCTCCCTTGTAACGATAAATAAATACATCGACTCTTGTTGTGAGCTATTTACCTGCTCTCGATTTTACCTTACTCTCAGTCAATTAAACGATTTTTTGTATATCAGTAACTATAGGAAGTGTAATGCCGCGGTGCGCAATACTAACGACAGATAATCTAGAAGACTTTTTTGTGTATGACGGGCTTGTTACGCCACATTTAGCAGCGCAGGGCTGGCAGGTAGACGAAGTGTCATGGCACGACCAAACGGTTGATTACAACGAATATGACATTGTAATTGTTAGGAGTACTTGGGACTATCAGGCGCACTACCAAGCGTTTGTGGATACCTTGCAAAAAATAGACGAATCAAGTGCTCGCTTAGAAAACTCTTTGGCCTTAATGCAATGGAACGTATCTAAGTCGTATTTGCGGGACTTAAGCGACAAAGGTATTTCTATATTGCCAACCTTGTGGTTTGATAATTTTGATGGTCCAGCAATTAAGGATGCATTTTCTCACTTTAATTCCCCCGAAATCATTATCAAACCTCTTATTAGCGCTAACGCTGATTTTACATACCGACTGAGTGAAGAAGATTTTTTGTTTCAGCAACACATGTTAAAAGAGGCCTTTGATGGCAAAGAGTTTATGGTGCAAGCGTTTGAAAAGACCATAATAGAGCAGGGCGAATATTCTTTGTTTTATTTTAATGGTGAATATAGCCACGCTATTAATAAACGCCCAGCCAAAGGCGATTTTAGGGTACAAGAAGAGCATGGTGGTGAGCTTTTCTCAATTGAGCCCACTGGGCCAATGCGCCAGTTATCGACAGCAGTGCTTAAGGCTATGCCCAGCAGCGCTTTATATGCGCGGATTGATATGCTCGAGACTGAGCACGGCATGGCAATTATTGAAGTCGAATTAATAGAACCTTCGCTATACTTCAATATGGACAAGGATTCACCGGCACGTTTTGCGCAAGCAGTAATCAATAGAATGAAAAACTAAAATATTATTAGCAAATAACATTAGTCATAGGAAGTATACATGTCATCAAATATCATCAAGGTCGCCTTAGCGCAAATTGCGCCAGTTTGGTTAGATCGCATCGCAAGCACCGAAAAAGTGATGCAAGCCATTAGTGAAGGTGCTGACAAAGGCGCTGAGCTAGTGAGCTTTGGCGAATGTCTGTTACCCGGATACCCCTTTTGGTTGGAGCTAACTGGTGGCGCCGTATTTAACTCGCCAAAACAAAAACAGATGCAAGCGCACTACCTCACCCAAGCCATTAATATTGAGCGTGGCGATTTAGACCCAATATGTCAGTTAGCCGCCCAGCGCAAAGTTACCGTAGTATTAGGCATTGCTGAACGCGCGAGCGACCGCGGCGGGCATACTATTTACTGCTCACTTGTCACGATTAATAGCGCAGGCAAAATTGTGAATGTGCATCGTAAGTTAATGCCTACTTATGAAGAGAGGCTCGCTTGGGGTCCTGGCGATGGCCACGGTTTACGTACCTTTCCCCTTAAAGACTTTACCCTTGGTTCACTTAACTGTTGGGAGAACTGGATGCCATTAGCGCGTGCGAGTTTGTATGCACAAGGCGAAGATTTGCATGTCGCAAGTTGGCCGGGCGGCGAGCATAATACTCACGATATTACGCGTTTTATTGCAAAAGAGAGCCGCAGCTTTGTTATTTCAGTGTCGGGCTTAATGCGCAAGCAAGACTTCCCGCAAAGTACGCCAATGCTTGAAGAAATTTTAGAAAATGCCAATGATACACTGGCCAGCGGTGCCTCTTGTGTTGCAGCTCCCGATGGCACATGGATTATAGAACCTCAAATTGGCATGGAAGGTGTATTTACCGCAGAGCTTGATCATCAACAAGTATTGGAAGAAAGACAGAATTTCGATCCGGTTGGTCATTATTCAAGACCCGATGTTACTCAGCTACATGTGAATAGAGAGCGTCAATCTACACTTAAAATTAAAGAGTAAAACGCGAATAGTGCTAATATGAGCGAATAATCGCCGCTTAAAAGAAGGCCCAAAAAGGAAACAGTATAATGACAACAGCAAAATATGATTACTTGATTGTAGGCGCTGGTTTGTTTGGCGCAGTGTTTGCGCAACAAGCTAAACTGCAAGGTAAGCGTGTGTTGATGATTGATAAGCGTAATCATACTGGTGGTAATATTTACTGTGAAAAGGTTGCCGGGGTTAATGTACATAAGTATGGCGCGCATATTTTTCATACTAGCAATAAAGAAGTCTGGGATTATGTGAATCAGTTCGTTAGTTTTAACCGTTATGTAAATTCGCCTGTCGCCAACTATTTGGGCAAGTTGTATAACTTACCGTTTAATATGAATACGTTTTATCAGCTATGGGGCGTTACCACACCTGAAGAAGCAAAAGCCAAAATTGATGAAGAGCGCCAACCGTATTTAGACAGTAATCCTCAAAATTTAGAAGAGCAGGCCCTGTTTTTAGGCGGCAAAGATTTATATGAGAAGCTAATTAAAGGCTATACCGAAAAACAGTGGGGACGCCCTGCTACACAAATTCCGTCTTTTATTATTAAGCGCCTACCGTTTAGATTCACTTTCGATAATAACTACTTTAATGACCTTTACCAAGGGATCCCAAACGGTGGTTATAACGCGTTGACCGACGCGTTAATTCAAGATACAGAAGTGCGTACCGAGATCAATTATTTCGAAAACAAAGCAGAGCTAGATGCCCTTGCCGATAAGGTATTGTACACAGGCAAAATTGACGAATTTTTTGAATATTCTCTGGGCAAATTAGAATACCGCAGTCTACATTTTGAAACAGAAGTGCTTGATCAAGAGAACTACCAAGGCAACGCAGTTGTTAATTACACTCATAAAGATGTTCCATACACGCGAATTTTAGAGCACAAACACTTCGAGTTTGGCACACAAGAAAAAACCGTAGTGACCAAAGAATATCCACACGAGTTTAGCAAAGATAATGAACCCTACTATCCAATTAATGACGCCACTAATAATGCGCTCTTAGAAGAATACAAAACACTGGCTCAGCAAGACGAATATGTGAATAAGTATATATTTGGTGGCCGTCTCGCCGATTATAAGTATTATGATATGGACGATACTATTGAAGCAGCCCTTTCACTTTGCAAACAAGAGCTTAAATAACATGAATAAAAAACCGAAAGCTGAGCAGATAGCATGAGCAAAAGAGTTTATATCGCCCGTAATTATCGCTCTAAGTTTGATGCGGCGGGTAAAGCCAAAATGGATTGTGAAACCATCTTGCAAAACAACGGGTGGAAAAACCTTGGATTTAAACAAACATGGATATCAAATGGCTTACTGGGCACGCTAATTAGTGCACTTGGCGTGACGTGGGCTATTTTGCGTTTGCCTTTTAATAGCACTATCTGTTTGCAATACCCTTTTAATAAGTTTTATCGTTATTCGATATGGGCGGCTAATCTAAAAAAATGCAAAGTAGTCACTTTAGTGCACGATGTGGTGGGCCTCAAAAAACGCCACAAAGACTCGGCAAAAGAAATCGATTTGCTGTCGCGTTCAGATGTATTGATATTGCATACTAACGCTATGCAAACATGGTTTGAAGAGCAAAAGGTTGACGCAAAAATTGTGCGTATTGAAGCCTTTGATTATTTGCACACACCCAATCCAGATAGTCCAAATGCGCGTTGCCAAACGCAGCAAACAGACTTTGAAAAGCTAAGCCTCGTATTTGCTGGCAACATGGGCACTAAAAAGAGCTTTTTATACGATTTAGATTCGCTACCTCGCGCTAATTTTAAATTAGACTTATATGGCGTGGGTTTTTTGCCTGAAAAAATCATTGACCCAAACGACACGATATTGCAGTACAACGGCATGTTTCCTGCCGACAAGGTAATCGATAATATTGTCGGCGATTTTGGCTTAGTGTGGTATGGAAACTCGATTGATTCGTGTGACGGTGAAACAGGTCAATATATGAAATATAACAGCCCACATAAACTGTCGTTGTATGTATTATGTGGTATGCCGATTATCATTTGGAAAAAAGCCGCCATGGCGGGGTTTGTTGAAAGTAATAATATTGGTATTTCTGTAGACTCCTTAAGTGAATTACCTGAAAAGCTAAAACAGTTGACCCCACAGGAGATGTCAGAATTAACCGATAATCTGTCGGCGGTTAGAGAAAAGATGATTAGTGGCCAATATTTAACAGAAGCCTTAACAAGAGCTGAGCAGGCGCTAGACTAAATCTTTGCGCCTGCCGTTCAGCTTGTGTTAATGGCTATTTACTGCCATTTTTGCGCAGTGATAGCTGGTAATCGTACAAAGAGGGCACGGCATCCACTTTTTGGTTGAGGCTTTCAACAAAAGGCTTTGGATAATAATTTAGACTAAGTTGTCTATTTCCATGTAAACCAATAATCCGAGCACTTGGCCCTTCTGCAACAGCATCTACCTGTAACACCTCGTTAGTATGCATGCCACCCTCAACCACTAGTCTAAGGTTCCATGTGGTATTAAATTGCCCGTGTCCCGGCTGCCAGTAACCAGCGCCACTTCCCCAAAAAACAGGATAAAGTGTGGTGTCTTTGTTGCTCTCTTTTTTACCTTTATGTGCCGTGAAATGCAGTGTGACTTGATCAAATAAATTTTGGTGATTGGCGCCTGCATGTTGGTCGAGCGTTGGTAAATGAAACACTTCAGAATTAAGGTAAACACTGCGAGTACTTTGCGTATTAAAGCTGAGGGAGTGGTTTACATGATTAAATACTTGGATATTTTTGGCGAGTACATTGTGCACATTACCCATATGCACAGCATAGTGAGCTGTACGCATACCTGTGGTGCTAACGTCACTTATTGTAATGTTTGCACTGTCGTAACTTAAAATTCCGCTATCAGCGTTATGAAAGCTTAGGTTACGAAACCAACTATCGGCCAAGCCTGAAAAGAATATGCCGTTGTAGCCGGCTTCAACATGATGTCCAAAAAACGGTGAATCAGGAAAGGTGATGCTAAAATCCTCTAAGCCAATATTCTCAAGCGGTTGCCAAGCCGCAAAATTGGCGGGCAAGGCTTTATTGATATCGTGCAAAAGGGTGTCGGCAATTGTCAGTATGTTGCCTGTTACGCTTATTACCTGCGTACGTTGTTTAACTAAGGGCTTGTCGGGCGATTCCCAGTGACGAGAGCCTATTTTAACGTCTGTGTCAGCATAAAGAGATTTTACAAGTGCGCCGTTTTGGCCTTGTCGGTTATGCCATAATATTTGAATACGTTGACCCGGCTTAAACGAATCTGGTTGGTTAACTTGTATTGTTCGTTCACCACGTTTGCCTTTTATGCCATCGGCAATTGATGTTGGCAAAGGCGGGTCATATTTGCTCATGTACGAGAATCCACGGTGATCTTTTGGACTCACCCAGAAAAAGCCGCCATACCAGGAATACTCTGAAAAAAGCACATCTAAATTATTGTCTTTTTCGCGCTGGCGCTTATCGTATTTAACCAAATACTCTCTTAATTCATCAAGTTTACCCTTATCATCGACCATGTTCATTGGGCGTGGAAAATGAAACTCAGTACCTCCTTGTCCTTTACCTGCGCCTTGCAAAACAAAGTCACCGCGCGTGATTTCTATGATTTCGCTTACAATAAACTTACCTGCAGGAAAACGCACAACGACCGAGCCTTCGACCTTATTGGCATGTTCGATTGCGCGCATGATGGCTTGACTATCGTCTTTACCATCGTTAGCTATCGCACCAAACTCGGTAGCCAGCACAACTGTGCCATCGACATAGGGAATATCTTCTAAGCCAAATTTGTAGCCTGCATAAGAAAAGTCTGGCAAAAAATGTGTATCGTTTTTGAGGATATCAGGCAGTGTTTGCTGCTTGGCGTAAACCGCATGCATCGTTAAAGTGAAGAGTATTACTAACCCTGCGCTGAGCTTAATTATTTTTATCATTGTTGACTCCGTTTGGCTTATACCCTATTAGGCAACGGATTGATAATTTGGTCAAGTGGTAAGATAGGTTTTGTTTGTATTTAGTTTAAGACTTCCTCGTCATCCTCGCGGAGGCTTAATACTGTTCGCTTAAGTATAAATTACGTCATTCCCGCGGAGGCGGGAACCTCTTTGGGAACCAAGCGATATTTGATAAGCACATGTTTTATAGAGTTTTTCATGAACATCAACCAGATCCCCACATTCGCGAGGATGACGAGGAAGTCTTAATCGAACAGTATTACGCGAAGACGGTGAGTGCTTGTTAGAATACTAATAACAAAAAACCATGAATACCCAAAAGATATTCATGGCTCTATTTGCTGCTGATTAGGTTTATTTTCGTAAACGTAACACTACCAAACCCGTTAATAGAAGGGCGAGCATTCCTGGTGTAGACACTGGATTAATCACTGTATCATCGCCTAAACGGTCAGATAACAATGCGTAGTCAAAACCATAAAAGTCGGCAGAACCGTTTCTATCGATCTCGATGGTTAAACTGCCTAAAAGATTGATTGAATCGATAACATCACTGCCAAGGTCAAAAAATCTCACAACCGTATTTGGATAGCCGTCGTTAAAAGCCCAGTTTTGCACAATTCCGTTATAGGTTACGGCCACTGCACCAAAGTCAGTGGCTTGGAAGTCAGCCATATCAAACCACATGCTACCTTCGGTCCATGAGTTGCCTAAGTCATTAAATATAAATGTGGCGACGGTGCCTTGGTCATCTGGCCCAAACCCCGGATGGCTTGTGCTATATGTATCGGTAAATTGTGCACCGTTTGTGGCCATTTTTTCTGCATCACTGCGACCATCATAGCCAAATACACCAGGATGATCAGCATTGTCAGGGATACCTTGACCATAACCATCATCGTCACCAATCCACCATAACTCTGCTTGTGAGAGTGTTGTAAAAGACATCATGATGATTAGTATTATTAGTTTTTTCATGTTCATTCCTTTTTAAGTTTAGTAATTACTTGCGACTACAAAACGTAAGTGTTTGTTGGAATGCATTTTTTGAACCAGAAAATTAAAACTAGATAAATCAGATATTTATAAAGTCATGTAAATTATATGTGACAGAGTTGTAAAATTATCTGACGATTTTTTGAGCTATTTTTTAATTTCTATATTTGATGTTTGCATCGAATAGGTTTTGTAATTAGTTGTCATGAAGAGCATTGTCGAAATGCAAAGCGACTTTTTAGATAAGATGTTATGCGAGATTAGTTTGTAGAATTTTGCTAGTTAGTTCTGTACCGTTGATACCCTACGAGCAATTCAGTGTTTATATCCCCTCAAATTTATTAAACATTAAAATGGTAGTTTGCAACATGTAAGTGCAGCGACAACAGTTATAAAAAGCGTTACGCCATTAATTGCGATAGTCTGCAACTAAGCAATGATACAAATAGAACAAACTACTAATGTATAAACGGCAAATGAGATGGCGAATATTTTATGTTTGATAGTCATGTCTTCTCTCCTAATCTATATTAACTTGGTTTCTCATTAACATCTTATGTTGTTGAATGAGCATACATTAAGTATAGCTAAGATCGTGCCAATTACTAACACACTGAAAAATATGGATAATTTATTTTTAGGCGGCGGTTAATTGCTGTCCGCGGACATAAATGTGTTCGTTTCGGACACTTTTGAGAAGCGTAAATCTGAGATGATTCGTTTGAGTACGTCCGCCTATTTTAATGAATCTGGGTTAAATTGATGACCCAACTTGTCAGTTTTAGTGCGCAAATAGTGTTTGTTATCTTTAGTGACACCGTGATCGATAGGCTTACGAGCAACGATGTTAATACCCATGTCGGTTAAGGCTTTTATCTTTTTGGGGTTATTTGTCATCACTTCTACATTCTTTATATGTAAGGTCTCAAGAATGAGTTTACATATTCCGTAGTCTCTGAGATCGGCGTCAAATCCTAGATGCTCGTTGGCTTCAACGGTATCAAAGCCTTTGTCTTGTAAATGATACGCTTTAATCTTGTTTAGCAAGCCAATGCCTCGGCCTTCTTGGCGCAAATATAACAAGACGCCAAAGCCATTTTCGACAATATTTGCTAATGCTTTCTCGAGCTGAAAACCGCAGTCGCAACGTGTGCTAAAGAGTGAATCCCCAGTTAAACATTCTGAATGAATACGAATAGGCACTGTCATATCGCCATCCCACTTACCGTACGAAAGCGCGACGTGTTCTTGATTGTTAGTGGTGTCTACAAAACCATGGATCGTGAACTCACCAAATTGCGTGGGAAGTTTTGCTTTACTAACAAATTCAAATTTTGGACTGTTGTCGGTCATTAAGCTCTGCTTTTTTCATTCGGGAACCCTCGTTATATGGGCGAAGGTGCGATTTGCAATACTATTTTATTATTGATTACAAAACTATTGTGCTCGTATTTTATAAGGCATAGTCTTTGTATAAGCGCAAAGGTTCAGGCTCTGCAATACAATACCCTTGAGCGAAGTCTACACCCAACTTACCTATTTGCACCATTATCTCTGGGGTTTCTACGAATTCGGCGACGGTTTTGATCTTCATCGCTTCGGCAACATCTCTAATTGACGTGACCATGGCTAAATCGATAGGGTCTTTTAGTATATCGCGGATAAAGTTGCCGTCTATTTTGACAAAGTCGACAGGTAGATATTTTAAATAGCTGTAGCTTGAAAAACCACTACCAAAATCATCTAACGCGAAGGTACAGCCGAGTTTCTTGAATTTTTTCATAAACTCGACCGCATCGTTCATTTTAATGATGGCCATGGTTTCTGTAATTTCAAAACAAATCTTTTCAAATGGTATTTGATATTTTTCAAATGCGTTTAATAAGAAGTATTGAAAATCCTCGTCAGACAACGACAAACCTGACAAATTAATATTCGCCTTACTTAGTTTCTCAAGATGAGATGGGTATTGTTGTAACCACACAAAATAGCTTTCAACCACTTGTTTATCAATTTTATGGCTAATAGCTGCTTTTTCTGCGCTTGGCATAAAAAACTCGGGCGCGACTAAATCATCATCTCGCGTTCGTAAACGCACTAATATTTCATAATACTGCTTATCATCAGTGGTATTTAATGGCCGGTAATGCTGATAAAACAACTCTAATGTTTCTTCTTTGATGGCGTTTTTAACTTCATTCACCCAAAACAAATCGCGCTTGTAGTTTGAGTGCATGCCTATTTCAGCCGAATACATATGAATTTTGTCTCGTCCGCTTTCTTTTGCGATTAAACAGGCCGTATCTGCAAAGCTCAATAGCTCTTCGCCACTTGGTATCGTCGCATCATATGCTGCGATACCCATACTCATGCTTTGGCTAAATATATGGCGGTCCCATTTAAAGTCAAAACTACGTACTTTTGTTAATATTTCTTCAGCAAGGCTGCGTAATTCATTGCTTGTTTCAAAATCGACTAGCAGTGCAAACTGGTCTGCGCTTAACCGTGCGAAAGGATATTTATCACTGACGATATCAAATAGTTCATGAGATAATTCTTTGATAAATATGTCGCCCGCAGAGTGTCCACACGTATCGTTAATGACCTTAAATTGGTCTACATCCAAAAATAACAGAGCGAATTTGCTCGACGATTCTGTTTGATTACTAATGCGCTCATTCATAAGCTGAATAAAATGGCGACGGTTAAATAAACCTGTTAGTTGGTCATGAGTATTCAGGTACTGCAGGTTAATTTGATGGAGGCGGCGTTCAGTAATATCAAACAAAGACCCAAAATGTAGTTTTTCATTGTTTACATTTTGTAACTGGCACGATATTGAAAACCAAAACTCGCTGTCATCAATGCGCTTACCTTTAACTTCTTTGCCCAAGACTGTTTGTTGTATGCTTAGCTCACCTAACAATAAGTCGGCTTCTTTTGGATCGGTGAAAAAATCGTGTAAGGATGGCTTAGCTGCAATAAAACTAGCACTATCCTCAAAGCCAAATAATGAACAAATAGCTGGGTTTACATGAATTAGCTCGCCGTTTGGCGTCGCGGTATATAATCCTTCAGCGGCATGTTTGAACAAGTCATTAAACTTTTGAAGCTCATCAATTTGTTCACTTTGTTGTATTATTTGGTTGGTTTGTAAAGACTGCTCGCGACTAATAATCGCGACGCCTATCAACATAATACCCATACAAGTAAAAACGAAGGGGAACGGGGCAGAATAAGCATGAAAGCCTGTGCTATTTAAGAAATTTACAAATTCAAAAAAGCCAACGCAGCCTAAAATGATCCATCCTAAAAAGTAGATAGCTGCGCTTCTTAAATCTACTCCCTTTCGGTAAACAATGGTTGCGATGAGCTTGCTTGCAAAAAACAACAGTGAAAAGGCAATGAGTATAATCAATTGCATAAAGTCATTTAACACAAATACACCTATTAACGGGATGCACAGCAGTACATAGTGTGCTCGTAGCCAATAGACCGACATAGGTTGAATAATGATCCGCGTAATTTTTATCGCGGCGAATAAGGTGACTACCAAGCTAAGCCCGGTTAATTCAGCTGTAAATGACGGGATAAAAAACAGCACCGGCAGTATGCCTTCTGCGCTTAACATAGTCGTCATGCCACCTACCGCAAATAAGCAAAACCAAAAGCGCGCTGGAGTGCTACGAAGTATATAAGTGAGTAAAAAATAGGTAGCGAGTAAGGCAAGCCCGCCAGACATAGCCCCTAAGAGTATAAGACGAATACTCGTTTTTTGATTATAAACATCGGTTTGCCACAAACGCAGTGGCAAAATAGTATGCCCGTCATCTTCTACTCGGATGTAAACGGTATAATTTGATTCGGCGCGGGAAAGAATATCGAGCGTAAAACTGCGTCGACTAATCTTGTCAGCGTTGTTTTGTTGGTCGAGCGAGCGGGCACTTTGCGTTATGCGGCCCTGTTCATCGAGTAAAAATACGTCAACTCTATCGACATAAACGCTGCCCGCTGAGAGGGTAAGCATTTTATTAGTACTGGCATTATTCTCAATTTGAAAACGCACCCATAGAGCAGATTCATCTGCAATAGAGATAAACTGTGTGTGTCCCTGCCAAGACGTGAGTTGTTGCACGTCTGATAATAGTAATCCTTTACTGGTAATGTGAAATTCTGCGACTGAGTTGAGGTTTATTACTTCATCAAAGAACGCATCAAGTTTTGTATTAGGTACTTGGTTTTGTGCCCATGAGGACACGCTAGCACATAATAAAAAAATCAGTAAAATTAGGCGCATTAATAGATGTATCGGTATTTAACGAAGTCCTATTTAGCCAGAAAAATGGCTGACTGTGAAGCGCTTAGTCTTCGCGATGGTATAAACCTAGCAAAATTTACGCTATTAACTCGTTATTAATATGCTGAAGCAAGCGTTTTAACTGGCTTTGAGCGACGTTGGTGTTTAACGTTGAGCTTATCCAAATACTTTCGACTAAATCATTGATGTGCAAAATAAATACAGTTTTTTCGAAGTATATGGTGCTTAAGGTAAGATCTGCCGATGCTTCTGATTCACCTTTTTCCAATGTACAGAGTTCACAAAATGCGTTAAGCCATTGAATATGTTTATCAAAAGGAAACCGCTGTAGGTCAATTTGCAATACTTGTTCTTCTTCAAATGATTGCAAGTGACAGTCTTTTATACCAAGCTGGTTTTTGTTCATTTCTTTTTGTGTAATATCTTATTGGAGCATTATATTTAACTGCTGCACGACAAGGCGATACCCTTTTCTGAATCAGTTGGGGCCTTGGCCAAATGACTTAGTGTTTCATTTTCTGTAAAAGGCTGTTGAATGACATTTAGTAAATCATAAAGGGCAGAAAAATCATCGTTTTCAGCAGCTGCAATAACATTCTGCATATGGTGATTTCGTAAGATGAACTTAGGATTGACTGCCAGCATAGCGTCTTGAGTTTCTTTTGCCTTCATCTTAAACGATTGCATCTGCTCCTGGTATACTTTTGCCCAATCTCGCATCTTGTCGGTCTGCTTAAAATAATCTACAAATACGTCGAAATCGCCCTCAAGTATGTTGGGTATCTGCTCGCTTAAGTGTCTAAAGCTAATATGCAAATCTGCAAATTCATCGCTTAGCAGTCTCACAAATTGATTGCATACACTGGTGTTTTTATCAATGTCGATGCTGGGTAATTCACTACTGTTAGTCATCCCAAAGCGGCGAAACATTTCTTGCTGATATACTGACAAAAAGGTGGGTTCGTAAATTGCCAATGCTTCTTTTAACTGTTCAATACTTAATTTTTCGCTAAACGCGTGAGCAAGGGCATTTAGGTTCCACAAACCAATACTTGGCTGCTGGTTAAAGGCATATCGACCACTGTGGTCTGACTTATTGCAAATATACTGAGGGATAAAGTCATCTAAAAATGCGTAAGGCCCAAAATCAAAGGTAATACCGTGAATAGACATATTGTCAGTATTCATCACCCCATGGTTAAAACCGTAAGCTTGCCATTTTGCGATTAGGGTCGCTGTGCTTTTACAAATTTCGGTTAACAATGCTAAATGCGGATTTTCATTCTTTGCCAAGTGTGTAAAGTGATGCGTAAAACAAAATTCAAAAAGTTTATCGAGCTTATCAAATTCTTTAGCATGGTAAAAATACTCAAAATGGCCAAAGCGTATGTGACTAGGGCTAGTTCGTATCATCATTGCGCCGGGTTCAAGCTGTTCGCGCATAATGGGCTCTTTTGAAGCAATTAAGGCCAATGAACGTGAGCTGGGTATGTTTAAGTGATGTAAGGCTTCACTGGCAAGGTATTCTCGTATGGTGCTTCTTAGCACTGCTCTGCCATCAGCATGGCGGCTGTAGGGTGTGGGGCCAGCGCCTTTCAGATGCAAATCTACTAGTTGTTTATCTTTATTGCGAACTTCACCTAATAATAAGCCGCGCCCGTCGCCTAGTTGCGGATTCCACTGCCCAAATTGGTGACCGCCATACTTTTGCGCGATGCTATGTTGTTGTAGCTCGCCGTCTTTAGCGAATATTGCTTTGAGCAATGCTTGATCATCGCTAAATAAATGGCGTAAACCTAACTCTTCCGCCAAGGGTAGATTATGACAAACGAGTTTAGGTTGACTCACAGGAAAAGGCTTTACTTCAGCGCTTAAATCGGCGAGTTCGTTTGCATAATGATGACTCAAAAGCGTGGTTGATGTAGTAAGGGGCAAAGTACATATCCTTTAAATGTAAGCGAATGGGGCGCAAGCTATCATGGCTAATGGTTCAGCAAGGGCAAGTTAATTATTTATTCACAAGAGAGGCTTGTCATTTGGCGCCCCAATAGCATAGTCTATACGAAATTAAGTATCGAAAGGGATTACTATGGCATTGTTGATAAGCCAATATTCACATAAGAAAAAAAGCCTCAAGTGCTTTAGTTTATATATCGGTTTATTACTCGCCAGTATAATTCTCTCGGCTTGCTCCGAGGCACCCGCGGTGGTGGCAGACACTCAAGCAGGGATGAAAAAAGCAGTAATATGTGGTCAATGCCACGGTCAAAATGGTATCTCGATTATCCCTATCTATCCGAATTTAGCGGGCCAAAAACAAGCCTACATGGAAATACAACTCAAAGCTTTTAGGTCGGGCGAACGCATAAACGCGGCTATGACTCCCCATGCCCGCAGGCTAAGTGACCAAGATATCGTTGATTTATCAGCTTACTATGCGAATATGGATCCGAGTGGGAAGGGTAAAGCTGAATAATCTGAGTTTTTGCCACTTCCGCCGCCATGCTGGCGAAGGCCTAATACAGTTCGGTTAAACCTTCCTCGTCATCCTCGCGAAGGCGGAGATCTGGTTGATGTTATTGAAAAGTTCGAAAAAACAAACATTTAGCTTAACTTGATTAGTTCCAAGGAGGTTCCCGCCTGCGCGGGAATGACGCTGTTTTAGTTTAAGCAAGCAATATTGTGCTTGCGCTCGAATAGCACAGGGTGCACATCAAAGAGTTTTATCAAGAAATATAATGCTGACTGCGCTTTGGCCGACTTAATATCAACATAACTATAGCCCACACCAATAAAATAACTAAGCCACCCGATTCGTTCGAACTTTGAATCATCTGTGTCTTTTCTTCATTCCAATAAGTACTCGGATCTAATCGATCTAAATGAAAATTACCCTGATCATCTTGTAACCTAAACACTAAAGCGCCCAAAATAAACCCAGTCCAGACATACAAAACAGGTGCAGCAATATCACCAAACGCGCATGAAAAAGACAGTAGAGCAGCTAGCACATAAATAACAATCCATGCCCATGCGTCTTCGTTACCGTATTGATTGGTGTCATTAAATTGCAGATAGGCGAAGACCAAAAAAACAAGTCCACCAAGTGTTAATACTATTTCTTTTAG
>CAYURD010000049.1:0-26751 GCA_964446865.1 uncultured Glaciecola sp.
AGACTGTGCCTTCTATTTATGAGTTTATGTTAGCTCAACGCAGTTTATCTGCAAATGATGCTGAAGAGGTACATAGCATGCTTTTAGCCATAGAAAAAAACACTCAACGTAAAAGCAAATAGACATCTTGATGACAGTGTTTTGGATCAAACCTTATGCATATGCGCTCATTTAAACTAGCTTGGCTAGATTCAAAACAAATACAATTGTCCAACTAGCTGTTGGACAAATTTCCCGGGCTATAATCTAGCGTTGCTTCAAACGTGGGTTATTTTTTAGTAAAGTATTGGGAATACATAATCGGTGACAATCACAAATATATGATAAACCTTACGTTTTATGGACAAAGCAGTTTAGTCCTTCTTATTGTTACAACAACGATACTTATTTTAATGAGAAGGAACTCGCACGGTAAGTAATACCCAAATTGCCCTCAATGTTGTTTTGGGCCTTATTCAGCCATTTGGCATTATTTTCTTTATTTATGTAATGCTTACTATTCAAAAAAAGTCAGGATAAGCTCGCAAAACTTTACGAGCATCGCAATTAGGCTAAATGCGCTTCAAAAAAGGCCAGTGTCCGCTCCCACGACAACTCTGCATCTTTAGGACTAAAACGACTCGTTGAATCATTATGAAAGCCATGCTGCGCACCCGCGTAAAAATGCGCTTTGTAATCAGCTTTATTGGCTTTTAATGTTGCCTCATAATCTGGCCATGTTGCGTTGACTCTTTTGTCTTGTTCAGCAAATTGGATCATGATGGGGCCTTTCACATTTTTTTGCAGTTCGGCGCTTGCTGGTGTGCCGTAATATGGTACAGCTGCATTGATTTGCTCTGGCATTGATGCGGCGAGTAAGTTGCTTATGTAACCGCCAAAACAAAATCCAACCACGCCTAATTTGCTTGTCCCTAATTTGTGGTTTTTTAACCAACTTGCGGCTGCCATAAAATCTTGTTCAATTTTATTACGCTCAAGACTGCGCTGCATGCTGCGGCCTTCGTCGTCGTTGCCCGGGTAGCCGCCTAATGGAAAAAGAGCGTCGGGGGCAAATGCAATAAAGCCTTGCTTGGCTAATCGGCGTGCAACGTCTTTCACATATGGGTTGAGTCCACGATTTTCATGAACAACCAATACCGTTGGTGCAGTATTACCCTCTTTTTCTAATACTGATTTTGGTACCACTAAATACCCTTCTCCTTCTCCATATCCTTTAGGCGAAGGGAACCTTTCATAAGTGGCTTTGATGTCGGCATCATTAAAATTGACTTGTTGCGCATTGGCGTAATTAGGAAGCAAAGACGAACTTATTGCGCCAATGGTCAAACCCGCGACAGGCAGCGTTGCCATTCTAGATAAAAACGTACGGCGATTAATATCACCATGTGCATATTCGTCGTACCAATCGAAAGCTTGTTGAGGGATAGATTCTGTTGATAACTCTGGCGTTTTTGACATGGTGTTCTCTTTTTGATTATTTACAATTAATACGCTTTTTTTATTGTGTTTAGTTCACTTGTTACTTTGAGGGCAAAATGTAAACGTAAACCTCAATCTTAATTCAATACATCCCTCACGTCATCGTGGCGGAGGCCAAGACCTCCTGCAGTTATAGCTGATGTTGTTTCAATGCTCGCTAATGTTCCAATGGGGTTCGTGGCCTTCGCCACGATGACGTGAGGGATGTTTCAACAATTATGACGTGAGGGGCTATTAAAAATCGTAATTAAGTAATGTATCACTTAATGTAAACTAAAACTCACCGCCAAACCGCCACCTTCTCGGTTGACTATTTTAAGCTTACTACCGTGAGCCATCACAATGTCGTTGCTTAAGGTTAAGCCTATGCCACTGCCCGATGTTTTTGTTGAGTAAAATGGTAGTAAGGACTGTGCTAATTGTTGGGCGCTCATGCCAGTGCCTCTATCAAGTACAGCGATATCAAGCCCTAAGGCTTGTTCAGAGATTTGTAAGATAATTTGGCCATGTTCAGAGCCCGATTCTTTTGCATTCTTAATTAAGTTAATAATGACTTGTTCAATCTGTAATTCATCAAACTTGAGTTTGTTTATTGAGTCAGCGTTCAAATCGTCAATATGCGTTTCAATCGTTATATCCAAAAGATTTTGCAGATGCTCAATAAACTTGTCTAACACCACGTGTTGTAAACTGGGCTTTGGTAGCTTTGCAAATGTTGCGTATTGCTTAATAAACTCGTGTAAATGGGTACTTCTGCGCGCAATAGTATCGAGGATGTCGGGAAGCATATCTTCGTTTTCTGCTGAGTCGACAATCTTTTTAGCGGAGTTGGTTAACGAGCTGATTGGGGCCAAAGAATTGTTTAATTCGTGGCTAATTAAGCGGATGACTTGCTTCCAAATATCACTTTCTTTTTGTGACATTTCGGCGGTGAGGTTTTTATATAAGTACAGATAGTGAGTTTGTTTATTCAAACTAAAGGTCTGACAATTTAAATGGTAAACAATGTTCTGGTCGTCTATTACCTCGGTTACCAGGCCATCTTTCTTTAAACGTGTAGCATCGTGTAAGCCGCTGGGCATAAGTTTGTAGATTTCTTCAAAACTTAAACCTTCTAGCTTTCGTTTTTGATTGAGCAGTTTTTTGGCCGCCAAATTACTATAAACAATAGCGCCTTTTGTGTTTGTGAGTATTAAAGCAACGGGTGTACTTTGAATGACTGTATCTAACAACAATTCGCGTTGATAAATAGACATCCGCTCTTCTCGCATAATGCTTGAGAGTTCGTTGTAGCTTGAGATAATAAGACTAAATTCAGCATACTTATGCTTGTCTAGCGTGATGCTAAAATCTTTATCTTTAAATGAGCTAACGCCCAAATCGAGCGCGGTAATTACTTGTTCGATTGGATCGAGTGTATTTTTGACAATCAGCGCAATACCAATCAACGAAATGGGGATAAGCGCATAAAGCGCGGTGCTTGCATCAAATTGAAAGTAGCTGGCAGATAGTAATACTATAAATTGCACCATTAACAAAAGCACTAGCGACAGCACTAGCCTTAATTTAATGGATGACCGCCAAGGTTTCATTCGATAAGGTTTCCTTTGTTATCAAATTCGATATTGTGCTTTTTCATGCGCCGGTATAAGCCAGAACGACTTAAACCTAGGTCTCTTGCTGCATCAGAAATAACGCCTCTGGCACTTTTTACAGCGCTTATAATTTGCTCTGGACTCACGTCCTCTTTTAAGCGAAGACTACTTTGCTGGCGCAGTACAATCCCTAAATGATTAGGTTCAATCATGCCATTTTGGCATAAGAGTTTCGCGCGTTTGATGGTATTGATAAGTTCTCTTATATTACCAGGCCAATGATGCGCCTGCATTAACTGCAAACTGTCTTGTGATAATACCTCGTTGTCATCAAGTAACATGTCCACCAGTGGGGCGATATCTTCTTTACGCTCGGCAAGTGGCGCTAAGGCGAGGTTAATTACGTTCAAACGATAATACAAATCTTCTCTAAAGCTACCGTCTATGATGGCTTGGGGAATGTCGGTGTTAGTCGCACTAATGATGCGCACATCTATTTTAATGGTTTCACCGCCACCAATGCGCTCAAACTCGCCAGTTTCGAGCACGCGCAATAGCTTGGCTTGGCCTTGCATCGATAAGTTGCCGATTTCATCCAAAAAAAGCGTTCCGCCATTGGCTTTTTCAAATCGCCCTATTCGCCTTTTTGTTGCGCCTGTGTATGCACCAGCTTCTGCGCCAAATAGCTCGGCTTCAAGTAAGTCTGCCGAAAGCGCACCTACGTTCACTTTAATAAAGGGGCCTTTTTTGACTAATGAGTTTGCTTGAATGACTTCTGCTATTTTTTCTTTGCCGGCGCCATTGGGTCCCGTGATCAAAATAGGCACATCAGAAGCAGCAACTTGGGTCGACATTTGCAATAGTGAAAGCATTGCTTCGCTTTGATAGCGGATACCACACAAATCAAAGTTATCTTCTAGCGTTTGTTGTTCGATGCGCTTTTTTGAACGCCTGGTTCGCGCTTCATCTTGCATGGTGTTTAATTCAAGCAAGTTGTTTACTGTCACCAGTAGTTTTTCGTCATCCCAAGGTTTAGCAATATAATCTGAGGCGCCGGATCTCACTAGTTCTACGGCCGTCTCTAAGTGTGTCCAAGCGGTCATGAGCACAATAGGGATATCAACATACTCTTGTCGTATCTCATTAAAAAGCGCTATTCCTTCTTCGCCAGACGTAGTGTCGGCAGTAAAATTCATGTCTTGCACAACTAGATTGATGCTGTGCTGATTGAGTAAGGCAAGCCCTTCTGCAGGCGAATGTGCGCTAATGCTGTTCATATTATTTATGGTAAATAATACCGATAGTGCCTGCGTCACGTCTTTGTTGTCATCAATAATTAAGATAGTGGGTTTCATTTATAAACTACTTTTTAGTTAAGCAAAATATGCTTGTTTGAGTCTGTCCATTCTCATATAGCGCTCGTCTTACGCTAATCTAGCGCCCATATAGTTACGCGCTTCTTGTGACAATCGCTGGCGCAACATTGGCCGCATTTTTAGCGGGCAAATATACGGCAATTTGATTGACCGAAAAAATGAAAAACGCCGTAAATGCAACGTACCCAAGGTTTAAAAAGTCGACTCCCGCTTCTTCTATTAGTACTACGCTTAACCATACACTTAACACCATGCCTAGCGCCAGTCCAGCAAGGCTTAAAATTGCATTTTCGGTCATAAAGTAACTGACAACATTCCACTTAGTCGCGCCTAGAGCGCGTCTTGTGCCAATTTGTCGTTTGCGCTGGTTCACCAAAAATGAGACTAAACCTGCCATGCCAAAGGCCGTGATAAAGAGCAGTATAACGCTAATGCCAAGCAGCATTACAGCGCGGCTTCCTCGGCCATCGTACATGCGTTTTTGCACGCGGCTTAGCACTTCAACTCGGGTTAAGTAACGCCCATCGGTTTGATAAATCGCATCGGTAATATCTTCTAATATGTTCGGGGCAATGCCTGGGTCTGTACTAACAATGTATTTTGGATCAGCGCCATTTCGCCAGCTAACGAGCGGCCTAAGAATAGTTTGATAAGACTTTCCAAAATAGTTGAGATACTCTCCGTTCATAAAGTTGCTGTAAACACCAATTACTTGCATGCTCACGCCGTCGCTTAGGTAGATGGTTTGCCCAATGGCGCTTTGATCATCAAAAAGCGCTTTCGCCATATCTTCACTAATCATCACTACGCTAGGCTGGCTCTCAATGTCGTTAGCATTGCCTTGAACAAACTCATTGTCGTAAAAATAACGTCCCTCAAGTAGCGTAAAGCCCAATACTTGTTGCATATTTTTGTCACCGTTAAACGAATTTGCTTGATATTCTTTTGCGCCTTCATCGAGTGATAAATACATAGGTGTATAGCCAAAAGCAGAGAAAGGGACTTCGCTAACTGTGCTCACACCAGTGACACCGGGTATTTTTGAAATACGCTGATGATCGTCAATGATCGACTGGCTCACATTTATTGAGCTGTCATAAAATTGAGGGACCACCGAAATCATATTGTTGTGATCAATGCCCGATGGCAAATTCCATTCTTTTAGCGTGCTGGTTGTCATTAACAGCGAAACGCTTAGCACCGTCATGGTGATAGCAATTTGTAAAACCACTAGCAAGGCAATAACTTTGCTGTGTTTGAGTGATAATAATATAGGTCTAATTTCCATGATTTTTCCTTTAGAGCACCTTATTGGGCTTTTTTCTGTGCTCTTTATTGAGCTTTGAGCTGGCTTGCCGGCGTAATTGTGCAAATGCGCCAAATTGGATACAGCCCAACAATTAAAGAGCTAATAAGCGCGATTAAAAAAGTGGTGCCAATCATTGGCCAATCCATCTTGTAGTATGGTTCTAGTTCGCTTCGTAAAATCACGTAATCAACGCCATAAAGTTGAAATTGCATCATGATTTCAAGGCCAATAAAGGCAAAAGCAACGCCCACTACGCCGCCAACACTGCCAATCATGCATACTTCAATAATATATTGTTGCATTAAGGTTTTACGTTTTGCGCCAAGCGCTCTGCGTAAGCTAACTTCTTTGACGCGACGCATAAATTTAGCGAGCAAAATACTAATCGCATTTATTAGGCACACGATAAAAAACAACGCGCCCACGATTTTCAGTATATTTAACCACTGGTCGCCACCCAAAATTTGCTCGGCTTGCTCATTTATATTGGTTAAAAAGTTGTTTTCAGCACGCGGGAAACGCCCAAGTTGTTTTTGCTGAACAACATACTGACTTAGCGTGTCTTTATACTCGTCGACGCCAATGGTTGAATTGATGCGTGCCCAGAAGCTTATCCACCCGCATTCAGAGGTTTTAAGCTCTGCAAGGTTACTTGCGCCAAACCGACCGGGAGACTTCTCGTCGCTAGGACAGTTAAAATAAGCTTGGCGAGGAAAATTAGCATTAAACGCAAAACGACTTGGGATGAATGCATGGTCAGGAAAGGCAGTATAAAAAGAGCCGTCATAAAACTTGGCTGACAAAAACCAGTCATCAAGTACACCAATAACGACTAATTCATCGGTGCCAATTCGCACTGTTTTGCCAACGCTATTTTCGCCGCCAAATAGCATATTATTCGTCTTTTTAGTCAAGACAATGTTAGCTAAACCATTTTGGTCAGCTTGTGCAGACCAGCCACTTCCATAGAGAAAAGGCGCTTCAAACATCTCAAAAAAGTCATGGGTCGTGGCTGATAAAGACGCTCTAAAAGGCTTGATGTTGCTGTTTTGTATATTGACGACACCGCTTGAGTTCCACGCATATGTTTGTGCTTGTGCCGGTGTTTGTTGCGCGTATAAGTTTTGCACATCTTGATAGGTCATGCTGATCATATCTTGTTGCAATGTGATGTCGTCGGCGCTTAACTCTCTATTATCGAGCTGCACCATAAACAACTTTTGACTAATATGCTTAAGGGGCACTTTGCTTGTTTGATGTGCCATCGTATTCATGGTCATAAATAAGCCAAGCCCGGTGCCAATGGCGAGTATCATCAATATAGTCAAGCCTAACCTTTCGTTTAAGCTATTTATGGCAAGCTTTATGTTGTAAGTAAGCATTAACTTCTCCTTAACTCGCTTTAACTAATACGTCGCTGCTTTCTTGATCGAGTTCAGATACCTGTCCATCAAATATCTGGATGTTTCGGTGTGCGCGCCTTGCGAGTTGATCATCATGTGTGACCATAATAATAGTCGTACCTTGTTCATTAATTTTTTCTAGTAAGTCCATGACTTGCTGCGCCATTAATGAATCTAAATTACCGGTTGGTTCATCAGCCAATAAAAAGCGTGGATTGCCAGCAATAGCCCGAGCAATAGCGACACGTTGTTGTTGCCCACCCGACAGCTGTGTGGGTAAATGTTGTGCACGAGATGACAATCCAACGGTCTCTAAGGCGTTCTCGATACGTTCTTTGCGATCTTTCGCTTTAAGTCCTCTATACCGCAAAGGCACGTCAATATTGTCAAACAGCGGTAAGTCGGGTAACAAATTAAAGCTTTGGAAAATAAAGCCAATTTTCTCGTTACGTAGCTCAGATAACTGGTCGTCGTTCAATCCTTTTACATTTTTGCCGTCTAGGTAGAAATCGCCTTCTTCAAAGGTTTCTAACAAGCCCGCTAGATTCAAAAACGTGGTTTTGCCTGATCCAGAGGGTCCCGTAACAGACACAAACTCTCCGTCACCAATAGACAAATCGACTTTGCGTAACGCATGTGTCTCAATTAGGTTGGTTCTGTATATTTTGCTGACATTTTCCATTTTTAACATGGAGGTTCTCCCTTCGTTGTTTCTTATCCCGAGTAGGGCTTAATTAGTTAAATTGATAAATTCACTATCGCCAAACTGCGCGACGCTTGAAATAATGATTTTGTCGCCTTGCTCTAGGCCGTTTATGACTTCTATTTCGCCGATACTCGACACGCCCAAACTGATATCGGTCTTAACCGCCGATTGGCCATTGACAAGGTAGGCAATCTTACTGCCGCCCGATTCTATAAACGAACCGCGCTTTACTTTTAATACATTGGCTCTGGATTCAATTAAGATACGAGCGTTGACCCTTTGATTTTGACGAAGCCCTTTGATATCTGGCTCCGTAAACCGGATTCTGCCAGTCACTTGTCCGCCCGATACTTCAGGTGAAATCGCAGTGACTTCGCCAGCAAAGAGTTGGCCGTTAAAGCTAATTTCACTTTCGAGGCCAACGCCAAGATCGTCTGCGTAGGTCTCGGGAATACTGACTTCTACTTCAAACTGACTTAAATCGATAATGGTGATCAGGGCTTGATTCACGGCTACTTGGTCTTTTTCTCTGACATTAACACTGCCAATAATGCCCGTGGTAGGTGCTTTTATTTGAAGGTTGTTCACCTGACGCTGTAGCTCGGTGACAATCAGTGCCTGTTGTTTGTGTTGGGCATTTTTGCTCTTGTGCTCAAACTGCATGCTCTCTTTTTGTAAGTCATAGTTTTGTAGTGCATGTTTGTAGGCAAGCTGCGCTCTTTTATAAGCAGCCGTTCTCTCTTCTAGTTCACGTTGACTAATCAAGTTGTTTTTGATGCTTGATTCAGCGCGCTGCTTTTCAACTTGTGCGACTTCAAAATCAACTAAGGCTTGTTCAATTCGTTGTTGGTTGTTTAAGCTTGTGGTTTTGATTTGAATATTATGGCGTTCGATTTCAAGTGCAAGTTGCTGAAGCTGGGCTTGTTGTTGAGATAAACGACTACTCAGTTCTGGTGTCTCTATGTTGGCAACAATTTGACCTTGCATCACACTGTCGCCCGCTCTAATTTGCAAATTAAGTGTGCCTGCACTGGGCGCAAATATTGTTGGGCTATTAGCTGCAATAATTCTTCCTTGAACCGCCACATCTCTTTGTAAGTCTCCGAACGAGACTGTTGCAAAGCGAAGATTTTGTTGGGAAACCGTAAAATCAGCTTGCAACGTTCTTGATACACTTGGCCATGCATACACTATTGCCGCGACCACAATAACGACTAAACTTGCCGTTGCAATTTGTTTTATGCGGCTTGTTGCTGGTTTGGCTATGCTGCGATCTTGTCCAGAGGTATCTCGGATGTTCATTTTCTTTTCCTTACCAATTTTATAGTCTTGTTTGTTGCCATTTACGCTTGGGAGAATAACTACTTAAAAGTTGGTGCTTGTTAGTCTTTTTTTATTTGTTGATTGATGTATTGCAATACAGATGCCAAAAATATATTTCAATTAAAACAATGAAATAGAGCGAGATTGTTCGTATATACAATGACCGAACACCGACCGAACACTTGGCGAACACATTGTAAAATGGAGTATGTTATAAACGACAGGAAGTCTTATCAGGCAAGAATTGATTAAAGTATTGGATTCAGTCAACGATGAAGCAGGTGAATTTATTTAAAGTCTAATCTCAAATATGCCACATCATAAAAGGATATAAAAAACCCCTGATCGCAGAACGGTCAGGGGTTTCGTTTTTACTAAAGTTTTACTCTCTAGTTTGTTCTTAATGTGACACTAAGGCTAAATACTTGCCCAGTCTCTTTTATTCTAAAGACAAAATTTAAGTTTTCGGTTGATTGACTTGTGGGTTGCGCAACCACAGTAAAGGTTGTTTCAACACCATCACTAATAGTTTGTCCATCGGTAATACCATCAAAACTTGGGATGATTGCGCTGTTTCCATCAGTATTAGTGGCGCTTAAATCTATGATTGTATAATCACGTCCTGTTAAATTTAACTTAAACGTTGCCAGAACAATCGATGCCACATTCGGATCAGGTAAGGCGAAGGTAGAAGTATCACCGGCATTGTAAGATAAACCCACTTCGTTAAAGGGCCCAGACATACGGCTTTGTTGACGCTGAAGCGATATCGTTGGCGTAACCGCTTGGAAGGTCACGGTATTTGCAGCGCTTGATTCACGTCCATCATTTACCACTAGGCTAACCACATAGGTACCATCTTGATCAACATTAAAGAAAGGTGTCGCTGATGTTTCGTCATTAAAGCTTGCCATGCTACCTGTTGGCACAGACACAAAACTCCACAAATAGGTGAGCGGGTCGCCATCGGCATCCGTACTCGCGGTGCCGTCAAGATTTGCATTAAAGCCATTTAAAATAACATCGTTAGTCCCTGCAACAGCAACTGGTGCAGCGTTAAAACGTGTAGCATTGACTGTAACCGTTGTTGGGAGGCTATTTTCAGTACCATCGTTAACAATCAATTGTGCAATGTAGGCACCTTCTGCATCTGGTGTGAACATCGCCATTGCTTGATCAGCATTGCTAAGCGTTGCTGTGCTGCCGGCAGGAATAGTCATAAAGGACCAAATGTAGGTCAACGTATCGCCGTCTGCGTCACTACTTGCCGTCCCATCTAAGGTGACCGCATTTGTAGTAATCACATTTTGATTCATTCCAGCATTTGCGACTGGCGCTGTATTAGAGGTTGCCGCCGTTACAGTGACAGTGTCTGCTTGACTATTAAGTGCTGAATCGTTAACGACTAAGCTTGCTACGTAAGTACCGTCTAAATCTGCGGTAAAAGTCGGCATGGCGCTAGTCGCGTCGCTAAGCGCAGCGGTACTACCTGTGGGGACAGTGCTTAAGGTCCATGCATAGGTGATCATATCATTGTCGGAATCGACACTGGCACTGCCGTCTAATGTCACAAGTGTGCCAGTTTCAACGCTTGCATCGGTACCTGCGTTGGCAACAGGTGCTGAATTAGCAGTAGTTGCTACTACATCTACCGAGTCAGCCGCGCTATCTACTTGCCCGTCATTGACGATTAGCTGAGCGGTATAAGTGCCATCTAAATCGGCTGTAAAAGTAGGGGATACCGCACTAGTGTCAGACAAAGCCGCCGCACTATTTTGTGGCACACTGCTGAGCGACCATGTGTACGTTATGTTGTCACCATCAACATCAGTACTGCCGCTGCCATCAAGAGTGACTACCGCAGATGTCGCAATGTTTTGGTCCATACCTGCATTTGCAGTGGGTGCGCTGTTAGGCGTAGTGGCGATTATATCGACCGTATCAGGTGTGCTTGCTAGTGAGCCATCATTTACCACTAGTTGCAGCGTATAAGTACCGTTAACATTAGCAACAAAGGTAGGTGCCATTACTGCCGCGTCTGATAGCATCGCGGTGCTATTACTCGGTTGATTGGTAATTGTCCAAGCAAAGGTAAGGTTGCTTCCTTCGGGGTCAGAGCTCGCAACGCCATCTACTGTGACAGTGGCGCCCGTAGTCACGTTTTGGTCAGCGCCTGCATTTGCAGTAGGAGCAGTATTGGGTGTAGTTGCCGTTACAGTGACGGTATCGGCTGCACTGTTAACAGTGCCGTCGTTAACTATTAGCTGAATTGTATAAGTACCATCTACATCTGGTACAAAGCTAGCACTTACCGCAGTATCGTTAGTAATTGTGCTAGCACTTCCTGCGGGTGCCGTGCTAAGCGTCCACGCAAACGTGAGGGTATCATTATTTGCGTCACTACTGCCGCCGCCACTGAGTGAGACAGTGTTACCCGTATTGACACTTTGGTCAGTGCCTGCATTAGCAACAGGAGCCGTATTAGGTTGAGGTTGTGGACCCGGACCAGGAGTTTCGCCACCTCCGCCACCACCGCCGCTGCAAGCAGCCAGTGAAATAAGAGAAATAAGCAATAGTAGATATTTATTAAGCGTCGACATTACAATTCCATTTAAGAGTTTGTTATAAGTGCATTTAGTGCCTTTTATATACTATACGGCAGAATTAGCATTGTGGGGTACAAATTTTAGTAAAAAAATCGACATTTTTGTCAATAAGTTTGCCGTGGCAATCTATTAACCTTTTTTTAAACTTGCCGATAATCTGATACTAGCCCTATAAATAAATGAAGAGTAAAGACTTAGATGAAAGGCCTTGAATTGAGACCATCTGCAGGTATCAGGCAAATAACGCTCGCGATAGAGCCGTTATTATTAGATGGTCCGATAGACGAAAAAGCTATTTTTCAATTTATCAATGCTTCTAATTACAGCGGCTTTTTTCAACTTGATGACAATATTGTCGATTTATCCACTCAGTTACAAAATGCGTTCGCGAATAACGAAATGAGTCCGCTTGAGGGGATTGTAGCAGAGGCACGAGATGCTGACGTGCTAGTGAGCATTGCTTCTGATCAAATGTCTGCGGAACTTACGCTTATTGCGCCCTACATGGGCGATACACCGTCTTTAGATGAAATTAAAGGGATATTGGCAGAACAATCTGTAGTGAGAGGTGTGAGCTCTAAAATAATTAAACGTATGCTAAGCCAGTTGCTCGATACAGAGCCTGGACAATCTATCGTTCACCTAGTTGCAAAAGGTTTACCACCCAAGCCAGGCAAAAATTCGTACATGAAAAACATTGTCGTAAATGCTTTGCAACGCATGCTAGTACCGAAAGAGTCTGATGAGCAAATTAATATGCGTGATTTTGGGGATATTTTATGTGTTAGCCCAGACGAGATATTGGCTAAAAGAATGCCACCAACAAAAGGTCGTGATGGTTATACCGTGGGCGCAAAGCGCTTAGCCACTGTGCCAGGTGAGTGGAAGAGTATTGTATTGGGAGATAACACTTATATCGACCCTAGCGACCATGATGTTGTCCGTGCAAAAATTGCAGGCCTGCCTCGCATCGTCAAATCGATTGTGTCGGTCAGTGATACGTTTTTATCCAAAGGTGTTAACGTTGCCACAGGCAATATCAAATTTGAAGGCTCTGTCATTGTTGAAGGCGACGTGACTGAAAAAATGCGAATAGTGGCAAACGGTGATGTCACTATAAATGGTTTTGTCGAATCTGCTTACATTGAAGCGGGCGGTGATGTCATTATTACGCAAGGTGCAAGCGGAAAAATGCAAGAGACCGATTGCGAAATTGTTGCCGATGGTTCGGTGTTTATAGAGCATGCGCAAGGCATTTCGATTACAACTCGCGGCAGTGTAAATATCGCTAAGCAACTTGCGTATTCAAATATTACGTGTGCAAAAGCGCTTGTTGTTGGCGCAATTAAAAAGCCTCAAGGTAAGTTATTTGCCAGTACCATCAATTGTGCTAGCTCTATTACTGCAGGTCACGTAGGGGCAATTTCAGGCAGTCATTTGAATATTGATTATTCTGATGCATACAACAAACTACAAGACCATTTTGACAAGATAAACGACCACTACGAAACGCTTATTTCACAAAATGCTGACCACGAAATAAAAATATCTAATATT
Source organism: uncultured Glaciecola sp. (assembly GCA_964446865.1). Lineage (GTDB taxonomy): Bacteria > Pseudomonadota > Gammaproteobacteria > Enterobacterales > Alteromonadaceae > Glaciecola. The sequence continues at coordinate 13,355 of CAYURD010000049.1, forward strand.
AATAATCGCAAGGACACAGCTCGTGTGAAAGATAAATTGGCTTCGTTAAATAAGGAGTTAGAATATGAACGAGTCTTCGTTAATTGGATGCGCATCAACAGAGATGAGCTAAAAGAAGAGTTAGAAAACTTTGATAATAAAGTGCTTATTAAAGCTAATCACACTTTATATAACGGTGTTACGGTTAAAATTAATAAACGCTTGTGGAAAGCGAGCGCTGATCAGACTCGTAGCCAAGTATTAATCGAAGAAGGTGATTGGAAACAACTTCCACTAAGATAATTAGCATTTAATAAAACCTCTAAATTTTTGTACATTTGACCAACTCCCCATAATTAGCGCTGCCATACTTAATCTAAGTGATTGATATTTCTGTTAAAAATATTTGGTATTTAACTTGCATTATTATCTTTTGCAGGTCGAATCTTGTATATTTGACCACTATTTTGTCTAACAGAGGTAATAATATGGAATTCATTTTTGGCTCAATCTTTTTTATCATTTTCGGATTTATTTGGTTAATCCCATTATTGATTATTTTAGTGTCTAGTCGCACATCTGGCGGCGAAAAACTAGCTTGGTTACTTCTTGTTATTTGTGTGTCTTGGTTTGCGTGGATATTTTACTTCTTGCTGGCGCCACTTAACGACAAGCGCGCTAGAGGGTAACGCTTTACCATATATTGATTCTCTTAATCTTAGTCCCACGAAAGTGGGAATCTGGTACATTGTTTAAACCAGAAACAAAACAGTAGTTGCGTTGTTTTTACGTGTTACTAGATACAACCAACACGTCATTCTGGCGCAGGCCAGAACCTCCTTTGGAACAAAGTAGCCCAAGTTAAGTGATTGTTTCATAATAGTTTCCGTGAACATCAACGAGGTTCCCGCTTTCGCGGGAATGAAGTAATTTATGCTTAAGCGAACATTATTACGCCTTCGCGAGGATGACGCGGGAAAGCAGCATAAGATCTGCGCAAATGACCTTATTTTGCCTACATTGCATCCGCATAAGCAATCGCCGCTTCCAAACTCGGATCGCGATTTTTAAGAAATGCTTCTACCGTCATTGGCGCATACATATCGGGGCTGAGTCCCATGCCCTTTTCAAAACTCTTCACATTATTTCGATGGCCAAAAAACGGCAAGCGACTCGTTATTTTTGACTCGGGCAAGGTCAAGGTGAACAGCAGTCCTGCAGTGACGCCCTCGCTGCTACCACCTGTTTTTTCGCCAATTAATATCGTGTCGCGTAACGAGTGTAATACCGACAATAGATTAGTACTTGCCGATGCATTGTTGTTACTTGTCAGTGTAATAATTTGGCCTTTAAATGCATATTTTGCGGGTTTTACAGTGTCTAATTCTTCCGTAAAAAAAGACCGTAGCGTGTATGTACCATTATCATTTTTTCTAAAAGCAATTCTATATGGGTCTAAGGCTCTCTTATCCCAAGTCCATAAATGTTCTCTTATATCTTCAAACGACAGTGTTTTTGCAAACATATCGAGTTTGAACTTCGCTTTTTGTGTAATTAAGTTTGCTAATAGTCCTCTGCTTGCATCTGTTGAGCCGCCGCCATTATTACGTAAATCAACAATGAGTACTTTGTGTCTTTGGTCTTGTATCGCTTTAAATACGGGGTCGTAAATATCCTCAACGTCGACAGGATCTCTATAATTAACAAACGAATCTACTTTTAGATACGCCACCTGTTTACTAATTGCTTTATAGCTTACTGCGTCTTTGAAATTACGCGCTTGTTGTGGGTCAGTAATTAGCGTGAGCCACTGTTTATGATTAATTCTTTTCACCTTAACCATCTGAATTTCGCCACTTTGTTTTTTCACTGTGACCTTTGCATCTGGCTTAATGTCCCACAAAAAAGCGCCGAAATGGTCAAGGGCGCCGCCTTTAAATTCAAGTGATTCAGATACACCTGAACGCCTCGCCCACTTCGTGTAACCGTCGTAAGGAATATACGCTTTAACTTGCTCGACCATGTTTTTAATTGGACGACCATCAATTGAGACGATTTCATCAAATTTCTCAAGTAGTAGTGCTTGCGTTTTTGCTTGCGCTTTTGCTTGTTCTGGGCTTGCTTGAGATTCGTCCTGTGGTGGTAAAGTGATAAATGCTCTATCTTCTAACCATACCCATCTAAACGGTAAATAAACCGGTGTATTATTTCGCTCTTCGCTTAATTTTTGAGGTAGATTGGCTTTAGTGTGATCACATTTTATAAGCGTTAGCCATTCTTGTATGGCTAAGTAAAAATTACCCACACTCATGCCCTTGTTTTCTCTTGCTTTGATAAGGATGTTGTTCCACGCTTCATCAAGTGTTTGTTCATCGGTATAACGTGTATATCCTGGGTGTATTCTCGAGTAGGCTTCTTTAAGAAGCTTAAGATCACCTTCGATTTGTTTGACGCTTAAAATACGGTTAGCAGGTTTTTGAATCTTACTTTGTGTTTGTTTACTCTCAAAAATATGCTCTATGCTACTGTGCGAAAAACTTTGCCCCAGCAATGTGAGCAATAATGACAAAAAAGCACTCGTAAAAAAGCGACTATTTACTAAAGGGGTTATTTTCATGTTGGCTTACCTATTTGCATGTTGATTGTTAGTGTTGAGTAAATTATGCAAACATGGGTAAATAAAGCGCCTCAAAACATGATTTGAGACTTAATTTTTAGATTTTGAGACCTTTTTTATACTGGCTAGGCGTGCATTGCGTCATATCCTTGAATACACGGTTAAAGGTCGCTTTAGAGTTAAATCCGCTTTCTAGCGCAATGGTCAGTAAAGGCATTTCACTGGTGGTCAGCATATTTTTAGCGTGTTCAACGCGTAGTCCATTTATAAAATCATTAAAGCTCATGTTAATGCCTTGGTTAATGGCTCTTGAAATATACACTTCGTTAGATGCCATATTTGTCGCTAATTGTTTTAACGAAAACCGTGGCTCAAGAAACCATTGCTGATTAATAACAGCTTGCCTAATTTGTGTCGCTCTTTTCTCTATGTCTTCATCAATCTCCTCTTTCTTGAGCATGTTGATTGCTTGTTGCCTGCGCGGATGATTTTCAAACGAATTATTGTTCAACAAATCATTGCCAAACGAAAAGCCGCTGTCACTTTCATCCATTTTGGGGAAGGATAAATTAAGACGCCAAACAGCCTCTATACTCAGCCACGCAATACTCATCATAATGAGAATTTGTAGTGGGAAGCCTGCTATATATGATAAATCCACAGTAAGGCTGAGTAGTTTTATAAGCGTATAAAGCGCAGTCGCAATCAGCAAAAAGATAATCAGTCGTTTCAACCACGTGGGATCAAACTCTATAACACTCGATTGGGTATTATTGATAAACGTCTTGTATTGGATGTACATTCGCCCAATCATGGCGAGTGACAACACCAACATTAAGATCCCCAAAGTGCTTTCAACTGGCACAATATAAGGCTGATGGAAGCTTGACGTAAAGGCCCATTTGGCTTTGTAATCACCTAAAAACAAAAACGCCCAAGTATAATATGTGCTTTGAACAATGCCGGGCAACAGCAAGTATTTGCGCCAAGCCAAGGCCTGTTGCCGAAGAAGTGAAAAACCATGTAAATAAACTAAGGGCCCAAACCATAAGTCTGTAGCAAAAGGAAAGAACGTTAAGCCGGGCCAAACAGTGTATACATTTGCGAAGCCAACAATTTGAGGCATTTGAATAAACACCGCGGCAAACAAAAGCGCACTAAGAAATCTGCTAGGTGTTTTTTCAACTTTCTTCAATAAAAGCAACATGGCACAAAGCAAAATCGGCAAACAAACCATTGCCATCATAACCGAGCGCCAGCTTATTGCTATTTGTGAAACGTCGCCCATTTAGTCGCTTTTATTGTTATCTGTTGTGTGTAGCTTAATCAATATTTATGTTTTCAGCCAGCGTTGTGCATGTCGAAAAGATAAAAGCGTGCTCGTCATAAGGCGTAGTTCCTTCTGGCGAAGGACTAATACTGTTCGTTTAAGGCAAAACACCGTCATTCCCGCGAAGGCGGGAACCCCCTTGGAACTGCGCGACTTTAGCTAAGTGTATGTTTTGATACGTTTTGCAATAACATCAACCAGATCCCCGCCTTCGCGAGGATGGCGAGGAAGTCTTAACCGATCAGTATTACGCCTTCGCGAGAATGACGGACTTAGTTTGAATCTGCTATAGTCTGCAGCAGCGTCGAAATTACTGATAAATATGATATTTACCAAACAATGCTAAAAATCAACGAATTAAACAAATCATACTCGCAAAAATCAAGTGCAGCTAATGTACTTGTCGATTACTGCGCTGAGTTTGGCAAACGCACCTGTCTAGTCGGTCCAAACGGTACAGGCAAATCGACAATACTTCTTGCGGTGTCTGGCCTAATGGCAATTGATTCAGGCGAGATTTTATGGGACCAAAAAGTCACAAATAAACAAACAAGAAAAGCACTCGCAGCTATTGCTTCAGACAGCGTTGTTATTCCTGAATTCTTAAGCGCCACGCAGGTATTTGAACTTAACCAACACACATACAAAGTCCCTTGGCCTGCAAAGCTTATCGAAGAATTTAACTTTACTACACACATTTACAAAACAGTTGATACTTTATCTTCTGGCAACATAAAAAAGCTGCAATTAATTAGTGCGATGATGCGAAACCCAAAAATATTGTTACTAGATGAACCAAACATAGCATTAGATGAAAAAAGCGTAAAAATATTGTGGCAGTACATCGATAACTTTGAGGGCTGTCTTATTGTGGCGAGCAACGAGCCTAAGTTGTATGCCGAAAAAGGATTTGCGATACAAGATATTGCTACTCATTCAAACCTTAGTTCATTACCTGCACATGAATAACAATTCGATAAACGCGTGTTAAGTACAAAACAAAAAATAAGCTATTTCAGATTACGAAAACAAATCTTTGTCCATGAAGTTAAACACTGGCTGCAGCAAGTTCAGCATTTATTAGTGTTGACCGTTATTTTTTTGGGCACAGCGTTGCCTGCACTATTTTATGGCGCTTTGCTTGGCTATGGGATCATATTAGACAACAAGGGTAGTGTGCTTCACAGCCTTATGATTGCGTGGTCAATAATGGTGGTGCAATGCATTATTTTATTGCTGTCAAAAAGCGCTATTTTAGGTAGTCGATATCAGTATTTTTTACTCAGCATACAAATAGGTCGAGTCAAGTCATTCGCCGTTGACGCCTGGTTTGCTTTGTTGTGTAGCCCATTTTTAATAATGCTTGGCGTTATTCTGCTATCGATTGAATTAGAGCATATGAGTAAGTTCTTGCATGGTTTTGTGCTGTTTTTTATTCAGCTTGCTTTGATCTTTGCATGTTTATACCGCGTGAAAACGCTTGTTTGGTTTTTAGCATTATGTTTGTTAAGTAACGTGCTGATCATGGGTGATTTGCTGCCAGTGAATATCAAACTAGCGTCAGCGTTAATTTTTTACGCTTTTTTGTTACTCGTGATTTTTGTTATGTCCTTACTGACAAAGTCCTTGGCAATGCCGACAATACTGACCTTGCCTATTCAATATAATATTTGGCTAACAATGACCTTAAGCAGCCAGTCAGCGCAAAGTAATGGCAACAGAAGTGCGAATAAGATGAATAGCTTTTTAATGTGTGCTGCGTTTTGCGCAATTTTGCTGATGATGGGTAGTTACTCCGAAAGTAATTTACCCGCATTTAAGAATATCGTCCATTTTATTACTGGGCAATTGCTTGTATTGGCTTGCATAGGCCTGCAATTGAGTATTGATAAAACCGTTAAAGTGCATGCTCTATTTTTTGAACAGTACAAGGTGCGCGATAAATGGCTACTTGCGCAATATTGGGTGAGCTTATCGGTTGCGCTATTTGTGTTAGCCACAGCAGCCTTATTATTTAGTGCTCCCATTATGCTGCTCCATGTATTGGCGCTTGTTTTTAGTCTGTTGTTTCTTAAACGATACTCCGCTTTTTTGATGGTCGCTTGGTTATGCAGTAGTGCAATTTTAGGTTTGATTGTTTTTGTTTAATCAAACGAATAGTGTTGTCGTCATTTAGTTAGGCTAAACTAATTGGTAAGCAAACTTAAAAATGTCAACAATGAGAGCGACATCATTAACATGAAGACTATTCAATTCACTTTCATCACCTTGCTAACGATTATCATTTTTTCTTGGCCTAGCCATTCGCATGAAGCTCGCTCTCATAACCCAAACAATAGCGATACAAGTGCAACTTACATCGCTAACGAAGCGATACTTGTGCAACATGGTGACAAAAAGATATTGTTTGATCCGTTTTTTCATCAAAACTTTGGTATCTATCAATTAGTCCCAGCAGAAACAAAAAAGAAAATTTTTGCTGCACAAGCGCCTTTTGATAATATCGATGCCATCGTTATTAGTCATGCCCATGGCGATCACTTCGCGGCCGATCAAGTATTAGCATATTTAAGTCGCTACAAAGACACGCACTTAATTGCACCACAGCAAGCAATTGATCAATTAACAGCATTGCCCGGCGCCGATGATATAAGCGCCCAATTAACTGGCATCAAACTGGCATTTAACGATGCCCCCAAAAATATTGAGGTAGGTGATTTAATCGTTGAAGCTGTGCGCATTCCTCATGCAGGCTGGCCTAGTAGAGCAGATATTGAAAATATTGTCTTTCGTATTACATTGCCAAAAGAAGCAGCTCAAAATAAACCACCATTTAGCGTTATCCATATGGGCGATGCCGACCCAGATGATAATCATTACCTGCCTTATAAATCACACTGGCAAGCCAGAAAAACCGACGTGGCGTTTCCACCCTATTGGTTTTATTCGTCCTTAGAAGGTAATTACATTCTTGAAGAACTTATTAATACTAAGCAAAGTGTCGGCATTCATGTACCGATGAAAGTGCCTAAGCTGCTTCAACAAAGTGATAAGGACTATTTTTCACGGTCGGGTGAAACGCGGGTGTTTAACTAAGAGTTTTTTGATGTTCAGCTAGTATGTTGCGTTTTATTTTTGTGTTTTATATCACTATAAAAACGCAAAGTATTGCCACCACTTTTTTTCGCTTCGTACATAGCTTCATCAGCTTGTTTACTTAGTTTGTTAAACTGAGTGCCATCTTCTGGAAAAACTGAAATGCCAATACTACACCCAACAGATATTGTCGCGTCTTCTATAGCGATTGGGGCATTAGTTTTATCTAAAATTCTTTCGCATATTTCGCAAATTTGCACCTTAGATTTTATAGCAGGAAGAATAATCATAAACTCATCTCCACCCACTCTGCACCGTATATCCATATTTCGTAAAACATCACTGATTTGTTTGGCGGTTTGACGGATCGCGCCATCACCAAAATGATGACCATATGTATCGTTAATATTTTTAAAGTCATCTAAATCAATAAATAAAACGGCAACCTTTGATTGCTCTCTTTTGGCCGTTTCTATTGCTTGTTTTAAAAGCGGTTCGCTTAAATGGGCGCGGTGAAATGTGGTTAAATGATCAATGTAAGCGTGCTGTTCTATTTCCTTTGTTTGTAATTCTATTTTGTTGATAAGTTCCTTAAGATAGCTTAAGAGTTGCTTTGCTGTTACCAAAATAAAAATGATAGTTACCCCCGAGCCGAAGGCAACAATGAGCCAAGATCCCATATTTTTGTTGTACAACTCAGGAGAAATAACTTGTTCTTGGATTCCATTTACATACAAGTAGCCGACAAAAACAATCAACAATGTCCACAGAGCGGTATAAATAAATGCACTTAAGAAATTCCAGGCAATGGCAATAATAAATGTGCTAAAAATAGCAAAGGTAAGTGCGCCGCTTTGCAGACCAAACGACAGTAGACCAGAGATGATTAATGTTGCCATAACCATTAAAAAGACTGAAAAGTCTATATTTACATTCGTTTTGATAGATCGAAAATAACAAGCATAGACGACAATGGCGATTGCAATGTGATGCACAAAAATCCATTGAAAACCAATTTCAGACCACCTATACAAGGACAGTAACAAGCCCAATGTGATTAGGATTAGCAACCAAAGCATAAGGCGTTTGGCTAATTGTTCTTTAAAATCTTCCATTGATTTTTCGAGTAGCTTGTTAGCTGACACAGTCGAGCGCCCTTAATATTCAAATTGACTATTTATTGTACTATTAGAAACGCACAGCTAAAACTATAAAAGGAAAACATAATGGCTTTCGAGTATTGTTAAATTTTTCTGCATCTATTACTGTACTAGTTGTTAGAAGCTAATCGAGAATAATATTGCAATCATGGAGACTTACTTCACAACGTTTATTGTCTTGAACGTAATATGCAGTATTAGCTTTTTGGTCTCAGCTTTTCAGCGAAAGCGAAAGTATTACTACTCCATTGCGATAGCGAACGCGGGCTTAGTTTTTTACCATTGGGCTACTTGGCAATATCATCTTTCAACAACGCTAAACGACGCATTACACTATTCTACGATACAAGAACTAAGCGCAATTATTATTTCGCCTTTATTGACTTATACTTTTGGTCACTGGAGTCGCTTCAAATATACAAATATTATTGTCTCTGTGTACTTTCTTCTGCTTGTCTCATTTGTAATTTCAACCTTTGTGCTACAGCTTCCACTAAAAGATCTCAGTACCGTGGTCTTAAGTAGTTTTGAGAACATTTTTGGTGAAACCGTTCATATCCTTAACGGTGAATTAAGTCCCTTTTATGCGGGTCTTCGCCTGTTAGTTGCTCTGAGTAGCCTATTACTTTTTGTTTTTGCCGTTAAACTACTTCAAATTGAAAAGTCAGCAATAGCCTATGTACTTTTCGCCACTACCCTCCTAACTGCTTTTATTATTTATGTTGCATTTAAAGTGGAAGCACAAGCACTTCCTTTATTCTACATTGGAGGTTTACCCCCAACATTTGCTTCGTTGATCATTTTGTTTGTATTGATAAGCTCTTTCAAAAAACAAGAAAAACGTATAAGCAGCGAATATGAGCAACGTTTAGGCTTAGAAACGGCCTTGAAGTGGTTAGCTGTAGGCATTAATGTTGAAAATATTAATGATTTTTACCGTCAAATGTTATCAACAATACAAAAACAGTCGGGAGCAGATATTGTTTTTGTTGGCAAGCGCAATGAAGATGCATTTGCCATAGATACGCTAACCGTGCTTGCGAATGGAGAACTAATTGATAATTTTAGCTACGACTTGAAAGGCGCGCCTTGTGAAGTGGTAGTGACTAAATCGTTATGTGTTTATCCTAGTGGTTTATTACAGCAGTTTCCTGAAGACCAATTGCTTATAGATCATCAAATTAAGGCGTACATCGGGCAAGTTATTATTGACGAAAATGATAATTCAATTGGCGTAATAGCCTTACTCTTTAAAAATGATATCGACAGTGCCCCTGATTATTTAGATACACTAAAAGTCTTTGCAGCGAGAACGTCGGCCGAGATGAGAAGAGACAAAGCTGATAAAAAGATCAAAAATATCGCATACCAAGACTACATGTCGCAGTTGCCAAACCGAGCAAATTTGTTGGAAAAAATTGATTCAACTTACCTCGAATGCAAAGAAAGCGGCCACAATGCAATGCTCTTACTTCTTGATATTGATCATTTTGGTGAAATCAATCGAAAGTATGGAAGTGAAGTCGGTGACCAAGTGATAGTGTATGTTAGTCAACAGCTTACAAGTTTATATTCGCCGTTAAGCTTTATCGCTAGAAGCGGCTCAGATGAGTTTGCGATTTTGCTGACCAATGTTGATGAGACTAGAAGTTTGCAGATTCTGCAAGAGTATTGGACGCGCTTAAACGAAGCGCTGTCTACTTCTTTTATAATCGAGCGTCACAGTATTTCAATTAGCTGCAGTTTTGGGGCTGTTAGCTTCCCAAGTCAGATTAACACTCGATATGATGTGATTGGTGCAACAGAAAAAGCGCTTCAACAAGCCAAGGCTAATGGTCAAGGTCAGTTTTCTTTATTTGATCCAAAGCTCTCAGACATGCTCGATTATAAACGTAAAATAGAACGCGACCTCGCTCAAGCTCTGCACAACCCTAATGAATTATATTTAGTCTATCAGCCAAAAGTAAGCGCTGATACAACGGTTGTTGGTGCCGAAGCATTGATGCGCTGGGATCATAAAGATGAAGGAAAAATATCGCCTTCAGTATTTATTCCTATAGCAGAACAAAGCGGGTTAATTCACGATGTTGGAAAGTGGTTAGTCAAAAAGGTGTGTCATCAATTTAAGCATTGGCAAGAGTTAGGCCTAGTTTTATATCCGATTTCAATCAACGTATCAGCTGCACAATTTGATACCTTGTGTTTTGGTGAGTTTCTAATCGAGAATATTAAAGCGTTTGGCTTAACTCCTGCATTGTTTGAAATTGAAATTACCGAGACTGATTTGTTGGCAGATACATCAAACGCAAAGCAGCATATCAAAACCCTTCGTCAACAGGGGGTTTCAGTTTCTTTAGATGATTTTGGTACGGGTTATTCATCACTTTCGTATTTGCATGTGTTACCAATAAACGTGCTCAAAATTGATAAATCGTTCGTTGATAATATTCATGAACAGCAAAGTATGGAATTAGTGAAAACGATAATTGCTATTGGAAACGCGATGAACCTAAAAATCATTGCAGAAGGCACGGAAACCGATAATCAAGTGTCTATATTAACAGCGCTTGGTTGTGAATATTTTCAAGGATACTTCTTCAGCAAGCCTCTTAAACCACAAGTGTTTCGAGAATTTTGTACGCAGTCAAATGATACCTAAATAAGGGATAAATACTCCATTTTTTAAGCTTTTTTTTGTCAGTGTAAAACAATGTGAAAGGCTTCTGTCAACTCAGTGTAAAGAATGCGTAAATTAAGCATGTATAGTCATACTTTGCTCTACTATAAACCTGAGTTTATTGTGGAGATTTATTGTGAAGATTACTACACCTTGTATATGTATTGCCGTTGTTATCAGTCTGTCGAGTTTGCTTATGGCATGCGGTGGAGGTTCAGGTTCCTCTGATGAACCTATTGCACAACCCACGACGCCAACTACACCCACCACGCCAACCACACCGATCACACCAACAGAGCCTACGGACTCAAACAAACCCAATATCTTACTGATTATTACAGATGACCAAGGCCTAGATGCTTCTGCACAGTATAGCTTCAGTGATGATTTACCGGCTACGCCGACTATCGATAATTTGGCACAGAACGGCATTGTATTTGATAACGCATGGGCGACACCGTCTTGCACAACCACGCGAGCCACCATGATAACGGGAAAATATGGCCTCAATTCAGGTGTTACTTTCACGCCGGCGCGCTTATCATTAGAGCACGAAACGATTCAATCGTATTTATCAAACCATCCAGATACTAGCGATTACGTAAGTGCGGTTTTTGGTAAATGGCACATTGGTGGTGGTAATACAAGCAATGCAAACGATCACCCTAACGAAGTAGGTGTAACGCACTATGCTGGAAATATAGCGAATATTGACGATTATTTTTCGTGGGATTTGACGACTAACGGCAATACAGAAGTCAGTTCGATTTATCATACAACAAACATAACCGACTTAGCGATTGATTGGATATCTGAGCAAACTCAACCTTGGTTTACTTGGGTTGCCTATTCTGCGCCACACTCTCCATTTCATTTACCACCCAATACTTTGCATAACCGAGATTTAAGCGGTGAAGCAAGCGATATTGAGCAAAACCGTCGGGCTTATTATTTAGCGGCGATCGAAGCGGTAGATGCTGAGCTAGGTCGCTTATTAGCTAGTTTGCCTCAAGAAGAGCTAGATAACACCTTGATTATCTATATTGGAGACAATGGCACGCCTTCGCGGATTATAGATACTAGTGCTTTTGCAAGCGATCATGCTAAGGGCTCTTTATTCCAAGGTGGCGTAGGTGTACCTTTAGTCATATCGGGTGCTGGCGTCACAAGAGCTAACGAACGTGAACAAGCGTTAGTCACGGCAACTGATCTTTTTGCTACCATTGCACAAGCAGCCGGTGCAACCGAACAGCAAGTGCATGATAGCACCAGTTTTTATGGCTTATTGTCTGACGCAAATGCCAGTGTTAATAGTCATATATTTACACAGTTTGAATCAGCGTCTGTGACCGGCATGACTGTTCGTAATGATGCTCTTAAACTCATACAATTTGTTGATGGTAGCGAAGCCCTATATTCATTAAGCGATAATTTTGCTGAAACAGATAATCTTCTGACTGAGGGGCTTGCGCCCGAAATAAGTTCACAGCTTGACCAGCTAAGAGACTTCGCCTCAAGCATTAATAACAACCCAACAGATGAACCCATCAATATTACTGATGCTATTTTGACAAATGGTAGCGGTAATTGCGTTGATTATATGGCGTCATACACCTCAAGCGCGACAGATGTTAATAACGGCACTCTCTTCATGGGAGATTTAGAGATTATGCGCGATGGTGAAAAGTGTGTATTTTTAACCAATGCAATCCCTAATCACGATTTTAACGATGGCGGCAGAGCATTTCCTAATGATGTATCTGAACAAAATGATCGTTTTGAAATTACAGTATCACCTCAATTATCGAATACGGTTTCTGCGCTTAGTCTTCAAGTAGACAATGCAATCTTACTGAATGGCGTTAAAGTCGACATATTAGCCGCGGGTTGCTTCGGTGTGGGCGATGGTAGAATTGGTTGCAACGACTCTAATACGCCTTGGCGATATGATCCTATGCACCCTGAAAGTGGATTTAATGTTGATACGCATAATGCCCATGCTCAATCAGACGGCACTTATCATTATCACGGCTCTCCGTTTGCTTTATTTGGTGACGACAATAGCGCAATTTCACCAGTAATTGGCTTTGCTGCTGATGGCTTTCCCATTTTTGGTTCTTACATTCAAGACGAGCAAGTGATTCGAAAAGCCCAGTCTAGCTATAGACTCAAATCGGGCGCGCGCCCTAGTGGTGATGGCGAACCTGGTGGGAATTACGATGGCATATTTCGTGATGACTATGAGTATGTAGAAGGCTTAGGTGATCTTGACCAATGCAATGGAATGACCGTTGATGGTGTATATGGCTATTATGTGACTGATGACTTTCCGTATGTTTTAGCGTGTTTTTCTGGGACACCCGATGAGAGTTTTGTCAAATAACACTGAGTGCTCTCATCGCTGTTCGGTTAAGCCAAAACCCCGTCATCCCAGCGAAGGCTTAATACTGTTCGGTTAAGCCAAAACCCCGTCATTCCCGCGCAGGCGGGAACCTCATTGGAACTAATCAATCTTGGCTAAGCATTTGTTTTGTCTAG
>CAYURD010000050.1:0-26406 GCA_964446865.1 uncultured Glaciecola sp.
CAACCAAACCAGAACCTGCTGGGAATGAAATTCCCATTGGGAAGCGAGTATGCGAATCACCACCTGTACCAACAGTATCAGGCAGAAGCATGCGGTTTAACCACGAGTGGATGATACCGTCGCCTGGGCGCAAAGATACACCACCACGGTTCATGATAAAGTCTGGCAAGGTATGCTGCGTATCAATATCTACTGGCTTAGGATAAGCGGCAGTATGACAGAACGATTGCATTGTTAGGTCGGCTGAGAAGCCTAAACATGCTAAATCTTTAAGCTCATCACGTGTCATCGGGCCGGTTGTATCTTGCGAGCCAACGGTCGTCATTTGCGGCTCACAATATGTGCCAGGGCGAATACCTTCAACACCACACGCTTTACCGACCATTTTTTGTGCTAATGTGAAACCTGCGGTACTTTGTGCAGGTACTTCTGGCACGCGGAAAATATCGCTAGTACCTAAACCTAATGATTCACGTGCTTTAGCCGTTAGACCACGTCCAATAATAAGATTAATTCGTCCACCAGCGCGAACTTCATCTAATAACACTTTAGATTTGTAACTGTACTGGGCAATAACTTCGCCACTTTCTGCGTTTTTGATGACGCCATCTAGAGGATGAATGTCAATAATATCGCCCATGTTCATTTTTTCGACATCGGCTTCAAACACTAAGGCGCCAGCATCTTCCATCGTATTAAAAAAGATAGGAGCAACTTTAGAACCAATGCAAATACCACCGCCGCGCTTATTAGGCACGCCAGGTAAATCATCGCCAAAGAACCACAACACTGAGTTTGTAGCCGACTTACGTGACGAACCTGTACCCACAACGTCACCAACAAAGGCAACTGGATAGCCTTTGTCTTTTAATTCTTGAACCTGTGCCAACGGACCTATTTCGCCGTGCTTTTCAGGCCTTAGACCATCGCGAGTCATTTTGTACATAGCGCGAGCATGCAGTGGTATATCTGGACGCGACCATGCGTCAGGTGCAGGCGATAAATCGTCAGTGTTAGTTTCGCCAGTCACCTTAAATACGGCGGCAGTGATTTTTTCAGGCAAATCATCACGCGAGGTAAACCATTCGGCATCGGCCCACGACTGCATAATTTCAGACGCGTATTTATTACCTGCTCTGTGCTTTTCTTCAACGTCATGAAACGCATCAAACATCAACAGAGTGTGTTTTAGCTCTTCTACCGCTAGTTCGGCTAAATCATTATCGTCAAGTAATTCAACCAAGGTAGTAATGTTGTAACCACCATGCATATTACCTAACAATTGTACGGCAGCTTCTTTACTAATTAAGCCACAGGTCTCTTCGCCTTTTGCTATCGCGCTTAAAAAGCCAGCTTTCACGTATGCAGCCTCATCAACACCTGGAGGTACACGTTCTGAAAGTAACTCAACTAAAAACTCTTCTTCACCCGCAGGTGGGTTTTTCAATAACTCGATGAGTCCAGCAACTTGCTCTGGGTTAAGCGGTTTTGGTGGAATGCCTTCGGCGGCGCGTTCTTCTACATGCTTACGGTAGTCTTGTAACACTATTGAGTCCTCTTTATTGAGCCTAGCGGCGATAAAGCCAGTCGCAAATATTTGTTTGCGAAGCAAAAATTGGGCGCAAAGTATAACATTTTTCCTCTAAAAATGAATACATTACGCTTGTCACGGGTATATATCGGCTATTCACCGAAATTATGCACTCTTATTGGGTCATCACAACTTCTAATATACTTGCCTGCGGGCCGTCAGACAAAATAAATAAACGTCCGTCAGACGAAAGTGTGATATCACGCATGCGATAACCGCTTTTGGCAAAATATACTTTGTCATTTTCGACACGATTACCTCTTAATTCAAGTGCATGTAGTTGCTGATACTTAAGAGAAGTGAGTAACAAACGATTGCCTAATGGTGCGACGCCCACATTTGGGTAAAAGATCATCCCCGAAGGCGCAATTGAAGGCGTCCAGTTAAAAGTAGGCTGTTGCATGTTAGGGTACTCGGTAAACGGCGTGATTTGGCTACCGATATAATCCTTACCTCTTGTGATCACTGGCCAACCGTAATTCAAGCCCGCCTCAATCATATTTATTTCATCACCGCCATCAGGGCCATGCTCGTGACTAATAATTTGGCCATTTGGCAGTACGATAAGTCCCTGAGGATTGCGATGGCCGTAGCTGTATATATACCGCTGGCTCTCATTTTTTGCATCAGCAAAAGGGTTATTTGGGGGAATATCGCCAGTATCGGTCACCCTGATGATTTTGCCTAGCTGAGAATCTAACTTTTGCGCATGTTCGCGATAATCAAACGCGTCGCCCGTGGTGATAAGTAAAGTATTATCGAGCATAAAAGCTAAACGAGCACCATAATGAACGGAGGTATCGCGTACATCCCGCTGCTTAAAAATTATTTGGGTTTCTAGAATACTTGCATCGAGTTTTGATGGGTGACTTAGCAGTATTCGGATAACTTTGAGTCCATTCGCCTTTGAATTTCCATAGGCATACGAAAGATAAATCCAAGGGCTTTGCTTGTATTGTGGATGAAACGCAATACCAGACAGCCCGCCTTGCCCTTCAAAATGCAAATCGTCTAAGCCTAGTTCATAAGTGGCGAGTAAGTCTCCGTCTCTAGAATAGCGCGACAACGAACCCGCTCGATGTGTCACAAAAAGGGTTTTGTCAGGAGCCGCACTCAACCCCCAAGATGCGGGTAAACCACTTACAAGCACAGATAAGTCCATGTAATCATTATCTTGGGCGTTAATCGATGGTGTAGTTTGCTGCTGAGCAGGTAGCGCTGCATCAGACTGTGCAAGTGCATCCGAAACAACCAGCAAGTGCGTAACAACCAGCAAGTGGCTAACAAAAAGCTTCGCGCAAAATACGACACGTCCAATACCCCACACAGAACTAAAATGCCTTGAGTCGCGTACGCATTTAGGTAAACATAATGCTAATCTTGTCGTTGCCTTAGTTATTGCCTTAGTTATTGCCCTAGCGGTTGCTTCGGCCATTGCGTGAGCCATTACGCTTTTCCTTAACGATAGTTATTAGCTTTTTACGATTAAGCCAAAGAATTAGACTATAAAAATAAGACCAAATATGAAAAAAATAGCGCTACTCGGACATCTACTCATTGCATCATTGATATGTTTTGTAAGCGCTTCGGTGCTGCAAACGCAAATGGTGCTATTCGGCTTAAGCGAGTTAGACATCAATATTCCTATCGCCGATAGACTCAATATGAGCATGCAAGACTTGATAGGCTTGTTGCCGACTTATGGCCCTATCGTACTCATTGGTCTTACCATCGGCTTTTCAATCGCGAAGCTGCTGCTGCGTTTTACCCCTATTTCGAGTCGCATTATATATGTGATTGCCGGCGGTATCACTATGCTTGTGATACTACTCGCCATGCAGCCTGTATTAGGCGTCACACTCTTAGCAGGCGCCCGTTCAATGAACGGAATTTTATTGCAAATGCTATCTGGGGTGCTAGGCGGAATCTGTTTTATGATATTAAGAAAAAAAGCGAGTACTACGACTACGAATAAAGCGGCTATAAATTCGCAATAAACAACAATAGACAAAAATAAAAACAAGAACGAGGTACGTTATGCAAAATACGCAATTTACGCAAGGTATGCCAGCCATCACATCAAGCGAATTAGTCCCAAGTCATATACACAGTTTGGCCGACTACATAGAAGAAACATTTAAAAAATACAAAGACCGACCCGCTTACAATGCGCTAGGACAAACGAAAACCTTTGCACAAATGGACGAACTCTCTGCCAAATTTGCAAACTATTTAACCGAACATACTGACTTACAAGCGGGCGATCGTATTGCTATTCAACTCCCTAATTTGATACAGCATCCTATCGCCGTATATGGCGCATTGCGCGCAGGTTTAATTGTGGTAAACACTAATCCGTTATATACGCCAAGTGAAATGGCGCATCAGTTTAATGATTCTGGTGCAAAAGCCTTGGTTATATTGTCAGATTTATTGCCGAAATATGAAGGAATTAAAAATAAAGTTGGTGTATCAACAGTTATCGTCACCAGTGCCACACAGCTTCTCGACAACAAAGCCCTTAACCACGAAAGCTATGTTTGTTTTGCGCACATTTTTGAAAAAACTCAGGGCGATAGCGTTGCCCCGCGTCAAGCAAACAAAATCACTGACCCTTGTATTTTGCAATACACAGGCGGTACAACCGGTGTTTCAAAAGGCGCTGAGCTTAGTCACTTAAATGTGCTGTCAAACAGCATACAAACACTTAATCGCCTTGGTACCACATTTAAAGAAGGCGAAGAACTAGTTGTATGTCCGTTACCGCTTTATCACATCTATGCTTTTACCGTATGTATGATGACGTTTTTTGCAAAAGGAGCGATGGTCTTACTCATTCCTAACCCTCGTGACATGAGCGGCTTTGTCGAAACCTTAAAGCCACATAAATTTACCGCTTTTGCAGGCATTAATACCTTGTTTATGGGCCTGTGCTACCAAGATGAATTCTCTACATTAGACTTTTCCTCATTAAAACTCACCATGTCGGGCGGCACTGCGCTAACAAGTTCCGCCGCAGATTTATGGCAAAAAACGACGGGGTGTTCGGTAACCGAAGGCTATGGATTATCTGAAACCGCGCCAGTACTAGCGTTTAACATTCCAGGTAAAGAAGAAATAGGCACCGTTGGTTTACCGCTTACCGAAACCGACATAAAACTGCTGGACGAAAATGACAATGCTGTTGCCGATGGTGAAGAAGGGCAAATTGCCGCTAAAGGGCCACAAGTAATGCGCGGTTACTGGCAGCGTGACGATGAAACGGCAAAAGTAATGACACAAGATGGCTATTTTAAAACAGGCGACGTAGGCGTGCGTTTACCAAGTGGCAGTATCAAAATAGTTGACCGTCTAAAAGATATGATCATTGTGTCGGGCTTTAACGTGTACCCCAACGAAATAGAAGATGTCTTAACGCGTCACCCAAAGGTTGTAGAAGCGGCCGTTATTGGCAAACCAGATGACTCAACACAAGAAAAAGTATGTGCTTACATCACCGTTAACGATAACGTTGATGAAAAAGATCTTGAAAGCCATTGCCGAGAATATTTAACCGGCTACAAAATACCAAAAGAGTTTACGGTCATTGATGAATTACCCAAGTCTACCGTTGGCAAAATTTTACGCAGAGAATTACGCGACAAATAGGAGTTTGACAATCAATGTTTAACATATCGGTTGAACGCAAGATCAATAAACCAATTAAAGACGTGTTCGAAATATTAGCTGACCATGCCAATTATAAAAAATTTAAGGGCGTAGATGAGTCCTCGCTGATCACAACAGGAATTACTTACCCAAATGGCGTGGGAGCAATAAGAGAAATAGTCGCTAATGGCGCAACACTGCACGAAGAAATAGTGAAGTACGAACCACCCGAAATGAGTGCGTCAAACACAAAAAGAAAAGCAGTGATTGGCTATAAAATTGTGTATTCAAAGCCCTTACCTTACAAACATGAACTTGGCGAAGTTCATCTAAGCGAGATAGGTACTAACACCACTTATGTAAAATGGATTTCAAAAGGCACCATCACCACCCCGATTTTAGGTAAATGGTTTTTTGACAAACAAATTCAAAAGAATGGTTCTCGTGCATTTGGTAGCATTTTGAAGTATATAGATACTCACTAATCCATATACAAAGAATTGCCTTAAGTGCCTCCAGATATAGATTTTGTCACCTTTGCCGTTGCCGTCATTGGCCCTGTCATTTTAATGATTGGTTTTGGGTACGGTTTATTTAGGTATGGCACGCTCGACGATGACTTTGTCGAAAAAGCCTCAAGGCTTGTATTTAATTTTGCCTTGCCTGCATTATTATTTACAACCATCAGCACTAGTTCGGTCGCCAAGTTAACCGATCCTAAAGTGATATCGATTGGTGTTAGCGGCACTCTTCTCATTTTTGTGAGCATGCTAGTGCTTGCACCATGGCTAATCAAAAATAAAAACGACAGAGGCGTTGTTATTCAAGGGGCGTTTCGTTCAAATATGGGCATTATTGGCTTAGCCTATTGCGCCAATGCATATGGTAGCGAAGGCTTGGCTTATGGGTCGGTATATTTAGGTGGTTTGACAATCGTGTATAATTTATTGTCGGTGGCCGTGCTCAACATTTATCAAAATAAAGCCACAAGTTACACCAAAATAACAAAAGACATAGTAAGCAACCCTATTATTTTATCGATTGTTGCTGGCTTACTGGTGTCTGTTTTTAATATTAATCTTCCTTCAATTATCACAAACAGTGCCGAGTACTTTGCTCAACTTACCTTGCCATTAGCCTTGCTATGCACTGGCGCTGCCTTACGGTTTTCAACAATGCGGCAAAATGGCATGCCTAGCATCTTTAGTATTAGTATCAAGTGCTTTATTTACCCTTTAGTGTTGGTCAGTTTAGCGGTTTTATTTGGGATAAGTGGTATGCCATTAATGGTCGTGTATTTAATGGCTATAAGCCCAACCGCCGCTGCGAGCTATGTGATGGTTCGCAAAATTGGAGGGAATCATGAACTCGCCGCTCAAATAATTGCGATTAGCACGGTGATATCAGTTCCTTTTACCTTGCTTGGCTTTTTCTTAATTAGTAGTTTTGTGTAAGCTGGCTCTAAGCAGTATACAGGCCAGTCCCCACGCTCAGTCCAATACACATCAACACAATCAACAAAATAGGAAGCCTAAAGCAAACAAGCGCAACAAAACCGATAGCCGCTATTATCAAGTCAATCTTGCTATTAATCGCATGCGTAAATATTGGGTCATACAAGGTCGCCGCAAGCAAACCAACAACAGCCGCATTCGCGCCAGCAAACGCTTTTTTTATTTTCGGATAAACTAAGAGCTTTTGCGATATTGGTAAAAACGTCCCAAGCAGCAAAAAACCCGGTAAAAATAAAAATCCTGTGGCTAATAAGCCAGCAAACAATGCACACGGATAAAACAATAGACTCGTATTATCTTGCGTCCCAAGACTTAGCACTTGTTGATTTAACTCACTCACATAGCCTAAGTACGCTGCAAATGAAAACATAGGACCTGGCACAGCTTGTGTTGCGCCGTATCCTGCTAAAAACTGCTCTTGTGAGAGTAAATCAGATGCCACAGTAGCTTGCTCTAAAAATGGCAACACGACATGCCCGCCACCAAATACCATCGCACCTGACTGGTAAAATGCCGCTGCGGGTGGATAAAACTCGTTTGAAAACATGGGCAATAACACCAACAAAGCACAAAATAGTATCGCGCAAATACTTGCTGAGAACATGCTAATTTTTACAAAGTTACGATCCGCGAATAGTGCAGCTCCAGTGTTGTTTGCATCAAGCTTATTACCTGAAAACGATTCCATAGACCGTGAATTAATTTCACTACTGGTCCCAGTTCGACTGCTCTGGCCGAGCATCACCCCGGAAAAAAAGGCACTCATCAATGCACATGAAAAAATACCAATAATCTGCCAATACAAAGCTTGTGCGCTCAAGGTAACCACAAACATAACAAGCGCTAACAGCCACTTAAAATGGTCTGATAAAATCTGTTTACCCATGCCAAGTACTGCTTGTAACACAACAATAAACGCTAAAATGGCCAAGCCTTGCAGGGCCACCAAACCAATTTGATTATTAAATATCGATAAGCTTTCAGCAAAAACAATTAATAGAACGATAGAAGGTAGAGTAAATCCAATAAACGCGGCAATAGCACCAAGCCAGCCGCCTTTTAATAAACCAATAGCGAAGCCTACTTGGCTACTAGCTGGTCCAGGAAGCGTTTGGCAAACA
Source organism: uncultured Glaciecola sp. (assembly GCA_964446865.1). Taxonomy (GTDB): domain Bacteria; phylum Pseudomonadota; class Gammaproteobacteria; order Enterobacterales; family Alteromonadaceae; genus Glaciecola. The sequence goes on from CAYURD010000050.1 coordinate 7,875, forward strand.
CTCAATAGATGTGCGTATTCTTGTTCACTAAACCACTTTTTTGACTCTACGAATGCCGTGCGAAAATAGCCTAAATGTGCAACAGGCCCGCCAAAGCTTGTGCAACCTAACCTTAAAAATGTCCAGAAAATATGAAGTGCCATCAGTCGATAACCTTGATGTTATTTAGTTAAGACGCTCAGACCAAGTATTCTACTTAAGCTCGCCGCTACGTTTTTTCAGAACGAAGCTTAAGGAATTAATACATACGTAAGCTAGCATGATCACTATGGTTTCGACCACAGTAAGTTGACAATTTCTTGGCATTAAGTCAATTAAAAACACACCATCAGAAACAAGCTTACTAGACATTTAGTAAAATACACTTGACATTAAGGCTAATTAAAATTAAAGTAAATCTAACTTTACTATTAGTAAAGCGTTAATGACAAAAGGAAGGTATATGACTAATCAAAGTAAAAGTACTTATGCACAGCAAGAATTTAAAGGGAATAAAAACTTAGCCCTTTACACAACTATTTGGTTAATAAGCACAGCCTTATTAGCGTTTGGCCCCAAGCTTATTTGGGATTTTAGTATTGCACTTACAGTGGTCGCAATTGTGTTAAATATTATTGCAGGCGGCTTATTAATTTTGGCCAATGTAAAATATGTGAAGTGCTTAGACGAACTAGGTAGGAAAGTCTTTTTAGAAAGTGCAACCATTACTCTAGGGGTGTTAATGGTGTTTGGGGTCGCTTATGAACTCATATTTGTCACTGGCGCAATTGGCGAATTTGAGCCTCGAATTTCACATCTTTATTTTGTGATGGGCATCACCTTTATTGTGAGCACATTCTTAGGACATAGGAAATACAGATGAAAAACAGACTTAAAGTGCTTCGTGCCGAAAAAGACTGGACTCAAGCTGACCTAGCCGACCACCTTGAAGTCTCCCGTCAAACCATAAACGCGCTAGAAAAGGGCAAGTTTGATCCAAGTTTACCCCTAGCATTTAAGATTTCTAGGCTATTTGAACAACCCATAGAAACCATTTTTGAAGATGAGTATTAGTAATTAGGACCCTACGCTTAAGACTTCCTCGTCATCCTCGCGAAGGCGTAATACTTTTTGTTTAAGCATAAATTACGTCATTCCCGCGAAGGCGGGAACCTCTTTGGAACCCATCGATATTTGATAAGTACATGTTTTTCATGAACATCCACCAGTTCCCCGCATTCGCGAGGATGACGAGGAAGTCTTAAACGAACAGTATTACGCATTAGCGGGAATGACGGGGGTCTTAGCGCCAACACCTGTATTTCTCTTGATTATACCTATAGACCTAGTGGCAATTCAGCCTGCCATGATCTTTCGAGCAACACCCCATCATCAACTATTAATTGAACGCAGAATGTTTGCCCATTTTTCACTAGCCCTACACCGCTTGGCGTGCCTGTCATTAGCAGGTCACCATCAAACAGCGTCATAAACTCAGTAATGCTTTTCAAAAGCGCATTGGGTTTATACAACATATCATCTGTCGATCCCGCTTGTTGCAAGGTACCATCAATAAATAAACGCAATTCTAATTTCGCATCATCACTTGGCATGTCCACAAAGTCAGTAAAAACCACCGATGCATCAAAAGCCTTAGCTCGTTCCCATGGTAAGCCTTTTTCTTTAAGCCGGTTTTGAATATCACGCTTGGTTAAATCTAAGCCAATACCCACACCTTGTATTGACTGATTGGCAATTAAAAACACTAGCTCTGTCTCAAAATGAATGTCATCAACTGGATGAGTATAAAGCGCATGAGAAATTGCACTTGATGGCTTTATAAAAATTACAGGCTCACTTGGCGTTTCATTACCAAGCTCAGCAATATGTTTTGCGTAATTTCTACCCACACACACGATTTTGGAAGGATAAACGTCTTGCTTATTCACGCTTATTGGGACTGCTTGCGGGGCTAAAGCCACATCTTTCATATAAAAACTTTTCCTTAAGGTGATTAAAAAGCGCAGAATGTTGTAGGAATACCCTGATTATGCAATTATTCTATCAAATAAAGATGTGGTCAAATTAAGAAAAAACAAAAAATGGTATTACAAATAGCCCAAATACAAAAGTCTAAGAGCTTGACGAATGACTTGGCCGATACGCTAAGAGCGCAAATCTTAAAAGGAGATTGGGATGCAGGCACAAAGCTTCCCGCGTCAAAGGATATAGAAAAAGCCGCCGGTGTTAGCCGTACGGTTGTTCGCGAGGCCGTTGCCATTTTAAAAGCTGAAGGCTTGATAGAAAGTCGACAGGGCGTGGGTGTTTTTGTATCTGCACGCAAAAAAAATAAGCTCTTTTCAATTGACCAAGAAGAGTTTAATTCGTTTGAAGATGCGATTCAGATCCTCGAATTGCGCATGGCGGTTGAAATCGAAATGGCGTCCATGGCGGCTACCAATCGTTCACAAGCACAAATGGACGAAATTAACGCCGCGCTTAAGGTCGTTAATACAAAAATGGCGAAGCGAGTCGATGGACGTAACGAAGACTTTGAGTTTCATTTAAGCATCGCAAAAGCGTCAGGAAATAGCTACTTCACTCGTTTTATAGAGTTTATCGGGTCGGGAGTCATACCGGCACGAGAGCTTATCTTAAATCACAGTGTAATGGACGATAAAGAATCCTTTTTTGACACCATTTGCGCAGAACATGCATCAATATGTGAGGCCATCCAAAACCAAGATGCGCTTGGTGCAAAAAATGCGATGGCCAAACATTTAGGCAATAGTAAAAAGCGTCATATTAAAATTGTTGAGCAACTATCTCAACACGCTTGAGCCCGCTAAATACGCCTGCCATTGTTCTGGTGTTGTGATAACACCAGCGCCTTCCCAGCCATAACCAGATGCATACGAAAGAGTACCGTTTTCATCTGTGTTAACAATCAATAGCGCATGGCTATAGTCTTTGACCTCTGGCTTATCCAATATTTCAACGCTTTGTACATTGCCCGCGCCTACCATAACAGCCGTCCCTAGCCCATAGCCCCCAAGGTTTTCCCACGCCATCAACCATCCGTCTTCTTTAGAGTAAACAGGCGTCGCTTTGCCATCGTGAGTCGTTACGCCAATAGCAATAGGTGTATTTGCCGCAACTTCGCCATCTTTTGTAAAGGTCGATTCAGCAAGGTATAAACGGTTGCCGAGCTCAATCGTGATTTTTTTAGTTTCAGCGTAAAGACTGCCATTTATCTCATTTTCGTAAGTGAGCTGAAAAACCGTTTTGTCTGGTGTACTAGATAGAATATCCCATGAGGTGTAAGCCTCTAACGCTTGCCTTTCGCCATCAATCCACATTGCGGTGCCGCCACAGCCAGCCGACGAACCCACGTGATAATTGTCTAAACCTTCACCATGATCTTGATGGTAACTAATATCTTGCTCTAAATGAAGTTTGTACCACTTGTTGATAATTGGGTATTCAACCTTTTTTAACCAACAATCAACACCAGCATTTTCGCCACCATCACGCAAAGCTGGGCCGTATGCCCTGAAGGCAACTAAGTCATTTTCCCATGCAAAATCATCCTTTCGCTCAGGCACAAACCGAGCAAAAGTTGACACGGTATCCGATAACATATCATCACTAATTGCCCCTGATACAGCCTCTTGAAGGACAGCCGTTCCTTGTGATGTTTCTGCAGCTTGTTCGGGTGTTGCCTGCTCTGGCGTAGATTGCTCTGGCGCTTTACCACAAGCAGCTAACGATAATAATGCGACTGTTGACGTAAATATCAAAAAAGAATTTTTCATAAGGTGCCCATTTTATAGTGATGTCATCAAGTTTACGATATAGCATCAGCATAGTTCAAAGTCTTCAGGTATGCATACGCAAAGAATCGCTAAAGGCATCGCTAAAGGTATCGATAATACTGACGCTGACATACTTGTATGATAAGCATATTACATGGGCAATTTCCACGCAAGCGTTTCACATACACTATATCAACTACTTGCCAAACGCTTCTCGGAGTTTGAGTCCTACGGCCGTAGAATAGCCATAAGAGCTGCTGGTCACTGTATTGTTTTTGTCGACAAGGTAATAACTAGGGTAACCTTGAATCTTAAAATTCTGTTTAAGTTCATTTGACCCTAAAAATACAGTGTTGGTAACGCCATGCTTCGCAACAAAGTCATCAACCTCTTCTTTTGACGAATAGTCTAAGGCAATAACCACTACATTAACCGAATCGGGGTCTACGTAACTTAAATTATCGATGCTCAACGCGCAAATCTGACACCACGGCGCAAAAAAATATACTAAGTTAGTTTTTTCAGTATCCAGCATGGGCGATACTTCCCCAGTGAGCGTCACCAAATTTTGTTGTGCAACCGTAACGCTTCCATCGCTGCTTAGCATGTCTTTAGCTTGCCATGTCGTGATAGCAAAAAAGACAAGTGCGAAAAGGCTAATATCTCGAACCCACGAGAACCATTTGCTCTTTCTCAGGCGAGTAAAAAGAGATGGTGTATTGTGTTTATGACTCAATGTGATTGCTCAATATGATTACAGTGCTAAAGAAGACCTGAATTATAGTGATATACATTCAGGATAATTATCGAATAAGTTACAAATTTTTAGAATAATTCACTACACAATGACGTAAATTTGCAAAATAGCGACCTAACAAGGGTTTTATCTTAAAAAAACAAATCCGAATACTCAAATCATGATTATAAGTAAACTGAGAAATAGCAAATAATTTTAAAGATCTTACCCAAGATTGACACCATTACAAAACGATAAAAAGGTTACCCCAATGAAATACCTGTTGTGTGCTGCACTTATATTAGCGCCGCTGATAGCAAAAGCCGAAACGCTAATTTTGCAACCAGAAATTAGTCCAAATGGTGACAAGATCGCATTCACCTTTCAAGGTGATATCTGGACAGTCAATACAAATGGCGGCAGAGCCGACAGATTAACCATTCACGAAGGGTATGAGTCGCGCCCTGCATGGAATAAAAGCAGTAACATGATCGCGTTTAGCAGTGACCGCTTTGGCAATAATGACGTATTTATCATGCCTTCAACGGGCGGGCGACCCACGCAATTGACCTTTCACTCAGCATCTGACAGTGTTTCAAGCTTTACACCAGACAATCAAATTCTATTTGCCAGTAGTCGTGTTTACCGTCAAGTCGAGCGCGAAGCCGAAATCATGTCAGTTGATGCATCAGGTAAGCTCACCGAGCATCGCTATATGGACGCCTTAGGTTTTGATGCAAACATGTCACCAAATGGTAAAAAAATCGCGTTTGTCAGAGGCACAGCTAGAACTTCCCGCGAGGACTACCGTGGCCCAGCAAACCGTAATATTTGGATATACGATACTGAAAATAAGCAATATACGCAGCTAACAAACCATGATGGCGCAGATTTTATGCCTAAATGGATTGATAACAATACTCTGTACTTTATTTCACCTCGCAGCGGAAAATATAATGTCCACAAAAGCGATTTATCGGGCGACTTTGGTGGAAGCATAAGTCAAATAACCAACGAAAAAGACTTTGGTGTAAATTACTTCAGCACAAATGCGACGGGCTCAATCCTTATATTCCAAGCTGGCGATAAAGTAGCTAAAGTCGATGTGCAAAATAATCAGACTAGCGCCATCAACATTGATGTAAAAAGTGATTTTAGGTTTGACCCAAGCGTGGCCGAGAAGAAGACCAACGATATAGACCAATATGCCGTATCGCCCAACGGTAAACTTTCTGCATACGTAGTTCGCGGTGACATTTACGTAACTCGCAACGACAAAGAAGATGACCGTAGCGTTAATTTAACGAGAGGCTGGGCGCGCGATCGTGATGTAGTTTGGTTAAACGACAATAGTATCTTATTTGTGTCTGACCGCTCTGGTCAAAACGATATTTACATGCTGCTCTCTGCTGACGAGAGCGAAGCGAATTTATTTAAAAGCCTCAAACATAAAATAGTTAAACTCACTAAAACGAAAGAAGATGAACGCAGTCCACTTGTTTCGCCTGATGGTAAAAAAATAGCCTACCTGCAAGGTCGCGGAAGGTTGATCACAGCCAGTATTAACGACAAAGGAGCGTTAAGCAATAGCAAACGCTTGCTCGACGGTTGGGATACACCATCGGGCCTATCTTGGTCACCCGATAGCCTTTGGCTAGCCTATTCCCTGGCTGACCTAAATTTTAATGAAGAAATTTATATTCATGCGGCCGACAACAGCAAAAAGCCTGTCAACGTCAGCATGCATCCAAAGTATGATGTCAACCCGGTCTGGAGCCCCGATGGCAGTAAGCTTGGTTTTAGCTCAATGCGAAACAACGGAGACTTTGATATTTGGTTTGCGTGGTTAAATGAAGATGACTGGCAGCGCTCCAAAGAAGAATGGAAGCGATTAAGCAAAAGCGATGACAAAACAGACACCAACAAAGCAAAAGATAAAGATGATGAAGAGAAGAAAGACGACAACAAAACACAGGCCGTCGCAAACATAAAGATCGACTTTGACGGGATTTATCGCCGCTTAGAACAAGTCACTCGCTTTGCTGGTAATGAACAAGGCCTTGTTTTTGACAAAAAGGGCGAACACATTTACTACAGCATTGGCGGGACAGGTCGCCAAAACTACAAAATAGACCGCAACCTCTATAAAATTAAGTGGGACGGTGAAGATAAAAAGACCGTGTTAAAAGGCGATGTTCAACCCCAGCAACTGAGTCTTCAAGACAAAGGGAAATATGTTTATGCACTTACAAAAGGCGGCAAGCTGGTGCGCGTTGCCACCAAAGATGATAAAAAGCAGGACTTAAAGGTTAGTTCGCACGTGAGAATTGACTATGCGGCTGAGCGCAAACAAATATTTGACGATGCATGGCGCGCGCTTAATGCCGGTTTTTATGATCCCAATTTTCATGGAAAAGACTGGGAAGACCTTCGTGAAAAATATGAGCCAATCGCACTTAAAGCGTCGACATCAGAAGACTTCCAATACATATTTAACTTAATGTTAGGGCAGCTTAACGCAAGCCACATGGGCCTTTCGCGAAGCGCAAATCAAAAAGAAACGCAAAAAGTGCGTACCGGGCTGCTTGGTGTAGATGGTCAGCACACCAAACAAGGCTACAAAATACAGTCCGTCGTTGATAATAGCCCTGCAGATCGAAACGACAGCAAACTAAACCCCGGCGACACTATCGTCTCGGTTAATCAAAAAGCATTAAAAGACAATAACTTATTTGACTTACTCAACGGCCAAGCAAATTTCCCAGTGTTACTAGAAGTCAAAAAAGACGGTGTTAGAGGCACTAGTGAAGTGGTTATCTGGCCCACTAGCAGTCTTCGTAACCAACTATACGATGAGTGGGTAAATGAGCGAAGACGGCTCACCAATGAGCTTTCAAACGGCCGCTTAGGTTATTTGCACATACGCGGAATGAATTGGACCAGCTTTGAACGATTTGAGCGCGAGCTAATGGCCGCAGGGTACAAAAAAGATGGCATTGTTATTGATGTGCGATATAACGGCGGTGGCTGGACAACCGATTACCTAATGGCCGTCTTAAATGTAAAACAGCATTCGTATACCATCCCACGCGGAGCCGCTAAAAATTTAGAAAAAGAGCATCGAGATTTTAAAGAAACTTATCCGTTCTCTGAAAGACTACCACTGTCAGCTTGGACCAAGCCATCTATTGCCATGAGTAACGAAAATAGCTACTCAAATGCAGAAATCTTTTCGCACGCCTACAAAGCACTTGGACTCGGAAAACTCGTTGGGCGGCCAACATTTGGCGCGGTCATAAGCACAGGCTCTTATGGCTTAGTTGACGGCTCGCGCGTTAGAATGCCTTTCAGAGGTTGGTGGGTAAAAGAAACTGGCGAAAATATGGAACTAGTTCCGGCAACACCCGACATTGAGGTATTTAATCCGCCGGCATACAAAGCAAAGGGCATAGATCCACAACTAAAACGAGCAGTAGAAGAGTTGCTAAAGGATCTATAAAAGCGGTAAGGTAGAGGGAAATAATAAACACAGAGATTTTCCAAAGTGTTAGTTGATTACCCTCTTTTACTTGCTGCGCTTGCTATATTGGCTTTGTTGGTTGCCATTATCTATTTTAAAATTCATGCATTTGTAGCCTTAATAAGCGTTAGTGCTATTACGGCCTTACTTGGCGGCATAGCACCATCAAATTTATTACCCACGATGATGTCGGGCTTTAGTTCAACGCTGGGCGCCGTTGCCTTACTAGTAGGACTAGGCGCGATGATTGGTAAATTATTGGAAGTTTCAGGTGGTGCGCAGGTGCTCGCCGATAATTTAGTTAATCGTTTTGGCGAAAAACGAGCGCCATTTGCCCTAGGCGTTGCTTCGCTTCTATTCGGTTTTCCTATCTTTTTTGACGCGGGTCTCATTGTTATGTTGCCCGTCATTTTAAGTGTTGCTGCGCGCTTTGGTGGCTCAACACTGCTCTATGCATTACCTGCTGCGGGGGCATTTGCAGTTATGCACGCCCTAGTCCCACCTCATCCTGGTCCGGTAGTGGCAGCTGACTTGTTAGGCGCCAGCATTGGTTGGTTGATAATTTGGGGCTTAATAGTTGCCCTACCCACTTGGTATATCGCCAGCTATTTATTTTCAAAATGGATAGGCGAGCGTATTAACGTGCCAATCCCGTCTCTATTTAGTGACAATAGTTCATCTGAGCCGAATGAAAATGATAAAAAAACCACGATTAATCCTCCTAAGTTTTCAACCGTTTTGTTAATTTTGCTACTGCCTTTGTGTTTGATTTTTTTAAATACAGGCATTAACACCTATGCCATTATTAATGAAATAGACACGAGCAGAGGCATATTGGCGGTATTTATGACCCTGGGCAATACGCCTATTGCATTGCTAATTACCTTATTGGCTTGTTTACTCATTTTTGTTCCAGCACTGGGTAAGCAGCAAGTACATGATTTATGCAATAACTCATTAGCCCCAATTTGCGCGGTAGTCTTAGTTACTGGCGCAGGCGGGATGTTTGGTGGTGTACTGCGAAGCACTGGCATTGGTGATGCCTTAGCAAACTTGTTAAGTGATGTTGGCATGCCTATTATTGTTGCTGCTTTTGTTATATCAGCAGCATTAAGAGTGGCACAAGGTTCAGCAACGGTAGCTCTAACCACAACTGCTGCGCTTATTGCGCCAAGTGTTGCGCTACAAAGCGATCTTTCGAGCTTTGATCTATGCTTCGTCGTTATTGCCATTGCAGGCGGAGCGAGTGTACTTTCGCACTTTAATGATTCAGGTTTTTGGTTGGTCAGTCGCTTATTCGGAATGGATGAAAAAACGACCCTAAAAACATGGACGCCTATGGTCACGCTTCTTGGACTTATTGCATTTATATTTGCATTGTTATTGAGTCTTGTTTTGTAATTTATTGGCTATTGTTTATCAGTCAAATAATTGCCTAATTGCAAGCCTAATAAACAGCAAAGAAAACCGACTATGTTGGTATACAATGTAATTTTTACAAAGCCCATTGCAAAGCTATCGCTCATTTGTGCACCGTTTACAATGGGTGACCATAAATCCCAAGTGGCAGAAAAAAAGTAAATAGCGCTTGCCCACAGACCAAGCCATAATGCACAAAACTTAGCTTTGTACGCCTTTTTCTTAAAAATAAGCCAACAAAAAAGAACACTTGCGTAATTAAACGCATTGCCCACTAGCAAATAAAAGCGCTCAACAAACCCGTGAGTGCCCATTGTTGCAGTGGCTTGTTCAATGGTCATATTACCTATTACAAAATAAGCAGCCGCTCTGACCAAATCAGTATTCGAGAAAAGTACGCATAGCGTGATCGCTAAATAAAAAAGTTTGTGCAAAAAAACAACCTACCGTCTAAGAAAGGACTGTAGGTTGCTTGATTTTATGACCGAATGCAAGAGTACTAATAGGCTGCTTTATAGAGCAACAACCGAGTTATCTTCGTAAGCCATGGCTGAAGGAGTATATTGGTCGGCGTGCCAATCGTTTTCCCACTGCGTTTCATCAAGAAGGTATCTGAATTGATATTGCTTACCTTTTTCTAAATCAACAGTCGCTGTAAAACCGCCATTTTTTAGCTTTTTCATAGGAGAAGCGTTTTTATCCCATCCATTAAAATCGCCCAGTAATTTAACCGAATCAGCACTTTTAGCTTCTTCTTTGCTTAGTTTAAATGTGACCTTACAAACAGGTTTTGTTTTTAAATATTGTTTTTTCAAGCTCATGGTAATTCCTTAGTAAAATTAATTAAATAATTGGCCGCCTCTGTACCACTCGACAAAAACGAGCGCTTGTCGCCACCAACAAAATATCGTTATAAAAACAAAATAATTCAACACAAATACTTTATTACTTTATTTTGTTGTAATTTTACTACACTTAAAACCACTTTTGTATACTTTTTGTGCATGAATTCGTATTCAAGCTTATATTAAATTATTCAAAAATATCCGCTTAGGATGCTCTTCTCAAAAATAAAAGGCTTTGTTTAAGCCTTGCCCAGCGCAAAAGATCCACTTAATAAACTAAGCTTTTACGCTCAACATTTTTGTTAACAAGTTAATTCAGGTATACTTTCAACACCTTTTTAAACATTGGTAAACACATATTTTATTTTATATTCAGGGTCACTAGCCGCCCTTGGTGTTATTTTAGCAAAGGAAGTTTGTTGTCTACTCGTATTATCAAAAGCTTAGTCTTTGCCTTTCTCTTTTTCGCGCTTAATAGTGCAGGATTAGCATCAGAATTTAAGCACGAACTGTTCGATCAGAATGATGGCTTTACGTCATCTATTATTTTTTCTATAGAACAAGACAAGCATGGCTTTTTATGGTTTGGCACGGCCTATGACGGCATCTTGCGCTATGACGGCAAAAACCTTCTCTCTTTTACTAATGACCCTGCTGACCCTAGCTCAATACCTCACAACAATGCTGGTAATTTACTATTTAATTCGCAAGATGATTTATGGATAGGAAGTTGGGGTGGCGGCGCGGCAGTTTTAGATTATAACACGCAGTCCTTTAAGCATTATTCAGCCACAACAGGCGAAGGCTCACTTAACGCACGTATGGTACAGAGTTTATTTGAAGATACCCAAGGCAACATGTGGCTTGGCTCTTACAATGCGGGTCTAAGTCGCTACGATAAAGCGAGTGACAGCTTTACGGCGCTAAATTTTACAAGGGGATATGCAAAAAATACTGATAGTGCAATGCTGTCTAGTGATCGTGTGTGGGATATTTCACAAACCAGCGAAAACGTGATTTGGATAGGGACTAACAACGGGCTCAATCGACTCGATACTCGTGATAATGTTTTTCAACATTTTTATCCAAACCCTTCATCACAATCAGAAGAAAGCAATCGCATACGCCATGTAGAAGTTGTTAATGACGAGCTAATGTTTCTTGGTAGTCAAAATGGCATCTATCAATTTAACGTCAAAGAAGAAAGTTTTTATCACTTACCCGTTGAAGGTGGTCAATCCTTAGGTCCTATTTACTCAATCCTTAAAACCAGTTATGGCGAATATTGGGTAAGCACAGATTTTGGCATTTATGCCTTTAATGAAAACACGCTGCGTCTACGCAAAGTTAAGTTAAATTTTGACGACACCTGCAGCCAGACTTTATTTCAAGACCGCCAAGGGACGATTTGGTTAAGCTGTGAAGGCGTTGGTATTTATAAAATCACCAAATTAGACATCTTCTCAACATTTGATAACTCAGAACTGAGCCCAGCATTTGTGCTTGATCAGTCAAGCGATGACACAATACTCGTGGGGACATATCAAAAAGGCCTCAAAAAATGGAACCCAGAAACAAATTCAATCATTTCTTTAAGTAAAAAAGGCGATAAATTAGCCACTCAAGATATTCGCTTTTTAGCTCAAAATAGTGAAAATGAAATTTGGTTTGCTAATAACCAGCGGGTGTTTTCGTTAGATGCATCTGGGAACTCCATTGAGTTCAACCCTTCTGAAAATCATCAAGACTATCTCCGCCAAATTAGAGACATACAAATAGACAGCAGTGATAACCTTTGGATTGCGGTTACATCAGGCATATTTCGAATTGAAACAGTGGGCAAAACATATTCATACTATGCGCTACCAGAGTCACTCCCTCAGCACCTTAGAGACTTTGGCACAATGCGGATGTTTATCGACAAGAAACAACGCATCTGGGCAATGGTTGAGAATCAATTTTATGGTTACGATGAGCGCTCTGATTCATTTTCATTGTTTTATTACGATGAAAGTGAAGCCGAAAAAGCGAGCGATTTTAACTTTGCCTATGCGGTATATCAAGATTCTCAAGATAATGTTTGGTTGAGCAATAGATTAGGTCTTTATAAAGCTGATATCGCATCGGGTCAACGTGAACTTGTTAGTACGTATTTTAACGAACTCGAAAACCGAGGAGTACGTTTTATTACCGAAGATAAAAACGCCAATTTATGGTTAGTTTCGCCGGTTGGCGTAAGCCGTTTAGATATAAATAGTGGTGAAACAGTGCACTTTGATCGCAGAGACGGCTTGCCAGACACTCGATATTATTTTAAGCCTACCGTTCGAGAATCTGATGGCAGTATCTTTTTATCGAGCCGGGACGGCATGTTTTATTTCACGCCCGACGAAATACAAATTGCAAATGCAGACCAAGACATTCGATTGACAAATTTTGAAGTGCTAGGCGCTATGAATAACTTCAATATGAGCGCCTTGATGAAAAATGGGATATCCTTGGATGCAGACCAAACAAATATCAAATTTGATTATGCGACACTTGACCTATTAAACGCTAGGCAAATCAATTATCAATATAAACTTGAAGGCTTTGATATTGACTGGATAGATGCCGGCACATCAAACTCAGCAACCTACACTAACTTAAGTGGTGGAGAGTATATCTTTAAAGTCCGCTCAAGGTTAAAAGACAAGCTATGGTACAAAAATGAACTCGCGGTAAACCTAAAGTTAGCAACGCCACTGTGGCAGCAATGGTGGATGCTAATAGTCTACATAGTCCTCATCTTTCTTTTGGTCGTATTTTATCTTTACAGGCAAAAACAAGCCGTATTAAGACTAGAACATCAAGTTGCTAAAAAAACAGCCGACATCGCGCTAGAATCATCAAAGTTGGCTGACGCTAATCGCATCAAAACGCAGTTTTTAGCCAATATGAGCCATGAAATTCGAACACCTCTAACAACCGTGATAGGGCAAGCCGAAGCGATTATTTGTAGAGACATAGAACCCAATAACATCTACAAAGAAGTCGAAGTCATTCATGACAGCAGTATATACCTGCTGACGTTGCTCAATGACATTTTAGACTTAACAAAAATTGAAGAAGACAAATTCCATTTAGAATATTCTTCCCACGATTTACATGGCTTATTGACCAACGTAAATACAATGTTTTCGATGCAGGCAAGAGTGAAAGGCTTAACATTTTTAATGGAGCACAATTTGCCACTACCTTTTATGGTGAATATTGATGGACTGCGCCTTAAACAAATTTTAGTAAACCTGTTGTCAAACGCGATTAAATTCACCTTGCAAGGGCATGTAAAGCTTAAGGTAGACATTGTAAACGATAAGCTTGTTTTTGAAATACAAGACACCGGTATTGGCATAGATGACGAACAATTAGCACAAATATTTGATAGCTTCACTCAAGGCGATGCCAGCATCAGGCGCCGTTTTGGCGGGTCTGGATTGGGCTTGCATTTATCCAATCAACTGGCCGTATTAATGAAAGGAAAAATAGACGTTAAGAGTCAACTGCATATTGGCAGTACGTTTACTTTTAGTATGCCAATGCCTGAAAAGACTGCACTTGCACATGCCGATAACAGCGAAACATTAGCAAAAGCCGAACTAACACAGCCAATTTTTAAGGGCAAAATTTTATTAGCAGAAGATCACGAAGATAACCGTCGCCTCATTGCAAGATTACTATCCAAACTCGGTGTTGATGTAATAACCGCCGTTGATGGATTTCAGGCAGTGGAGCAATATAAACAATATCAGCCCGACCTTATACTGCTTGATATCCAAATGCCCATTATGGACGGCCTACAAGCATTTAAAGCCTTACGAGAATTAGGTTGCACGCAACCAATTGTTGCACTAACAGCCAATGCAATGCCTGCTGAAGTTGAGCAATACTCGGCACTAGGTTTTGATGCTTTTGTGCCCAAACCTATCGATCGAGAAATACTAATATCCACACTTGCTCAATACCTCGATAGCAATACTGAAGAATCTATTACTAAAGCGAGTCAGTCTTTACGTGAAGTAGATATGTCTGATTTGGTATTAGAATTCACACAAAGCTTAGAAAAAGAGTGGCTAGAGTTTGAAGCCTTAATACAAGATCAGAATATTTCTGGTATTGGCGCTCAGGCGCATAAGCTGGCGGGTGCGGCACAATTATTTGGTATAAACGATGTTAGTGAAAAAGCAACAATTGTAGAAAAGCTCATTAAAAATGGCGCCAGTGAAGTCAGTCAAATCAGTAAAGAACTAGCATCACTAAAAGCGGTAATCGCGTTGTATTGTGATAACGATAGATAATGAAACGAAGTGTAAAGTGTATAGAGAGAGCGTAAGAAGGAAGAGAGAAGAGAGAAACTAAAGATATATTTGAGTAAGACGCATAACATCAAAACAAGCGTGAGCCGCTTTGATGCTATGCATAGTACTTTATAGGGATAACCTTATAGAGGTACTACTTTGTTTGCACAAGGGCCTTTTTGGCCTTGGCCAACTTCAAACTCTACGGCTTGACCGTCGTTCAATGTAGCGTAACCGCCACCGGCTTGGATTTCTGAATGGTGAACAAACAAATCTTTGCTGCCGTCTTCAGGAGTGATAAAGCCAAAACCTTTATCTGCATTGAACCACTTTACTGTACCTTTACTCATTTTTTTTACTCATTAATGTTGGTGAAATATAAAAATGTATTTGGTTTCACCAAGCCTAATACACACTTTTTACACATAATACTGTCATACACAGCGCGCACGCCATGCTTTATGTAAGGCTAAGTGTAACTTATAGTTTACCATTACGAAAGGTATGCTCTTATATAAACGTAAAATTACTCTTTGATTTTGATAGGATTTTTTCAAAAATTAATACGAAGGTCGTAAGCGTTTGAATTAAACTTCATATATAACAAGGTGATAAGCCTACATAGCAATGAACCCCAAAAAGCATTAAGCGCTTTTTTGGGTACAAATTTATTTTACAATTATTTTGTAAATGGTCGAAAAAAGCACTATCACACCATTAAAAACCATACTCTCGCTCAACTTTGGCGATCCTTACTTTATATTGATCATACCAAATATCTCGCCCTAAGCGCTGGGCATGTTGATGGTTAAGGTTTGCTTTCCATGCTTTTATGGCTTCAATACTTGACCAATAAGAAACGGTAATCCCGACATCGCTCCTTGCCGACTCTACCCCCAAAAATCCTACTTGTTGACTCGCCAAATACAGCATTTTTTCAGCGGTAGCGTCATACGTTTTATCACTACTCGTTTTTATAGAGCTAAAAATAACCGCGTAATAAGGTGGGTTGGGAGTATTTGCAATTTTGCTCATTTGCTTACCTAATCAAACTAAATATAATGCGCCAGCGCTCATTTGCTAGCTTACTTTATAACATTGATGACTAGTTTATTAAATAAATTGAAATTGAATCTACGACTGCAATTGCTTTAGTAATTCCTTACCGACCGCATGCGCACTTGCTGGGTTTTGTCCGGTAATTACTCGCCCATCTACAACAATAAACTCTCCCCATGGCTGTACTTTATTGTATTGCTTTGCGTTTCTAGCTAAAGACTCTTCTAGCAAAAATGGAATATCACTAATGGTACCAAAATCAATTTCTTCTTCCCTTGTAAAACCAGTGACTGAAACAGTTTCTAATAGGGTCTGACCATTTTCTAAGGTAATCGGCAA
Organism: uncultured Glaciecola sp.; assembly: GCA_964446865.1. GTDB lineage: Bacteria > Pseudomonadota > Gammaproteobacteria > Enterobacterales > Alteromonadaceae > Glaciecola. Next base: position 23,924 of record CAYURD010000050.1, read on the forward strand.
TAAACCTGCTGGGCCATGACATACCGCTGAAATAACGCCACCACTTGCATAAATTGAACTTGAAATCTTAGCTGCATTTTCGTGTTGAGCAAGATCAGACAATAGACCAAAACCGCCCGGGTAGAACACCGCCTGATAATCACTGGCATTAATTTGAGAAACCGGAACGGTATTATTAATTTGATTGATAAAGCTCTCATTATTTAACACTCTCGAATTTACATCGTCGTTCTCGGTGTCTTCCCCGTATAAAGGCGCTTTACCACCTTCGATCGAGGCAATATCGTATGCGACGTTAGCAGTTTGCAAAACATCTACAACATGGGTAATTTCCGGCGCGTAAGTTCCATTTGGTTGTTCGGTATTGCCTAAGGTTGCATGATTAGTCACGAGTATTAACACTTTCATATTGATGTTTCCTTGATGGTTAGTTTGGCTTATCAATGTTTTTGATTGCATACATATTAAACCTTTCCAATTTAAATGATAATATTCTATTTTATAAATTCATTATTGCCATATAGCAACAATAGGGGCGTCATGAAAGTATCAGATAATTTTGATGGTGTGATTGAGTTTGTCGCAGTTGCCGAGCAACAGGGGTTTTCAAGCGCCGCAAAAAAACTAGCTTGTAGCACTAGCCATATTAGTCGACAAATAAATAATCTAGAACAAAAGCTTGGCGTAGCGCTTGTTGCTCGAACAACTCGGACCGTAAGTCTTACTCAAGCAGGAGAAAAGTATTTCCATAAATGCAGAGATTTAGTGAATGGCTTGCAACAAGCTAATGAAGAGCTTGGAACAAAGCAATTCCAACTAAGTGGTGTACTTAGAGTGAGTGCAGCAGGCACATTTGCCGAAAGTTACGCTGGCCCTGCGCTAATCGAGTTTGCCAAACGCCACCCACAACTAAACTTACAAATTATTTTTGATAGCCGATTGATAAACTTTGTAGATGAAGGTTTTGATTTTGCGATTCGTATGGGCAAATTAAAAGACTCGGGACTTATTGCTAGGCCGTTAGTTAAACGCTCATTAGTCGCGGTAGCAAGCCCTGACTATATCAATACATTTGGTATGCCAAATAAGATAGAAGATTTAAAGCATCATAAATGCATAACAAATAATGATATCTGGAATTTTGAAGAAAATAAGCAAGTTAAGCCCATTCGAGTCAACAGTAGCTTTCAGAGTAACAATGCACAAATAATGGTTGAAGCTTGTTTAAAAGGACTTGGTATTTGCTACATGCCAAAAAGTAACTTCGCACCTTACATATTATCAAAAGAACTAATCCCTGTATTAGCGCCTTATTGGTACACTGGTTTAAGCAGTTGGATCGTTTATCAAAATCGGCAATATCTGCCCATGCGAGCAAAGTTGGCAATTGACTATTTAATTGAGCACTTTGCAAATTGGACTGAAGCATAGTTTATTAAACATCGAGCCCAGACAATCTGACACTAACTTCGCATGGGGATTAAGAAAACCCATAATAGACGGCGCTTATTGACCTTCAATGTGTTTACTATACCGCGCCAAAGCAGCTTGCCCAGATTTGCTATTAAACAATAAGTAATACGCACCAAACGAGAAACCAACAAACCCAGCCAAAAGCCAATTGATTGCGACACTGTCATCGTCAATTAAAAGCCTTGTGACAATAAGTAAACTCAATATCGCACTCAATATAATCAGTGTTTTTCGCAACCAAGTATCTTGAGTGACAAACTTTATGAAATTCTCATTTATTTTAAGAGAAACAACGAGCACGATGGCCGCTAACATTAACGCTTCTACTCTTCCAGAAACACCATAAACGATCGCAAAAAAGGGCGTGTACATTAGGCTTGCTAACTTCTTAATATAGCCGTCTTTTATTTGCTTTTTCTTTTTGCCTTCATGGTTTTGCAGCTTCTCAATTTCGCTTGCACTTGCGCTTGCGTGACAAGCGCACGAACTACAAGCCTCAATGTGTGGCGCATTCTTTTGCCCGCAAGCTTTACAAATCCATTCATAATTCACCAAGTCTGTATCCTCCTTGTAATAGCGAGCTTCACTTAACTATTTACATACCCAAAAGAGGCAAATCTTTACGTTGTTGATACGTAAGGGCAAGTGTTAAACAAGACTTAATAACTGCCTCAGGCACGGGTTCAGATAAGGTCAGCACAATTGCTCTATTCCCTTCAAATTCTAGCTTCTCACCATATAACTCACGAAACGTATCAACTAACTTAGTTTGACAGTTAAAAAACAGATAATAATGATCTGGAGACTTTTGCTTCCAATCCATTCTTACAGGACTGCCAGAGTGTGCACTGTAACTTGGCTCCCCCCATTTCAAGGACTCTTCAAGCTTTCCTAGCGACAACTATCAGCTATTTGAAAAAGCATGTTACGAAGCTCTTGTAGTTTATAACGAGCATTTTCTGGATACTCGTCAAAACGATTTTTCACTATCTTGTTCATTGTAGCTCCCT
>CAYURD010000051.1:0-25624 GCA_964446865.1 uncultured Glaciecola sp.
ACTTCATAATATTGGCTAAGTGCAGCTACTTCAGGTGTATCAGCATTTACCCATCCTGGGCCGCCATCATGCCATGCGTTTTTAAGACTGTTCCAGTGGTATGCCGACTCACGCGTAGTTTGCTCACGCTTGGCATAACGAATACCCGATTTAACTGACTCAATAAAGCCGTCGTCAAATACGTATTTAGCATCAAATTCAAATGCAGTTTCGTCACCTTCGTTGTCTTGCGCCGCTGGCATACCTGCGCGCCAGTATGCGTTATTAGGACTACTTAAAGGTAATTGGCCTTCAAAATCAGCATCTGGTGTCCATAAAGGATCGTAGAAACCGACTTGAGCATGGTCATCACCACGGTCGTTATAATAAATAACCGCGTTAGCACCCATAAAGACACTGTGGTCAATCGTAGATGCTTCAGCTTTAACATGGTTGGTATCAAATTCTAAGAATAGATTGTCGCCAACTTGATGTTTAATGTTTAAAGATAGATCTTCTACTAAGTTTTCATCTAAACGGAAACGCGTAACAGACGATACGTTACCACCATATTGCTGCCAAAATTCTGGGTTGCCGCCGTCACCCCAGTTAGAGGTGTTTTGTAGACGCATAAACTCGTCGTCGCCAGGTACGTTACTTCGGTATGCTGCGCCTGCGGTTAAGAAACCTTCAAGGAAATAACCGTCTTGGTCATAACTAACCGGTGCGCCAGGAACTGGGTAAGGAGGAGCTTGGTCATCACGATCATATTCGAGTGCACGCTCTTCCCACTGAAGTGAAGAGTCAGAGCGAATGTATTCGGCCGTGACTAAAGTGTTTTCGTCTGGGCTGCGCCATTGTAAAGAAAGTGAAGCACCAGTACGCTCTCTGTCATCTTCTTTAACACGGGCTTGAGCACCACGAACCACGCGCTGTGGAATAGGATTACCGTCTGCATCAAGAACTTCGTTTCCTTGATTGTCAGTAATATTAGGAAGTACCCATAGTGCATTATTCTGACGGCCGTCGCCTGCTGGTAAGCTATCGACTGTTGAGCGGTCATCCCAAGCAACACCTGCTTGAATACCGTCTGAACGGAAATTAACTTTTGCGTTTGTATAGTTGACTAAGAAACCAAACTCACCTGAGTCAGTTTCAAATCGATCGCTATATAAAAACGAGAACTGCGGCGTGCCTTCTTGACGCAAATCGCCGTAGGCATATTCGGTGTTAAAAGCAAATACACTGCCAGGGGCATCAAATGGTTTTCTGGTGACTAGGTTTATCGTACCAGCTAATCCGCCTTCTACCATTTCGGCCATTTGGTTTTTGTAAACAAGTACGCTACCAACAAGTTCAGGTGCTACATCAGAAAAGCCTAGACCACGACCGCTATTAGCACTAAAACTACTGCGACCGTTAAATTCGCTTCGGGTCTGACTTAGACCACGGATAACAACACCTGTTCCTTCTGTACTGAAGTGATCTGGGTCATTACGAGCCGCAAAACGTTCAATTGAGATACCAGGGACACGTTGCAGTGCTTCGGTAATACTTGTGTCTGGTAAAGATGAAATGTCACCCGCATCAATTGCATCTAAAAATGTGCCTGCTTCACGCTTCATGTCAGAGGCGCGCATTAAGTTGCCGCGTTGGCCTCTAACGTCAATGACTTCAAGTTGTTCGTCTTCTTTTGCCGGCTCTGCTGTTTGCGAAGCGGCTTCAGTCTCTTGCAAGGCGTATGATTGACTAGCAATACCTGCGATTGCTAAAGCCAACAAGCTCTTTTTAAATGTGTGTGGAGTGTGTCGTGTTTGCCTAGTCATGTAATAGCTTCCTTAAAACCAATATGGCTGCATGTACCATTTATTAGTCTGTAAATACTGTTAACCGCGTATTGTTTTATTTTGTTTAGTTTGTGTGTGTGCAAGTAAAACAAACATTCTCACGGCGCTCTTTTTGTCACTAATGATTTAATTATTCCAAACGCGTTTTATTCAAACTAGTTTTGGTCGACTTGTGTGCAATTAGCATTAGTACATCATCAAACTAAACTAATGAAAATTAATTGTAAATAGCATGTAAAGTGAGCACATTTGGCATGTTTAAAGGTATTGAGACAAAATCAGCAGTGAATGCAACATTTTGAGCGTTTTATTCAAGAAAAGCGGATAATTTAGAAAATAAGAGCGCTAAAATAACCAAATAAAGTAATTTGATAGCAAAAAAAAACAACAAACGATAAACCCATTAAAAAGCTGTTCTTTTAGAGTGTATTTATATATAAAAAATGATTTTACCTGATGAATCGCAGGTTTTTAGGGGATTATAGCTAAAAACTGCATATTTTTAGGACTAAAGTAACAGAAAAGCTCATTCATACTTTTCGTTTTAATGAGTTAATCGCTTTCATATTTGCGTGTAATTTTGCTAAAGCTTATAGCCTAAGCAAAATGATACAAAAACGACACATATGAATGTTGATAAAACACTATACCTGTGACCAAAGTAGTACTTCTAGAAATTAACGTTTAACAATAAATTTACATGTATAGATTAGGCGTCGGCGATATTCGTTGAATAAATTATAAACAATAAAGTCGAAAGCCCAAATGCGTATATCAATGATACGATGTGTTTCTAATCAGTTCTGCGATGCGCTGCATCTGACCTTGTCGTTTCTTATCGGACACATCGACTAAGGGATGAATATTGTCAATTTGCATACCCAGTGCAATCATGATGTTTCGCCATTGGTATTTTTCTAGAGGATCATCTTCAAAATGCGCGTCGCGTCCTGATGCCTTAAATAAGCTCAAACGGTGCATTAAATCATCATGAAGTGTATTTCCTAAGACACTATAAAAAGGTGTGTTAGGGAGCTGATTTAAGCTCAAGTAAGCTTCTAGAAAACAGAAGTGTTGGGTGTCTTGCGCCAAGCTAATTCTGTTATATTCTTGTCGATTTAGCGCTAGTGTTTGACCGCTCGGCATCAATTCAATTAGCCGATGTAACGATTCTATGGTGTCGCTCAATACGCCGCGTCCTAGTATATTTAAACGTGACTTAGCATCACCTAATGCGACTACATTACCTATCCATGAAAGACCTTGATGCTGGCCATAATGCTCAGTTCGAAATGCGGTGTTTTCAGGAATATTCAGCGCTTTACTAATATCGTTAAATGCTTGCTGTGGGTCTTGCTGCTTATCATTAAAATAATAACGATAACATAGGGATTGTTTTAAGCGATGCGTGGCAAGCAAACCATGTTGATAAATAGCCACCGTATCGTAAAAAGCGCTATCAAGCTTGTTATTGGTAGAAAATACGATACTCGCGTTAAAGAGGGAGCTTGGAAGATTATCTTCGTTTCCTTGTTCGTCATATTCAGGTTCGTCATATTCAGCCAATACTTGCTGAAGTACCTGTTGTGCGCTTGTATCAATAAACAAATCTGCATTTATCACCCCTGACTTTGTTGTGATATGCGTAATTTTATTGTCAATACAAGTAATGGCTTCGCTATTGACTTCACCCTCGTCAACATTTACTAATCGTATGCCAAGGTTTTGTGCAAAGCCCACCATTAGTTTTGTAAAACTAATCACTTCAACGCTTAGCGATGACTCATAGCTTGAAAAAATACTGTTGTTGTCTTCGCTAGGCGGTACAAATTTATTTGCGCGCATCAATTGACAAGCCAGTGAATATTTTTCGTAATCGTGATCGTTAAACGCACTTAAATAATGATGAAACTCAACTGAGTTGATAGCTGGCGCAATTTCACAGTGCGGAAGTAGTACATCTTGTAAATGTTCATGGGTATTATGAATATTACAAAGCCGAGTGCCCAAATGCGCTTGTGTCTCACATGACTTTATCCAATGCATTTGCTGTAAACCCAAACTCGACATTAAACGCAAAACATGAGGTGAAAAACTCTCAGCAAATTTAATATCAAGCATATTCGTCGGCATTGGCGGGATAATAAGTGTGACGTCCACGCCCATAACCTGACGCAAAAACGCAGCGCTTACCCAAGCAGAAGGCGTATGTCCATATACAGCAATAGATTTCAAGAGCGTACTCCGTATAAACTAGCTTGAGCAGTGGTTTGGTTGTTAAGCTCACTGTCAGCGGCCAAAAAGGTATCCAAGGTAGACTCGTGTGTGGCCATTGCATGTGTGCCTTGCATGACAAGTTCACGTTCTTTTGCTAGTCGAGCTTCTAAGGCTGTAGGTGAAATATTGCGAAGACGAGGGTGATAGGCTTTAGGCAGTAAACCTTGACCGGCATAAACGGCAAGCCAGCTAGGTTCTAAAAATACACCGTCATTATACTTAACAATGTGACCTTGTTGTTTGTATAAATCGAGTTTGCTGGTAAGTGAATCTGGTACGCTCATAGTACGCACATAATTCCAAAATTCAGTATCGTCGCGACTCGTCACATGATAATGCATGATAAGAAAATCACGAATGCGCGAATAATCTGCGTCCATTACTCGATTAAACTCGTCGATAAGCGTGTCGTTAAAACTCATATCAGGAAAGTAGTCAACGATGTTAGAAACGGTTTCTTGAATAAGGTAAATACTGGTGCTTTCGAGAGGCTCCAAAAATCCGCTAGACAGCCCAACGGCAATACAGTTTTTATTCCATACTTTATTGCGTTTACCCGTGGTAAAGCGCAGCTGTATTGGGTCGCGTAAAGCTTTGCCATCTAGGTTAGATAACAGCGTGTCTTGTGCCTGTTGGTCGGTGGTAAAGGCATTGCTGTACACATGACCATTACCCGTTCTGTGTCTTAATGGTATGCGCCATTGCCAACCTGCGTCGCGAGCTGTTGCACGCGAATACGGTAATAGCTCACCTGCACGTTCGCAAGGAACCGCTTGTGCGCTATTGCACGGTAACCAATGTGACCAATCCTGATACCCAGTGTGTAAGGTTTGCTCGATTAATAAACCTCTAAACCCGGAACAATCTATAAATAAATCACCTTCAATCAACTGCCCACTTTTTAGGGTTAACGATCGTATAAATCCAGATTGTTTGTCTTGCTGAACATGCTCGACTTCACCTTCTATTCGCTTAACGCCTTTTTTCTGAGAAAACTCGCTTAAATATTTGGCATACAATCCAGCATCCACATGATACGCATATGAATAGGTAGACATGATTGAATCAAAATCAGGACTTGGAAATTGAAATTTATTGGCTTTAGCGGCTTTGACTGGTAGTGAATATTCGTCTAAGGAATGCGTGTGGCCAGCTTCGCGCGCTTTTAGCCAATAATGATGAAATGCGAGACCGTCAATGGCTTTGCCATATTCGCCAAATGGATGAATGTAAGCGTCGCCAAGTTTTCCCCAGTTAACAAATTCAATGCCCATCTTATAGGTTGATTCGGTTTTGCGCATAAAGTCACGCTCATCAATGCCTAATGTCTGATTGAAAAAACGCAAATGCGGCAATGTTGCTTCGCCTACCCCAACTGTGCCAATGGCATCAGACTCTATAAGTGTAATATCGCATTGTTGGGCTGGCAAAAAATGACTCAGTGCAGCCGCTGTCATCCAACCTGCTGTGCCTCCGCCAACAATGACGACTTTTCTTATTTGAGGTGTGTGCATTTTGTTACCTATCTCAACTCTCTTGTGGCAAATGTTATCAGAATTTATGGTAAATGCTATACAACGATGGTGTATTAAAAATAGTAAATGTACTGAATTAGTTGCAGCTACACTTTGTTTACTACAGTAAATTAAGTACTGAAAATCACTCTCTAATTTATCAGTATTTGTATTGATATTAATGGTTTGCTAGACATTTTTAAGCAAACTGCTTACCACAATTAAGGCGGCGCTATGAGCGTATTAAGAAGTAGTAGCACGCCGATTAGTTACTACTATTAACCGAATAACTCATAGTAGATGAATCAATGTGCACTTACACTTTATTAACAAACTGTTTACTAATTGCGCAGTCTTCGATGTTGGCTGGTTATCATGCTATTTTCGGCATTAATGAAGTGTTTTTGCGTTCAAAAAATAAGGTATGTTATGCGCAAAATGCAAAGACGACATTTTTTAAAGAGCTCACTAGGTATGGCAGGCTTGTTAGCTTTGCAGGCGTGTTCAGAACCGTCATCTGCTGTCGGTTCTGCGCCAACAGCAAAGTCAAAAATAACCGTAGGTACGCATATTTGGGTATATGCTAAACATCAAAAAAATTATGATGTATCAAATATCCTGAAAGACATTTGGCAAGATGTGAAATATGCCGGTATAGACGGTGTAGAGTTAATGGAACATCCACTTAGGCGTCTCGATAAAACAAGCGAAATTAAAGCCCTCATTGAAGAGCATCGGCTGCCGCTTATTGGCACCTCATATGGCGCAAGTTTTTGGGATAAACAAAAAACTAATGAAATAGTTGAAGACTTAGATAATATCCTCACCAACATGCAAACATTAGGGGCACGCACTATTGGCATATCGGTTGGTCGGCCAAATGGCAATAGGCTAAAAACTGATGAGGAACTAGACACTCAAGCGGCGCTGATAATAAGAGCGACTGCTCTGGCAAAATCCAAAGGTGTTGTGCTTAACTTGCACAATCATACCTACGAAGTCGAAAATGAACTACATGATTTACTAGGAACACTTAATCGCATACCTGACGCAAAGTTAGGGCCAGACATTAATTGGTTACTCAGGGCAGGCGTAGAGCCAAATGCATTTTTAAAGCGTTTCAAGGATAATATTGTCTTTCTGCATTTGCGCGATCAATACGCTAGCGGACAGTGGCCCGAATCGGTCGGCGAGGGTGACACTGATTTTTCTCAAATCGCAAGCACGCTTCAACATATCGATTTTAAGGGCGATGCCATTATTGAATTAGCGCACGAAGATGGGTTTGCGCCCACTCGTCCTATCAAAGAAAGCTTAAAAATGAGCCGAGAGTACGTCCGCAGTACAATGGGCTTTTAGCGCGTGGTAATGTAGCGCTGCTAACTTAATATAAACGCCAGCACGATAGTAGTGATCACGATACTGCAAGAAACAAAAATAATGATGTTTTCTTTACGATCTGCTTCTTGCATTTTTTGCTTGTGTTGCGCCCACGTCTTAAATGTCATAGTGCTTCCAAAATTTTATTATAATTATATGTTTTATTTAGAAAATTCATGAATATCGCGATCTTCGCCAATATACTAAAAGCAATCACACAAGGCAATTGGGAAAACGGTTTTTCTATCAAAAATGGGCTTGTTTCTTAGATCAAGCCCGTAATTTTTGTATTTTTGATGTTTGTAAAATTAACGCGAGAAATTTCAATACTTAAAATGAATACACCAGACCAATCCTGCCTTCAGCTTGATCTTGAATAAAACCAACTGAATCTTCGAGTCTTTTACCCAGTGCGTTTTCTATATTTAGGGTAAGGTCTAATTGCGCTTGAATTTGAATTGTGCTGCTTATGCCGATACTTGCGTAACCCGGCAGGCGCACATTGCCAGTCGCGATAGACGCATCTAAATAGTCATCTCTAAAATCAACAAATACGGATGTTAAAGATGACTTGTAACGAGTATCAACTCGAATATTACCACTCACATTAGCGCGTTTTCGCAGGCTTACACCTTGCTCTGCATCTATATCAAGGTAGCGCATATTGGTATTAAGTTGCATATAAGCATTGAGTTTGGCACTAAGTTCTACTTCAAGCCCCGATGTGTCGACTCTGTTTCTATTCACGTTGGTAAATAGTTCTGCGTCAAAATCAACCAAGTCTTCAAACTGATTCTCAAAATAGACAACGCTGTAGCTAATGTCATCACTAATTTGACTGTTAAAACCTAACTCAAAGTTGTCACTTCGTTCTGGTTGTAACTCACTATTACCCACTAAAGGGTGAGCTAATGCAAAAAAGCTAGGAAGCTTGTACCCTTGATTGAATACTGCAAATAAGCTCGAATCTTGATTTATCGCAAAGGCGGCGCCGAGTCTAATGCTAGTTTCGTTATCAAAATCATCAGGGGCGTCATAACGAGCACTTGCTTCTAGTGTCCAATCATATATTTCGTGCTGTGCTTCTATATATCCTGAGCGTATGTCTTGCGCAAAATCGTAGTCAACTGGCAGAGGGAATCCAAAATCTAGAAATCCTCGATTGCTACCATCTTGTTGGCGTTGATTAGCGCCGACTATCAGGTTTGTATTTTGATTAACCGTGATATTAGAAAATAAGTCAAACTCTACTCGTTTATATTCAGAAGTAATATCGCTTGCGGGTATGCCAGAAAAAACACCTTCTGCAATGCCCGGGTTATTGATATCTTCTTCTCGTTTAAGGTACGAGACTTGTCCACTGACTGCGACGTGTTCGTTTATATTTACTGTGGCACTCAAGCCAAGTAAGGTTTGGTCGCTGTCTCGTTGCTCAGAAGCTCGAGGATTAGCAAAAAGTTCGCCACCCGAATCTTCTGTAAAACCATTTGCCTCTGTTTGGTTATGGGTGAAAAGACTCGCAATTTCATAGTTATCTTGTTGATAACGTCCTTTTAGCAATAATTGAGTCGACGATAAGTCTTCAAAAGAAGATTCTTCTTTGTTTTGTACTGACACTGCACCTAATACGTTTAGTTGCTCGCTAAGCTTCAAACTTGAGGTCACGCTGGCGTTAAGTTGTTTGTTGCTTCCTGCTTCGACTGTCACAACGGGTGATGTTGAATCTCTTGTAACTATATTTATAACCCCACTAATTGCGTCGCCGCCGTATATAGTGTTAATGCCGCCCCTGTATACTTCGATGCGCTCAATAGCCGATGGATTTATTTGATTAAAATCAAAACCACCTCCACGGCTGTTGGTACTGTCGTTGACTGCAATACCATCAATAGTGACTAGCGTGAAATTAAATTCGCCGCCGCGAATACTAAGATAAGAAAAACCGCCAGAATTACCATTTTGCGCTACATCAACATGAGGAATTCTTGCTAGTAAATCCACAGTAGAGGCTGGATTGATTTGTGCTATTTGGTCGCGAGTCATTATGCTAACGGCGCCAATGGGTGAATCATTTAAGCGCGTACCACTGACTTGTATGACTTCTAGTGTATTTTTATTAGCAGCCTTATTAACTGAAGAGTTTTGCGCTTGTGCTGCCATAGCAGGTATGGCAAAAAAAATACTCAGCGCAACAGCCGAAATCTTCATGTTCATTACTTTTCCTTTGTATCTTTGTGATAAAAAACTGACCGGCTTACCATAATATGCCTTTTAGATGATGCCACTTATTAAATTACAATATTTTATTATGTTTTTACTTAATTGCTGGAATCTATGATTGATACAGTTAGAATCGAAAAAAGTTTACATGTTCTTATGCAATTTAATGTAAATATCGCAGATTTTACGATAGTGTAATTTTTACTCGTCATAATTTGTACTTGCTTAAGCGTGACTTTATAAAGTAAGAACATACTCCACTAAAATAAAGGTATACATATGCTCCATATAAAAAAGTTAGTGTTATTGATTACAGGGATGGTATTGCTAAGCAGTAGCGCCTTTGCCGCTCAGTTTAACGTCTTATTGTTTACGAAAACAGGCGGTTTTCACCATGAGTCTATTCATGATTCGGTAACTGCTATGCGAGATTTAGCAAAACGCCACGACTTTAACCTCCAATGGCATGAGGATGCGAGTCGTTTTAATGATGACTTTTTGAAGAAATTTGATGTGGTTGTGTTCATCAATACAACGGGCGATATATTTAACGAAAAACAACAAGAAGCTTTTAAACGCTTTATTCAGTCAGGTAAAGGCTTTGTGGGCGTCCACGCTGCGTCAGATACCGAGTATAATTGGGATTGGTATGGCAAGCTTGTTGGTCATTATTTTAAAATCCACCCGGTTAATCAAACCGCCATGCTCGTTAAGCAAGACAACACTTTCCCAGGTATGCAGGCCTTTAACGACCGTCACATGTGGACTGATGAAATTTATGATTTTCGTCCAGCAAACATCGAAGGTTTGAACTACTTGCTGACGGTTGATGAGAGTACCTACAACCCTAAAGTTCAATGGGGCAATAATAAGTCTGAGGGCATGGGAGAGTTTCACCCTTTGGCGTGGTATCACGAATATGATGGCGGTCGTTCTTTTTACACTGCTTTGGGCCATTTACCGCTTGTTTATAAAGACCCGACATTTTTACATCATCTTTATGGTGGCATTTATTGGGCAGCAACGGGTAAAGGTATTGAGAAAAAGGATTGATAGCGGTAAACGCTCAAGCTAACACCCCCTACTGCCATTCCCGTTAGCCCACCGTCATTCCCGCTAGCCCACCGTCATTCCCGCTAGCCCTTCGTCATTCCCGCTAGCCCTTCGTCATTCCCGCTAGCCCTTCGTCATTCCCGCGCAGGCGGGAACCTCTTTGGAAGCAATCGATGCTAGCTAAGATCTTGTTTTATATGGTTTTATAGTGACATCCAGCAGGTCCCCGCCTTCGCGGGGATGACGAGGTTTCCGCGGGGATGACAAGGTTTCCGCGGGGATGACAAGGTTTCCGCGGGGATGACGAGGTTTCCGTGGGGATGACGAGGCTTCCGCTGGGATGACGAGGCTTCCGCTGGGACTACGTTAACCTCGCTTTAGCTAAAAACCTTTAATGAACACCTAAACTTTTTAGGTACTTAATACTTAATGGCACTTGCTTCTCAACTCTCGAAGATTCGTCTTCAATAAAGTAATAGCGTATACCTTGCTTTTTAGCTTCTGCAACAACACCTGAAATGTTGACATCGCCAGTGCCAAGCACCACGTTTGTCTCTACATCTTGCTGACCTTTGTTATTATCTTGCGTGCCATGCTCTCGGTCTTTAAGGTGCAAAGACGTAAAACGACCTGGATATTTTTTTAAGTATTCGACAGGGTCACCGCCGCCGTTTCTTATCCAAAAAACATCCATTTGAAACTGCGCTTCAGTCACGTTTTGAACCATGTAGTCTAAAATGGTGCCATCTTTATAAGGAATAAGTTCATAACCATGAGGGTGATACTGAAGCGTTATACCATGTTCTTTTAAAATTTTACCCGAGCGATTCATCATCTCAACAGTCTTTTTAGCGTGTTCAATGCCAAAGTCACCTTGATGCGGGATCCAGTAGAAAGTAGCAAATTTTGCACCATAAAAATTAGCTTTGTACGCAATTGCCAATGGATTCGTATCGGCTTCTTCGTAGTTTGTATCAACACTGACTATTTGAAGATTGTGTTTAACGAGTTGGGATTTAAACTCATTGACGGTTAAGCCGTAAAGATTACCAGCACCTTCAAGCAACTGTATATCCCAATCTTGGATAGTAGAAAAGGTGTCACTTACCCCATTTTGTTCAAATTGATTACGTAAACTATAAACCTGAAGGCCCATTTCGTGAGCATAGGATGCTAAGCTCACGCCAGCAAGAATGCACCCTACCAGTGTATGTTTAAGCGTTTTTTTAATTGACATATTTGTCTCCGTTAGTGTGTGTATTGATTTTTATTACCATTGCTTAAACGCCGAAGCCGTGTCGCAATCAACAAAAGTAAATAAGATGTTACAATAATTGTAGTTTTGAATTGCGCAATCCACTAGCGGAATTTCGGTTATTGTTGGTAGTTTTTCGGCGTTACTGTTTGAAAGTGGCAAAAAATATAAGGATAAACATAGGCTTTTTATTATCTAGATAATAAAAAACGCCGAAAAGCTACTAGCAATAACCGATAATATTATAACCCTTTTTCGATATTTACGGTTTAATAGTAACAATCCATTAACGTTTTTTAGATAGCAAATTCACGCGTTTTTTAATTTTTTTTGCTCAAGGAACAAGCAATGATTTTGTCACACGGCCGCTACTACTTGCTTATGATCGTCGTTTTTTTGCTTATAGGGATGCAAAGCAAAGTCGCGCTCGCTATTGAAAATAGTCAAGGTGGGCCAAGCAAAGTAGTCGACAATACATACAGTATTGATGGTAATGAGCACATTCACATAGTCGGCCGGTTTGTCGCATCTGATAAACAGAGTGTTAGATTTTCTTACCCTGGTGTCTCATTTCTATTTAACGCCCATGCGGCCAGCATAAGCATAGAGGCGAGCGGCTCGACCGACAATGGCGCCTTAGATGTATTTATAAACGGCGAGTTTGATCACACTATACACTTAAGTAAAGCTAGCAAAGAGTTTCCAATCTTTTTTGCCAGTCAGCCAAGCGCCGTAAAAATCAAGATCATCAACAGGACCGAAAGTTGGCAAAGCGTTAACAAGATTAGCGCAATCAATGTAAAACAAGGGCAATTAATGGCTCCACCAGTGTTACCCTCACGCAATATTATGGTGATTGGTGACTCTGTTTCTTGTGGTTCTTCGCTTGCGCGCGGGCGTCAGTGCACGTCACATCCCATCGCGCATGATGGTAAAAATAGTTATGGCATGAAGTTAGGTGAAGCGCTTGATGCTAACGTTCATTTAGTCTGTTTTGGCGGACGAGGTATTGTACGAAGCTGGAACGAAAATCCAGATGATTTGCAAGCCCCTGCTTTTTTTCCACTTGCGCTACCTTTTGCTAACGCCAATGCCCCGTGGGACCATGCTCAATTTAGCCCAGATCTTATTTTAGTGAGTCTAGGCACCAATGACTTTAACGTGGGGATACCCGAACAAACATGGTTCGAATCCACCTATACCGACTTTGTTCAAACGCTCATGCAAACTCATCCAAAGGCAAAAATTATGCTGACCGAGGGCGCAATGCTTAATGATTATGCCAAGAACAAAGCAAATAAAACCACGGCAAAACAATATTTACACAATATTGTAGAACAAGTCGGCAGCGAAGAAGTGAGCTATGTTTCTTCAAATTATTATCCGGGTGATAGTTGCGACCCGCATCCAACAACCGAGCAACATCGATTAATGGCGCTTGATTTAGCCGATGAATTGCGGCCTATCATGGCTTGGTAAGGCGCAAAATGGTTTTGGCAAAAAATCCTGTTAAACAGTTAACGATAAAATTAGGCAGAGTTATTTTTATGACAACAATAAATACATTATTCAAGGCGGCAGCCACGAGTTCAAGCACACGTAATACGCTTGTAATTTTTGCTATGCTGACGGTGAGTCAAGCCTCTATCGCGCAAGTTACGCAGGCTCAAATAGAAGAATCAAAAAAAACTGAAGTATGGGAACCTGTTCCGGATAAAGTCGAAGCCAAACCAGGGCAAGCGCCTTCCGATGCTATTGTTCTGTTTGATGGCACAGGCACTGATAAGTGGGAAGACAAAAACGGCGATCCCATAAAGTGGAAATCGGATGCATATGCCCTAGAAGTTACGCCGGGTACGGGCTATGTTCATACCAAACAATCTTTTTGTGATGTGCAACTACATTTAGAATTTAATACCGCGTCAGAGCCAGAAAAAAGCGGCCAAAATAGTGCAAACAGTGGCGTATTTTTGCAAAGCCGATACGAAGTCCAAATATTGGATAACTACACCAATACAACGTATCCAAACGGCCAAGTGGGTGCGGTTTACAAGCAGCATATTCCACTTGTAAACCCAAGTCGCCCACCTGGAGAGTGGCAAACTTACGATATTATTTTCAAAGCGCCCATATTTAAAGATGACAAGCTAGTGTCTCCAGCTTATATCACCGTCCTATTGAACGGTGTTTTAGTGCAAAATCATATAGAAATCCAAGGTCAGACTGAGTGGATTGGCGCACCAAAATATTACCCACATGGCTGTTTACCCATTAAATTGCAAGATCATGGCAGTCCAAATCGCTTTAGAAATATTTGGGTACGTCCACTTTAATCAAATTAGTCGGGAATAAACATGAAGCACAATTCTTTCTTTTTAGCTAATGTATTAGCCGTTTTCGTTTGTTTGGGGTTGAACTCGTCGGCAAGCGCAGCAGCTAAACCTAAAAAGGACGACTTTTACGCATTTAATGCCAATTATTTCCAAGACTCTGCTTTCTGGACAAGTGCTACAACAGCCGAGGCGAGTAAAAATACTTTATCGTTTACCAAAGATAATAAGGGCACTATTTTTGTTACGCCCAAGGCGGTAAATAACAGTTTAGAAGACTTGTCTTCCCATCTTAAATCTTCGGGTCACTATGGAGATGTAGTGATAAATTTGGAGTTTTCTTTATTACCTGATTCAGACATTGACGTCATGTTGATGGGCAGATATCCCGTACGTTTAACGAGCAAAAAAAATACAAGTGGCGTGAATGTTAGCGGCGCGATTGGTAAGTCTTGGGAGCATTACAATCCTGACAGCACAGAGCGATTATTTGCAGGCTTTGAGCCCATTGTTAATAGCAATACACAAGCAAATAAATGGCATACATTTGAAGCACATTTTAAAACACCAAGATATGATGCTGCACATAAAAAGGTTTCCGATGCCTTCTTTTTATTTGTTAAGATTAATGGCGAGGTAGTCCAAGAAAATGTGAAAGTACCGCTACCGGCTGTCAATGCTATTCATGGTTGGGAAGGTGTATCAGGACCATCAACAATTGATGCGATTGCCGGACAAGCAATGCTGCGCAATATCAATATTTCAAGAGCCGATTTTGGCCGTGTAAATTTACCAGAGCAAAACAGAGCAAAAACTAATTTGGCTGAGTTAGATGATTTAGTCACTTTAGGAGAGACTCAATTTTATAGCTATGGCTGCGGCGAGTGTCACTCGGTTAAAGCAAGCGATACCTCTGTAAAAACTGGGCCTAATTTATATGGCTTATTTACCCGAGATGGTAGAAAGAGATGGGTACAAAATCAAGAGAAGCATGTGTACGAAGTGCGCGCCGACTATAACTATTTAAAGCGCAGTATTAGAAGCGCAGATACCGAGTTGGCTATTGTTGAATCGGGTGCAAAAAAAGACCAAGCATATCTGCCAATCATGCCAAGATATAACGAACAAACCATTTCTGATAAAGACATTAGCGCTATATTTGCATACCTTCAAACTCGAAATGGTCATTGGCAACAAGGCCCTGTAGTTCAATATGAAACATCTGCTGGCCCAGAAATTTATGAGCCAATGCAAGATGCGATGCAGTTTGTAGTACAAAATAGGATCAGAATTCAACGTGGTCCTTTAGTCGACGTTAGCGGGAGATCTATTCACGTTGGCCAACCTAATGGCGTACACTACTCGTTTGACCCACGTAACTTGTCGGTCGCGAAAGTTTGGCAAGGAGGGTTTTTAGAAACCTCCGGGGAACTAACCAACCGTGGTGGTAACGGTTTTAAGCTTGGCTTTGACGCCATTGAAGTACCTTTTGGTGAACAAGACGCGCTTCTACATCCAATAAATAGTAAAGGAAATCTTGTCGATTTTTCGTTTAAATCAACCAAGTTTGCTGACTACGACACCTTAAGAGCCTCTGCAAAATCGACGCTATCACTTGAGCAAAGAATAGAAGAGCAAGATGCACGTTTTAAAGGCTATTTTAGAGACTCTACAAAGCCTTTGTCGCCGGTGACTTTTTTCTATCAGGTCGGTAAAAATGATTTAGGTCTTACTCATGAGTTAGACGAAAAGGGTGCACTTACAATCACGCTCAGCGGTGAGTTTGCTAGTGAACAGTCGTTTAAATTAAATCAATTTGTCATGTCAGACATTTCAGTGAGTAGCGGGCAAATTATAGATGGTGTTTGGACACTTAATGCGGGTCTTAAAGCGCCAGTTACGCTTAAGGCAAACATGACAATGGTAGACACACCATGGACACCGATACAGAATGACTTTGCATATGAGAGCCAAAGTCTTCAAACAACAGCATCTGAAGCATCACTTCCTCTTGGCTATTCAATCGAAAGCTGGATAGGGCCAAAAGATAACGCCGGTCGTGAACAATTGTTTGAAGCGGTGGGGCTAGACCATGCTGCAAATGGGGACATTTTAGTGTCGACTCGCACAGCCGGTGTATGGCGAGTAAAAGACGGAAAGTGGCAGCTTTTTGCTGAAGGTATTTTTGAAAGTTTGGGCGTATTGAGTGAGTCTGCCACTGGTGATGTTGCAGTTGTGGGTAATAAAGCAGAGCTAACTCGTATCCGTGATGTCAATGGCGATGGCATAGCCGATTATTTTGATACGCTTTTTGATAGCTTTACCAATGGCAGCAATTACCACACTTACACCCACGGACCGGTGCGCGACAATCAAGGTAATTATGTTATTGCCCTTAATTTAGGTATTGGTAAAGGCATTGATTACAGCGCCGGCGGAAATGTTATGGCCAGCCATGGCGGTTATGTTGGTTGGGCATTTAAGATTGCGCCAGACGGTAGCTTTGAGAAATTTGCAAATGGTTTACGCAGCCCCGCAGGCTTGGGCGTCGACCCAGATGGCAATGTATGGTACGCCGATAACCAAGGTGATTTTGTTGGCAGTTCTAAAATTTTCATGCTCGAAAAAGGTAAATTTTATGGACACCCAGCTGGCTTAATAGATGAGCCAGGTATGCAGCCAGGCTCTCCCGAAATCACTTGGGAAAACGTGATTGATAGAAAAGAAAGAGCGCCGATTGTTGTCGCGCATAATCGCGTCGCTAATTCATTAGGTAATCTAGTCTGGGATCTGACCAATGGTGGTTTTGGACAATTTGATGGCAATGCATTTATTGGCGACCAAACACAATCAACACTGACTCGTATCAATTTTGAGAAAGTGGGCGACCAATGGCAAGGGGCTATGATGCCGTTTGGTAAAGGCATGGAATCGGGGATTATGCGTCCATTATTTTTGCCCGACAACAGCTTATTATTAGGTCAAACCGGTCGAGGTTGGCAGGCCAAAGGCGGCAACGCTGCGGCTTTACAACGCATTATATATGACGGTGTTACAGAGCATTTAGCGATAAAAGATACACATATAAGTGAAGACGGCTTTGTGTTAAATTTGACACAAGCACTACCCAAAGCACTCATTGATTTATCTGCCGAAAATTGGCTGCAGATAAACTCTTGGACGTATCGAGATTCTAAAGCATACGGCTCTGACGAATTAGGATTTCAAAGCGATGCTATTCAAAAGGTGTCAATTAGTGAAGATGGTAAACGTATTCAAATACATTTAGCCAATCCAAGCATACCGGATGTTCATCCTCAGCAGACAGGTCGTATTTATCATATTGCACTAAAGCACGAATTGTTAAAACAGTTTGTTGGCAACAGCAGCCTAGAAGCATATTATTCTGCTCAGCGGTTTAAATAAAACGAGCAATAAGACTATAAAAATAAGAATCGGCGTTTGAATATGCGAGTATTTCAAACGCCTTTTTTGGCGAGTGTTTTAGCCTTGTCTTTTCAGCCTCACCAACTTATCAAAGTTGTTTAATGAAACAGCAACCGCAAACGCGATACTTAACAAGCCAAGCTTGTTTAAGCTATCTAACTCATTTGCATTTAGTTGGTTTAGTCGTTCAAAACTGACACTGTGATAACCTTCAAATTTAACAGTTTTTTCATCGTCAATTTTTATGTCTAAGACCATGGGTTCGAGTAGATTGAATTTTTCAAAGGCTTCAAACATTACTGCTTTTTGCTTAACACCATCGTCTAGCAGTCCGAGGGTTTGTTGAATTCCCTCTAAGTACTGAGTATTGCCACCAAATTCGGCAAAAATCGCTTGGCCTTTTTCTTCATTTACGCGCTCATCATCCATGTTAATTAAAATGACAGGTTTAGGTGCGTCGTCTGTATTTTCTTGTTGTTTTTGAAAGCCGATAGAAAATGGCCCTTTTTTAACGATATTTGGTACGTATGAAGATTGCCATGTGCCTGACTCGGTGAGAAATAAATTTTCCTTATGGTCAAATCCTAATACTGCCACACACTGATGAGTTTTCGCTTTTTCGTCTTTAAAAAACAAAATAGGGTATTCACATTGTGCCCTTAAAATTTCATTCGGTAATATTTCTATCACGCCTTTTTTATGACCTAATTCAGCTGAGTAATTCACCATCACTTTTGTATCTTTGTGATCGGTATTATTTAGCACTCTATGATTTGTCATTTATTTTCCTAAATTATTGATGTCGGATATGAGCTCAATTCTATCAGTGTTGAGTCAAAAAATAAAAATATGCCATATTAAACAGTGGCTTAGATTTTGGGTAAGCTGACCTTAAGATGAAATAAAATTGTGTTTGTTTACTTTTATACTGACAGAATTCACGCGTAAACTCCGAGGATAAAATAAACGCCAAATGAAAAAAAGGGCATTATGTTATTAATTTGTTTACATCGATAAATAAAAAGCCTAAGTAGAAACTCTGAAAACGTTATAGGTTATTGATTTTTTTGCAATATAAGGCTTGCAATTGAGGGTGATTTATATTAAAAAACATAATGCATATCTACATTTTAGCAACATAAATTTTACATATTTGCAGATATCATATATTGGCGTTTAATCGATAATAAAAGCGACTCTGATTTTTAAGTTTGGTTGTTGCGTTTTTCAGCGCAAAATCTTACAAGATCAATTCACTATTATGATGAATATTATCGCCATTCACACAACTACAAAGAGACATTACAATGAACACACACAAACGTTTCAAAAAATCTGTCTTATCTACCAGTATCTCACTTCTTTTATGTTCTTCAGTAGCAGCTCCTGTAGCTTTTGCTCAAGAAAATAATGACGAAGATTCGGTAGAAATTATTCAGGTATCAGGTATACGCTCAAGCTTACAAGCGTCTGCTTCAATCAAAAGAGATTCTCAAGGCGTTGTAGACGCCATTTCTGCTGAGGATATTGGTAAATTCCCAGACACAAACTTAGCTGAATCACTTCAGCGTATTACCGGTGTGTCAATCAGTCGTCAAAATGGTGAAGGTTCTGAAATTACGGTTCGTGGTTTTGGTGGCGGCAATAACATGGTTACCTTAAACGGTCGTGTCATGCCAGCTGGTGGCGTTGATGCGGGTAGTTCAGATCCCACTCGTGCATTTGATTTCGCAAATCTAGCGTCTGAAAGTGTTAGCGCTGTTGAAGTCTACAAAACAAGCAAAGCAAATATAACCACTGGTGGTATCGGCGCAACCGTTAATATCTTAACCGCACGCCCACTTGACAACCCTGGCATGAAAAGTACCGTTGGAATAAAAGCGGTTCACGACACGACTAATCGTGAAGGTAGCGATATTACGCCAGAAGTTTCTGGTATTTATAACTATGTCAACGATGATGAAACTTTTGGGGTGACCGTTGCCGGTAGTTATCAAAAGCGTGATTCAGGCAGCTTAGGTATTAGCGTAAATGGCTGGAATATCGGTGTTTGGGGCGAGAATAGACTCTACAATACTGATTTTGATAATCCAATTTTCGAAAACGCGCCAAGTGAAGGGCAATTGTATGCACGCCCCGATGATTTTAGATACGTCTTTTCAGACTTTGAACGTGAAAGAACCAACGCACAGGTGGCTTTCCAATTCCGTCCATCAGACGAAATTAAACTCACACTTGATTATACCTTCGCTGAAAATGACATCACAGAAAACCGTGGTGAATTAGGTAACTGGATACAAAATGGTAGTAACTTAGAGCGAGTTGTATTTGATAACTCTGCAGTGGCAACACCTATTAGTATTTCAGAACGTTATGGCGGTACGGTTGACCAAGGTTACGCGCAACAAGCTCGTTTCCAAACGAATACACTTAAGTCGCTTGGCTTTAATGTAGAGTATGAAGTAAACGACGATCTTACCTTACACTTTGATGTTCATGATTCAACCATGGAGAGTTTACCAGCGGGTCCTAGTGACAGTGAGTTTGCAAGTAGCTCGATTGGTACAGCGATTGGTGCACCTACGGTTGCGGCTAAAACCCTGATATTTGATGGTGAGATTCCAACCTTTACGTCTGAATTAAACGATGGTTTTGACCGAGGTGGTTTAGGACTAAGTGGTAACAATAATGGCGTATTAGACGTAGGTGATGTCGGTACATCTATTGGCCAAATAGATCATTATCAACAAATCACTGATATCACGCAGGTCAAGATTGACGGTTCATATGAATTTGACGATGGTCAATTTGATTTTGGTATCGAAACGCGCGCAATGGAAATGAATGCCCAACGTACAGCATGGTTACCAATGAACCTTGGTGGTTGGAGTATTGCCAACCCGGGTGAATTCCCTGCCGGCTTGATTGAACCGTTTGACATTACTAATGCATTTGATGACTTTAATGTTAGCAATCCAAACATTGGGTTTAGAGGTAATTCAGTTGATATGATGCGTTTTGCATTATCAACTTACCCTGACGCTAATAATAATTTCTTCCCTAATCCTGTATTTGCCACACGCGATACTGTTGAAGAAGATACTTTCTCGGCTTACTTCCAAGTGTCTGTTATGGGAGAGTTAGGCGGTATGGAGACTAACTTCTTAGCGGGTATGCGTTACGAGAAGACGGACTTAACGTCAAGCTCATTGTTTACTGCGCCATCATATTTATTATGGGCAAG
The DNA here is from genome assembly GCA_964446865.1 of uncultured Glaciecola sp. GTDB lineage: Bacteria > Pseudomonadota > Gammaproteobacteria > Enterobacterales > Alteromonadaceae > Glaciecola. The sequence goes on from CAYURD010000051.1 coordinate 20,547, forward strand.
TGATAATGACTTTAGTAGCTTTACGCCAGCAAATGCTGAGCCAGAGCCATTAGCAGAAGAAGCAGACTATGACTTTTTCTTGCCGAGTCTAGATTTTGATATTGCCTTTACAGACGAGATCAAAGGTCGTTTCTCGTATAGTAAAACGATTTCACGCGCGGGATATGGCGCACTTAGAGCCTCTGCTGGTGGCTTTGGTACGAACGGGTCAACGCTGTTAGGTTCGCAACCTACCGCAAACTCTTCAAACCCAAGCTTGTTACCACTGGAGTCTGATAACTTTGACCTCTCTTTAGAGTACTATTATGACGACAGCTATGTCTCGGTTGGTGTTTTTGAGAAGCGGGTTAAGAACTTTATTGGTATAGGTACAGTCGACAGAACCTTTAGTGGGATCCTTGACCAAACTGCTGGTCCTCGTGCTCAACAAGCGATTGATGAATTAGGTGCCCTCGGCGTTGCCGTTGATAACCGTTCATTATTTACCATGATGGGGCTTATCCAACAAGGTCAAGATCCATCTACTTACACAGGCTCTGAGCAGCAAGTGCAAGCGGTCGAATTAGCAGTGGATATTATTCCACAGTCGGGTGACCCAGAGATGGTATTTAGAACGACTCAGCCGCTTAACAATGAAGACGCTGAAATACGCGGTGCAGAATTTGCGATACAGCACTTCTTTAGCGATACAGGCTTTGGCATGCAAGCTAACTACACCATCGTAAATGGTGACGTAGCTATTGACACGCTGGCGCTGCCTAGCGAATCACAGTTTGCTTTGGTTGGCTTGAGTGACACTGCTAACTTAGTCGCATTTTATGAAAAAGACGGCATTTCAGCTCGTGTTGCATGGAACTGGCGTGATGAGTACTTAGCGGTTGCTTCAAGAGGCGGGTCTAACAACCCAATCTTTATTGAAGCCTACGACCAAATTGATGTGAATGTTAGTTATGAAATTAATGAAGACCTTCAGGTATTCATGGAAGTTATTAACTTAACTGGCGAAAATTCACGTTCACACATGCGTAACGAACGTATGATCTGGGACTTATTTGACCTAGGCGCGCGTTACCAAATAGGTGCTCGCTACGTATTCTAAACCACTGTGTTTAGACGGTGCAAAATGCACTGAATTAAGTAGTTTACACTTTGATAAATAGCCGCATAAACGCGGCTATTTTTTTTGTTGTGGATAGCTTAAACTAAGACAAAATCGACATGCAAAGAAGAACAATAGGGCTTTATGTCAGGTACCCAAAATAACGAAGCTGCTCGTGCAAGTAAGCAATCTAGTAATGACGCAAATAGTCGAGTTTCAAGTGCGCAAGGTACTAGCGCTGGGTTATTTGACGAGCCAATCGAAATGCTTAGCAAAGCGCTTGAGTGCGACCAACCTGTTTTGATAAAAGGTTTGGTAAAACATTGGCCTTTTACACAAGTAAGCCAAGCGTCACCCAATAAAGCTATTGAGTACTTAAAAGGCTTGTACAACGGTAAGTCCATTTTAGCTTGTAAAGGTAAAAGTGAAGACAAAGGCCGTTTTTTTTATGACGAACAAGTCACTACGCTAAATTATGAAACCATCAGAATGCAAGTGGATGACGTGCTTGACGCCATCGCATTAAGCTTTACTGATGACAGTGCAGACAATTTCTATATTCCATCAACGCCAGCATCACATCATTTTAATGGGTTTATGGACGACAATTTCATCGACATTCCTATTAAGGAGCAAGGTGGCGGTACTCAACGACAGATTATTCCAAATTTATGGATTGGCGGGAAAACCATCGCATCTTGCCATTATGATATCCATAAAAATATCGCATGCTGTACCACTGGCCGCAGGCGATTTACCGTGTTTCCGCCTGAACAAGTACAAAATTTATATCCTGGTCCATTTGAAAAAACACCCGGTGGGCCGGTTATCAGTATGGTTGACTTTAAAGTACCCGATTTAGAAAAATTTCCAAGGTTTGCTGAAGCGCAAAAGCATGGACGGGAATTTGTGCTAGAGCCGGGTGATGCGCTTTATGTGCCGCCACTTTGGTGGCATCACGTTGAAGGTTTGGATGATCTTAATATATTGGTCAACTATTGGTGGGACGAATCTCCGCGCTATTTAGGCTCACCCGCAAATGCGATGCATCACGCCATGCTGTCAATTAGAGACCGGCCAGAGTCAGAAAAACAAGCTTGGAAAGCAATGTTTGAATATTATGTCTTTTCGTCGGCCAGCGAATCAAATCAACATTTACCTGAACATGCACAAGGCATATTGGCCGAGCTTGATGAAACAAGTGCTCGTAGACTTAGAGCCTTGGTGATAGACCGATTAAACAGATAAGATTGCAAAAATATAATAAGAAGTAATGGGAAATAATATGAATAACGCTAAACGCAAACGTATTGTCATCGCTGGTGGCGGTACCGCAGGCTGGCTAACCGCTGCAGCAATCTCTAGACAATTAAGCAGTATATTTGACGTAGTGCTTATCGAGTCAGAAGATATCGGTACCATTGGTGTGGGTGAAGCCACCATTCCTACGGTGCGCGTTTTCCATAAGCTCTTAGGCATTGATGAAAAAGAATTTGTTTCACAGACTAACGCGACCTTCAAATTAGGCATAAATTTTGAGAATTGGAAACGCAAAGGTGAATCCTATTTCCATTCTTTTGGTAAAACAGGAAAAGATAGCTATTTGGCAGGTTTTCAGCACTTTTGGCTATACGGACATGAAAATGGACTTGCGCAATCTTACGGTGATTATTGCTTTGAATTGCAAGCCGCCGTTAACGATAAGTTTGCGCTCCCTGACAAAGGCCAAATTAACTATGCTTATCATTTAGATGCGGGTAAATACGCCCAGTATTTAAGAAAGCTTAGCGAAGGCCATGGTGCAGTGCGCAAAGAAGGGAAAATCTCAAAGGTTAACACCGATGCTGATTCTGGGGACATTGTCTCACTTGAATTAGATTCTGGCGAAGTCATCAACGGGGATTTCTTTGTCGATTGCACAGGTTTTCATGGTTTATTGATAGAGAAAACGCTAAAAACAGGTTTTGAAGATTGGTCTCATTGGCTTCCTTGCGACAGAGCGTGGGCAGTGCAAACGACCTTAAATGACAAGTTGCCACCGTATACTCGCGCTATTGCTCATGACAGTGGTTGGCAGTGGCGCATTCCACTGCAAAATCGTGCGGGTAATGGCTTGGTGTTTAGCACCCGTTTTATGGATGAACAGACCGCCAAAGAAAAACTTTTGTCTAGCATTGAAGGTGAGCAAACCAGTGAGCCTCGTCTAATTAAATTTGTGACCGGCAGGCGCAAAAAAGTATGGAACAAAAACTGTATTGCACTAGGTTTATCTAGCGGGTTTATTGAGCCACTCGAATCGACCAGCATCCATTTATTTATGACGGGTATTATTCGATTGTTGCGCTTACTACCAAGTGGCAATATCAGCCAAGCGAACATAGATGAATACAACCAACAGACAGCACATGAAATTGAGCGAATAAGAGATTTTATTATCCTTCATTACCACGTCACACAACGAGATGACTCGCCATTTTGGCAACACGTAAAAACGATGGAAATACCCGAGAGTCTTAAACACCGTATCGATCTTTTCCAGCAAAGTGCCAACGTGTTTCAGTCTGAGCATGATGTATTTCAGGTCGATTCGTGGGTGCAGGTACTGTTAGGGCAAGGCGTGCTGCCAAGTCAATATCACCCAAGTGTAAATACCATGCCAATTGAGGAGCTAAATCAATTTTTAAGTTCTTACAAAAACGGGGTGAGCAATGCGGTTGCTAAGATGCCTAAACATAAAGACTTTATTTCTCAATACTAGGGAATGTTGAACTTGCTTATATAGCTCATCATTAGAGTTGAGGTATATACATCCGCAAAGGAGCTAATCGGTGTTTGAAATTAATCCTGATGTGTCAGTGAAGATAGAAAAGGTCGGTCAAGAACAAAGCATTGTGCTTGTGATGGATAACTTTTTTCTTGACTACGAGTTGGCAAGACAAGAGGCAATTCAAGCAAACTATTCTTCGGACAAACAAGTCACGGGCGCGTTTTATCCTGGCGTTCGTGCACCGCTTAGAAAAGACTATGGGATCAAAATATTACAGTTTGCTGCGCGTGCTATTTTCCAAAATGTCGATTTGGCGAACAAGACTCAAGTCCAGCCTATTAATGCAAATTATTCGTTGATCACGAAACAGCCTCAAGACATGGAATTGTTGCAATGCATTCCGCATTTTGACACGAGCGAAGATTTGCACTTTGCTGCCTTGCATTATATGAATAGCGGTGACTTTGGTGGCACAGCGTTTTATCAACACCTGCCTACAGGCTTTGAAAATATTACCACTGAACGAGAAAGCGCTTATTTAGCCTCGATGCAAAAGGTGTTTGACGATAAGGGACCGCCACTACGCCAGTATTTTAGTGATTCTGACCATCACTACCAACTTATTCATAGAGTGGATTACAAACCCAATCGCGTCGTCGTTTACCCAACCACTCTTTTACATACGGCCTATATCAATGACGCAAAAAAGAATGTGAACAATGACCCCAGTGTGGGAAGGCTGTCTAGTAATTTTTTATTTAAGTTTGTTTAATTAGAGATTTAATTTTGGGGAAAAAGCCATGTTGAAATGGATAGGGATTACACTTTTATTGGTAGTAGTGGGCGTAGTGGGATATTGGTTTAGCCTCGATAAGAGTGTTAGGTTTTTGGTGTTAAATCCACCTTCATCAGAAAATCCTTTGTTTTGGACAACTGAGCAACGTGATGCTGCATTTAGGGCGACCGAACAACTAAAAATACTGCCCTTAAATATTGTTAAAAAGGGTGAGACTACACCATTGATTGACGGTTCGCCTTTAAAAATCGATAAGGCAAAGTTTGATGAATTAACTGATAAGCTAAGGGTAGCTGGCTTAGTGGTACTGCACAAAGGGCAAGTCAGGCTAGAGTACTATGGCTTGGATTTTAGTCGAGAAGAAAAATGGACAAGTTTTTCAGTTGCAAAATCATTTACATCAACGCTTGTAGGCG
>CAYURD010000052.1:0-2958 GCA_964446865.1 uncultured Glaciecola sp.
TTAAGATGATACTTGGTAAAGGTATTCAGCGTCAATATGACAACCCGTTTTAGCTAATGTCCTACAGTAACGGAGCTACAGAAGAAGTAAATACCCTAGTCAACATTTTAGGTGGCTCAGACTTAGCTAGCCAATGGCCGGTTCCTAAAACTATTCGCGTATTTAGCTTTCTCGGTGGGGTTCTCATTACATCATAGACGACTTCAGTTCACCAAGCTGTTTAAAAAAGAGCTTCTTAAAAAAGAGAATAAAAGTCATAACATACACAACTATACCAAACAAAATATAAGTAAAAAGACTCAGGAACAGTGAACTTTGATGATCAAAAAAGACATATTTTGCGATAAGAATTGATAAGAACATTACTAAACTTGCCACACAAGGAGGTAGCCCCAACCCAATTATTTTCCATAAACTAATAGCAAGTTTTTTTGATGCAATTCTTAATACAATTGGAACGAGTAAGTAACTGCCAACGGTTGTGCTTATTAACATCGCTTCAACGCCAAAAAATATCCCCACGACCGCCAACAATGAAATAATAATCAACTCATAAACAAACACTATCATCGCTAATTTTGTTTCTGCGAGACTAATCAGTAAATTAGGAATAAACCAACTAATAATTTGAGCGAATATTCCGAAACAAGCAATACGAAGCAAGATTGCGCTAGACTCGTAGGATTCACCAAATGCTAACAAAACGAATTCAGGAGCAATCGCAGCAAGCCCAATAAAACATGGAATAACAATAAATGCACAAAGTTCAATCAAGCGATAAAGCGCATTCACTTTAGCAGTATCGTGTATTCGAGACAATGAAGGCACAACCATATTATTAACAGACGTTAGGGTGCTCTGCACTAGCACTTCATGCCCTTTCTTTGCAATAGATACCATTGCAAACGCTGGTGCGCCAAGTAATACAGCAGCAAAAAAATTATTCACTTTCCTGATTAAGTATTGCAAAACTGACAGATATACCAAAGGCAGACAAAAAACTACTAGTTCTTTTGTGTGAGAAGTGTTGAATAATATAGTGGGTTTAAAATTCGCTTTATAAATTAACAGACTTAATATAAGTAAATTCATTACCACTTTCTGAACGACTAACGCCCATAAGCCATAACCTAGGTAAATGAAAAGTAGCGCCAACAAGGCTGAAATAAAAGTGGAAAAAGACGTTATCCCTGTCACAGTAGCTTGTCTAAACTCTCGTTCCATTTTAGCTTTAAATACAACTTGTAAGCCAACTAATAAAGGAATAACAGACAAGCCTAGAACAACCAAAACAGCTTCTTTTGAATAGAAAACGAAAGCTAATAAACTGCCGAAAACGGCCAAAAAACATGCGATAAGGAAACTCAACAATGCGATGAATACGAAGCTACTCGAGGAAAAAGAATGTTCCCAAGACGACCGTTGAATTAAATTTTGTACAATACCAACTCTCGAGAAAATGCTGGCAAATTCAACAATTAAAAGGCAAAAGATAATTAGAGCAAATTCTGCAATACTTAATACTCTTGCCAACATTGCATAGACTATGAAATCACTAGCATTCACAAAAAGGGTACGAAACAAATTCCATAACGAACCTTTAGCTGTTTTCTGTTGTAATTGCATGGTTTGGATCGCTACCAGTTTACTAACATAGATGATCTAACTAAACAGTTTTTTCAATCTGTTATATTGCGAATCAAAAGTTACGAATGCCATTATGGCTAATTTCCTTTTTAAGCTAAAATTTCGAACAAGAAATAAAGAATACACAAACTTACCCAAACTTATTTTTTTTTGTTGTTTATTGCGCTCTATAATTTTCATGAAAGCTTGTTTTTCTGCCGCCGAGCAACTGCTATTTGCTATTGATTTTTTTTGAGAAATATATTGCCGATACAAAACGATATTAGTCAGCTTTGGAGCAAGTGACTTTTGACGGTCAAATTGATCACTGATTTGTATGTAACCTTTAACTACATCCTCATTCATTGTATTAGTAATGGAAGTATTATTGTCCTTGCAATGACAATAATAGTGCTTTGTGGAAACAACATTTACTTTGTTTACCTTCGCAAAATATTCAAGCGCAAAAACCGAATCTTGACTTCTTCGAATATCTTTAAATCTAATATTATGTAGCCGAATTAAATTCAAACAAAAAAGCTTATTCCAGAGTGCTAAACCAAAGCCAACATGTCCATTTATAATACCAAGTGTTTTTGCAACATCTCCTGAATAAACTGCATTGGCTACCTTAATGAATTCGCTTGTACTAGCAGAGTAAACTTTGAAAGAACCTACTGAACAATCAAAGCCAACGATACCTTGATGCAATTCAGCAAGATAATTAGGTTCAACAAAATCATCGATATCGCAAAAATATATATGTTTGCCAATAGATGCATCAATGCCAATATTTCGAGAAGGCCCAACTCCAAGGTTTATATCGTTTTGCAAAAGTTTAATTCTTGGGTCTTTATATCGACTAATAATTTGCGCAGAGTTGTCTTCAGACGCATCGTCAATCACTATAATTTCAATTTGCGAGTATGTCTGTTTTAAAAGTGAATCGATACACCTTTCTATAAACAATTGACCATTGAAACATGGCAAAACGATACTGATCAAATCCATCTATCAAGTAATCCTTAAAGCTTGGAATGCCTTTCAATTCTTCAGTATTTTGGCATATTAACAACTGTTTTCTAATTAGGCTATTAGTATTGCAACAGAATAGTAAAGCTTCTTACCCATAAAGATGAATGATTATGTTAGTCCTAACTTAGGGTCAAATGAAACCGACGAGATTGACGAAACTGACAATCAAGAAAGCAATTAATAGAGTAGTATCTTATTTAGTACAGTTTTTCCGCAATATGCTGGTGTGCCATTGCCACTAATAAACATATTTTCAGTTAATTGATGTTGCTGCCTTTTCAATAATTGCGGCAACAT
>CAYURD010000052.1:2968-25615 GCA_964446865.1 uncultured Glaciecola sp.
GGCTTGATTGACCAAGGTGTAGACACCACATTTTTGCTTTATAAAGGAATGGGGCACGGCCCTAGAAAACCTAAAACGCTGCGGGCAGTGTTGACTCATGTATCACAATGGTTTGATCATTATTTGTTTGATGCGCCTATGCCTGATTATGTTAGGCCTGAGTTGGGGTCAAATGATGAAACCGACGAGATTGACGAAACTAACAATCAACAAGGTAATCAATAAAGCAGCATCTTATTTAGTGCAGTTTTAGCGCATTATGGTGGAGTGCCATTTGTACTAATGAACATATTTTCAGTTAATTGATGTTGCTGCCTTTTCAATAATTGCGGCAACATCACTTATTGTTTTGTCTTCCTTGTCAGATTGCAAAACGTGTTTAACCTTATTTGTGCCAAAAATAATCCCATCAATATCTGCGACTTCGTTATTGAACCCATGCACGCCCGGAGAGACTCTATTAGATGTGCCTCGTTGTAAAAATGAGTACTCAGCATTATCTAAAAGCGTTTCTAGTTGTTTGTCTGGTTTTGACATAGAAGGATAGATAAATCGTTTTGTTGGTGGCATACGTGGATCTAAACTAAAGCCTGGGTTCACCATAAAAACTAAATCGCCACTGTTAGGGTGATTGAAACTACTTTGACCCTGTTCCACCTTATCGATAACAAAGTTAAAAACACTTTTGTTGTCAATTTTCAAATTAAGTAAGCTTGTTTTTAAACGCGTCAATTCGTTAGCAGGTAATGCACTAGCATAAAGGTGGCCTAAACCACCACTAGTTAGCACTCGAACTGGTTGGCTTTTATCGCTCACCCCAATCCCCAAAGACTTAACAAACCCTGCAACAAAAACGACATAGTCTGATTTTTGAAACCCGTGATCAGAAAAAACTAACATTGAGTCTTTGTCTCTAAGTGTTTTAGTTACTTTTTCAAGGTCGTATGAAATAACTGAAAATGCGTTTTCAACCAAGTTTTGTTTATTTCCATTATTGTCTGTCACGATCTCACCCAATAATTCATGTTGAACGCTATCTAGGAACGAAGTGTATGCGAAAATTGTGTCATATTCCTGAAGAGACAAAACATGCTCTAGCAACTGCATGGCATACTCATGTTGATATAGACTGATATTATAAAACCCTTGTTGTGATATTTTTCCAAGCCTGATTGCATTACCGTCAATCACGCCAGGCCAACAAGTGAAAGGTTTGGCTCTATTTTTAAAGGTGTCGTTTGCATTTAAACTATGTTTAGGCCCAATGTATAGGCTTGAAACATGCTCTCTATTCTCTTTGTATACCAAACGAGAAAAATAGTTTTTTCCTTCTGACCAGCAAACTGGCGCAACGACTCCCTCTTGAATGGATACTTCTGCATCGTTTATCTTTATTGTTGTTTGCGACGTATTAAGTGTCACTTTGTCTGAACCACAAAAGATTGATTCTTTAACTGAAGACAAGTCATAACTGCAGGATGGCTCTATTCGACGAGAGAAACTTAGTTGAAAGTCACAATTTAGGTTTGGGTTAATGGTTGGGACATTTAGGCATGCAATCTTGTGCCCTTTGTTTTTCAGCTTCGTGACAATGTGTTCAATTTCCGAATCTGGTGTTACGGCAGTAAATGCGGTTTGGACTGAACTCTTAGCATTTTTTGTTGAAAGATAAGTATTACCGACCCACCCACCTTCTTGTGGCGTACTTCCTGTAAATGCGGTGACATGACTTGGCCCAGTATTTCCTGTTGCCACAACAGCTAATGGTCTGATTTTATAATCATCATCAGTCAAAACGCCACCTGCCAATGAGTCATTCTGTTTGAGTGTTTTTAGCTCGTGCCACCCCAAACCATCAACAGACATAACTATTAAGCGTTCATCCTTTTTAGCGATTGAAGAAAGCGTGCAGAAGAACAACATAACAAGACAGAATACTTTTACCAATTTCATCATCAAAGCCTATCAAAACAAAAATATATGATAGCTAAAGTAGCGGTTTCAGCAATAGACAAAGCAAACCGTAAATGGTACTTTTCAACTATTATTGCTTTTAGGCACTACATTGAAAACGTACACATTTAATAAGAATAAGTACAAGACTGAACTTCTTGTAGATGTAGCGCGCACGAGTGAATTAAAGAGCTTTAATCGCACCGATAAGCCTTACATAGTCGACTTTTACGAAATACTGATTGTCACTCATGGCAAAGCAGAGGTATGGATTGACCAATACAAAGTATCGGCCTCAGCCGGAACAGTTTTGTTCACTAGTCCCCATTCAATCAGACAAACAGTGTTCGATCATGAATTTGAGGCTAGTATAATACTGTTCGACCCGATGCTATTTCTTGGTTTAATCAACGATAGTGAATTTTTGCATCGTTTTCGCTTCTTCCATTCAACAAATGGAGAATTAGCCTTGCATCTTGAACATGAACAACACACAAAAGTTGCTCAAATTTTAAATGAACTTTCAATAGAGATTAGCCGCCTGTCTGCTGACAGCGAACACTATTTAAGAGCGCTTGTTTATCAGTTATTAGTTTTACTTAACCGCTGGTTTGTTCAAGAGAAAGGACAAAAACAAGATAGCAGCAGTGTTGCAATCATCACAAAGTTTCGGGCCTTACTAGAACGCAATTTTTCGATTGATGGTAGTGTGTCGTTTTATGCGTCTTCGCTTAATATTAGTAATAATTACCTTAACGCAATTTGTAAACGAAATTTAGGCAGAAATGTTAAAGCCTTAATTGAAGAGCGTAGATTAAGAGAAGCTTGCAAGTTGTTGATGTATACGAATGACCCCGTCAAATCTATTGCATTTTCATTAGGCTACAATGATTATTCATACTTTTGTCGACGTTTTAAAAAACACTTTAATGAAACGGCGGGTAATTACAGGCGAAAAACAACGCACAAACAATTACGTTGATAGAATAATAAGTGATAGTGATTAAATTATTTTGAATACTTATTGGGTCTAGTCAGGTCATATTAATATATCCAACAACCGCCGTATTAGCGCTAAGGCAAACCAAATGCAACATTTCGAAATTGATATTGTCTCCGATGTATCCTGTCCATGGTGCATTATTGGGTATCAAGGTCTACAAGGTGCGCTTGAAAAAGTAAAAGATTCTATTAGTGCTAATATTACCTGGTACCCCTTCGAACTTAACCCAAACATGCCGGCTGAAGGACAAGATATTACCGAGCATTTAGGTCAAAAATACGGCATTGATGAGCGCCAAATAACGCAAAACAGAGAAACTATTCATGAGCGCGGGCTAAGCGTTGGTTATGAATTTGGGCATAGAGGTGGTGGTCGAATATACAATACTTTTAATGCTCACCGTCTTTTGCATTTTGCTGAAACTCAACAAAAGCAAACGGCGCTTAAATTGGCCTTGTTTGACTTATATTTTAAGCATGAAGGCAACCCCAGTGATACAAAGCAGCTTTTGCAAACAGCGATATCGGTTGGTCTTGATAAAACGCAATGCGAAAACGTACTTAACAGCTCGCTGTACGAGACTGAAGTTAGACAAGCTCAGCAATACTATCAATCAATGGGAATAAGCTCGGTACCTGCGTTTATTATTAATAAGACACATTTAGTGAGTGGTGGACAACCCGCTGACGTTTTCGAGAAAATACTTAAAGAGCTAGCAGCAAAAGCCTAGTTGCTTGGCGAACTTAACACGGTGCCTTGCGCTATGAATAAATCATCATATCTAACACCACCGTTGCCATACGGCGTATCGATAGGGCCACCGTTACAGGTAGCATAAAAATAGTTAATCGGTAGTTCGCGCTTCATTCTAAAGTCGGCACCGGTGTAGACTTTTTGCTGAGTTGGAAATTCTGCCCCACCTCTAATATACACATCATATTTTTGACCGCCATCAGTCAGTTTACGGTTATCGACAACGGTCCAAATTTCGTACCACGTGTTAGTTCGCATTGGTTTGGCATACGCTTTTGTTTCTTGGTTAATAATACGCTCATACCAACTGCCTTTGCGCACAGCTAAGGTACCGTCATTTTTAAAATTGACATTTTGATCAAATCTATCGGTTATTCTTAAACTAGGTTCTAGTGAGTTGTAGTCATTCTCGATAATGCCTTGGGGGCTTAAGTTACTTAATCCATACACATGGTTATTTGGGAACGCCTCAACGTTTACGCGAGCATAAAGTGTATGGGTAGAACCTACGTCAATGGTGACTGGTAATTTAGTAAAACTAATCGCTTTTCGGTTACCCAATACGCCTTCGGCAGCGGGCTTTTTAAGCAAATAATGATTGTTGATTTCAGCGTCTTTTCGTATTTCCGTTAATTGAGGATTTTCTATCTTAGGTTCAGTCTGATTAAGGGTGTCGACCAGTGTCCAAGCATCTAGTGCATTGCTTGATTCAAAATCATCAATTTTTTGCCACTGAGTAGCAATAGAAGATGCGTTAGTTACATCATTATTTGCACATGCTGAAACTAAAAGCGCGCAAAAAAGAAAAAAGGGGATCTGTTTCAACATTATTTTATTCCATTCTTCTTAAAAGCATAGGGCGGTTCGAACAATCAGCTAAATATTGATAGTAGTGTCGATGGGCAAAATGAGCAATAAAATGCGTGGGTTATTTATTAAACACATGTTTGTTAAATTAGCATATTCTCAAAGACGCGAGTATATTAACCATACTGCAACAATTTTATAACAATAACGATAGGATAATGAGCATGTTGAAAAAGCTTTGTATTAGCGCCACGTTTGCGCTGTTTACCTTAACATCACACGCAGCACCTGTTTTCAGTGACATATTTGTACTGGGCGATAGCACAGTTGATGCTGGTAATTTAAATAATGATGCAGCCTATGCAAATTTGTTAGGGCTCATGCCAGGAGAAATTCTACCTGAGCCGCTGTTTTTTCAAGGTCGATTGACCGATGCACCTAATTTTGCCGATTTAGTATCGCTTGAAATTACCGGCGAAATGACAAAAGCAACATCTGAAGGCGGTAACAACTTCGCCTATGGTGGCGCTGTCACAAGCGGCCCTCAAATACCTACAATTCCTTTTGCTCCTAATATGCTTGAACAAACCGAGCAATTAATTGCGCAAGAAGGTACGTTTTCTGGCGACGAGCTTATTATTTTATCGGGCGGGTTTAATAATTTCAGTGCAAATGATTCATTACCAATGCCGCTTTCGCAAGGAGAAGTCCTTGCACAAGTAATTGCTGATTTAAGCAATATTGCCGGTCAGCTTACCGCCCTAGGCGCACAAAACTTTTTGATATCATCTGTATCTCCCGCCATCAGTTTATTTCCTAGTGACTTAATACCGGCTAATTTCTTCTTTTTAGATTACTCTGCCGTTATTCAAGAGGTAGCCGCCGATCCACTTTCATACGGACTAACAGGCCCTGCAATAAGTTGTTTTGTAAGAGATGGTGCCAGTTTATTAACTTTTGGCCCCGACGGTGTTTATGACCAACCAGGAACTTGCCTTCAAAACGGTTTTCAAACGAATGAATTTTTACTATTAGACGGTATCCATGTGACTGAAAATGTTCAGCGAGTATTGGGTGAGCGAGCGTTAAATGCTATTGATGTGTCAGCGCCAGCGTCTCTATTTTTGCTAAGCTTTGGCTTATTTGCTTTAGTCGCGAGAAGCCGAAAAAATCATAGTTAACTAAGCGTTATTTAATGACTCTTCGAGCTATTTATCGCTAGGTTATGAGCATCCACAATGCTCTTTGCTTTGTTTTGTAATTCTCGGTTATTAACCTTATTAGCTAAATAAGTTAACTTAGTATGTAGCGGATGATCCATACGAATATTGTTATCAGTAATGCTATCTAAGACTAATAAATCTTGAGTTTCACTGTGACTATTGTCGAGCACGTTTAGTATGACTTCTGCATGCTTATGCCTGTCTGTAAAATTTAGCAGTTGCGGCAACAATAAATTAGTCAAACCATCTGGCGCGCCCTTTAATGACTGGGTCAAAAATTGCTTTAATTGCGCGCGCTTTCCACTGCTAATATGCTGGGGCGATAACATGCTTAAAGCGTCTATGTTTTTATTAATATCAAGACTAGTGTCGGTAGATAAGTCAGCCAAATATTGATGCATAGCGTTAGAAAGATGCTGCACTGGAATAGCTTCAATTAGGGTTAAATACGTATTGATTGATGCGCTGTTTTGCGCACCAATGTGGTGCTGTGTAAAGGTAAGAATTTGTTCAAGATTACTTTCATTAACACTTGTTGCAACTATCGATAAGAGCACATCCTGGGTTTTTGCACTGTTTTTACTATCATTCAAAAAGTAGAGCACATCTTCTACCCTGTCTGAATCGTCAGCAAGCATTTGTTTTAAGTTATTAACAAGTAACTTTGCAATTGCAGGCTTTATGGGTTTGTTGCCATGAACGCTTTCGTCACTTGCATTATACAAACTTGATAACGCGATTATTGTTTGTTCAACGCTCATGTTAATTTGGTTATTGAACTGCGTTTCTTTTATCTTATCTTGGTTAACTAAATTGGCATGAGTTAGTAAAATAGGTTCTGCAGATAACTGAATAGCTTCGTGATAATTTACCTGTTTGCCCTCAAATTTATCACTATTTGATATTTTCGAATTAAGGTTAGAAGCATGATAAACAATGTCTTGCGCAGTATGGTTCGCAAAATTAGGAATAATATAGAGTTGTGATACCAATATGCCAAATACAAAAAAGAATATAGCTACCATGCTCATTTTTTGTAAAGAAGTAGTTTTGTCCATATGGATTTCCTGCCAAATGAGTCGTTTTCACTCGCTTATCAATACAGAAGTTGTAAGCGAGTGAATACTATAGGCCTAACGTAACCAAACCGACGCATCTACCGCGCCTTTATGATTTCGATTACCATCACCAAATACTTCTACAGCAAATATTTGATAACCACCGCCTAAGCCACGACGATCAAATCCTAAATCAGAATTGTCCCACCTGTTTACATGCGGTCGAAAGTCTAGCTCCTGATTTTGACCAACAGTTGTTTTGTTTTGGCGTACACTCCAATATTGCTTAAATGCACGAGAACTGCCATCACCACAATATTGAGCGCCGTTTCGGTCGACTACATATACATCATATTTTTCGCCGTTTGCAGTCAGGGTTGTTTTGCGCGAAGCAGGTGCACTTGCGTTTTCATCCCAAGGGACAAATTTACCCGGGCCTGCCCATGTTTCAACAACATAATATTCTTGAGAACGATCCCCACGACAAGACCAACCATACAAAGCGACGAGCGCTTTTTGAATATTGGAATTACTATCGAGTTGCCCTACATTATATCCTAGTTTGCGATCGCGAGAGCCTTTGTCCCAACCCAATCCACCAACGGCATCTTCGCCCCAAGACTTAGCCATATCCCACTCAGCTCTAAAATGACGTCCCGCATCGTTATAAAAACCGATTTTTACTTTGCAGTCCTTGATGTTGTTTTGACTAAGTTCAAACCATGAATAAAAGTGGCCACGGTACTTACCAGAGCCAAAGCCACTGTCTGAATCGGCAGCAGGGTCACAAATGGTCTTGGTGATCCTTGCAGCCTGTGCGGCATAAACGTTACCCAGAATTAGGGTACTAGCGAGAGCTAATCCAACTAAGCTTTTGTAAATCATTTGTTATTTCCTTTTGTATGTGTTGTGTGCTACATAACTGTATAAGTAAGTAGACCATGTTCCCCAAAGGGCTAAGCAACTGTAATAAATAGCATTTTCCTTACCTTCTATTTTCAAGAATTTTCCACTCTTAAATAATGTTAAATATTTGTTGCATATACAAATAGAATGTTAGCGCTAACAAATCAAGATATTTTTTACAGGTTTTCTTAATTTGTTAAATTTAGGAATAGAAATGTGGGAATTAATAATGTGAGGCATATATCTAATCACGACTAAAGTAGGAGAGTATTTAATTGTAAATACAAGGTTGTGAGCTGTGCCTAATTAAAAGATGTTTATCGTGTTGGTATCCAATCCCAATAACTTGCACTGGACGTCTGCTAAATTTAAAAGAAAATTTGCCGATACAAAAATACACTTTAAATCGGATTTCCCATTTATGTTAAAGACTCTTGATTCATTAAGAAATAGTCCTATATTTCGCGCGAACGGCTCGTTAAAGAAACCCATTATCATTCAGTTTCTCATAGCAGGTTTATTGCCTCTTTTACTGCTTGGCATTGTTTCGTTTTGGTTAATTTCGAGCGTATCAACTCAGATGATCACGCAAAATTTTGAGTCGTTGAAAGCCAATAAAAAATTAAACGTAGAAAACTATAGCCAAACCATTGTCAATCAGGTAATCACAGCCTCAGCCAACCCAAATACTGCCGACAACCTCATCATTTTGTCACGATCTTTTCAAGATGTTGTTGACGAGGCCTTTGATGAAAACGACACGGAAGAGTTTGAATATGACGAAGACGTATATATTCAGCATCTACGCGATGAACTGGGTGAGTACTATAACAATCAATTTTTACCTACCTATCAAACTGCAAATGATGGCAAAAGCATAGATGTCAATTCAATCTTAAATTCACTCGCAAGCCCAGCAGTTGTGCTGCAACACGCGTATATTCAAAACAATCCATCGCCGCTTGGCATGAAACATGAGATGTTTGCATCGAACATGGATAGCAACTACGATATAAATCATAAAAAACTACATGAAACCTTCAAAATATACCTCGAAAAATTTGGCTATTACGACATATTTTTAGTCGATAATCGAGGAAACGTTGTTTATTCGGTATATAAAGAACTAGATTTTGCGACCAACTTAACAAGTGGGCCTTTTGCTGATAGCGGATTGGCAAACGCGTTTAATGCGGCCATGCAACTTAACCAAGCAAATGAATTTGTACTGTTAGATTATGAACAATATACCCCTTCTTATGAAGCGCCCGCTAGCTTTATCGCATCTCCTATTTTTAAATTTGGTAGTCGTGTAGGTGTATTAATTTATCAAATGCCACTTGATGCTATTTCTGCAGTCATGTCGGAACGAAAAGGCCTTGGTGAAACTGGTGAGGCTTACCTAGTAGGATCAGATAAACTAATGCGTTCTGATTCGTTCAAATCACCAGAAATATTTTCTGTCAATAATGTTTTTAAGACTCAAAAAACCGTGCATTCGAGCGCAATCGATGCAGGTCTTAATGGCGAATATGGTCTAATAGAGAGTCAAAACTATCTTGGCGAAGATGTTATTGCCACATACACACCAATTAATTTTGGTGGACTGCAGTGGGCTATGGTTGCCGAAATTGAAACCAATGAGGCTTATGCGCCTGTCAATCGCCTAATGTGGATCATCGCGTTTATTTGTCTACTGGTGAGTATTTGTATCTATTTTGTTGCAATAAAAATAGCAGATAAGATCATTTCGCCAATAGCATATATGCAAAACTCAATGGCTGAAATAGCCAATTCAAGCGACTTTAGCACCAGAGTAGACGTCAAACGTGATGATGAAATTGGCCGATCAGCAGATAGTTTCAATACACTTTTAGAGAGCTTAGAACTGTCAATTGAAGAAACGAACACGGTAGTAGATGCGATGGCACACGGCGACTTTAGCATGCAAGTTAAAGCGGACTTTAAAGGGCATCTTTTAGCACTTAAAGAGGGTGTGAATACTTCAGCCAAGGCAATGGGCGGTTCTATTTCTGAGGTAAATAAAGCAGTAGGAGCTATTGCTAGAGGTGACTTTAACCAAAGAATAGAAATTCATTTAGAGGGCGAGCTTGATACCCTAAAAGATAACGTAAACGACTCAATTGCCGGCATGAAGTTAGCCATTCAGGACATAAGTAGTCTTGTCACTGCCATGAGTGAAGGCCAATTTAACGTCAAAGTAAAAAACAAATTACAGGGCGAATACGAAGCGCTTGTTAAACAAGCTGAGGCAGCCATGTCGTCTGTTGACTCTGCCGTAAACGAAATAGATGATGTCATGTCTGATGTTGCGGTTGGCAAACTCGATTCTAGAGTGAAAGCAGTGCTGCCAGGTCAACTTAACCACATTAAAAACAATATCAATACTTCATTAGACTCAATTGCAAATGTATTTAATCAAACAAAAATGGCATTAACGGCTATTTCAGAAGGTAAGTTATACCTAAATGTTAAAGAAGATTTTCCAGGGCAGTTTAACGATATTAAACTAAGCATAAATGAGACAATCGATAAGCTTAAACATGTGGTATTAGAGATTAAAGATACCGCCGTTAGTGTAAACAATAACGCAACAGAAATATCTACAGGAAATAATCAGCTAAGCCAACGAACAGAAACACAATCTGCAAAATTAGAAACCACCGCGAGCAATATGGATGAAATCACAGCCACCGTAAAATCGACTGCGCTGAGTGCTCAGCACGCTAACAAAAAGGCCGGTCAAGCCAAAGAAATGGCAATGAAAGGTGGCGATGTAGTTAAACTTGCAATTACTGCAATGGACGACATTAATATCGCGAGTACCAAAATAGCAGATATTATTAGTGTAATAGACGCCATTGCTTTTCAAACAAATCTGTTAGCCTTAAATGCGGCGGTAGAAGCAGCAAGAGCAGGCGAGCAAGGGCGAGGGTTTGCAGTAGTGGCTAGCGAAGTCAGAAATCTTGCAGGTAGAAGTGCTACAGCCGCGAAACAAATTACAGACTTGATCAATAACTCTACTGAAAAAGTGAAAACAGGCTCCTCGTTAGTCATTAAATCGGGCGACACCCTGGAAGAAATAATCGCAAAAGTAGACGATGTTGACCAAATTGTAAGTGACATTACAATGGCGGCTGAAGAAGAAAGCGCAGGCGTACAAGATGCGCAACGTGCGGTAGATTCTTTGCAACAACTTACACAACAAAATACATCATTGGCTGAAGAAAGTACCGCTTCAGCAGAAACGCTAAAACACAAAGCAAATGATATGACGAAGTTAATGGAGTTTTTCACGACTGATGAGCAAAGCCAGCAAGGTTAATAGGTCTTAAACAGGAACGTATGAGTTGCATTATTTTTGGACCGTAAATAACGCGAAACGCCGTGATGTTTCACGGCGCTATTTGCAAAGGACTAATTTGGTATTGTTTGGTACGAGTAATTAAGACTTAGCAAGCAACTCAAACATACCAACTGCTTTGTTCATTTCTTTAAGCAGCGGTAAGTTGGCATTAGCAATTTTTTTTATGTCGTCAGTACTAATATTTTTGCCTTGCGAAGCTGAGACAAACGCCGGTTTGGCTTGTGCCCATAATGCTGAAACAATATCCAACTGAGCAATAATTGCCGCGTCATTTGTACCTGGAAGCCCTAACGAATCATCGCCTACTTTAAGTCCAACGAGAGTGCGCTCAAAAAGTGTTAAGGTTTCTAGTAAATTAAGGCGATTGTCATTAGCCTGAAAGTCCAAACTGAGCAAGAAAAACTCTTTGCTCATTTTTTGAGTCAGCATACGCTGCTTGCCAGATAAGTTGATAGTGGTAGCGACGGCGGGATCAGCTTTTAAACCACCTTTTGCTGCTTCTTTTTCGTAAGAACCAACGGCCTTATTCATTTGTTTAAGTAAAGGCAAATTTGCATTCGCAATCTCACTGATTACAGAGGCTTCAGCATTTCCAGTACTGATAATCGATTGGATTTTTGGATAAAACTCTAACCATAGCTTTTCAACTCTACCTAAATCTCGAAGCACTCTTGGTGACGTTGTTGCTGGTAACTTTAGTGATGCGTCGCCGTCACGAAGACCTTTAAGCGTCTTATCAAACAGCGTAGAGGTGGCTTTCAAACTTTCTATGTTACTTTGTCTATCCACATTAAGTGCTATTAACATTACTTCTTTGCTCATTTTTTGAGTCAACATACGTTGCTTACCTGCAAGGTTAATAACTACACCCATCTCTTCGGCAGATTGAGCATGGGCTTTCTTGAGTAGTATATTTGACGTTAAGATACTTAAACAAACTAGAATTAGTAGATATGAAAACAAGCGATGGTAAAAGCTCAACATTATTAATCTCTCGTATGGTTGTTAGTTTACAGTAATAGGAATGGCGTTTTTTGTCTTACACTAAGGTATCGGCTGGGTATCTATGCTCTTTAGGCCAACAAGCGCCCTTGTTAGCATTATTAGATTGGGCTGTACGGGTCAAGATTGCTTTCATTCAGTGCCAAATGATACATGAATGCCAGAGACTAAAAATTACATAACAGAAATAACAGTGTAAACTCACTAAAGTATGCTTCAATGAAAACGAGACTCCATTGCATAAGCGAAACGCTCATAAAGGAAACTATCCCTTAGACAAACTATGTAAACACTCGCCTGGCTTACTCAAGTATGTCGTCACAAATCCAAGTGGCATCAACACTATAGACTTTAGTAATCCGAAAGGCGTTAAGGCACTTAATAAAGCCTTATTACACTATTATTATGATGTGGAATTTTGGGATATTCCAGATGGCTATTTGTGCCCACCAGTGCCAGGGCGAGCCGATTATATTCATCATTTAGCTGACTTACTGAGCAAGGGAAATGAAGTAAATATTCCAAAAGGTAAAAATGTTAAGGGCTTAGACATTGGTACGGGCGCAAACCTAATATATCCCATTATTGCTACTGCGCAGTACGGCTGGAAAATGATAGGAACAGACATTGATAAGGTATCTATAGCGTCTGCTGAACACATCATTAAATCAAACCATCGCTTACGCAAAAACATTGAAATTCGCCAACAAGACAAAGCCGACTTTATTTTTGAAGGGCTAATAAAACCCACTGACAAATTTGATTTTTGTATGTGTAACCCTCCCTTTCACAGCAGCGCAAAAGAAGCGTTTAATACTGCTTCGCGAAAAACTAAAAATCTAGCCAAAAATAAAGCAAAACGACAATCTACAGTGTCAAAATCAAGCACTAGTTCACTCAATTTTGCTGGCCAAGCCAATGAATTATGGTGCACAGGTGGTGAATTAGCTTTTATCATAAAAATGATAGACGAAAGTGTGCGGTATTCGCATCAAATACAATGGTTTACCAGCTTAATATCGAAAAAAGAAAACGTGAATACACTCGTCAATAAGCTCAAAAAAATGGACGTAAAAATAGACACGGTGGAGATGGATATCAAAATAATAAATATGGCACAAGGCAATAAAATAAGTAGGTTTGTTGCATGGCGTTTTGTAACTATTCGTTGAAATAAAATCGATGAGGTAAGAGAATTCTTAAAACAACATATACCGCAGGTCGAAATTTTGAGGTGAGGTATCTATTGCATTGGCTGGCTTTACTAAGAGTAGGGGTTTATTTCCCCTCTTGTAAAGTAGATACAATAATGTCCAAAATATAAATTTTTATGCTAAAATAGACACTATCGTATCCTTATAAGTGTGATCATGTATAAACTATCTCTATTATCATCTACTGATGTGCAGACATCTATGCAATCATGGCTAATTAAGCAACGAAAAAGTAAAAAGCTATCAAGAAGTAAATTGTCAGAGATCAGCACTGTTCCCCCATCAACAATCAAGAAGTTTGAAATAACAGGCCAGATATCATTACGACAATTTATATTGCTTTGGCAAAGTTTAGATGATTTAGAACGCTTACAAGGCTTAACAAAGAAACAAACACAAGACGAACCTCATCCAAAGTCAATAAAAGAGGTGTTAAAAGGATGAGCTTCATACAAATACAAAAGTTAGATGTAAAAAGAAGGCTTTCTGATGGCCGCCAAGTAGCTGTTGGTGAGATAGCTCAAAACCGCCAAGGGGTTTATTTTCAATACGATGATGATTACCTCACCAATTATTCTAACTTATCACCCTTCAATCTCAATTTTGATTCTTCACTTCAGATAGCGCCATTAAAGCCGCACAATAACCTTCATGGCGCTTTTTCCGACTCGTTACCAGACGGTTGGGGATTATTATTGATGGATCGTATATTCAGACGTGCTGGTATTCTTTCTTCACAGATCACCGCTATGGATAGACTTTCTTTTGTTGGAAATAGCGCCATTGGTGCATTATCTTTTTCGCCCACGTCAGATTTAAAACAAAATGATACTTTTGATGTTTCACTTGCCGAGCTTGGTATTCAAGCACAAGCCATCTTTGATGGCCAAACCGAAGAAGTATTGCAAGCATTGGTCAATGCCGGGAGCTCAGGTGGCGCAAGGCCAAAGGCACAACTCTATTTAACCGAAGATAAACAAACTTATTGCAGCACTAAGACAAATGATAATAGCGAGGCTTATTTAGTTAAATTTACCTCTTCTCAACTTGCACTCGGTCATGAAGAGGGTCTATGTGAAGCAGCTTATCTAACACTTGCAAAAATGGCTAATATTGATGTCCCTGAATGGAAGTTACTCGACGCCCCAGAAAAATCAGGAGCAACAAAATGGCTAGCGTTAAAACGATTTGATGTTATAAAAAATACAAATGGCGCCGAAGGGCGACGTCACCTTCATAGTGCAAGTGGTTTATTAGATGCTGATTTTCGAATGCCAAGTTTAGATTATGAAGATTTAATCAAAGTCACTAGTATATTGTGTAAAAGTCCTGCAAAAGGGCAAGTCATGTTCAAGCGAATGATCTTTAATTTATTCTCATTAAACCAAGATGATCACAGTAAGAACTGGGCATTTCTACAAGAAGATAATGGTAAATGGGAACTTGCCCCCTTCTACGATATTACTTTTAGCCCTTCACCTTATAATGAGCATGCCGCAGCATTTTCAGGATACGGGAAACAGCCTACCTTAAAAGTAATGCAAAAACTGGCAATGCAAGCAAATTTCTCATCGTGGGCAAGTGCTCAAGAAGCCATTCAAGAAGTCGTTGATTCACTAAGTCATTTCTCTGAGCTTGCAAAACAGTTTAATATAAAGCCAGAAACGATCAATTTGATAAATAAACAACTGCAGAATGTCTATAACGACAATAAGCACTTACTCTCTTAACAGTAGAAGCATACTGCTAACAGACAAAGCTCAAGTCATAAAAGTTCATAAATTCGTCACCGCTTAGTCAAAAATATTTAAAAGACCTGCAACAATCCTCTTCTATGCTCTTAGTTTTTATTCAGGAGCAAAGCATGGAAAACAAGTTCGGTCGCGTAAATATATTTAGTAAGGCAATATTCGCCGCTGCGTTAGTGGTAAGTCTGAGTGCGTGCGTATTAGAAGGTGATGACGGTGAAGTCGGTGAAGTAGGCGCACAAGGTCCCGCAGGTGCTGCGGGTACACCAGGTGCTAATGGCGCAGACGGCCAAAATGGAAATGCCGGGAAAGACCTAGAGCCTGAATACATTGCCGTGAGTAGCGACAGTAAAACTGCTTTTGTTGCCATGCAAGAAAACAACGCAATGGGCATTGTTGATTTAGAAGCAATGACTATCGAAATTAGAGCGCTAGGATTAGGCCGCCTAAAAACAACAACCGCCCTAGGTGATGCCAACGGCGATGGAGAGTTTGAAGCCATTTATGCTTATGGCGCACGATCCTTTTCTATTTGGGATCAAAACATTAATCTAGTGTTTGATTCAGGCGATGACTTTGGCAAAATTTCATCCGCGATATTAGGTGAAGACTTTAATAGTGCACATACTGAAAATAAGGGCGATAACCGCTCAGACGACAAAGGCGGCGAGCCAGAAGCAATTGATGTAGGCGAGATAAACGGCCGTATATATGCATTCAACGCAGGTGATTTAGGGCCAGAAAGCATTAAATTTATTAGTGCCAGCAACAGTCCAAACGGCAATGCACTAATTGTTATTGGTAATGAAGTAAGCGGCACGGTGACGGTGTACCAAATAACTGAAGCGTAATAGCCACTGCGTTAAAACGTCTATAAAACTAGCCATTATTGGTGGCTAGTTTTAATTATAGCTGTATAAAAAATGACCTAATATCAACTTTGCTGAGTACAAATCTTTACTTGCGATACTTGCGTTAAATATTGATCATACGCTGTACTGCACGTCACTGACTGAAAACGACATCCATCGAGGAGAGCGTATATGAAAAGGCAGTACTACATAAGCAATGATTTAGACGATTTACAAAAGATTGAACAAGAGTTAAATTCCGCGGGCTTGTCAACGCCCCAAATCCATGTACTAAGCGAAAACGACGCTGAAGTTGAAAAGCATCACTTGCATGCTATCGAATCAGTTTTGAAAAAAGACGTGGTTCGTTCTACTGAAATGGGCGCATTATATGGTTTAGTGCTTGCAGCCTCAGTGTTATTAGTTGCCTACTTAATGGGCTGGCATCAAAGCGCTGTAGGTTGGGTACCATTTGGGTTTTTAGCCGTGGTCATTCTTGGCTTCTCGACTTGGGAAGGCGGCTTAATTGGCATACAAGTTCCGCACTATCAATTTAAGAGATTCCAAAAATTGCTCGCCAACGGTGAACATGTGTTTTTTGTTGATATCACCGATGACCAAGAAGCAATTGTGCAAAAAATTGTATCAACGCATTCAAGTTTGCGCCATGCAGGCACAGATGAGGCTACGCCAGAGTGGGTGGTTAAAGGTCAGGAAAAATTCAGCGCATTTATGAAGGTAATGCCCTGAAAAGATAATTACTTTTTTAGAGGTATCTGTCTCGTCTTGAGAGTTTCGTATAGCAACACACAGATTTTTGAGCATGCATTTACTGTTTAACAAGATAATAGAATAGCCATCAATGATGGCTATTTTTTATACGGAAAGACAATATTGAACATAGGTCACTCTTCGCCTTTACTGTAAGCAGGCTTAGATGGCCTGCATAAGGGCACTAATTGATTATTTAAAATAACGCTTGATTCATTGATACCCTAGGGTATCATTTGATACCTTAGGTTAACAAATTGAACCCTAAGGTATCAAAATGGAGCAACGAATGAACACAGCAAATCAATCTATCGAAGAACTTGAACAAACTTATCTTAAACGCGATGCCTATAGTGCGCTTACCTTTGCCTTAATGCTCATTGCCATCGTCATGTACAGCCTGGCTGATAATTATTTCTCTAGCAACACAATCATAAAAGGCGTATCAGCACTCTCCCTTTTATTAAGTGTATTAGTGTTTTTGTTCCTTGCTATTAGGCAATATAAAACGATTTTTTCCAGTGCTAAACGATTCGGTAAAAAGTGGTTTTCGCACAATTACAAAGATGAATTTAATCAGCATACCTATATGCAAGGTCATCGTTATGGCTATATTGCAGGATTTGTTTCTTTATTCGGTATGCTTGTTTTACCAATTGGCTATCCTGATGCACTTTCTGGTTTTGACTACAAATTAGGAATGACTGGCGCACTTGCTATTATGATGCTGACGTTTTCTGTCACGATTATCAGACTTTTAAGCTTTGAAAAGTAAATAACAATAGAGAGTCAAACTATGTTAGATAACAACATGGGAAAATTAAGAAGTAAGCGCAAATTGTCTCAACAAGATCTCGCAGATGCTATTGGTGTTTCGCGAAAGACAATAAGTACCGTTGAAACTGGTCGTTTTACACCCTCTGTAGTAATTGCTTTAAAGCTTGCTTTATTTTTTGAAACACCCGTAGAGAAAATATTTGAGCTAGTAGACGAATAGTGATTTATGGTAATCAATAGTAAAGTTGTGTTGATCAAAAAGATGGAAAACTCTCACAAACAACGCATTAGTATGCGTTAAGGAAACTCATGTTTCATTTAAAAGCACTCTTCACTTTTGTTGCTAGTTTCACAATGCTCAGCGCGTGTGTAAATGACGACGTTGCTCATGTACCATCATTACACATATTGCCAATAGAAGATGTTGCGAACAAAATTACTCAATCTGAATACTCCGCTTTAGCATCTCAAATGCTAGAAGCTGACATTATAGGCATAGGTGAACCTACGCACGGCAGTGCTGAGGTAATAATGGCTAAACATAAACTTATTCAGAGTTTGGTGAAAAATGATGAATTTAGACTAATTGCACTAGAAGCAAGCGCAGGTGAGATTCATTATCTTAATGAGTATTTGTCTGGCAAAGATTATGACCTTGATGCCTTACTTAATGGTCTATCTTTGTGGATGTTCAAAACGAAGGAGTTTCATGACTTTGTATCATGGGCCCGCAGTTATAATGACACTGCGAAAGAATCCATACACTTTGTTGGTTTAGAAATGCAATACATTGACAGAAGTGCGGCGATCATTTTTGACTACATGACTAAAGTAGATCCACTACAAGCAAATCTTATCTTTGAAAAGTTTGGTAAAAATAAGCTCGGAAGCCCAAATGGAGGAGCAGAAAGTTTCTTTTTTCTTTGGCAGGACATCTCTGCAAATGATCTAAATGATCATATTGAGATGATATTTGCCGTACGTGATTTATTCAAAGCCCAACGGGAAGCGTATATAGAAAAAAGTTCAAGGCAAGAATACTCTTTAACTTTGCGACATGCGGATATTATTGCTCAGTTTATATCGGCAATGATGCAAACTGAGGATAGTGCGAGGCACCAAATGCGTGACTTTCACATGTTTCAGAATTTACAGTGGTACCGTCATTACTACGGTAATCCAAAAACAGTCATATGGGCGCATAATGAACATATTTGGAAGCGCGAAGGAAATGGAAATGTAGACGTTTTAGGGCGGCAACTCTCAAAGTATTACGCAGAGCGTTACTTTGCCTTGGGCATCGATTTTGGCGTCGGCCAATTCAGTGCGCCCGACGAAGATGGCTGGTCGCATGCTTTTACGCAAACTGATAGTGATAGCCTCGCTGCTTATATATCTATGACTACGCCAAATGATGCCTTTGTATGCATTCGCTGTGTAAGTGAAGATATAGACGATAAGTATGCAGTAAAATTAAGACATAGTTCTGGTGGATATGTTAGGCGCGATGACGAAGGCTTATTAGTTGAGTGGTCTTCATTGAGCTTAAAAGATCGCTATGATGGGATTTTGTTTATCAAAGAAATTTCAGAGTCTAGTCCTTTATAAAGCCTGACTATTCACTTGATACAAAAGCCTAAAGTCGATCAAGATCAGAACTGGTAACTCATCCCTACCCAAGTCTTCAACTCAGATTTTTGATTGTCGGGGTTAACTTGCAACAGGCCAAAATCAAGTACTAAATCACTCGCTCCTAGCACTTCAGCGTTGCTGGTAAATTGCCCTTTTAAACCGTATACATCTATATTGTTTTGCGCGTCAAAATCGTATCGGCCATATATTATGCTAAACGGCATATTGCGATGCATAGTTGCAAGTTCAAAATAGCGAATATCATTGCTTTGGATCGCATTAAACCCTAGTTCAGGTGCAAACTGACGATTAGCGTGCGCCTCCTTATTAAACAAGGTAGAACTAAAGCCACCTAAGTTAATCAGGCTTTGCTCAATATCATTTCGTTTATTAAAGCGTGCCGATGTCTGTAAGGAAAAGTCATAAAACTGTGCACCCAAAAGTACTGAAAAATCATACCCAGACCAATCAAGTTTACTGGGCAAATCATTGTCGTTAATGGTTTCAGATTCTCCTTCTAACCATGCGCCTTTAGTCGACTGATAAACACCCCAAACTCGCTTATTAAGATACCAACTTTGTTGCCAACCCAGTTGCCACGTTTGTTCATCTATAGCGCCATTGGCAAAGGTCGTTTTAACAAAGGGAGTTAGGGTTAAAGTGTCGTATTGATAAGGATATTCAAGCCACAACGCACCACCTTTAAACGATTGTTTTTGAAAGTCTTGAGGATCGTCCTGTCGACTTGGATTAAGTGAAACATCATAAGCATTAGCCGTAATTTTAACAGGCCATCCTTGCCAACGAGCACTCGCGCTTAAGCCCGACAAACCATCACTTTTAGAGCTTTCGCTTGCGTTTATCTGCCAAGTCAAACGCTGTAAAACATCACCACCGCGCGCCCCAACTTCTATCAAGTCAAACGAGCTAGCATTAAAACTAGCCGCCACAGTCGCCGTTATTTCTTGCGGGCCAATACCATATTCTTGCTCACTCATACCTTCGTCGTTCAAATCGTAGATAGCTGGTGCTAGTTGGTGCTCGTAATCAAACACGTCGGCTAATTGCGCAGAGCTTGTTGTATCTGTCACTTTTACAAGCTGTGCGTTGGCCAAGCTTAACTTATGCACATCTGGGCCCTGCGAATTAGTCGACAACACATACAAATCATTATTTTTAGTGACAACGGGCCAGCCTACTACCTGTTTACCTTGCGTTATTTGCTCTAGTGTTTCGGTATCGGTGCTATAGCTATACACGGCTAATTGTTCATTCTGGCCGGCAACAAAGTAGAGCTTCTCGCCATTGGGTGACCAACTCGGGTAAGACAAAAATTGATAGCCTTTAGGTGCCGGTACTGTTTTTCCTTTACCTGTGTTCATATCAACTATTTGCAGCTGCCAACTCTCATTTAACTTTGTACTGACGTAGGCGAGCTGCTCTGGTTTAGTCGGGTTAACGCGAGGAAAATCATAAATAATATCAAGGCTTGCTGGAGTTAACTCTTCAATTTGCCCGGTTTTCAGGTTCATTTTTATTAGTTGCGATTTACCATAGCGATTGCGTTCTGCCACAATGTTTTCGCCGATATTCGAGCCATTTTCTAATACATCAAAACGCCTTAAATTCTGGGCCTTGGTCAAGTGCGTGACTTTACCCGACGGTATATGCCAGCGAGCAATATCTCGATGCATTTCGCCTTCGCTGTTACGCGTAAGCGTGTTAAAAATGATGACATCTGACGATACCCAACGAGGATCACTTATACGCATATAATTGCGCTCATACAAAGTGTGCAAGCGCTCAGGATTATAAACAGTGGGTGGGTTATCAGGAATATCTAAAGGATCTTGTTTAATGAGTTCTTTTTGCTCTTTTTCAAAGTCATCTTTGGCTTCTTGATTCGCATCTAAGCTATATATATTTAAGGTGCTATTGCCGTCATTATCACGCTGCACTAATACCATCATATCGCCGTCAGGACTTATTGTTGGCGCACTTGTACCATCTTTTGTATCAAGCCATAAGTGAGGGTCACTTTTCGTTGCTTCGCGTTCAGACATAATCGCCTGAGTTGTATATTCTGCGGCAAAGCGTTGGTAAAGTTTTTTAGGTGATTGTCTAAAAATGCCGGTGAATGCTTCATTAAAATCTCGATCTTTTTTAGCACGTAATCTTGGCCATACGTCATCGAGTGTTTGTTCGCTAAACTTATTTTCTAGCCAGTATAAATAGCGTGCGCCCACTAAATAAGCCATCGACCCAGCCAAGTAACCGCCTTCGCTGCTACTCAGCTGTTCATAAGTTGGTAACGCGCCCTCTCGTGCAAACTGTTTTAAAATGGCCTCAACTTGGTTGTTAAACAAACGACCTCGCCCCGTCGTTTTTGACTCTAACAAGGTAGCATAGCCTTCTATTGCCCAGCGTGGCGTATCAATACTAGTAATATCATAAATATCCCAAATTTTACCTAAGCGATTTCGCCAAACACTGCGCTCTGGCTGGGTCAAATGCACCAAATGAACGTACTCGTGAAGCACTAATAATTGCTGCCAACTGCTCGAATTTGAAATAATAGAATCTGATTGTGGCGGGGTAACAAACAAACCGGTAAAGGGTTTATTCTCTAAAGGGATAGCATAGCCATTAGCACCATTAAATGGGTCAAATACGACCGCATCAACCTTATCGACAACCACTCGACCTTGCTGATCATTTATCAACTGCCTTGATTTTTCTAGCTCATTTGCAGCCGACACCGCCCAGTCTCGGTATTCAGGTGTAAAGTGTACTCTGAAATTCTCTGTCTCGATGGTTTGCCAATCTTTGTGTTCAACAAAACGATCGTTTGCGCTCGCGAATATTGATATGAGAAGCGTGCAAAACAAGGTAACAATTTTTTTCACTACAATTCCTATTTGTGGTTCTGATTATTGGCGGCTAATTTTCTTATCGATTTAGTTAACTATATTGCGCTGCATAAAGCACTATATAGCATAACCTTACTTTGCGATGTTCAACATGCAAAATATGTAACAATGTGTACGACTGATGCTAATATGCATGCCACTCACACAATTAATAGGTAGGGGGAGTAAAATTCAAGACTATTGTAGTAGCGTAAAAGTCTGTGATATTCTCCTGCTCCTCAGTAATTTCTATATGGACTTTAGATGATTTTTACAAACAAGGATTTCACCATTAACGCGCAAATATTAAAAAATACACTCGTTATTGCGAGCATGCTTATAATCACTGCTTGCAACTCCACTTCAACATCATTGTCGACTGTTCGCTTGGATAGGCCTGAAGTTAGCTCGCAGAAGTATGATACAAGAATGAATATGGGCTTTGGTGGCCGCGCCAGTGTTGAACTCACCGAAAGCAACATCGTGACATACTCACTCGGCGATGCAATTATAGATAGCAGTGAAAGCGTTAGCTTCAACCCTAGTGCTGAGTTCGTTGACGCAGAGGCATATGCAAACATTTCAACGACTGTCGCCCCAAGAATAGAAATTTCGCTATCCACTATAGATGACGCAAAATTTGCAATTAAAT
>CAYURD010000053.1:0-10059 GCA_964446865.1 uncultured Glaciecola sp.
CAACATAATCCCACATAAATAAACGCAGTTCATGCCAGTTATGTTGAATAATTACCGCCTCGTCAGAATCAATCACGCGACTTTCGTCCCATGGCTTAATCGGCACTTTTTGATCATCACATTTTTGTGTGTCTACACTCTTGATGATGTGCTTTGCACAGGCATGCGCAAATACTACGCATTCGAGTAGAGAGTTACTTGCCATACGATTAGCACCATGGAGCCCCGTATAAGCAACTTCCCCAATTGCATACACATTTTCTAAATTGGTCCGCGCTTCAAGATTGGTTACCACACCACCACAGCTATAATGTGCCGCTGGCACGACAGGAATGGGTTGTTTAGTTATATCAATGCCTAAAGACCGGCATTTGCGATAAATATTGGGAAAATGACTTTTAATAAATTCACTTGGTTTGTGACTAATGTCCAAATACATGCAATCTTCGCCCAAGCGCTTCATTTCAAAATCAATGGCTCTTGCGACAATGTCTCTGGGCGCTAAATCAGCCTGCGCATCAAAGCGATGCATAAAACGCGTGCCGTCGCCATGACATAGATACGCGCCTTCGCCTCGCAATGCTTCGCTAATGAGGAAATTACCGGCTTCGGGATGATACAAGCAAGTAGGATGGAATTGATTAAATTCCATATTAGCAATGTTACAACCTGCTCGCCATGCCATTGCTACGCCATCACCACTTGATACGTCAGGGTTGGATGTATATTGGTACACTTTACTACCGCCACCCGTCGCAAGCGCAATATAACCCGCACGTATAACTTCAACTTGTTCTGCGGTTCTATTCCACACGTACGCCCCTAGACAGCGCGTATCGTCTTTATTCGTTTTAATGAGATCAATTGCATTGTAGCGTTCAAATAAATGAATGTTGGGGTGATTTTTAACACTATTTGATAATGTGCTTTGCACTGCTTCACCTGTGGCATCAGCCGCATGTAAGATGCGCCTATGGGAATGCCCACCTTCGCGTGTTAGATGAAACTTTGTATTACCGTGTTCATCTTTTTCTTGGTCAAAGGGCACACCTTTGCCAATTAGCCACTGCATTGATTCTTTTGCATTTTCGGCAGTAAAGCGCACAACATCTTCGTCGCATATACCAGCACCTGCAGCAAGCGTATCTTGGATATGGCTTTCAATAGAATCATTGTCATCAAACACGGCCGCGATGCCGCCCTGCGCATAACGTGTGCTGCCTTCGCTAAGTTCGCTTTTACTTAACACAATGACCTTGCAGTGATCTGCCATGTTCAATGCCAAGCTCAAGCCTGCAGCTCCACTACCGATAACTAGCAAATCGCATGCATGTTCGGTTGCATTGGCGGTGTTGGCGCTTTTTATTTGGTCATCTCTACGGGGATGTTGTTTTGGCATGTTTTGAAATTTGTTTGTTGTGAACTCGTTCAAAGTACTCACAATAGTAAACTAGCTACAAAAAAATACCAACATTAGACGATTATCTGTATTAAAATTGTAAATTAGCGAACTTATCGCAAAACAATGGGTCAATAAAAGCAACTTGCCCGCAGCCATGATGGTAGTCGTATAAGGAGAAGTGGCATTAATGAGCGAGCAGAAAACTGATCAAGAACTCGTAAAACAAGTGCAAAGCGGTAACAAAAACGCTTTTAACTTGCTGGTGGTAAGACATCAAAACAAAGTAATGAATATTGTATCGCGTTACGTTAAAAACTCCGGTGATGTTGCAGATGTTACCCAAGAAGCGTTTATTAAGGCATACAGAGCCTTGCCTAATTTTAGAGGTGAAAGCGCATTTTACACGTGGCTGTATCGAATTGCGGTCAACAGTGCAAAGAATTACCTAACATCGCAAAGTAGAAAACCGCCTGCTAGTGACGTTGATGCACAAGAAGCTGATTATTATGATGGTAGTGATGCCCTGAGAGAAAATGCATCACCCGAAAAAACACTATTATCGCAAGAGCTTCAAACGAAACTCTTTGCAACGATTGAACAATTGCCAGATGATTTGCGTGCAGCGATTACTTTACGCGAAATTGAAGGTTTGAGTTATGAAGAAATTGCCGCTGTGATGGAGTGTCCAGTAGGGACAGTAAGGTCACGAATTTTTAGGGCAAGGGAAGCGATTGATAAAGTGGTGCTGCCACTTATTGAAAATTGAGTTTTGCTTTTTTGAGGTATTGTGTACACTTAACGGTAATTGATTTTTAGTCGCAATTGTCTTGAAATAGAGTCACATGTAATTAAATTGAACAAAATCGAGTTTTTATACTCATACTGTCAAGAAATTACAAAAGCAGTAAAACGGTAAGTTTATAAAAGCGTTTTGGATAGAGAGTCTATGACACAAAAATACGAGAAAATATCGGCGTTAGTCGACGGAGAAAATGCAGTAGACAATATGGCATCTGGCGGGCCAATGTCTAAGCAGGATGCGTTGCAAGCTGACAAGCAGAGAAAAGACCTCGTTAAGTCAATCGCAAGCGACCCAGAGTTGCATGCTAAGTGGCGCAGTTATCATTTAACTCGAGACCTATTACGCAACGATATGTCAACTGACATGACGTTTGATATTAGCGACAGAGTGTCTGAAGCTTTGAAAGACGAACTGCCCATTATTGCACCAAAACCAACCTGGCGTGAATTACCCGTTGTTGCTTCTATATTGCCAATCGTCAAGCAAAGTAGCCAACTTGCGATGGTCGCGTGTGTGACTGCATTAGTTATTTTTGGTGTGCAAACGTATAATGAGCCCGAAATAAGCGACCCATTTACAACCGCTCCTCCAATTCTAGGTCCGCAAGGCGGCTTAGCGCCGGTTAGCTTACAACCTAATGTTAATAATCAACAAGATCGGATGAATCAACTGCTTGAACAGCGTCGTCAGTTAAATGCGCTCATACAAGATCATGTTCGTCAGCAAAAGCTTCGCAACTTGAGCCCTGATGGACAAAATAACGAGCTAATGCAAGAATCAATGCCCCAAGAGCAAGACGAACAGAATCCGCAAGGCCAAGAAGGCCAATAAGGCCAATAAGGCTAAGAAAGCCAAAAAGATAATAGCGAAAGATAATAGCGAACAGATAATTACAAAAATAACAAATAACTCAGTAGTTAAGAAAGGTACAGCGCCGATACTATGCAATCTACTAACCCATCAAGGCCGCAAAAGCGAATTGCTTTAGCGGCTTTTGCATTATTAACGATATCTTTTTCGACACTTGCGCTCAATTCGCAAAGCAATGAGGCGCAAAACGAAAATAATCAAATTCCAGTTGATACAAACGAACAATTAGTTGCTCCTGAACAGGCGCAAGAAGCAATCTCAACGCCTAATGCTGTGCAATTTAATGTGCTTTCTGCTCAATCGTGGATGCAGCGCTTGGCAGATATTGTAAGTGATGCTTCATATGAAATTAGCTTTGTTGTGTCTAGCCCACAACGAGAAACGATGCCATATATTTGGCGACGCGCAACCCTTGATTCTGGAGACGTTGCAGAACAACTTAGTTTGTTAAATGGCCCTGGCTTTGAACAAATTCGCGTTAATAACAAAGTCAGTATTTTTGAACCAGGCTTTACACCTATCAGTATTCGATCACTTGTTATTGACGGGCCCATTCCTGCCGCGTTTATTCACCATCCCGATATTCTAAATAATGGTTATGACGTATTATTGATGGGCCGCAATCGTGTGACTGGACGCATGGCGCAGCAGATACGTGTTATTAGTAAAGACAAATCAAGATACCAATATCACCTATGGCTTGATGAGCAAACGGGCTTGTTACTAAAGCTAAATATGTATGATTTAAAAGGTGCATTGCTAGAGCAAATACAGGTGACACAATTTGCGATTAACAATGAGATAAAAAATACCTTTGCTAATTTACAAGTCGAGCAGCTGCCACCCATTGCGATGACGCCAGTAGCATCTGAGCAGCCACTTAAATGGACAGTGAGTTATCGACCTATCGGCATGCAAACTGTTGCACAAAATTTAAGGCGTATAAGCGGGACCGGCCAACCTGCTGAGTACCTTATGCTAAGCGATGGCCTAGTCGACGTGTCGATATACGTCACCGAAACGAGTGATTCGAGCCAAGAAGATGTGTCAATCTCGACAAATGGCACCTCTATTGTCTCGTTATCAGACCCCGATGGTCGATTACAAGTGTCGGTAGTGGGCGAAATTCCGCTTGAAACAGCGAACAAAATTGCTAATTCTATCGTACTAAAAGAACAGTAAGTACGACGCATTCATTGGCGTGTAATCAAAGGCTACTTTTTAAGATATGATTGAAGAAACAGGAACAGTTGTCGCGGTTGAAGGTGACCATGTTTGGGTAGAAACCCAAGTCAAAACGACCTGTGGCAGTTGTAAAGCCTCAGAAGCCTGCCCAACAAGCACTATCGCAAAAGCGTTCACACCAAAGCCCGAGCACATTTATCTTGAGGTACCTTGCGCGCTGGTGGTAGGTCAACAAGTAAAGCTAGGCATAAGCGAAAAAGCCCTGTTGTATGCGTCGTTGATGGTTTACATCGTGCCATTAATAACTGTTATTGTAGTCGCATCTGCAGTTATGGCAATTGTGCCTAGTATGCATGAGCTGTTGGTATTGGGCATTGCGTCGTTCTCCGCGCTCGCAAGCTTTTGGTGGGCATCTGCATACGCCAAACAGCCTAAAAACAAACGAAAATTTACCCCAGTCTTTTTAGGTGCAACACAAAATGCAGTAAGTACCCATAAGCACGAAATCCCCATGCATAAAGTAGAATAGGTTTTTGTCCGATATTAAGGTAACGGTGGCTAGCTATAGCGGGTGTAAAGCACGCTTTGTTATTAAATTGTATCAAAACATGCATATTCACCATGATTAGTCGCAATTTGCCCAACAAAACGGTAATATCCGCGTACTTTTTATCAGGCAAATCTTGAGTCCCGAATTTAGCTCGAATAAGCCTTGGTATTTATTCATTCGTTTTAGCCATTTTTTGATTAGTAGGTAGTGTTTTTATATGCAACTTAAGAATATTCGTAATTTTAGTATTATCGCGCATATTGACCATGGTAAGTCCACCTTGTCTGACCGGCTTATTCAAGAGTGTGGCGGCTTAACCAGCCGCGAGATGTCAGAGCAAGTGTTAGATTCGATGGACATAGAGCGTGAGCGTGGAATTACAATCAAAGCGCAAAGCGTGACGCTTATTTATCAAGCAAAAGACGGTGAAAAATACCAGCTGAACTTTATCGACACGCCCGGGCACGTTGATTTTACATATGAAGTGTCTCGCTCGCTTGCTGCGTGTGAAGGTGCGCTGTTAGTTGTTGACGCCGGCCAAGGCGTTGAAGCACAAACCTTAGCTAATTGTTATACCGCCATCGATTTTGATATGGAAGTTGTGCCTATTTTAAATAAAATCGACTTACCGCAGGCAGAACCCGACAGAGTTGCTGAAGAAATCGAAGACATTGTTGGTATTGATGCTATTGATGCTGTGCGTTGTTCGGCTAAAACTGGTGTAGGTATTATCGATGTACTAGAAGTCATCGTTAAACAAATTCCACCACCTCAAGGCGACAAAGACGCACCGCTTGAGGCCTTAATTATTGATTCATGGTTTGATAATTATCAAGGTGTTGTGTCGCTTGTACGTATTGTTAATGGCGAATTACACGCCAAAGATAAAATAAAAATTATGTCGACTGACATGGTGCATCAAGCCGATAAAATCGGTGTGTTTACACCGAAACAAACTGAGCAACCGGTCCTTAGAACAGGCGAAGTTGGATTTATCATTGCAGGTATTAAAGAAATTCATGGGGCGCCCGTTGGCGACACTATCACTTTACAAAAAAATCCGGCCAGCACGCCATTACCCGGGTTTAAAAAGGTTAAACCGCAGGTATATGCAGGTTTGTTCCCAATTAGCTCTGACGATTACGAAGATTTCAGAGATGCATTGTCAAAGCTGAGCTTAAACGACGCGTCTCTATTTTACGAGCCAGAAAGTTCTGGTGCACTCGGCTTTGGTTTCCGTATTGGCTTTTTGGGTATGTTGCATATGGAAATCATCCAAGAACGTCTTGAGCGCGAGTACAACCTTGACCTTATTACGACAGCGCCAACTGTTGTATACGAAGTAGAAACGACTTCTGGTGAAGTGTTAAAAGTAGATAACCCATCAAAACTGCCACCTATCAATGACATTGAAGAATTACGCGAACCAATTGTGACGGCTAACATTCTTGTGCCACAAGAGTATTTAGGTAATGTTATCACCTTGTGTGTTGAAAAACGTGGCATGCAAACATCAATGGTCTATCACGGTAAGCAAGTTGCCATTACTTACGATTTACCGATGGCTGAAGTTGTACTAGACTTTTTTGACCGCTTAAAATCAACTAGCCGTGGTTTTGCCTCACTTGACTACAACTTTACGCGCTTTCAGCCAGCCGATATGGTGCGCTTAGATATTTTAATTAACGGCGAGCGTGTTGATGCGCTTGCGCTGATTACGCACAAAGACAACGCCCCGTACAGAGGCCGCGATTTGGTCGACAAGCTACGAGAGTTAATACCGCGACAAATGTTTGATATTGCCATTCAGGCCGCGATTGGCAATCATGTTATTGCTCGAAGCACGGTTAAGCAGTTACGTAAAAACGTTATCGCAAAGTGTTATGGCGGTGATGTCTCTCGTAAGAAAAAGCTCTTACAAAAACAAAAAGAAGGTAAAAAGCGCATGAAGTCGGTTGGTAATGTAGAATTACCACAAGATGCATTTTTAGCAATATTAAAGGTAGATAATTAATGGCCAACTATTTTTCACTTTTTTTGGTTGTAGTTAGCGCAATCACGGGCCTAGTATGGCTGATTTATGCGGTATTTTTTGCACCCAAAACAAGTAAAGTTGAGACGCAAGCTTCTCAAGGCGAAGCGGCGCTTGGTGACGGCGCAGTCAGTCAGCTTGATGATGCAGGTCAACCCGGCGTGCATGGTGGCTACGAAATGCCAGCTGGCGTCGATTTTTGCAAACAAATGTTCCCAATCTTTTTTGGCGTCATGATTTTCCGCTCCTTCATTTACGAACCCTTTCAGATACCGTCAGGGTCGATGTTTCCAACGCTTTTAGTAGGCGATTTTCTATTGGTTGAGAAATTTGCGTATAGTTTAAAGGAGCCTGTTGGCCGAAACGAATTAATGAAAACAGGCGATGTAGAGCGTGGTGATGTTGTTGTATTCAAATTCCCTGATGATGAACGAGTCGATTACATCAAGCGAGTCGTGGGTTTACCCGGTGATACGATTATATATCGCGGCAAACAGATATTCATTAGACCCGCTTGTGCAGATGGCGAAGTATGCCAGAGCGAACAAGTTGTATCGTTAAAATCCCTCGGACGCAGTAATGTTGAAGAACATGGCGCAGAAATGTCTATGTTTTCAGAGCAATTAGGTGATGTTGAGCATCTTATTTTACGCGGTTCAAGGCGCGCTAATGCGCCTGCTATGTATAGCGTGCCTCAAGGTCATTATTTTGTGATGGGTGATAACCGCGATAACTCACTAGATAGCCGCTCATGGGGATACGTTCCTGAACAAAACATCGTCGGCAAAGCCGTTTTTGTATGGATGAGTTTTGAGTTTGAACGCGCTAAAGAAGACTTTTTACCGACTTGGATCCCAACCGGAATACGCTTTGAACGTATTGGCGGGATCACCTAAAAGGGCATGTTTTGATTAACCCCTATGCCAAATTACTTAAGCGTATTGCATATCAGTTTTCTGATATTGACCTTCTTAAGCATGCATTAACGCACCGAAGTGCAGATAAAAAACACAATGAGCGCCTAGAGTTTTTAGGTGATGCTGTATTAGGTTTAGTAATTGCTGAACGCTTGTTTGAGAAATTCCCTAAGCTTCCCGAGGGTAAACTAACCAGAATGCGCTCTAATCTTGTTAAGGGAGAAACCTTAGCAAAAGTCGCACGAGAAATTGAGTTAGGTGAATTGATAAAGTTAGGCCCCGGTGAAATGAAAAGTGGCGGTCGTCGCCGTGATTCAATTCTTGCAGATTCAGTTGAAGCGGTATTAGGGGCTATCTATCTAGATTCTGGTCTTGATGCGGTTAGAACGACAATTGACCAACTATTCTCAAAGCGCATTGAGACGCTTGATCCTAACCTTCAAATAAAAGATAGCAAAACGCAATTACAAGAGCATTTGCAGGCCAAACAATTGGCCTTACCCGATTATCAAGTGACCGAAATAAAAGGCAAAGATCATGCTCAAACCTTTACCGTTGAATGTAAGGTTGATGCACTTACCATGATGGCTGTCGGCAAAGGAAAGAGCAGGCGAATTGCCGAACAAGAAGCCGCTAAACAAATACTAGAGCAAATGGCAAAATGAGCAAAGCTAATCAATTGAGCAAAGAAACCTACTGCGGCATGATAGCTATTGTTGGACGGCCCAATGTCGGTAAGTCAACTATCCTTAATCGTATTTTAGGGCAAAAGATTAGCATTACGTCTCGTAAGCCACAAACCACGCGTCACCGCATAATGGGCATAGACACTGTTGACAACAAACAGGCTATATATGTGGATACGCCGGGTTTGCATATTGACGAAAGGCGAGCCATTAACAAACTCATGAATCGCGCTGCGGCCAGTTCATTTGCTGATGTGTCGCTAGTCTTATTTGTGATTGAAGGCACCCGTTGGACTGAAGACGACGAAATGGTGCTAGAAAAAATGAAACAGTCTGGCTTACCCTGTTGGTTGGTGGTCAATAAAATTGATAAAGTACCTGAACAGTCAGCTTTGCTCGATAGATTAAACGAACTCAGTGAAAAACACGATTTTGTGCATATACTGCCAATTTCTGCCAAGCAAGGTAAGCAAATTGATAATTTACGAGACCTGATATTTGAGCAACTTCCTGCTAGCGAATTTTACTTTCCTGAAGACTATGTGACCGACCGTTCTAGCCGGTTTATGGCGGCAGAAATTATTCGAGAAAAGCTAATGCGCTTTACCGGTGATGAGTTACCTTATTCTGTTACCGTAGAAATAGAGCGTTTTACCTTAACAGCTAAGGGCGTTTATCATATACATGGCCTTATTTTAGTCGAGCGCGGCAGTCAAAAGCCGATGATTATTGGAAAAAATGGTTCACACCTTAAAACCATTGGCGCGGAAGCACGTAAAGACATGGAAGCCTTGTTTGATAACAAAGTTTTTCTAGAACTTTGGGTAAAAGTAAAATCAGGTTGGGCAGACGACGAACGTGCTTTGCGTTCGCTTGGATATGAAGAAGACTATCGTTCATAAAGCTTCACCGGCAAAGAACACGAGATACACGCATGAAACCATTGCAGGACTTCCGAAAAGAATACACCTTAGGTCGTTTAGATAAAGATGCGCTAACATCAAATCCTATGGACTTATTTGAGCAATGGCTACAAGATGCCATTAACGCTGAACTCCCCGATCCTAATGCTATGACCATCGCTACCGTTGACGAAACGGGCCAACCTAGTCAACGCATCGTGCTTCTAAAAGATGTAACAGAGGAAGGCTTTGTTTTTTATACAAACTTAGGTAGTCGTAAAGCAAAAGAGCTGGCGCAAAATTCAAAAATAAGCCTGCATTTTCCGTGGTATTTTTTAGAACGTCAGGTCAGAGTATGTGGTGTCGCCGAGCCATTAACGCGCACAGCCGTCGCTAAG
The DNA here is from genome assembly GCA_964446865.1 of uncultured Glaciecola sp. Classification (GTDB taxonomy): domain Bacteria; phylum Pseudomonadota; class Gammaproteobacteria; order Enterobacterales; family Alteromonadaceae; genus Glaciecola. Next base: position 9,745 of record CAYURD010000053.1, read on the forward strand.
TATTTTTTGTCTCGACCAAAATCGAGCCAGCTAGGCGCGTGGGCAAGCCAGCAAAGCCGGCCAATATCCACCCGAGAATTACTGGTAACGCAGTTTATGCAAATGAAAGAGAAATTTGCAAAAGGTGATATTCCACTCCCAGATTTTTGGGGGGGTTACTTGGTTCGGCCACAACAAATCGAATTTTGGCAGGGTGGTGAGCACCGTTTGCACGACCGCTTTGAATATAATAAAAACGATAATGGTGACTGGTCAACGCAGCGACTTATGCCATAAGTCTTTAACTTGATTGATAGTCTTTAACTTGATTGATAG
>CAYURD010000053.1:10159-25565 GCA_964446865.1 uncultured Glaciecola sp.
AGTCTTTAACTTGATTGATAGTCTTTAACTTGATTGATAGCCTTTAACATGATTGACAGCCATTGCCATTTCGATTTACCCGCATTTGAAGATAAACACGAGCGTTTGCTAGATGAATGCGCTAGCCAAGGTATTACGCGGCTCTTAGTCCCAGGCTTAACGCTTGAACAGTTTAATACCCTAAAAGACTTAACAACAAAATTTGCGCATCATCCAACGTCGATTGATATCGCTTTGGGCTGTCATCCTTTCTTTTTACAAGAGTTATCGGATAATGACTATCAAGCTCATGTTACAGAGCTCAATTCGCTAGCACATCAACATGCTTCAAATATAGTGGCTATTGGTGAGTGTGGGCTAGACGGAAGCTTACATTCGAGCTTTGACTATCAACGTAAAATGCTAGACGCTCAAATTCATTTAGCGACTGATCTTAAAAAACCATTGGTGATGCATCACCGTCAATCACACAATGAGCTTATTCGTTTACTCAAACAGCATAAATTTGCATTCGGCGGCGTGATACATGCGTTCAGCGGAAGTTTGCAAATTGCGCAAACATACATCGATATGGGTTTTTATTTAGGCGTGGGCGGGACAATTACTTATGAACGCGCAAAAAAAACAAGAGAAACGATTGCGAAATTGCCTTTATCACACTTACTGCTTGAAACCGATGCGCCTGACATGCCGCTTTTCGGGTATCAAGGTCAAGACAATTCCCCTACGCAGTTACCATTAGTCGCTCTATCGCTGGCAATGCTTAAAAATATCGACGTGGAGACAGTCATTAGTATCACTGATAAAAACTATCACTCGCTGTTTTTATAAACTTAAATTAAGGTGTCGTCGTCTTCGTGGAGTCGATATTTATCGCGAACTTTATAAAAAATTCTAGTCGCTAATGCCGCCGCGACTATCGTTAACACAATCATTAGAATACTTTGTGAAAACTGATTCTGATTAAAATTGCGATGGTGTTGGGTGATGGCCTGTTTATCTAGAATCAGCTTAATGTAGCCAATGATTTGTTCGTCAACAATAATATCTTCAACAAATACCAATGGCTCAACGTCGGTTTGGCGAACCAAATTGACCATGGATAGTTTTTCTTCAGAGTCATCAAAGCGGGCACCCGACACATCAAAGAGCACGGCGCCTTTTACGAACATACCTTGATTGACCACATTGACGTAATGTTTGAGTAACTCTTCGTCTTGTTGCGACAAGGGTGAGGCGACTAAGCGTGCAGCTTGTGAAGTTAAACTGCGACCCAGTTGTTCAGCTTCAATATCGTACCATTGAGACGCATTTTTGTTATGCATAAAGTAAAGATTAACGGCAATAAAAATACACATGATGACAAGTATCAAACTTGAAATTCGTTTAAATATTGACGTGTTGCCGTGATTGTCCAAAGCGATACTCATCTGTACGAAAACTATTACTGGTATCGACCTTAGATGAAAATGCATGATTTGCCAAGTAAACTGCCAAGTAAACGACCAAGTTAACTGAGACGTAAAGCGCCAAGTAAGCACTCAAATTGATATAATATAGATATTTAGTCAAGTTTGACTCCCGAATTGTGCTAAACGGTCGATATATCATTATCATTTTTAATTGTGTTTATGAGACTTCAGCATGTCAAAGCTAATGTCATCAATTGACCAGCGCACACAACTTGTGGGCGAAAACCGTTTAGAGCTTCTACTTTTCAAATTAGGCTCGCGGCATACCTTTGCGCTTAATGTGTTTAAAGTGCGAGAAGTCATTACTGTGCCTAAGTTAAATCAGATGCCTGGTTCGCATAGCCATTTAAAAGGCGTGACAAATTATCGAGGCAAGTCTATTCCCGTTATCGACTTGCGAGATTCAATTCATTTGTCGGGCAATAATCATGACTACCAAGCAGAAAACGTTATCATTACTGAATACAATCGTAGTGTGCAAGGCTTTCTTATTGGCAAAATAATGAATATTGTTAATACGTCGTGGAGCAGTATCCAGCCGCCGCCAAGCACTGTTGGCAAAAATCATTATTTAACGGCGATTACGCGGGTCGAATCAGACAATGTGACAGAGCTTGTTGAAATTATTGATGTCGAAAAAGTACTGTCTGAAATTATCGAATACGACACGACAATCTCGCCAGACGTACTTGATTCAGAAATCAAAGAAGAATTAGTGGGTAAAAAGGTATTAATTGTTGATGATTCGTCAACCGCGCGGTGGCAAATCAGAGAAACGCTTAGCCAATTAGGCATTGAAATCATTGAAGAGAACAACGGCCTTAATGCGCTCAAAAAACTGCGCTCTTGGGCTGATGAAGGCAAAGTAGTCACCGATGAAATACTGATGATGTTTACCGATGCCGAAATGCCAGAAATGGACGGATACAGGCTAACTGCTGAAGTAAGAGACGACCCTAGAATGTCTGACTTGTTTGTGGCGCTTAATACCTCGCTAAGCGGCAGTTTTAATGAAGCAATGGTCGAAAAAGTGGGTTGCAACCGCTTTATCTCAAAGTTTCAGCCAGATTTATTGGTAAGCGTTGTACAAGAAAGGATGCGCGAAGTCCTTAGTAGTCAATAGCTAGCAGTCAATTACTAGCTAGCGATAACATACCCGTTATACATAACAAAGTAGATATTTAGCACGCTAAGTCATTGCTAAATTTTTCATTTGCGCGTTGATCTGTGCTTATTAATCAGTATGATGTTTCCTTGCTCTTTGTCGCATGCTTTTTCTTGCATGTTCTTAAGCGTATGCTCTTATTTGCATGCTCTTGTTAACATTACATTGGCGAACTCATAAAGGAATAAGCGTGACCAACTCTTCACATCTTAATAACGACTCTAGCTCTCTTTTTTCTGTCAATTATCTTAATGGGCGACTTAACAGTTCGGCCGCATTAACAGTAGATAATCGCTTTTTGTGGGAAAAGGCAGATAACGCAGACAACGCAGACAACGCAGACAACGCAGACAACGCCAACTTTGAAGAAAGTGAATTGTCCAAAGGCACTGTGGTGATTGTCGGGCAAGCAATTTCTGTTAATACTCTTCAAACACTGCTTGAAAGTGAGTTTTCTGGCTTTTCACGAGCATCTGTCAGCAGGCATTCATTGCATCTTACCTTTGGTAGCCAAGCGCTACTGTTAAGCGTATGGCATGACAATATCAAAAGCTTACTTAGCGTCGAAAATATCAATAAAATCGCTAAGCGCTTTTATTTTGATTGCTTTTTGCCTAGCAAAGTTTCTCTGAATGAGCCCGGTTTACTAGTTATGGACATGGATTCCACCATCATCGACATGGAATGCATCGACGAAATCGCAGGCATTGCCGGTGTTGGCGAAAAAGTATCGGCTTTAACCGAACGCGCCATGCAAGGCGAATTAGATTTTAATCAAAGCCTTGAAGCTCGCGTATCGTGTTTAACAGGCATAAGCCTTGACCAGCTCAATGCATTAAAATCAAGACTTCCTATCAATCCTGGCTTTGCAAAAACCATTGCAACCTTGCAAGAACACGGCTGGATAACGTGCATCGCTTCGGGCGGCTTTACGTATTTTGCTAATTACTTAAAAGATACTTTTGAGCTAAATGAAGCCCTAAGCAACACGCTAGGCATTAAGGATAACGCGCTAACGGGCACCGTTGAAGGTACAATTATCAACGGCGAAATGAAGCGAGACATACTACAGAGAATGTTGACCCTACATCAATTAAAGCCCTCACAATCCATCGCCATAGGTGACGGCGCTAATGATTTGTTGATGATGGGCGCTGCCGAACTTGGCGTTGCTTACAAGGCAAAACCAAAAGTACAAGCAGCTGCCGATGCGAATATACATTTTTGTGGCTTTGAAGGTTTGTTGTATTGTTTATCTTAGTGAACAGTCAGAATTAGCTAACTAATTATTAACACGATACCGATACAACACTTCAGGCGTAATATCCGTCAAGAATATCGCCCCAGCAATATCCCACATGCGTTCTTCAAAATACGTGGCTTTGTGCACGGCATGTTGGCTTAAATACAATAATTCTTGCTCAATCTTTTCAACGTCAGGTTTAAGGGCTTTGTTTAAGGTCACACTGAAGGCTAAAAAGTCGCCATTTGTTTGGGCTTGTTTGATAAATCGTTGACGTTCGCGCTGATTCTTAAATTGATTACTCCACATAGCGCGTGCGATGCCTGAGTTTGAATGTTTATCGCCTATATTTAGTGGTGGCGTGGCAACGTAAATTTCACTAACAATGGCTTGGGGGTCTATTTTAAGCATTTTTAAAGACTGGTTGATAAAGGCATTGTCTTCTCTTATGTCTTGATACAGCCACGACAAATTAACCAAGGCTAAGCTTTTATCGTGATGTAAAAACTCCATCCACTTGGCACGCACTTGGCTGACGGTCGCCATCGCAGGTGTATAGCCTTGCGATTTCTTTTCAATATAGGCACAAAATTGTGGGCTGTATTTTGAGTTTAAATTGCGCAAGCTCATACTTAAGCCGGTGACGGGCTCTTCTTGTAATACTGTTTTTAGCCTATCAACATTGTTGGTAATGAGCTGGCTGAAAAAGCGCTCTGCAACGCTGGTTTCTTCTTCAGCCACCGCTTGTAAGTGTATCGCCTGTTTGTCGGCGTTGATGTGAACCACTCGGTAATGTAAGTTCTGTAACTCAAAATTATCGGTAATGTCTTGCAAACGATTAAAGCTAATTTCGACTTTGCTGTACAGCCTTTGTGTAAAGGCTTCGTCGAGCTCTATTTTTAAACCGCTAATAGACACATCTTCAGTCACACCTCTTATGTTTTGACTCGGCGTTTTAAGTCGTATTGGTGTGCGCAGTATATAGCGAGTTTGCCTGCGTAATTCTTGCTGTTTATGACGAAATGCTTCGACTGCTCTAGGTGGTTTATTGCGCGCATGCCCAAAGGCCTTGAGTAAACGAATGCGGTCACGATGTAGCTGTCTATTCTGATACACTTTTTGCCCAGACTGGCAGGTAATATCGGTAATGCTGATCATGCCAAATATACTGTCTAAGTTAGCTCTTAAGCGTGGGCTCAATGCACGGTTTAGGCTATCTATCTTTTTATTGATGCCATCGGGAATAGAACAAGGTGAATAAGCATCCTTAGGAGAAATATCGGTACACGTCACTTGAAATACGCGCCAACTGACTTTACGCGCAGCATAGGCTAAAAATGTCGATTCAAGTTCTGGTTCATTGGCTAATTCTTCTTGCGTCGCCGAGTAAAAATAGATTTTCTCATCTTTTACATGGTTAAAGCAGTAAATGGTCATTTGCGGATAATCGGTATTATCGTTAAGCAGCGTTTGAATGCGAGACTGATTAAGCATAAATCCAATCATTTGATTGGCATTTTCATCCAACCAATAATCGAGTATCGCTTTGTTGTTAGCATTCATACTGGCATAGCGCGCATGATAGCTTTCTTGTTTATTACGACTCACAAAAACGGGTAAAGTTGGGGTGTTGTTGGCAAAGCTTTGTTCGTATATTTTACTCGCAAGTGCCATCTCAACATTATCAAGATTTACTTTATAGCGATGTTTGTTTAAGCGAATAAGATCATTCACAAACATGTCAAAGGCTTCATTTTTGAGGCCGTCTCGATACAAATGAATATTGGCTTTGCCGCTTGCGCCGCTAATATTTAATACTTGATATTCTATCGATTCTCTTGATAGGCCATATTGTTTATCAACGCCCCTAAACACCACTTGTATAGGCTCAAAGGCTTTTATTCTGTGCAGCATGTCGGGATTTTTAAGCTTGATCCTAAGGCCATTTACCGAAATATCTAACGAGCTAGCGTGCACTGAGCTTTTGTCTTCGAAAAACAATTCGACCGCAGTGACATAGTTTAGCCTTTCTTGCTTACGAGTCGGATAGTTAAGTAGCTCTTGGCATGGAATGATGTGATTTTGTTCGGGTAAAGACAATTCAATACGTTTTTCAGGATTGTTTTGTCTATTGAGATAACGTTCTTTTTCTTTATTTGCCTCTTCCATAACACCTTCGTAAACACCAAAGGTATATTCACCATATCGTTTGTACAGCTTTTCAAAGCTTAAAATTCCATTTACATTTAAGTAGTGATCAATGCCATGATATTGGTACAATCGACATTCGTCTTTAACGATAGCGCGTAAATCTATAGAGCGAATACACGGTTTTGCTAAGCGTTTAATCTCCATTTTGACCAAAAATCTGAGGTCGCGTGAGATCGACTTAGTCTGCCGTTCATATTCGGCATTAAAATTTGCTTTGTTTACCAGTGGGGCTAAGCCTTCTATCATCGCTTTGTAGGGCGATAAATCGGGTTCGTTAGACTGCAACCTTTGGTTTTGGATGAGTATATTAGGGTCCATATCAGTACTTATCGGAAAAACGAGATATTTCCTTGAATATCTTTATATTTTTAATACACACACTGAGCTAAAAATAGTCAAAATTAGTGAAAACAGACAGCGATTTAGTCAAGTAAACGCTCACAACTAAATAATACATGACTCAGTAGACTAGCAAAAAGGTAACAAAATGGCGAAGGCCTCAAAAACACAATTTGTGTGCACCGATTGCGGTCACAGTGCGCTTAGATGGCAGGGTCAATGCATATGCGGTAGCTGGAACACCATGAAAGAGATGCGTATTAGCGAGGCTGGCAAAGGCGCATCGCGAAGCAGCGCATCTGGTAGTGCTAGCTTAGGCTACGCGGGCGCCACGTCACAAGGTGCTAAAAAAATTAATGACGTGAAAGCGAGCGAAGCTAAAAAATCGCTCACCGGCATTGGTGAATTAGATAGAGTCTTAAGCGGCGGCGTAACGACCGGTTCTGTTAATATTATTTCAGGCGATCCTGGCGCTGGAAAAACGACCTTGTTATCTGATTTAGTCGCTAAAATGTCAAATTCGATGGCGTCTTTATACTGCACAGCTGAAGAGTCACTTTCGCAGTTTAAAAATCGAGTCAGTAGATTGAAGTTAGACTATAACGAAGACCAGCTCTTGTTGTTGTCTGAAACAAGCGTTGAAAATATCATTGAAGAGCTCGAAACACACCAAATCAAATTTGCGGTGATTGACTCTATTCAAGCGGTCGTGACTGAGGTTGCCAACGGAAGCCCAGGCTCACCGTCTCAAGTAAAAAGCGCAGCGCAGGCATTAACGCAGTATTGTAAACAAAACGATGTGACCATGTTTATTATTGCGCACGTTAACAAGAATAATGAAATCGCTGGTCCACAAACCTTAGTACATATTGTTGATGCTTTACTGCATATAGACACTAACGACGGCCAAATTAGAACGCTTAGAGCCAATAAAAACCGTTTTGGGGATGTTGATACTGTTGGCATTTTCAGAATGTGTGAGCGCGGCATGGTGAGTGTTGATAATCCCAGTGAGATTTTTTTGTCAGGGTCGAGTACAAATTCACCTGGCTCTACTATTACCTGTATTCGTAAAGGCAATCGTAATATTTTGCTTGAGATACAGTGTTTAACGACAGAAAACGAGGCAGAATATCCGCAGCGTGTTTGTGTTGGTCTAAATATGAATCGCATAAAGATGCTGACCGGCATACTGCGTAAGCACACTAAAACCAAAATTTTCCACGATACCTTTTTTAATATTGTGGGCGGGTTAAAAATAGACGAGTCAGAAACATGCATCGACTTGGCACTTGTAGCGGCATTGCTAAGCAGTCTAAATGAGTTTGTCATCCCTCGTAGTTCTTGCATTATGGGGGAACTAAGCCTAAATGGAGACGTGAGGCCTATCGACAGTGGCGTACCACGAGTCAAAGAAGCTGCCCAGCATGGATTTTCGTCCATTTATATTCCGCACCGTAATTACCATAAATCTATGGAAGGGCTTGGTGCACAAATAATCCCGGTAAAAACAGTGCACGAATTAATTTCGGCTTTGACGTAAACCTACTCGTAAAGCATGAAAACGAAGACATAAAGCGACCGACAACGTCCACTATAAATTATTCTCAAAAAATGATGCTATCAGCCGATATCCGTTTATGGGTCAAGCGTGCGCGATTGCAAAGTGATCCTCATTTTAAAAAGAGGCGTGAATGAAAGGTCTTGTATTTACAGAATTTTTTGAATTGGTCGTCAAACTCTTTGATGACGATATGGTCGATACACTTATCGATAACACTAACCCTTCCTCAAATGGCGCTTATACCGCTGTTGGATCATACGATTATCAAGAGCTTGAAGACATGGTCGTTGAGCTATCTAAACAAACAGATATACCCGTTGAAGACTTATTAGAAGCATTTGGTAGGCATTTAGCCTCAGTGTTTACCGAAAAATTTGTCAGTTTTTTCTTAGAAGCAGGCTCAGCGATTGCGCTTTTTCGTGAAATAGACAGACACATTCATGTGGAAGTTTTAAAACTCTATCCAGACGCAGAGTTGCCTAATTTTAGGTATGAAGACGCAACGCCAACCAGCCCTTTTATGCTGCATTATAGAAGCGAGCGTAACCTACATCGATTGGCAGAAGGTCTAATAAAAGGCAGTCTTGAATACTACAGCGAGTCAATGACAATCGAGAAAAAGGTGTGGCAAGAGGATAATGAATTCTGCTGTAGCTTTAGTCTAATTGACGAAGCAAGTACCCGTGCGGTTAAGGCAAATTGAGAGAATAGATATGTCTGATATTGCAAAGTACGAAAGAAGACTAGCGAGAGAGAAAACAGCACGTCAAGAGGCTGAACACTTGCTAGAATCTAAAAGTGCCGAGTTGTATGAGAAGAACCTTGAATTATTTTCGCTAAGTGAAAGTTTAGAAAAACTAGTGGCACAACGAACAGCTCAAATGCAAAAAGCGCGAGACGAAGCACTGGCTGCACTTAAAATAAAAACAGATTTTATTGCCAATATGAGTCACGAGCTTCGCACACCTATGAACGGTGTACTAGGCGTAATTGGCCTACTTCAAAACGAATCGCTTAACCAAGAACAAAAAGAGCTGTTAAACGTTGCCGAGTCTTCAGGTAAACATTTGCTTGAGGTCATAAATGATATTTTAGATTTTACTAAGATTGAAGCCGATAAAATTAGTATTGAATTATCACCGGTCGAAATACGACCTTATTTACAAAATATTATTGCGCCTTTCTCGTTGCAAGCACAGCAAAAAGGCATTGAGCTGCAACTACATATCGATGCAGACGTTGACCAAGCCTTAATTACCGATAAGCTCAGATTGACACAAATTATTACCAACTTACTCTCTAATGCGATTAAGTTTACGCATGAGGGAGAGGTAAATTTAAGCATGCAAAAAACCGCCGCCGAGTCTTATCGAATTACCGCGACAGACACCGGAATAGGGATTAGCCAAGAAAATTTGAAAGCGGTATTCGCCGCTTTTGAGCAAGCCGATACGAGTATCACCAGAGAATTTGGCGGTACAGGCTTAGGGATGAACATCACCAAACGTTTAGTTGACATGATGGATGGTCAAATTAGCGTTGAAAGCGAATTGGGTGTAGGTACTCGTTTCTGCGTTGATATAAAGATGTCCAGTGCGCAAATAGATAAGAAAGAGACGTCAGTTAAAGCTGACTTTTCAAGTGAACACAATCAATATCATCTGTTGCTTGTTGAAGATCATAAGGTTAACCAAATGGTCGCGCAAAAATTGCTCGAAAGTTGGGGTTTTGCGGTTACTATTGCTGAAAATGGACAAGAAGCCATCGATACGGTTAAGAAAAACGCTTTTGATGCAATTTTAATGGATTTGCAAATGCCTATTATGGGCGGCATTGAAGCGACAAAACACATACGGCAACACGATATCATTGATGCTTCAATTCCTATTATAGCCATGACTGCACACAGCAGCCCAGAACATGTCAAAGAGTGTTTTGAAGTTGGTATGCAAGCCCATGTATCAAAGCCTCTGGAAAGAGAGTTATTGCTAAATATATTACAAGATCAACTCACCACAAATATTCAAGAAATTGAAAATGAATCTGAAGTACTCGATATAAAGCTTGTTCATATCGACATCGAGTCAAGTCTCCAAAGACTGGGTGGCGACTGGCCTATGCTGCATGCGCTGATCACTCGGTTCTTAGAAGAATTCTCTGACTTCGCACAACTATTTGATGAAGCCGTAAATAATGATGACAAAAACACGGCAAAAACACTGTTGCATAAGATAAAAGGTAGCGGTGGTAATTTAGGCATGACAGAGTTATCTGCATTAGCGAATCAAGCAGAGCAAATTTTAGCTGAAAAGACACAGTGGCCGCCAAGCGATCTGATAGACAATATTCAAAGCTTGCTAAATAAGATCGACGCTGAATTTACCAAAGTTCCCTTACCAAACGAAAACGATAGCACAAAGGTCAAAATACAAGTGGACCAGCGTGATATTGTTGCACAAATTACACTAGTTCAAGATAGCTTAAATCAAGATGTTTTTGCCGCAGAAGACGCCTTAAAAACACTTGCACAATATGAACTAGATAACGATTTACAATCTTTATTAAACGATGCCCACGAGGCAATGCAAGCCTTTGAAATAGATAAAGTATCAGATGCATTGTCTAAAGCTCGCTCAATGATGGAATAAAACATGAATAAACACCGTATTTTACTGGTAGATGATTCACCCAATGAATTGCGCATTATGCTTGAAGTACTTAAGCATAGTTATGCAATTGTCGTCGCGACTTCAGGTGAACAAGCGATTAATATGGTGCAAGCCGACCGTGAAATTGAGCTTGTATTACTTGATGTTAATATGCCTGAAAAAGACGGGTTTGAAACCTGTGAAGAGATTCATAAAATTGTGCCAAATTTGCCAATTATGTTTGTTTCAGCCAACGACACGACCGAAGAAATTTTAAAAGGTTTTAATGCTGGCGCTATTGATTATATTACTAAGCCGATAGATACAAAAATAGTTGATCGCAAAGTCGACGTAATTGTTAATGAGCGCGAAACCTTACAAAAGCTAGAAGATGAAAACAAAAACACGTCTGAAATGGTAATGTCGGTCATTGCCAGCGCAGGACACTTAGGCACGGTCTTAGGTTTTTTACGAAGTGGCTTAAAAATTAAAACACATGAAGGTTTGCTTAGCGCATTATTTGATGTCTTTGATGGACTCAATATGGATGCATGTGCACAGCTGCGAACGCCCAACCGGGTGATAAACCGAGCGTCTGCCGGCGCGTTGACGCCGCTAGAAGAAGACCTCCTTAAACGGGCGAGCACTATGTCAGGCCGTTTTTTAGAACGGGGTACTCGTTACATTATCAATTTTGAAAGTATTTCGGTTATTGTTAAAAACATGCCAGTTGATGATGCTAATTTACAAGGTGACTTACGCGATAATTTAATGATGATCCTAGAAGACACCGACGCCTTAAATCAAAAGCTGCTTTCTAATGAAGGCGCTGCATCAAGCACTCTAAATGCTGGTGAGGTGTTAGATAAAAACACCAAAGAACAAATTTCGGATATCGCCGGTACAATGGATATGCTGTCTATTCAGTATACAAATAACAAAGCAAAACTGATTGATTTATTTGATGAAATGAATAACGAATTTGAACAGGCTTTTTTCAAACTTGGTTTATTGGAACAGCAAGAAGAACTGTTAGCAAACATTGTTGCTTCAAAGGCAGAGCTTTTCAACAAGAGTATGAGCAAAACTGAAGAAGTCGAAGACGCGATCTCTGCACTGCAGCAACAGTTGAGTTCATTGGTAAAGAACAAGTAAATATTGGCCTAAGAGCGTCGACACTGAAGGCGCTTTTTCAAACTTGTTTTGTTGCATAGACGCACAATAACTATAAGCACAACACTAAGTGCCCATGCCAAATCAACGGCACGGGCATTTAAATAGATGTAGTGACTTACAAGGCTTCAACGGCGAGGGCTGTCGCTTCACCGCCACCAATACATAGCGCTGCTAATCCTTTCTTTTTACCGTGATGCTTAAGGGCATGTAACAGCGTGACAACTATGCGAGCGCCCGATGCGCCAATTGGATGGCCCAGAGCGCATGCACCGCCATTAACGTTTACTTTGTCGGTATCTAAACCCAGTTTATTGATGGCTAGCATGGTCACCATGGCAAAGGCTTCGTTAATTTCATATAAATCCACGTCATCTTTTGACCATTGTGCTTTGCTTAACACCTTCTCAATTGCACCGACTGGCGCAACAGTAAAATCTTCAGGTTTCATGGCATGTGTGGCATGAGCGACAATTCTGGCAAGCGGCGTTAAGCCTAATTCGTTAGCTTTTTCTTCAGACATGACTAAGAGCGCAGCCGCACCATCAGAAATAGAGCTTGAATTAGCCGCGGTGACAGTCCCGTCTTTTTTAAACGCAGGGCGAAGGCTAGGTATTTTGTCGATTCGAGCATTACCAGGCCCTTCATCGGTATCAACGACGACTTCGCCTTTACGTGTTGAGAATGATACGGGCGTGATTTCTGCTGAAAATAAACCTTCGTTGATGGCCGTTTGCGCTTTAGTCAGTGAGCTAACTGCAAAATCATCCATTTGCTCTCTTGTGATGTTTTCGCTATCGGCTGTGTCTTGGGCAAAACAGCCCATTGCCTTTCCATCGTAAGCATTTTCTAAGCCATCGAGCATCATGTGGTCAAAGGTTTGTCCATGACCCATTCTGTAACCTGCGCGCGCTTTACTGAGTAGATAGGGGGCATTTGACATACTTTCTAAGCCTCCTGCTACCGTCACTTCGGCGCTGCCAGCTTTGATTAAATCATTGGCCAGCATAATCGCTTTCATACCAGAACCACATACTTTGTTGATGGTTGTCGCGCCTGCAGACAAAGGCAATCCTGCTTTTAACATCGCTTGTCGAGCTGGCGCTTGGCCTAAACCTGCCGGCAATACGCAGCCCATGATGACTTCATCAATGGTATCTGCACTAATGTCGACAGTTGCGGCTTTTATTGCTTGTGCACCAAGTTCTGGAGAAGGAACGCTCGATAATGCGCCCATAAATCCGCCCATAGGTGTTCGTTTTGCGGCAACGATAACAACTGATTTACTCATGATTTACCCTTAGTTTTTGCAATTAGTGAACAGATTACCTTGGATAATCTGCGCGTTACTTTTTGTGACGCCATTATGCCTAGAAACAAATGATTGACGCAAATATAAGTGAGCAACAGGCCCCAATGTTCATAAATCTTTAATTAAGTTTGGCTAGCTTTTATTGGGCATTGAGTCGCTAAAGCTTGATACCATAGTCGCAAACTATAGACTTTTGGCTAGTACAGGCATAATCTATAAGCAAGTTAGTTAGGCCTTAAAAAGCGTACAATCACGAACATACAAATACGCCAATCCATGGCAAATAACTAATATCAAAATGCATGGCTAAATACATAGCAAAATACATGGCAAAATCGTTAAGGGAACAATAATGGGTACTGATGAAAACGAAGTATTAGCATATATAGATAAATATGCGACGGTCTTTAACGCGATGGCGCAAGAAATCATGTCTAGAAGTTCCAAAGACATTGCTTCTCCTAATGATCTTTCAAACATGTTTACGCCAAATAAACTGTCGGGCTTGTTAAATGGTGATGTAAAAATTGATTCAAGCAAGCTCATCGAAAATCAGATGCAGTTTATGCAGCAACAAAGTGAGCTTTGGCAACAAGCCTCTAAAGCAATGATGGCTCAAGAGTTAGTAAGCGAAGAGCAGGGCGAAAAAACACAAAAAAAATCAAAAGACAGACGCTTTTCACACGAGCAATGGGACGAAAACCCAGTTTACAATTATATCAAAGAGTCCTATTTAATTAACGCCAACATGTTAAGCAGCATGGTAGATGCAATAGAGTTTACAGACGAAAAAGCAGCCCAACAGGCTAAGTTTTTTACCCGCCAGTATGTTAACTCACTATCACCCACTAATTTCGTATTAACCAACCCTGAAGTATGCGAAGAGGTATTGAAAAGCAAAGGGCAGAACTTAATTAAAGGTATGCAGAACTTTTTAGAAGACCTAGAAGACAGTCCCCTTGAAGCCTTTAAAATGCGTCAAACTGACAGCGATGCATTTACTTTAGGTGTTAACTTAGCCAATACGCCGGGTAAAATCGTCTATCAAAATGATCTGATACAGCTTATTCATTACGCACCCACACACAAAAAGCAACACGAAGTACCTGTTCTTATAACGCCGCCATTTATTAACAAATACTACGTACTTGACTTAGACCAAAAGAAATCAATGGTAAAAGGCTTACTTGATAGTGGCTACACCGTATTTATGATTTCGTGGATTAACCCAGATGCAGAGCTGTCGGATAATGACTTCACCGATTATATGCGAAAAGGACCTCTGGCAGCGATTGAACAAATTAAAGAAATAACACAGCAAGACAAAGTGAATTTGACGGGCTTTTGTGTTGGCGGAACCTTATCAGCCATGTTAGTGGCGTATTTACGAGGAATAGGGGATGAGTCGGTTGCATCGTTAACCTTGTTAACAACCTTGCTAGATTTTAGTGAACCAGGTGAGGTGGCTAACTATTTCTCAGAAGATATGCTGCCATTTATTGAACAAAATGCAGAAATAAAAGGTGTATTTGACGGTCGCATAATAGGCATGAGTTTTAGCCTTTTACGAGAGAATAGCTTGTTCTGGTCGTTTTTTATCGACAATTACCTGAAAGGCAAAGATCCCGCGCCCTTTGATATTTTGTATTGGAATAGTGATTCAACTAATATTCCTAGTGAGTGTATTAAACAATATTTACATACTACTTACTGGGAAGATAAATTAAAAACGCCTGGTGGTTTTAGCGTAGATGGTGTGCCAATTGACTTAGGCAACATTGATGTACCTACGTACTTTTTATCAACAGTTGCTGATCATATCGTACTTTGGAAAGGTGCTTATAAAGGTACCAAACTTACTAAAGGCGCTAATCGCTTTGTTTTAGCTGGTTCAGGACATTTAGCTGGCGTAATTAATCCAACAAATGGCGGAAAGTATCCTCATTGGTTAAATGACGAATTACCCGATACGCCCGAACAATGGTTTGAAGGTGCATCAGAGCATAAAGGTTCGTGGTGGCCAGATTGGCATAAGTGGATGAAAGCCACATCGGGCAAGAAAACAAAAACTTATCAGCCTGGTAGTGCTAAATCGCATCCGCCTATAATGGATGCGCCTGGTACTTATGTGATGAAAAGGTTAGGGGAGTAATTGAGTTAGCGATTAATAAAATTGCGTAACTGAATAACAACGCGTTACAATATTAGATTGTGACGCGTTTTTTATGTACGGCTTAGCTTAATCTTGTTGTTAATTTAGAAAATTACGTGTTGTCCAA
>CAYURD010000054.1:0-16349 GCA_964446865.1 uncultured Glaciecola sp.
TCCATATCAGCATAGAAGAGATCGGTAGCGTGAGCGACAGGCTGGTGTCCGTCTGGGTTCATGCGACCGCTGGTTAAAATAGGAATATGTCCAATTAACACAATACTGTGTGTACCAGAAGCGTTGTCTTTGTATTGTTGCTGTAGCCAAGACTTGATTTTGCCAGCTTTGTTCAGATTATCAGCAGAAGGTTTTGCCTCGCCGCGTGGTGCTAGCAACTGATTAACCTCCCAGCCTTCTGCTTTTAGATCACGTGCAAATCTGACTAGCCGCGGTTTAATTGCTTCTGCGATGGTTTGGTCGACCACCAAATGTATTGTCCCTCGATTTTCTTGGGCAGGTATTTCTACTCCAGTCAACCAATAGCCGACATCGACAATGTCGCTGGTACTGCGTAGCACTTGATATTCATAGGCAACACCTGTTTTGATGTTATCGTCGGTGAAACTCGTTACAGGCCCTAAGGATGGCGATATTGTCTGCCAACTCGCCCCGCCCATCTCTCCATAAAGTCGCCTCTTAACGGTCACAGAGCCTTCGCGTAAACGACGAGCAGACGGCCAGCTCAGCTGTGCCTCACTGCCGTTTTCAGCAATAATGCCATCCACTAGTAGAGGTTTTTCAATCGAGTTTTTTGCCCATAGCGCCCCAGTAGAAAGAACATAGACTATCAGCATCCCGCAAAAGACTTTCGTGGCCATAGGATATCCATATGGAAAAGTATCGATGGGCGACGCGGACGTTTTCGCATCGCCTTATGCAAAGTTCAGAATATCATAGCAAGTTGATAATTTCGACGGGCTTCATGAGCGGGCATGACTAGGTATTGACTTAAATAGCAGCGACTTCTATGTGCTAGGTAAACTGTCCATATTTTTTACAAATTATAGAATAGATTAGAATAAGTATTTACAAGTTACTGAATAAAATAAAGTTATTTCTTTGGTTCATTTATTGCTTAAGTCTAATTAATCCGGTTGTAAAGCATCCGGAAATTCGTAAAAAGGAAAAGGAACTATGTTAAAAAAATTAAAAAATACCTTATTAACAGCCACCCTGTTAATATCAAGTGCATCAGTTTTTGCTGCGCCGATTACGTTTTTGGACGCAGATGATAACGTGTCTAGCTTAGCAGAAATGGTCAACTCGTCGGCAGCACTTAACGACTTTTTGGCTGTTACCGGCTCTATTGATTCATTTGGCTTTGAAACATCCATACCTGCAAATCTTACCGTTACGGGTGGTAGTATAGTATCAGTTGGTAGCTGCGGCGCTTTGTGTGGCTTTAATACAACTGCTGGTGGTAGTAATTTTGTCGAACTTTCGGGCGGTAGTGTAACATTTTCGTTTACTCAACCCATTGATGCTTTTGGCTTTTTTGTTAATGGCTTGCAAACTGATAGAGTAGCTCAACAATTTATAGAATATGTTGATGGATCAATGGTTTCTCAAATTATTAATATGCCATCAGCAATTGACGGCGGTGGCGCATTTGTGGGCTTTGTCGACTTTGGCGAATCAATCTCTAGTGTAACTTTTGATGCGAGTTTTGATATTTTGGGATTTGATGACCTTTTATTCGGACGTTCTGAAAACGACCCTAACAATCCAGTGTCTGCTCCAAGCGTGTTAATGCTACTAGTTGCTAGCATGATTGGATTACGTTTACGTCGCAAAAAATAGTATTTGTAATAAGGTATCAGCAAACGCTTGCTGATACCTTGTAAAATAACCTAAAAACTTTATGCACAAAAAATGCGCATAAAGTAAGTAGGTGCAAGCATACGGGACCCAAATGCCTGTTGTTTCAATAGAAGGCCTGAATCCCCGTTTGCGCCCTACCCAATATCAAAGCATGCACATCGTGAGTGCCCTCATAAGTATTAACCGCTTCAAGATTCATCACATGCCTTATAACGTGATATTCATCTGAAATTCCATTGCCGCCATGCATATCGCGTGCAGTGCGGGCAATGTCGAGTGCTTTGCCACATGAGTTACGTTTGATTAACGAAATAGCTTCAGGCGCGAGCATACCTTCATCCATCATTCGACCGGCTTGTAGGCATGCCATTAAACCAATCGTAATTTCGGTTTGCATATCGGCTAGTTTTTTCTGAATAAGTTGGGTTGCCGCCAGTGGGCGACCAAACTGTTTTCGATCTAAAGTATATTGGCGCGCCGCGTGCCAACAAAATTCAGCAGCGCCAAGCACACCCCACGAAATACCGTACCGAGCTTTATTTAAACAAGAAAAAGGGCCTTTTAAACCTTTAACATTGGGTAACATATTCGCCGCGGGCACAAAGACATTGTCCATCACAATTTCACCCGTAATAGAGGCTCGGAGTGAAAACTTACCGTCTATTTTTGGTGCGCTTAAGCCTTTCATGCCCTTTTCGAGGATAAACCCGCGGATATCGCCGTCGTGTTTTGCCCACACAATAAAGATGTCTGCAATGGGCGAATTGGTGATCCACATTTTATTGCCCGTCAATAAATATCCATCATCGTTTGGTATTGCGCGCGTTGTCATGCTGGCTGGATCAGAGCCCGAGTCAGGCTCTGTTAGCCCAAAGCAGCCCACTAATTCGCCAGTGGCTAACTTCGGTAAATATTGAGTGCGTTGCTCTTCGCTGCCAAATTCATTGATTGGATGCATTACCAGCGACGATTGAACACTCATTGCACTGCGATAACCACTGTCTACCCGTTCAACTTCACGCGCGATTAAACCGTAGGCGACATGATTAACCCCTGCACAACCGTATTTTTCGGGTAAGGTTGACCCTAAAAGTCCAATTTCGCCAAGTTCATTCATTATTTCACGGTCAAATTGCTCATGCCGGTTAGCTCGAAGCACTCGTGGCATAAGCTGTTCTTGGCAATACTGCGCAGCGCTTGCTTGTACAATGCGCTCTTCTTCACTTAATACTGAGTCTAGTAGGAGTGGATCTTGCCAGTTAAATACCGCTTTGTTACTTGCTTTCATACCGTTTATCTCAAGTTTCTATTTCAGATTAATTAACCCAGCGACGGTCGGCTGTACATCAGCGCCATAATCAAAGACAACGGCCAGCACCAGCACAATAGAAGCCGCTGCGGTTAGTTTTAGTATGAGTGGGAAACAAAACTTAAACCACAAATGATAAGGCACGCCCGCCATACCAATTATGCCCATGAGCACCGCATTGGTAGGGATGATCATATTCGAAAAGCCATCACCAAATTGATACGCCAGCACGGCAATTTGCCGATTAACACCAATAATATCGCCAACAGGTGCCATTAAAGGCATCGTCACATAAGCTTGACCGCTGCCCGATGGAATAAATAGGTTTAAGAAACTCTGCATAATAAACATACCTACCGCAGCAATTTCGGCGCCCAAATGCGATAAGGGTAATGACATACCGTGCACAAGGGTATGCAGTATTTGTCCATCTTCCATGATTAACGCAATACCACGTGCAATACCAATTAAAATGGCAGTGGTGGCCAAGTCTTTTACACCATCAATAAAACGCTCTGCGGCTGTGTCGGCGCTTAATTGACCCACGATAGCGGTAAACATTCCCCATAAAATAAACACCGCGCCAAGCTGATACAAATACCAACCATACTGGGAAATTCCCCATACAGCGCTGACAATGGCGGCAACCAAACCAAATAAAATAAGCTTATGACGACCAGATAACACTGGATAACCCGTTGCTTCGGCATTGTTTAAGGGGCATGGTAAACCAGCGGTAAGCGATTTACTGGGGTCATTTTGTACCATTTTTGCGTAACGCCACACATGGTGAAAACCAATCAGTACAAAAGGGATAAAAATAGCGAGTCGTAATTCGAGTCCAGAGTATAAAGGTAAGCCCGCCACTTGTTGGGCGACCATCACGGTGAAAGGACTAAATGCCGATACGCCATAACCAATCCCATAACCCACGACTACCATGCCTACCGCCGTCATAGCATCTAAACGCATGGCTTTACACAAGCCAACTAAAATCAAAACAAAGGGAATATATTCACCCGCGGTACCAATGGCACCCGAGGCAAGTGCAAAACAAAACACCACCATAAAAATTAATAAATGTGGTTTTTCGCCAAACTTATCGAGCAAACTGCCAATAAGGGCATCGATGGTACCAGTGGCGCGCGCAATCGACAGTACACCACCCACAATAAACACAAAGAAAATAACATCTTGAGCCGCCGCTAGCGCTCTAGGGATGGCCACTAAAAAATCCATCGGCGTTAAACGAATTTGCGTGTCTGATTGCGCATAAGTGCCAGCAACAACCGCTTCACGGCCGTTATCAAGCGTCACGGTTTCAAAAAAACCTTGTGGCACAAGCCATGTTGCAATGTAGGCTACTAGCATCATAGAGAGCAGCAATATCAGGGTATGCGGTACTTTAAATTTTTCAGTCATAGTCTTTGCTTATTTTTGTTATGGTTATATTTTAGGCTAATTGGCGAATTATCTAAAACAAGATACGCACAAAGTAACGAATTAGTGAATAAAACACTTAAAATTTTGATAAACATACGGTAAATTTGATCACACAGGTAAAATACACCATAGTATAGGGAAAGTCCTGCACCCAGTGTGCATCAACTATGCATCAATCATATTAAACATAAAATAATTAAAAGAAGGAATTAGCAATGTCTATCCAAATTAGCCTAGAACTTAGCGACAGTGATTTAACTCACTTTAGAGAGCTAATGAACACTGCCGTAAATAAGGCAAAAGACTTACCCGTTGAGAGTGTTATCAGTAAAGCTGATGCATTATGCGACGAAATGGAAAATGCTAACGTCCCTGATTTTGTGAAATCTAGACTAGAATCATTAAAAATGCTGATTGAAGCCCTTCGCGACCCTGATTGGCAATTACCGGCCGAAGAAAAAAGCGATATTGTGGCGTCTCTTGCCTACTTTAGTGAGCCTCATGACCTCGTACCTGACAATATTCCCGGCTTAGGGTATTTAGATGACGCAATTATGATTGAGCTTGTGATTCAAGACTTATCTTTAGATTTGCAAGCCTATGAGTCTTTTTGCAGCTTCCGTCAGACTGAGAAAAGTCGTCGTGGCGATGATTCTGTTGTTAACAGAGAAAATTGGGTGCAAGCTGAAAGCAGCAACTCTCGCTCTGGTATGCGCAGAAAACGCCGTTTATTCTCTCGCTAAGACAGAGATAAAGTAGCGTAAATTTCGCTACGAAACAGTATTAATTTCTAAAGCCATCTCTTTCTTAAGAGATGGCTTTTTATACTGGTTGCGCAGATGCCAGCTTTTTAGCCTTCCTAGTTTCTCTATACGCTCTTACCGAGTCGAAGGTAAATAATGCGAGCGCTGCCCAAACAAATAAAAAGGTGAGTAAACGGGCCTGCGTTAATGGCTCTTGGTAATAGAACGTGGCTAAGCAAAACATAATGCTTGGGCCTATATATTGGAAAAACCCTAAAGTAGAGTATTTTAAGCGCCGTGCTGCGGCAGTAAAACATAATAAAGGGGCTGTGGTAATGATCCCCGCACTTAATAATAATACTAAATAATATGTACTAACATTAGATAAATCGTTTGTGACATCGGCAAACCAAATCCAATATATGACTACCGCGGGTAGCATCATCAGCGTTTCAATAAACAAGCCTGGCATCGAGTCAACATTAACTTGTTTTCGCAACAATCCGTAAGTACTAAAAGACACCGCTAATACCAACGCAATCCAAGGTAAACGACCATAATTAACGAGCGTGATAAGCACGCCTAAAAATACGATAGCCACCGCCACCTTTTGCAAACGTCGCAGTTTTTCACCTAACAAAAGCCGCCCAAACAATACGTTAAACAATGGGTTGATGTAGTAGCCTAAACTCGCTTCTAATAAAAAGTCATTATTGACTGCCCAGATAAAAAGCAGCCAATTTATTGCTAATAATGCACCGGCGGCAAATAGAGTTAAGAGCACTTTAGGAGAACTAATAGCGGCTTTTACTTTAGCGATGTAGCCTAAACCAGCAATCAGAAGTGCCAATACAAGTGCCGACCACGCCACCCGATGCATCAATACCTCGCCAGCTGGTATAAAGCTCAATTCTTTAAAATAAAGTGGTGCTAAGCCCCACATTACATAGGCGCATATAGCGAATATCATGCCTGATTTCGTGCGATCTACAGCTGATTGGCTCACGCTTTTACCTTAATAGCGTTATGGCACTATGCTTCCCTAAAACTGGGTAGCCAATCATATTGTTACGCAAAAAGTAACCGTTATTACTGTTTTGAGTTACATGGCTCGATAGCGCGTGGACTAAAGTCGAGCACAATACCAGAATCTACCACAATTTCACAACATTGCTTGGTTACAAACACTATAAACAATTACTGAAAGGTAAACCTCTGCGCCGCATTGTTAGCTGAACATGCAGCCTGAGTAATTTGAGTACCGTTGGCATTACCTGCGGTGCCATTGACGGTCATCAAGCACAAATTGCTATGCTGACTTTTAACTAAGAACGACCCATTACTTGCTGGCTCTAATGAAAACAACTGGTTCACGTTATTTGTATTACATGTCCATTGATGAATAATCGCCCCTGCTGCGCTTGAGTTTGTTTTATCAATACAACTGCTGCTCGTACGGTTTTTAAAGCTCCATAAGCCATTGCCTCGGCTTTGCACTAAAAACTGCTGATTAAAGTTGTTTGCAAAACACTGCCACTGTTGTATTTTTACACCGTTTGCAAGCCCGCCTGCGGTTATATCAAGGCATTTTGTGCTACTACTATTTACCAACTGAGTGTATCCAGTGGGTGGTACGATGGCCGTTGGTGTTGTTACAATCACAATGTTGTTGATTTGCTGCGTATCTATATTCTGTTGCCATCCTGTTCCAACAGGTCTGATGGAGCCTTTAAGCGAAATATTATTTGTGCCAACAACAGGCGGCGCTGCTAAATCGACGCTTACCGTGGCAACACCGCTGCCGGCTGATACGGTACGCTTACCTTGTCCTTTCCATGCGTTTCCTTCCCAAATCTCAACAATCACGTCACGCCCAGCGGTCGCAGAATAATCTACTGCAAACTCATAAGTAGTCTGGCTAGGGAGGGTCGAAACAGTATTAGCAAATGCGTAACTATCTACGCCAACGGTGTTTACTCCACTGGTATCATTTGTTAACGCTAAAACCACCGAAGCAATCTTACCACCGCCATCAGGAAAGGTGATCGACACACTATTGTTGGCCTTAAGTATGCTGTTGTTAACAGGAATTTCGATGACACCATAAAATTCGTCTCGTGTTGCTTGATTGCCGCCCGCCCAATTTGTTTTAGCATAAACTGCACTTCCATTAACGCTTACACTCGGATTAAGCGACTTGCCATGTGCACGGGATACACCCATACGAATAACTGACTGGCCGTCACCAATGGTTAAACCATTAAAGCTAAATACTTTTGCACTATTGGCTGTAATAGCTACCAGATGCTCTGGTGCATAATGACTGGAAGTGGTGTAAGTTGCATCAAAGCTAATTGGATTAGAAAGCGTATATTCCCAAACAACAGTTTCGCCTGGAATAAACATGTGGCTATTAGGAACAGCTACATTGCCCACTTCATAGCTAGGTTCTTGATTCTGCCAAATTCTAAGTCGTTTGCGCTTTACGGAAACAACGTTTCCTAGGCTACCAACAAAGTTAAGATTTACTGTTTCGTTATAGTCAGCCAAACTGTTTATCGCAACATAAGCTTTGTTACCACTGACAAAGGCATGAATTTGAATATCTGGGTTACTTGAACTTACCTTTACACGCTTACCCTTAACGTCAGACCATAATTTGTAAAAATCTAAGCGTTTGGTCCAGAAAAAACGGGTAGGTTTACCATTCACAATACTGCTTGGGTCAGGTCTCAATAGGGTTGCGCCATAGGGGTTCCAATTGTTAGCAGCATTATAATGCCAAGCGGCTTTACCCGTATTAAAAGGTATAGAGTTAAGTAGGCGGTCTTGTTTGTTTAATAGTTGCATCAGCATTTTATTTTGAGAGCGTACTGACTGCGCAGAGCGCAAATCGGTGTAGCGATCACCATAACCCTGTTCAATACCGCCATATTCCGAGATGGTAATTGGTTTAACTGTGTTAAATTTGAATTGACTGTACGTTTCTACAAGGTCAAATAAAGCTTCTAAGTTACTACCTGAGCGTTCGTTGTTCGCGCCGGTTACATTCACACCGTCGTAAGGATGAAACGAAATAGAATCAATATGCGGGCCAGCAACGTCCATGAACATTTTCATTCGTTGTTCAAAATGACCAAAGTCCCATTTCTCCATTGAGGGCCAAGCACTAGAATAGCCAATAATTTTAGTCGACAGGCCTTGTTGTTTAAACCGTTTGCCAATCTCGGCAAAATAATTCGTCATTTGTGCTCGTATTACTGCCTGATTAGTTCCAAAATCACCCGCGTGTACAAACGGTTCGTTCATAGGTTCGTAATACTTAGGTCGAGTAATATCGTCATAGTAATGTGCAAAATGGTCGGCGGCCCAACGTGCTGCAAGCACAGGATTTTCATTTAACACAAATACTTTGTTGGGGTGGTCAGTCACAATGTAGTTATTGGAAAATTGACTGAAATTCGGATGATTTTTGGTAGCGGTAATACTATTTGCACCATTGTTTATTGCTGATGTAGTACTTGGGTAGGGTGCGTTGCCGCTGTGTACCGAAAAAGCACTCCAAAAACTTCGTCCAAAATTAATATTTAGATCATTTCGCAAATAATTCAATTCGGCCAAGGTCACTTGGTTTTCTGAGCTAATCATATGGACATTAAAGTACTTAGCTCGGTCTAACTGAGATACGTTACCAATAAAACGTTGAGTTTTTAGGTCAATTTCTGCTTCGGTAGCGGCGAGTGCAGAACCAGCAAATAGAACTAAGAGCGATCCGATAGAAGTAAAGGACAATATCGAGATTTTTTTGAAGTTGTTTAGCGATAAAAATAAATTCATATATAAAGATCCAAGTTCAAATAGAAATACAAGTATAGTTCTGCAAGAACTTGTTGCAACAAAATATTTACAATTGAGCAACTAAATGCTGACATTTATTACATTTATAAAGAATAAGCTTAATCACTTTGTCGACCTTAGTATAAAGGAAAGTTGTTTGAATAAAATTCTCTTAATATAAAATTTGTTTTTAATAAACAAAGGTATAGGATTGAAAATTCTGATTCTTTAGAGATAATTCAAAGCGTTATTTTAAGATATATAATAATGCCTGTACGAAATTGCGTTTCCACGGATAACATTATGCTTTTTAGGTTTTTACATCTACTAAATCCATTAAGCTAGTGCATGTCTAAGTACTAGAATTTTATTTACGTTACTGTATTAGCACAGAACATCTTACGAGCTCAGCACATCATTGCATAAACTTTAGTATCAAAAGTTGATTCAAAAGAATATATCGTAAATAAATTGTTAAAATTTATAGGATTATTTTAACATTTCATCTGTTAGCCTCAGCTTATAGGTTGTCATATAACTGATAATACTATGAGCATTTTGCTTTATATTTATAGTCGCCCAGCACACCCGTCTATCTGTAATATTTTATCGGTTTTAGATAAAAGCGACGCAAGCTGGAGAAAAATTCTTTTCCATAATGAAAGGTAAAACAGATGAGTCAAATTTATACACTAAATAATAAATCAATTATATCGCGGGTAGTCATGTTTGCATGCGCAATGCTTCTTTTAATCAGCAGTAACGCCAATGCAACAATTAGTGAGGGACAATATAGAGTAAAAGCAACTTGGGGCTCTAATTACCTGACTGGCACAAACAACAACTGGACCGCTGCAAAGGTTGCACCTTTGAACAACGGCTGGAACTCACAAAAGTGGAATTTTGTTAAGGTCGCTGGTACGTCTAACGAATATCGAATTAGCAGTCAATGGCCGGGTAACAATTATCTAACTTGCGATAGAGATAATTGGGATAACATTAATGTTGCTCCACTAAATTCCTCATGGACATCGCAACGCTGGATTGTTGAAAAGGTTGGTAGCAAGTATCGCCTTCGTTGTAAATGGGCAAACAATGGCAATAAAAAATACATGCACGGTTCCAATATCAGTTGGGAAACTGTTGTAGGAGCTCCTTTAAACACTAGTTGGTCTTCGCAAATATGGGAACTACAGAGACTGGGAAGCTCTCCATCAGCCCCCCCACTAAGCTCTGATGCAATTGACGTTGGTTTTGAAAAACATAGTAATGGTATTAGTTACACCCAATCTGCTCAACAATTGGATTGGAATGTTTTATATTCGTCTGGCGATATGGCCGCGTATACCAATATATCTAACCAACAGGCACATTCAGGGTCTAAATCTTTAAAAGTAACATATCCTGACAATGCACAAATTGGTCCCGGTGCTCAATACGGTCTACCACCTAAAAACGAATACTACTTATCCTATTGGATGAAATTTGATTCAAACTTTGGTTTTAATGGGCAGTATAATGGTTCAACTGGAGGAAAGTTACCTGGTTTGGCGTCTACAGGCTTATGTAGCGGTGGTTCAAGCTGCACAGGGAATAATGGTTTTAGCTCGCGCTATATGTGGAGAGAGAATGGTAGAGCTGTTCTTTATTTGTACCATATGAACAAGCCTGGTGATTATGGGGAAGACATTCAGCTTAGATTAAATGGCGAAAATCTATACTTCCCAACAGGGCAATGGTTCAAAATGACTCAACGAGTAAGAATCAACACTGGGAACAATGCTAATGGCTCTTTGGATATTTGGTTTAATGATCAAAAAGTATTATCCAGAAGCAATCTGAAGTTTGTGACCAATGGTAATAAAGTAGATATATTTTACCTCAATACATTCCACGGCGGCTCAGGCCCAAGCTGGTGGCCTCGTTACACAACACATGCGTACTTTGATGACTTTATTGTGTCTCCAAATGCGTCAGATGTAGGGTTATAAAGTGAATTGTTTGCTTGTTAACCTGTGACAAGTATTTCTATATTTTTAGCTTTTGTTGTGGGGCTGATTGGAATGAGAAAAACAGTGCGCAAATAGTGTTGGTCTAGCAATAAAAACGATACACGCCCCCTCGTTACACAAGCCTTTTAGAATGGGTTTGTGTTGCTTGGGGGTGTTTTCGTGATATTTGCAACCTTGGCCAATTATTGCTGTATGCAAGATAAAAATGAATAAAAAGTAAAGTTCGACAACGATTAATTAGCGATTAAATTGATAAGTGGTTCTGGAATATGGTTGTGATAGCCTTGATAATAGTCAAGGTTCATGTCGGCTAATATATCTAAGGCAGCTTTGGTTTCAATACACTCTGCAATTACTTTTACATTCTTAGCTTCGGCAATTCCAATAATCGATTCAACCATCTTTCTATTTATTTCGTCGTTTTCGATATCTCTAATAAACATACCGTCTATTTTTACGTAATTTACCGATAATTGCCGTAAATACTCGTACGAAGAGGTGCCCGTTCCAAAATCATCAAGCGCAAACTCACAACCCAAACCACCTATATCTGTAATTAACTGCTGAGTAGCTTCTAAATTCGAAATCGCAGAGGTTTCAGTGATTTCAAAGCACAAACGCGAGGGCGCTATACTGTATTCTACTAAAAGCGCCTCTATTATTTGTGCGGCGCCGCTTTTGACAATAAATTCGCCAGACAAATTGATTGACGTGACAATATTAGTAGGTAAATTTTGCATCACTTTTAAGGTGTTTTTGATAACCCATTTGTCAATTTCAGTTATTAAATGGAAGCGCTCTGCGATGGGAATAAAATGGCCCGGCGGTTTAACACGACCATTTCTATCTTTCAGTCGCAGTAAAACCTCAATTTTACTGTTTGAACTGTCTGTAAATGAGGTGATTTTTTGATAGTAAAGCGTAAATTGGTCATTCTCTAGCGCCTGATGAATAATAGGTATCACTTTCATTTGCTGCTGGGCTTTATCAATATACTCACGAGTGTGATTGTAAATGGATATCTCGCCGCCACCTTTGCGCTTGCTTTCAAAACATGTCCGCTCAGCAATACTCAACAAATGCGAAACTGAATCAATGCTTTCGTCAATCTCTATCAAAGCCATGCTTATCGTGTGCCGATAGATCTCATCGTTCCATTCAAATTTGTGACCTTCAATGATATCTTTTATGTAATGTGATTTGCTTATTGCCGCTTCTAAGTCATCAAATTTTAGTAAAAGTGTAAACTCATCGCCTCCCATACGTGCACACACAGCGTCTTTAAAATCGAAATCTCTAAGCAACTCTGCAATTTGCCGGAGCAACTCATCGCCAGCAATATGCCCACAGGTATCATTGATGACTTTAAATTGGTCAAGATCGATATAAAACAAATACCAGTGTTCATCATTAAACGCCATTTCTTCAAGCTTAATTTGCAGTTCTTGCTCCATTGATGTGCGATTGAACATCCGAGTAACAAAATCATAATTAGACAAGTAGGACAGCTTGTCCTGCAAACGGCGACGCTCGTCGATTTCTCTGCGTAAATTTTTATTTGATGTCACTAGCTCAAGCGTACGTTTTTGTACTTTAACTTCTAAGCTCTCATTTACGCCTTCAAGCAATACATTGGCTTTATCAAGCGATTGTACAAGCCGATTAAGCTTAATGTGCGTTTTCACCCGTGCAATCAACTCTTCGGGTTTTACCGGCTTAAGAATATAGTCTACCCCACCTGCCATAAAAGCTTCTGAAATATCACTATGACTTGCCGTTAAAAAAATTATTGGCACATCTTGTGTTTTTTCGTTCTTTTTCACAATCCTACACACTTCTATCCCGCTCATATTGGGCATATTGATATCAAGTAGAATTAAATCGGGTAGTTGTTTTTCAAGGATCTCTAGTGCAGCTTCTCCACTGGTGGCTACAAGTAGTTTTGGTTTAATAGAGCTTAGATGGCTGGTAATAACAGTTATGTTGGTTGGGTCATCATCAACAGCCAATATGACAGCTTGCTCATTTACTTCATTCATTTCAATTTCACCAAAAGTGTACTTAAGTTTTTATAGTCGAATTGCTCTAGCAAATTAATAACTAAGTGCACTTCATCTGTGTCACTCATGCCTTTTGCAATAGCTTTAAGTTCATCCACAATATCAAAAGGGACCATCTCGCTATTTTCTGCATAAGGTAATATTACTTTATACAGGTCACTTGCGCTTTTATCGCTAAGCACTTTATTGGTAGAGGATGGATTGCTATCAAGAATATGTGTGGCATCTGTGAGCGCTAAATTTAATTGCTCGTTTAACTTTTCTATGTCAGCTCTAGATAGGCTATCTTCACCTATTTTGTGTTCAAGTGCCAAACAAAAATCGTGGACAACTGAAAATCCCATATTTCCGGCACTCCCCTTCAAAGTATGGATCTCTTTTGCTAATTCTTCCAGTCCTTCTTTATTGTTTGAATATTGATAAACACGCTCACCAAAGTGCTGTTTAAACAAAGCCAGACTTTTTAAGTACATTTTTGGATCGACCATTAAACTTGGAGGACGAGCCTTCCAATCCATGGTTACTAGCGTTTGAGAAGGCAAGATGATATCGGAGTCGTCATTTTCATCCAAACCCGACTCGTCAATTGTTGGCATTGTAAAATCTGATAGCTGTTTCGGCACAATTGCAAATGCTTTTGTCAATATAGACTTCAAGTATTCATTATCGATTGGTTTGGGCACGTGAAAGTTCATGCCGTACGACAAACACTTTTCTTTATCACCCTGCATGGCATTAGCTGTCATTGCCACTATTGGAACTTGTTTATAACGCTCACCGGCGGCGCCTTCACGGATAGCTTTAGTGGCGTCATAACCATCTAAAATAGGCATTTGACAGTCCATCAATATCATATTAATCGGATCATTACTGTCGCTTTTAGCCAGTATGTCTAAGCACTCTTGACCATTAAAAACGTTGCTAAAACGCAGGCCTAGCTTTTTCATTAAACCTTGAGCAACCATCATGTTCACAGGATTGTCTTCTACTAGCAGTACATGATGGTAGGCAGGTGCAACAAATTCTGCCTCATGGATATCATCACTAAAACCTAAGAGCGTTTGTTCATTTATGAGTTCACTATCAACACTATGCTCTCCGGTGACCAATTTTATCACGTTAATTAAATCAGCTGTCGCAACGGGTTTAAGCAAACATCCGTCTAAGCCCATTGCTTTCAATTCAGCGCGATTAGCACTGAAGGTCATTGAGCTGAGCATGACTATTTTTATTTCACTACGGTGCGCCATTTTACGAACCAACGTCACCAATTCTAAACCGTCTTTTTCTGGCATATTCATATCAGTCACCAGCAAATCAAATTGAAGGCGAGTATCACTCAGTAATGCAAGCGCTGCATCAACACTATTTACGCAGGTAGGGTCTAACTCTATATTGCTGAACTGATTAGTTAATATGTCTAAATTAACGGGGTTGTCGTCTACCACAAGTACTTTTTGGCCTTTTACTTCCAGTTTAGGTAATTGCTTAATGACCATCGAACTAGTTTCAAGCGCGATGGTAAATGTAAAGGTACTGCCTTTTCCTAATTCACTACTAAGCGATATGTCACCGTTCATTAAGTTGCACAAACGTTTACATATTGCTAGTCCTAGCCCGCTGCCTCCATAAATTCTAGTTGTACTTGAATCCACTTGTGTAAAAGAATCAAAAAGATTGGCAATTTTGTCGCTAGGGATCCCAATACCAGTGTCGCTAACACTGCACGAAAGCTGAAGTTGCCCAGCGCTTTCAATGGTATGTGCAGCAATATGAATCTGCCCTTTTTGAGTAAATTTAATCGCATTGTTTAACAGGTTGGTGAGGATTTGACGAATACGGAGCGGATCACTTTTTACCATTCCTTTTGTGATTGTGGTGACATCAACAAGTAACTCGATGCCCTTAGCTTCTGCTTTGATTGCAAGTGCTCTCGCGGTTTCTTCAATTTGCCTAGGTAGGTCAAAATCAACAATATCAAGTTCGAGCTTGTTAGCTTCAACCCTAGAAAAGTCGAGAATATCGTTAATAATACCCAATAGGCTTTTGGCACTGCTTTTTGCCACTTCTAGTTTTCGTGTTTGATCTAGCGTAAGTTGAGTATCCATCACCAAATCAAGCATGCCAATAACACCGTTCATAGGTGTTCTTATTTCGTGTGACATCCTTGCTAAAAATTCGCTTTTAGCTTTGTTTGCCGCTTCAGCTTCGATTCTCGCTTGTATAAGCGAGGCTTCAGTATTTCTTTGGTCGGTAATATCGCGTGCAATAGCGATGATCCCTGGAGGGCTATTATCTGGAAATGGGATAATTGATTTGCTAGTTTGGTAAATTCTATGATTGTCACTTTCTAGATTGGCAGGACGCTCAAATACCAATGTTTCACCAGTATCTAACACTTGTTGATCGGTATCTTTAAAATATTCTTTGTCAATGTCATGTGTAATATCGTCGTCTGTAAAACCAATCACTTCCTCAGGAGCTTTATCGAAAATAGTGAAAAAGGCGTTATTTCCTTTTATGTAGCGTTTGTTGCCGTCTTTGCAAAAAATGGGGTCGGGTATGTTGTCGAATAAGCACTGTAATACAGTTTGTTCACTTTTTAGTTTGGCTAAGGTTTGCGATAATTCTTGTGTGCGGTCAGCAACTTGTTGCTCTAGTATGTTTGCTGCCTGCTGAATTTTTCGGGTATATCGATTTGAATTTATTACGGTTAATGTTCCAAGTAAAGCAGTAATAAGCAGCCCTATTACTAGCAGCAATAAAATTACCATGCGCGAACTACGATAGCTCTGTAATGCTTCATTTAAATCAATTTCGGTGGTCACGCCTAATTGCAATGAAGGCAGCCACTCCCATGTGCCAATTACATTAATTCCACGATAATCTCGGTAGCCTTGCACATTCATATCTTTTATACCAGACGTTGCCGATGAAGCCATTAATGTGAGGTGTTGAGTGCTTCTTATTGCCTTAGGATTTTCATAAAGATTAACACCGGGGTCATATAACTTAATAGACAGCACAGACGATTGTTTTTCGTCAATTAAATTAATGGATTGCAGTGCGGGCTCAAACCTTGAGCGAGTTACCATTATGGCATGTTTATTGAATAAATAGCTCTCACCAGACTCCCCAATTCTTGCTAGTGCCGCAATTTCACTCATTGCAACATTGGGTGAATATAGGGCCGCCAGTAAACCAACGGTTATCTCATTTCTCACTATTGGCGTAATAATGG
>CAYURD010000054.1:16359-25258 GCA_964446865.1 uncultured Glaciecola sp.
AAATATGCCTCGCGCTGCTTTGTTGCTGTGGCAAATTGAGTCGGAGGAATAAAAGTGGTTTGCTTAGTAGCGGTCTCTAATAAAATCGCATAGTCTTTATGAAAAGGTGTTGGTTCCCCAAACTTAGAACTTAAGTTGACGTTAGATACTATAAATTCACCGCTTGTGCTTAGTAACATATAACCTTGTGTATTTTTCAGTACTTGCAGATTGTTCATTTCTTTTCGAACACTTGCCATATTCTGACTTGTTACAGGCTGATTAACATCAAAAGTCGCTAGTGTAATATCTAATAACTCTGAGTTGTTTACAGTACTTTCTAGCATGTATTTTTGCTGTCCAACCCAAAGTTCTAATGCTTCTATGGTGGTGTCTAGCACGGCGTCTAGAGATTTCCCGTATTCGTCTAAAGTATTTTGTTTTACATAAGAAAGGGCTAAGTACGCCAATATACTGCTTATGACCAATAGTAAAACAGCCGAAAACACAGCTGTTTTTACCAAGGTGAAGGTCGATTCATGTTTAGCGGCAGATTTCATTTTTTAAGCATTCATATAGTGTTTACTCTTGAAATACTGTACGTATTAAACGATGAAATGTTAAGTGTTTTTAAAAACCGGCATTGTTGATGCTGTCACCAACGTCGGCAACACATCACTGTACGCATCATAAAAAATGAATAAAAAGTAACTATCATTGGTGTGTTTAAGGACATGACTTGATAGCGCGAGGAATAAAGTCGAGTACAATGCCCGATTCCACCTCAATTTCACAACAAAGCATGAGTTCCTTTTTTAGTAGCTGTCTTCCTCTCGACAAACGACTCTTAATGGCAGATTCACTTAGACTCATTTCGAGCGCGATTTCTTTGACAGACTTTTTGTCATATTCTTTGCTAACAAGCACGCTTGCGTAGTTGTGAGGTAAGCAGTCAATAAAGGGACGCAAAAATTGCGCAAAAACGTGATGGATTTCCATTTCTGGATCTTCATTATGAAGGGAAGCACTACTTGGCCTTTCGGCATCCTCTTGTTTTCCGTATTCAAATAGCGCAATCATTTCTTTATCAATAGCAGATAAGTTTTGTTTCTTGGCCCGGTAATAATCGACCAGCACATGCCTAACAATACTTTTTAGCCATGCATCGATATTTTTGATATTTCCCGAGCTGTTGCTTTGATGCTTGTGTTGATGGCCTTCTTGATAGCCGCTTTCATAAATCAGAGCTTTAACGAATGCGTCATGTACGATATCTTCGGCCATAGATGGGTCGTCCAAACGCGCACGTAAAAAACCGAGCAAGGTCGTTTTTAATCGACTATAGGCCATTGCGTAGTGATTATTATCTTGCTCTTGCCCAGCATTTGGCGTTTGTTTAGCCATTTGTTGATTTGTTCTCCATAATGGTCTCTTTGGTATCACTAAAGCCATACTCTTCTAGTTTATCAAAGGTGTGAAATATTTCCCAAGGCACTTGCTGTGGATCGAGTAGCCAATGTTTCTGACTTTGCGCGTAACAGCAATTAGCGTGTTTTTGCTCTGATTGCTTTTCAAAAATTTGATTCTCTAGATTTGCCCTAAGTTGATGTTGTTGTAAAGCAAGAAACTCTGCCTGATTTTCAAACTCGACGCCCAAGTGGCTAATGCCTCGCTCTTCGCCATGATTGGAAATAGCGAAATTTAGGCGTGGATCATCTATTATCCATTTGGCATAGTCTTGCTCGATTTTGTCTGGTTTTTGTGAAAAAAGTTGACTGTAAAAAGCGATGTTCTTTTCAATATCGTCTACTCGAATATGTACATGAAAACGTTTCATTTTTTCCCCTCAGTCTTTGTGGTTGAATTGGTAAATTTGTTGCGTTGAACTCTTGAATTATGTGCAACACACTATTAAAGACGTCACAAATCCAATCGGTCGCAAAATATTTTCAATTATTTATCAACTGATTGCTTACTAAAGCTAATAACTGGCCTTAAGAGCATTAGAAGCTAACGCAAAAACCAAGTACAATATATTTGAAGATAATAAAAACAATAACACGCCACGAGAAAGCTCTTTGACCATAGCAACGCCTTTACATACTTCAAGCGCTTTAGCTCTAGATTCTGATTTAGATTCAGAGACAGGTTCTGCGCACGAACAAAAAAGCACAAAAACAAACTGCTTAAAGATATTAAAGCAGAGCTTTGGTTATGACTCATTTCGTGATGGACAATGGGACGTTATTGCGCATTTGTTGCAAGGACAAGATGCTTTAGTATTACTGCCAACTGGCGGTGGCAAATCTATTTGTTATCAGTTGCCTGCGCTAGTGCTAGACGGTCTCACCATTGTTGTTTCGCCGCTCATTTCTTTAATGCAAGACCAAGTGCAACAACTGCAAGCGCAAGGTGTGCAAGCAGAGTATTTAAATTCTAGTTTACAAGCTGAACAAGCTAACAGCATTATGGAGCGCTTACATAGTGGCCATATTAAAATCTTGTATGTCGCACCTGAACGACTACTACAAAGCTATTTTTTGCGTAGCCTTCAAAGCTTAAAAATAAGTTTAATTGCGGTTGACGAGGCCCACTGCGTCAGTCAATGGGGTCATGATTTTAGAAAGGAATATCGGCGCTTACACGAGTTAAAAACAGCGTTTGTAGGCGTGCCAGTCATCGCGCTCACAGCAACAGCCGACCATGCGACACAAAGCGATATAGTCCATCAACTCGCATTGCACGACCCCTATATCTACAAAGGTGGTTTTGACAGGCCCAACATTCGCTACAACTTACTGGCTAAATTTAAAGGTGGCGATCAAGTACTAGATTTTGTGCGCCAGCAACAAGGCAATAGTGGCATTGTGTATTGTAATAGCCGAGCAAAGGTCGACGATTTAAGCGCCAAGTTACAAAAAGCGGGGATAAGCTGCGGCGCCTATCATGCCGGCAAAGACACACAAGAGCGTGAACGCATTCAAAACATGTTCTTAGCCGACGATGTGCAGGTAGTTGTCGCCACTGTCGCATTTGGCATGGGTATTAATAAATCAAATGTGAGATTTGTTGTGCATCATGATGTGCCGCGCAGTATTGAAGGTTTTTATCAAGAAACCGGCCGTGCAGGTCGCGATGGCATGCCTGCTGAAGCCCTTCTCCTTTATGATGATAAAGACGCGCTTAGGATCAAAAAATGGATAGCCGATGGCGCCACACCTGAACGTTTTGGCATTGAAATGCACAAATTTGAAGCCATTCAGTCTTTTGCCGAAGCACAAACATGCCGACGCCAAGTGCTGCTTAATTATTTTGGTGAACAAAGGCAAAAAGCCTGTGGCAATTGCGATGTGTGCCAATATCCACCCAAAGTGTTTGATGGCACTATTCAAGCGCAAAAGCTCATGTCATGCGTATTTAGACTGCAAGGCGAAACACCCACTCAGTATGTAATTGATGTGCTGCGCGGTAAATCACACCGTAAGATTTTAGACAATAAGCACAATGAACTAAGTACCTATGGCATTGGTAAAGATGAGCCCGACCAATACTGGCACAACATAATTGTGCAGCTTATTCACCAAGGCCTATTGCGTATCGACATGACCATGAATGGTATTTTACGTTTAAACGAGTCAGCAAAAGCCGTGTTAAAAAATGATATGCAGGTTAATTTAGCGGTGCCTAAATTCAAAGTTACCTCGGCGCTTAAAAATAAATACGAACCCAGCAATATTGATAAAAAGCTGTTTGCCAAACTTAAATACTTGCGCAAACAGCTAGCAATTGAAAATAACATTCCTGCTTATAACGTATTTACCGATGCCACCTTAAGCGATATGACAAGTCGCTTGCCCACAACCAAAGAAACGTTTTTACAAGTCACCGGTGTGGGTGAGAAGAAGCTGCAAATTTATGGCGAGTCGTTTACTAGGCTGATATCTGATTATTTAGATTCGCAATAGCTGGTAGTATCTTCGGTTCTTTCGACAGGTTTCAGGTTATTTGCGGACCAAAAATCTAACCACAAAGAAACGTCATTACCGCGGAGGCGGTAACCTCGTAAAAAGCACTCAGAGCTCGATACAGTGTTAACTTTGCGAGGTTCCCACTTTCGTGGGAATGACGGTTCTTCGGTGTAAGCTTTTGACAGCAATACGTCACTATCGGCCCAATAAATTTTAAGAGCTAAAGCATTGTCTCAAATTTCGACAGCTTAGATATAAACGATGGCAGCTTTTGCCTTTGCATCGCTTCGAGGTAGTCCATAGGTGATAATTTTGGGTTTTTTAGTGAGTGTCTATGTTGCTGTGCTGCCATTACCACTTTAGCTAAATCTAGGTCGAGCATATCTGTTAAAAATATGTCTGGATGAATTGCTTTCAATCCCAGATGTTCAAGTTGCTCATCGGGAAAGTCTCTTAAGTTAAATGTGATAATACTTTCAGCTTGGCCTTTGATTGCTGCCGCTACTACGTGACGATCATTTAAGTCGGGTAACTGAATGCCTTCAATTAGCTGCTCATAATTTTCAACCAAACAATCGGTAGCATGTAAGTTCATTAGCTCACGAGTTCTCGAAAGCTTTTCTTCCGATAAATCCGGTCGATTAGCTAGTAGGTTTCTTATCCACTCATCATGAATTTGTTCGCTCCACCTTGCTCTAAATAGCCCAGTTTGTGCTAGATAAAGTAAAAAGCTTCTCAGCGGTGCAGGATAGAGTACACATGCATCCAATATTACCGTGTAATTTGTCATTAATATCCTAGACCTAGCTCTTGGTCTAAAGCCGATAACTCATCCAATGCTGCCAATCGTTTTTTTTCCAGATTTTGTTTGTAATTCATTACATCACTAAAGGCGACCTTGCGTCGATTACCTGTCCGTGAATGAGGCAAGTCACCAGAGTCAAGTAACTTGATAAAAGTAGGACGCGACATATTCAGTAAATCAGCCGCTTCTTGGGTTGTCAGTTCTGCGTGAATTGGCATGATATTTACGCTATTTCCATGACCCAGCTGAGTCAATACCTCAATCATCAGTTTGATAGCATTTTTAGGGAGTTTAACAGAGTGAGTCTCGCCATCTTCACTAACGACGTTAAAATCACTTACTTCTCCGTTCGTAGCGAGCACTGCTGATAGCTCTTGGCTACTTAACTTTGCTAGCGCTATTTCTTGGGCATTTGGGAGTGTATGTAAGTTTGTCATATACGTATCCTATAAAACAAGATAATTCGCCTAATAGTATATCCGAAATATTCGCAAAATCAACTTTCGAAATATTCGCAAGGTAATGCTAAATGTCCAAACCCTCTGAAACCTCTAATGCATCTTCTACTTCAACACCTAAATAGCGGACTGTACTTTCGAGTTTTGCATGACCGAGTAACAATTGGCACACTCGAATATTCTTCGTCTTTTTATAAATCAGCGATGGCTTAGTCCGCCGAATACTGTGAGTGCCATAAAGATTTGAGTCTAGTCCAATTGAATTGATCCATTCTTTTACAATGCGCTGATATTGTCTTGTTGAAAGGTGATTGGACTTATTTTTTCTCGATTGAAATAAATAATCATTGAACGCCAGTGTTTTACTCTTAATGTATTCAGCTAAAATTTCACGAGTAGGTTTAGTGATCTCAAATTGAACTGGCCTACCCGTTTTCTGTTGAATAATCATGGCGCGACTTTAAATTGAAATACCGGTAGCGACATCTTTCACTTTAAGCTTTTAAAGGTCGATACCCCTGAGCTTGCTATCAATGCCTAAATTAAAAAGCGCTAAATCCCTAAGTTTTTGCTTAAAATCTAATCTAACTCTTATTCCATAAATCTGCTGCACTGTTAATGGCACTGCTTTTGGGTGAAGGGTTGACCGATTAGCTTATCTTTATTCCAAACTGGCTTGCGCGGTATCACTGCTAAATCATACATGGTGGTTACTTTCGCTTTGCTGTGTGAAATTTATACAGCATAAAGCGTACCGATAAAGTAAATTTCTGGTAAATTCTAATGTCGGGTTTACGCTAAAAAGAGCCGAAACGTAAGCGCAAATCGACTATTGGTAAGGAACACGGTATTTATTAATCCAAGTATAACCCGTACCGCTCATCACTTCGTTTCCAAGTTGAATATCTGCAATATACAGACTGCTGTCAATAAAGTTGTTACTACGACTATATTTCAGCATTTCAGAGATATCCAAGGTCACTTTAGCGTAATTTTCTTTGGTTCGAAATGCTAGGTATGTCCACTTGTTTTCATTTACGCCTGACGTGTCACACCAATTTTTGTTTAACCACACCTCCCACTGTAAACCACTAAATGATATAGAAGGCCACAAAGCTGGCGATAAGTTTTTAAAGCTGATTGCCAAAGAGCTTACATCGCTAGGTAGACAGTCTGATATAGCATTTCGTATTGGTGGCGACGAGTTTGCCGTCATTTTTGAGGGAAACCAAGAAGATCAACTTTCGTTGATAAAGCAGCAAATATCCCAAATACTCTGCAATGTTAGTCGTTTACTTAAATTCGAAGTAGACGCTAGTGTAGGGTTTGCATTACTGTCACAGTCCAATAGAAACGTCAATAAATGGGTTCAGCAAGCTGACGCAAATATGTATAAGCACAAACATTCTAAATAAAATTTGCCTCGAGGATGTTTTTAACAGCTTAGAAGCTGAGTCATACATTGAAGAGCCACTCCCTATTGATGTTGCTAAAAAATACAATAGTATTTAAAAATATATGCGATTAGCAACTAAATCACAGATACTAAAGTTATCCTTTCTATTAACAATTCGTCACGCCTTTATGACACTATGAGTCAAATCAACAAACAATCTGGATTTACACTAATTGAGCTTATCATTGTTATTGTAATACTTGGTATCTTAGCCGTAACGGCTGCGCCTCGCTTCATTAATCTTAGCAGTGACGCCCAAGCGTCGGTAATTGAGACAATGGCGGCTAATTTGTATTCTGCAGACAGGCTTGTGTATGCAAAATCGGTAATCAAAGGAATTGAAGGTTTGGACAGAGATGGCGAAGTGTCTTTCCAAACAGTAGGTGTTGATTTCAATGGCGTTTTTATTTCTACTATTTTTGGCACGCCATGGATGTACTCTGGTCAAGCGGCGGCAATCTTGCTGTCGGCCGATATACTTGATGAGGGCAGCGACGACATAGAACGCGTCTGCGCTTATGAGGGCGATTTTTGTGCAATGATATTGCTTGATGAACTGGGCGTAAATACAACTGGTGAAACATACAGCCCAGGTGTTGCATTGGCTATTTATCCGTCTGGATACAAAGTGTCAGACAACTGTTTTGCTTATCATATTTTTGACCGTACTACCTTACTAACTAAAACCGGTAGCATTACGACAGGTTGTTGACCCAAACTTTGCATAAATCAATTCTCCCTCTTTTATAATACCAAGCGCAACACCGAGTATTCCAAACTGATCCCAGTCTGAAAATATTTTATTCTATATTCATATATTTGGGGTGAGTACAAGCACAATAGACGACATAGCTGTGCTGTTCAACCAACAATTGAGCTAGAATGCAGCAAACAAGGTTTAGGTGAAACTACCATTGCGTATCACCACAGCAATTTAGGTGCTTTAAAATAAATATGAAACTCAAACAGTTAGCACAAGGCGTATTTGTAATTGAGTCTTTTCTTTCCGCGGTCGAATGTAACGAGCTTATTGACCAAGCAGAAAAGGTTGGTTTTGAAACAGCCGATGTGCAAACAAGCGATACTAAACGTCAGCTATTAACAAATATTAGAAATAATGAACGAGTTAATTATGAAAGCGATAATGTCGCTATTAAGTGGTGGAGTAGACTATCATCATTACCCTTTCCAAAGTTCGAAGACTATACTGCGACAGGCTTATCGCCTTATTTCCGTTTTTATAAATATGTACCCGGTCAAAAATTCAATATGCATAAAGATGGCAGACAAACCGTTGCCGGTAAGACGACCTACTACACATTTTTAGTTTACTTAAATGAAGCATGTAAAGGCGGAGATACTAAATTTAGAGTCGATAATATAAGCATCGCGCCTAAAACTGGCAAAGCCTTGTTATTTCAACATGACTTATGGCACCAAGGCGTCGAAGTCGAAGATGGTGTTAAATATGTGCTTAGAACCGATGTTTTGTATAGTTAGCAGCTAATCATAAACTGAACCGTAATTTAAGCCTATTCAATACCCGCCGCTTTTTCAGCGCTTTGCATCTTATGCATGGCTGTCATATAAGCATGGTCTGCCTGTAGACGAGTCACATAAGCTTGCATATTTGGACAGCCTGCTAAGCGCCCTGCTTTTTGCATAGCTTCTAAAGCAAAACTCATTTGCACATCGGCTACTGTTGGTTTGTCGCCAACTAACCACTCACGCCCTGCTAGATGCTGTTCAACAAACACTGTATTACGCTTTATTGCCATGCCAAAATAAGCATTCATGATGGCATCCACAAATTTGCCAACAATAAATTTAACGGGAAATGGACTTGCTTTCTCTTTGCCTTTATTCAGCACCATTGCGGTGACTAAATGCGGTACAAAGCTACCTTCGGCATAGTGCGACCAAAATTGGACATCCATAAATTCTGGGCTGTCTTTTGCAGGCATCAGCTCAGTATCACCTGCTTTTAAGCTCAAGTACTCACATATTGCGCCCGACTCAATAATAGTCTGGTCGCCATCCGTAATAATTGGCGCTGTTCCTAAGGAATGAACCTGTTTTAAGCTGTCAGGTGCTAAATTAGTCGTTGCATCTCGCTGGTAGACTTTAATTTCGTAATCAAGCTTTAGGAGCTCTAGCATCCATACAACACGCTGCGAACGGGAATTATTTAAATGGTGAAGGGTTATCATGCTCTGCTCATCCTTTGACTAAT
>CAYURD010000055.1:0-25207 GCA_964446865.1 uncultured Glaciecola sp.
GTGACCGCTTCTCCACCTTCCGGAAGCCAAATCACCGCCCAATCAGCGGCTTCACCATTACCAGAAAAAGCGCCAGCAAATGGGGCGTCATCGGGCAAGCTTACATAGTCTTTTAAGCCTTGAATAAGGTAGTCGCGCAAACCATCTTCAAAATACCACTCATGGCTTTCTTTGCTTATTTTGTCGTCAAACTTGATGCGCAGGCCTGGGCATAAAACAGCTTTCGCGCGCAAAATATGTAGGAGTTTTGTGACTGAAAATTTTGATGTATCAAAATACTGAGGATCGGGCCAAAAGTGAACGCGCGAACCTGTGTTGCGTTTACCACAGGTATCGATGACTTCTAATTCTTCTTTTTTGTCGCCGTTCTCAAAGGCCATTTGATACACTTGACCATCTCGCCTAACGGTTACCTCTACCCGCGTTGACAAGGCATTAACAACCGAAATACCAACCCCGTGCAGACCGCCAGAAAACTCATAGTTTTTATTTGAGAACTTACCACCAGCATGCAGCTTTGTCATAATTAACTCAACGCCGCTCATGCCTTCTTCAGCGTGCATATCAACCGGCATGCCGCGACCATCATCAATCACCTCTAATGACTGGTCTTCGTGTAAAATAACTTTAATGTTTGTTGCATGACCCGCTAAGGCTTCATCGACGCTATTATCGATGACTTCTTGGCTTAAATGATTAGGCCTTGTCGTGTCTGTATACATGCCTGGTCTGCGTTTGACCGGCTCTAATCCATTGAGAACCTCAATAGCGTCTGAATTATATTGATCTGACATGGTTTTCACTCAGTTGGCTGCTGTTATTTTTGTGCAGCAGTAATACCTGTATATAAATCCAATACTAACAAGCATAAGTCGCATGAGCAATAGCATTGAGTCCTTTTGTCGGGCGCTGCTAATTTTTATAGATTTTTCCGTCTTTCATCACAAAGCTTACCGACTCTAGCACCGATACATTATCAAGAGGATTGCCGTCAACCGCAATAATATCGGCTAAATAACCTTCTGCGATTTGGCCTAATTGTGACTCTTGTTTTAGCAGTGTCGCACTATTAATTGTGGCGGCTTGTATTGCTTGCAGCGGCGTCATGCCAAAGCGCACCATGCGGGAAAATTGTTTGCCATTATCTCCATGCGGGTAAATGGCTGCATCGGTACCAAAAACCATTTTAGCGCCAGCTAGGGTAGCAGCCTTAAAGCTATCACGCTGCGCTTGCGAGACTTGCTTTTCTTTATTGATATTTTCTTCTGGCACGCCATTCGCTTCACCAAATGCTAAGGTGTATTCAGTATTATAAATGTCACACGATAAATATGTCCCATTAGATATGGCAAGCTCAATCGCCTCTTCATCCATAAAGCTACAATGCTCTATTGAATCAACTCCCGCTCTAATCGCAGCTTTAATACCTTCTGTACCATGAGCATGCGCCGCAATAATAAGCCCGCGCATATGCGCTTCTTCGGTCGCTGCGCGAATTTCGTCTTCGGTTAATTGCTGAATGCCGACTTTGGTGCCTTTTGAAAATACCCCGCCAGTGGCACATACTTTTATTGTGTTAGCACCGTATTTTATATTTTCACGCACCTTTGCACGCACTAACCATGGCCCGTCAGCAACACCACCGCTAATACTTTGCGCTTCAGGTGGAGAAAAATTATCATCGCAATGTCCGCCGGTTACCCCTACCGAATAACCCGCCGCCCAAATGCGTGGACCGGGGATCTCCCCCGCATTTATGCCGTCGCGTACGCCAATCACCGAGTAGCCTTTTGCGCCAACGTTGCGCACAGTCGTAAAGCCTGCCATTAGGGTAATTTCCGCATTTTTAACTGCTTTTACCGTAATGCGAGGAACCGAGTTGCCACGTGAAGCTAAAAAGTTATCACCGGCATCGGACGTCAAATGCACATGCATGTCCATGAGACCTGGCATGAGTGTTTTACCCGATAAGTCTACAATTGTTGCGTCTGCTTTAGCGTTTACTTTGCCTTGTTTGCCCACTTCAACAATAAGCGTATCTTCTATCAAAATAGAGACATTCTTGATGGTTTTGCCTGTTTTAACGTCAACGTAGGCATCGGCATTAATCAGGATTTGTTTGGCCTTTGCCGCAAAGCTCGTTGCTAAGTTCGTTACAAAGCTTAGCAACGTAATAAACATAAAAGTAGAAATTAGTGAGGTATTTATTTTTGACATGGTGATTACTTTTAAACAGTGGAATGAACAAGTTGTAAAAGTATAGCCGAATTATTGACGTGACAGTAACTATTCAAAATATCTATTGCGCAGCGCTAAACTCAAAGCTTGTTTGCAAACGCACAGCTTGCTTTGATGGGTTACTGGTTGATGGTCGATAACGCAAGTTTTTCGCCGCTTTAATGGCAAATTCATCCCATAAACCAACGGGAAGCGACTTAACAACGACAATATCAGTCACCTCACCTTCGTTGTTAATGGAATAAGATAAAGTCACCATACCATCTCTTTTAGGAGCATTTAGCGACTCATTGTTAAACACGATTGTGTTTTGCTGTGGATACCAATAATCAGATAAAGTGGATGCATCAATATCAAGCGCAGGCTTTTCGTTATTGTATCTGCTAACACAAGCGCATAAGAACAATGTTGTGATTAATAAAAAGCTCGATTTCAAAAAAATATTTTTAATTTTTTTCACCTTATTAACTAGTACCATGGCCGACTGCCGCGCTAATACATACGAATATTGACTAATCGCACTCTTAATTGTTCACTAGAAATGCAAAAATATCAGGCAGATGCTGTTCAAAACCAACAAAACTGTGATC
This sequence comes from uncultured Glaciecola sp., assembly GCA_964446865.1. Lineage (GTDB taxonomy): Bacteria > Pseudomonadota > Gammaproteobacteria > Enterobacterales > Alteromonadaceae > Glaciecola. The sequence goes on from CAYURD010000055.1 coordinate 2,829, forward strand.
GCCGCCTTGCTCAATAGTCAACAAAGCATCCTCATACTTTTGCGCGGCTAAGCGATAGTCTAGTGTCTCGTCTCCACTTTGCAGCAGTACTTTGTATTGCTTCGCATTATTGAGCACAGGGGCATACAGGGCTATTAATTTGTCGATATGTTGTTTATGTACATAAAACACTTCTTGAGTATAAGGGTTTACATGTCGTCCCATATAATCACTTAACAATTCATATGGCTTCACCGCTGGGTTAATAAGCACCGCTTTGCTTCTAGCTACGTTCTTTTTCGCATTCTTAGCCGCATATTTTTCAATACAATAAGTCGATAAAAAGCCGCCCATCGAGCTACCAATAAAGCAAGTTCTGTCAATGGGTAATGTCGACACTAAGCTGTCAATAACGCCAACGGCGCGATTGATGTTACCTGGGAGCGTCGGCACATGAACATTCAAATAAGGATAGTGTTTTTTCGCAAACTCAACCGTTTGCTGCGCTTTTATAGAATCGGGGCTTGATAAAAACCCATGTAAATAGACCAAATGCTGCATGTGTAATTGGTGACTCTAAAAGAAATATGAAGTGAGCTTAATTTACAGTAAGTTAGTTAGAAACTGAAGCGGTGCTTTGTGATAAACAAAAATGCAGCCACTCAGCTAAAAAGACATTAACCATATATTTCTCATTTCGCTGATGCATGTTCAAGTTAGGATATTCATAAGCAGGCTCTAATCTAGAGGTTCTTTGCGATTCTAATACTTCTGCCACTTTTGCATCATGATATAAGCGAATGGTCATTTTAGGGCATAAAAAAGCAGGCACACCCGCATTTATCTGAGACATTTCTAAGGTACTGGTATAACGACTAGTATCAACAATTTGAATACGGTATGTCATCGCTGAGCTGACTTCAAACTCATAGGCTAAATCTTCGGTATCGCAATCAGGTAAGAGTTTTAGCATGCACACATAGTTGTTCTCACACGTTGCCAAAATACTGGGTAAGTGAGGAACATACTTCTTTTTTTGCATACTATTATTTTGCTTGATAATTAACACTCTTTACTAAATTAACGCCAGTTCAAAACCCGCCCGTCAATGTTGACGGCCTGATAAAATAATCTCAATCTTGCCAAGATGCAAGTAAGTCTGTTTTATTCAACAATAACCACTGCAAAGCGATAATGGCAGTGCTATTGTCGATTTTACCACTGCGCAACCATTCTTTGGCATCAGTAAGACTGAGTCTAAATACTCTAATGTCTTCGGCCTCAGAATCTAATCCATGAATCCCCGAAGCCTCACTCGCGTCAACCTTAGCAATATAAAGATGAATGCGCTCGGTGCAGGCTCCTGGACTGGCTAAATATGAATTTATTTTGGTCAGTTTCTGCAAGTTAACACCGGCTTCTTCTTGCGCCTCACGATGACAAACATCTTCTAAGTCTTCACCGGGTTCAATAATGCCAGCAACCACTTCAACTAACCAAGGTGATGCGCTTGTCTCCATCGCCGGAAACCTAAACTGTTCAAGTAGCACAACCTCATCACGTGCAGGGTCGTAAGGCAGTACACCAACAGCATGGCCTCGTTCAAATACCTCTCGTCTTATTTCTGCACTTGTGCCGCCAGCAAACAGGGCGTGCTTTATGGTGTAACGGTTTAAAGCGAAAAAACCCGTAAATAGCACTTCTTTTTTTAAAACTTCAACATCGCTTTTGTCGAAGGAGCTTTGGGGCACTGACATAGTTTGTGATACCTCATTGTTTGCTTCAAGACACTACACAAAGCGAGCAAACATCTAATAAAATTGTGAAAAATGGCGCTTAAACAGTGTAACACTGATCTAATTCAATCTAGCTAACATATGTTTAATCTGCAAAATCATTACATTCTGTTACACTTAAACATTATTTGATACAAGCATTTAGTATATCTACAAGCTTGAATAACCTAGACTAATCATTACATCATAAATCATCTTTAACGCTATATTGAACTGAGCAGAGCACACATACATGAAAAAGACATTCATATCTTTGGTCCTCGGACTAACTTTATCAAGTTCCGCGTTTGCTGACGACCTTGCCACCGTTTTTGAATTGGCAAAAGCTAACGACCCTATTTTAAACCGTGCCGAAGCGCAAAAGAATGCAGCATATGCAGGCATTAGCCTGAGTCGTGCAAACTTGTTACCACAGCTTTCAGGCAGTGTCGGATATAGTATCGCTTCCAACGAATTCAATAATCAGGGCTTTCAAACCGTTGGTGAAGGTGACGCTGCTAGACAAGCAGAAACGATTACCGGCGGCGACGCCGACACAGATACCTTTTCATATGGTATTGACTTGAATATGTCTCTTTACGACCACGCAAATTGGTTAGGGATGGACAGAGCTGAATTAATTGCACAACAAAGCGATGCAACACTTGGCGCTGCTTTACAGTTTTTGATGTTACGAACGGTTAACGCTTATTTAGCGGTGTTAAGAGAACAAGACAGCGTAGAATTTGTTAAAGCAGAACTTAAGGCGATCGAACGTCAACTAGAACAAACTAAACAGCGTTTTGAGGTTGGTCTTACAGCAATAACCGATGTTCACGAAGCACAAGCAAATTTTGATAACACTGTCGCTCGCCAAATAAGAGCAGAAAACCTCCTTGAACTTCGCTTAGAAGAATTAAGAGAAATTACTGGAAAATACCATAACCGAATTTCCGTTCTCGACACAGACACGTTCAGCCCAACACCGCCAAACCCAGCCAAGGTAACTAGTTGGCTCGAGCTTGCAGAAGACAAAAATTTAGAATTATTAGCCCAGCGTTTTGGCAAAGATATCGCCGACCAAGATATCGATATTGCAAAAACCGGACACTATCCAACGCTTTCTTTACGCGGATCGCTTGGTGCCAGTGATAGAGTAACCACATCAACCGGCACACTTAACGTTGTTGGAGAAGATATTTCATTTCCTATCAATAATAAAAATGATCCCCCTCGTTTAAACTCTAACTCAATTGGCATCACGCTAAGTATACCAATTTATCAGGGTGGAAGCGTGTCAGGCCAGACCGAACGGGCTAGAGCTAACTATGTGGTAGCGAGCGAGAACTTAGAGTTATCGTATCGTCAAACAGTGCGCCAAGTGCGCAGTTCATTCAATGATGTGAATGCAGCAATTTCGACCATCAGGGCACTACAACAGTCTGTAATCTCAGCTGAAAGCGCTTTACAAGCAACCGAAGCTGGATTTGATGTGGGCACAAGAACAATTGTTGATGTATTGAACTCTACTCGTAACTTGTTTGATGCCAGACGCAACCTCGCAGATGCAAGATACAATTTTATTACTGCGATTGTTAGCCTTAAGCGAGCCGCTGGTACCTTAACGCAAAACGATTTGATTGATATTAATAAAGTATTGAAAGACGCGCCTGTAGAGGCATCATAAAATACCAATCTTTTTTTATAGAGTGGATTTCAAAAACCAAGCTCGAAAAAAGCCTTTACTAAGTTCACAGTAAAGGCTTTTTTCATAAATAAAACAGCAAGAACGCGCGACTCATATATAATAGTAGTCAGTTCAAATCATTTTCACAGTTCAATATTACACGAATGAAATTCTACGAGTCGATAAAACACAATCTCAACCTCCTAAAAAACAATAAAGCATTTGAGCTTTCTGTGGTTGCCGTCATTATTATTTCAGCCTTAGAGATTGGCGCTAAAACCTTTCCTTTGTCTGATAATGCTGTATCGGTGACCAAAATATTAGACATGTTTATCACGCTGTTCTTTCTGTTTGAGATCAGTATTCGATTTATTGCCGACGACAATAAAAAAGCCTTCTTCAAAAAGGGTTGGAATGTATTTGATACCCTTGTTGTTGCTATTAGCTTGATCCCAATAAATGATAGTGAAATGGCATTACTTGCTCGCCTAATACGCATATTTAGAGTATTGCGCATGATTTCGGTCGTTCCCGAATTAAGAGTGCTTATCAACTCCCTAATAAAGGCATTGCCACAATTGGGCTACGTTGTTTTATTAATGTTTATCATTTTTTATATATACGCGGCCATTGGCAGCTACATCTTTGGCGACATCAACCCAGTATTATGGGGCGATATTGCCATCTCTATGCTAACGCTATTTAGAGTCATGACCTTTGAAGATTGGACCGATATCCAATATGAAACAATGGAAGTTTACCCGTTCTCATGGATATTTTATATCACCTTTATTTTCTTCACCGCTTTTGCCTTTTTGAATATGGTGATTGGTATTGTGGTCGGCGTTATGGAAGAAGAACATCATGCCCAGCGCACAGACAAAGAGCCAACAATGACTGAGCTAAAGCAAGAGATTACTGAGTTAAAAACACTAGTTAAAGCGCTTCAACACACCAAAGAATAATTGGGTTTTAGTGCTTACCTGTTCGAAGAAGCCGGTTGGTTTGGGGCTTCTTAAACTTAGCAAACAGAACACTTACGTTTTTTTACTACGCAGCACCGTCATCGTGGCAAAGGCCACGACCCCCGGCAGTACATTGTGTTGTTTATCATTACCTTCGCGTTATTCCAAGGAGGTCGTGGCCTTCGCCACGATGACGTGAGGGATGTATTAATCGTATAGACTCCAATTCTGAGCATATAACAGAATAGAGAAGATAACGTTTCGTCCCAACATTCCACTACTTATCACTTATTCTGTCATTTTTGCACTATAGCCCAGTAACGCAAAGGCGTTCATGCGAGTATCTGTTCATCTTGTAATTATCGTTTCAACGAGCATTGAACAAATGGATAATCTTTCTACAAATAGGACTGCGCGATTGCACTGTTTAGATTGGCTTCGAGTCATAGCAATTGCCATGCTCATTGTCTATCACACAGCTATGGTGTATGTCCCTGATTGGGGCTATCACTATAAAAATCCGCTTTCGTCAGATTGGATAAAATCACTAATGTTACTTACATCCCCTTGGCGAATGGGACTTTTGTGGTTGGTGTCAGGCATTGCGTTGGCATATATGTGTAAAAAGCAGCAAATACTCAGTTTAATCATTAAGCGCAGTAATCAAATACTACTACCATTGTTAGTGGGCGTGCTATTTGTAGTGCCTATTCAGTTATTCGCACAAATGAAACAAGCAGGTGATATGCCTTTAGATTTGTGGGGTTTTATGTATGCATTTTATCTTAACCCGCAACAATCTTTTATAAACTATAGCTCGGGTATTTGGCCACGATTTGATGTTAATCACCTATGGTTCCTGCGTTCATTATGGCGCTTTAGCATTGTCATAATTTTGCTCACTCCTCTTCTCAATACAAAATTGGCTAATAGAGTATTCGGTTTTGTTAGTGTTCGGATTAGTATGCTTGTCGTAATAGTTTTTGTGCCTATTGGTTTAATTCAATGGCTATTAGAAGGTGAATCCGTAAGAGAATACTATGGTTTTACACTTTTGTTTTTAGGATTTACATTGGGCTTACAGCTAGGTTTTTGGCAAACGCTAATTAAACACATAACATGGATTTGTATTGCGTCCGTTCTTGCAATGATCGCCTTACAAATCGGCTTTATTCAAATATGGCAAAGCGGCTTAAATGAAACCAATTCTGCGCTTAATTTTCTTATTGAAGTTATTTATTTGCTGAATAAAGTACTGCCTTTGCTAGCAATTTTAGGGCTTTCATACCTTTACTTAAATAAGCCTAACCAAGTTATAAACAAACTTAACCCTTACGTATTCCCCATTTATATTCTTCACCAGAGTGTCATTATTGGTATTGCTTACTTTGCATCTACCTCTGGGTTTGTGTTTATCCAAAAGGCTGAATATCAAGTGTGGTTTAACATAGTTCTTAGTCCTTTAATCTGTGCAATATTACTTATGATCATTGCGCGTATTAATGTACTTCGAGTCGGTTTTGGCATGCGATTAAAAGGGAATAAAGATCCTTATCAGTACTGGCAGTATAGTGTTATTGCCTTACTACTATGCGCACCAATGATTTACCGCTTATTGTAGATTCAGCTAGACACGAATAAACGTCATCCCACACCAGTACCGCCTGCTGTTAACAATTTATCAACATAATCTATTTTTACGATTAGGCCCATCGTTTTTATTCGCGGTACGAAACAATATCCCTCTACTATACTAAATTCACTACGAAAAAGTCTTTTAGTTCGCAGTGACGAATAACCGTTAGGCTATGCAAAACAATCAATATAGCAGTCAAGCTTCGTTTAACAGCATCGCTACGGTTTACATATTTTTTACATATCGTGAGCGCAGGTATTAAGTGGTTTGCGCAAAAACGCGAAAAAACGAAGAGAATAATATGACTATTAAATATAACTTTCAAAAAAAGACAATCGCTAGCTTGACCAGTCTGATTAGCATTGCCCTACTGAGTACCTCAGCAATAGCGCAAAACGAAGAAATGGCAAAACCCAAAGGAGCGATGGGAAGCGGTGTCGCTAAAGCTAATCAGGCTAAAACGAATCAGTTTTGGTGGCCCGATCAACTGAATTTGAGCCCTTTGCGCGACCATGATGTTCGCTCTAACCCTTATGGTGCCGACTTTAATTATGCTGACGCCTTTAATAAACTAGACCTAGATGCGGCTAAAAAAGACATTGACGCCCTATTGACCGAGTCTCAAGATTGGTGGCCAGCCGACTTTGGCAATTACGGCCCCTTCTTCATTCGCATGACTTGGCACAGCGCGGGCACATACCGCACGCTTGACGGGCGCGGTGGTGCAGGTGGCGGCCAACAGCGTTTTGAACCACTTAACAGCTGGCCAGATAACGGCAACCTCGATAAAGCGCGCCGATTATTATGGCCAGTTAAGCAAAAATACGGTGAGGCCTTATCTTGGTCTGATTTAATGGTCTTAGCAGGTAACGTCGCCCTTGAGAATATGGGCTTTGAAACCTACGGATTTGCTGGCGGTCGCGCCGACGACTGGGAGCCCGATTTAGTATATTGGGGACCTGAAATAGAAATGCTAGCCTCTGATCGCGAAGACGTTAACGGTAAGCTGCAACGGCCATTAGGCGCCACCCACATGGGCTTGATTTACGTTAATCCAGAAGGTCCACGTGGCGTGCCAGATCCAGTCGGGTCAGCTAAAAATATTCGTGTCGCCTTTGGCCGTATGGCCATGAACGATGAAGAAACATTAGCGCTCATCGCTGGCGGACATACCTTTGGTAAGATGCATGGTGCTCACAAACCTAAAGACTGCGTAGGCCCCGAGCCAGCAGCAGCCGATATTGAAGAACAAGGCCTAGGCTGGAAAAATAAGTGCGGTAAAGGCCATTCAGAAGATACCGTCACCAGTGGCCTAGAAGGCGCTTGGACACAAGCCCCAACGCGCTGGACTTCGTTATACTTAAGTAACCTACTTAAATTTGAGTGGAAGCAAACACGCAGCCCAGCAGGTGCTATTCAATGGATACCTACCGATGAGTCTTTGCACAAATCAGTGCCTGATGCTCATGTTAAAGGTAAGTTTAATCCACCGGTAATGACCACTGCTGATTTAGCGCTTAAGTTTGATCCTGAGTATCGTAAAATCGCCGAGCGCTTTTTAGCCGACCCAGAAGAGTATCGTTTAGCGTTTGCAAAAGCATGGTATAAATTAACGCATCGCGACATGGGACCACCTAGAAACTTCTTAGGAAATGATGTCCCTGATGACATTCACATTTGGCAAGATCCAATAAACTCGGATACAAAATCGACTATTTCTGGCAGAGAAGTGGACAGCCTTAAACGCCAAATTATGGATTCAGGTTTAAGTGTTCAAGAACTTGTTAGAGTCGCGTGGGCATCTGCGGCAAGCTATCGCAACACTGACATGCGTGGCGGCACAGACGGCGCAAGAATTGCGCTAATGCCACAAGCTCAATGGGCGGTCAACAATGCATCTGAAGTCAACAAAGTCATAAAGGCGCTTAAAAAAGTCCAAGATAAAGCGAAAGGCAAGGTGTCACTCGCTGACTTAATAGTAATTGGCGGCGCGGCAGCAATCGAAAAAGCAGCTAAAGACGGCGGTTATAATTTGACTGTGCCAGTAAATGTAGGCAGAGGCGATGCAACGCAGGCACAAACGGATGTGAATTCTTTTAGCTTGCTTGAGCTCACCGGTGACGGCTTTAGAAATTACTTTGACGCTGATGCTAGTTATAAATCACCTGTTGAGATGCTTGTTGATAAAGCCGACCAGTTAGATTTAAGCGTAGCTGAAATGACCGTATTAGTTGGTGGTTTACGCGTATTAGATGCCAATCATAACGGCGGTAAACACGGCGTATTTACCAATAAACCAGGAACCTTAAGCAATGACTTTTTTGTGAATTTGTTAGATATGTCTACCGTTTGGCAAAAGTCGTCTGAGGCTGGACTTTACCAAGGAATGGACCGCGCATCGGGCAATGAAAAATGGTCAGCGACGTCGGTCGATCTTATCTTTGGTTCAAACTCTGAACTACGAGCTGTGTCTGAGGTTTATGCTTACGACACATCAAAAGATAAGTTTGCACAAGACTTTGTTGCGGCGTGGGTCAAAGTAATGAACTTAGGCAGATAAAAACCCTGCCCATAAAAAAGCTAGGACATTATCCTAGCTTTTTTTATGCTTTGGTTTTGCGTCAGTCGAATATTTTGACGCTATTACAAAAGCAAGTCCTTAGGCTAACCTACCCTAAAAACTTAGACTTCAACGCTTCTAAACGTGCCTTCGCCTCTGCAGACTCCAACCTTAATGTTCCTAAACGACGCTGCGCTTTATCTTTGTCACCATTAGTCAGCAGCGCCTCTATATAGTTTACCCATATGTTGTCATCGGTCACTTGTTGACGCATCACATCGTCATATATATCAACGGCTTCTTGCACTTGTCCTTGACGGAACAAGACTTGCGCATAAGTATCAGCTACAGCCACTTTGTCTGGACCAATTTCATATGCTTTTGCGGCATATTCTGCGGCTTTTGTTAAATTGCCTTTTTCCATATGAATGTAAGCTGCGTTGTTCAAAATAACCATGTTATTTGGGAACTTCTGCAACATCTCTTCGTAAGTCTGAAGAGCTTTTGTCTTATCATCACTTATTTGTCTTTCAGCTAGCAACAGCTTAATGCGACCATCATTTGGAAACTCAATAGTATGCTGTTGAATCGCTTCAAATGCTGTTGCAGATTGATTAGCTGCATCTAGAGCCGTGACATAAACAAACAAATTATCGCCGTTTTTAGTCGCTGAATAGGCAGCAAAAGCATCGTCAACGGCTTGTGAAGCCTTACCTTCAGCTATACTAATTCTGGCCTTTACGCCACGAGCAAAAGGTACAGCTTGAATGTTGTTATCTAAAGAATTAAGCACTCGTCTTGCGCGCCCTTCTTCACCCGACATAACCAAGAAGTAACTGTGCATTAGCTTAACTTGAACATTGTCTTTACGATCTAAAAACTCCGCCGCAACCGATGCACCTTTAGCATATTCACGCTTTGAGTCATGTAGTACCAAGCGACCAATAGCTGCGCCCTCTTGATTTGGATAATTTTCTGCCCATGCTTCGTAGTGTCTAAGCGCATCGTTTGTTTGTCCGCTACGAAGTAAAGCGACCCCTTTAATTTTCCAAAAAGAAGGAGGTGCTTGACGGTCAGCGGCTATATTGTCAACAATGTCGATGGCCTGCTGATGCTGACCTGCAGCGATAAGAATCCTGGCTGATAGTAATGCAATATTCTGGTTGTTTGGGTTTGCCTCTGCAGTCGCTACAATTTTATCAATCGCTGGACCGGGGTCATTTTGCTCATTTTTAAGCGCAAACAAACTAGCAAGGGCCGCAACATTAGTGGGTTCGTCTTCAAGCAATGAGTTAGTTTTAATAAGTGCATCATCATATTTTTGCTCGCGCAAATCCATTCTAATTGCGCTCATTCTTACCGCACCGTTGTCCGGTTCAATCGCAGCCGCTTTAGTCAGCACTACTGATGCTTCAGCAAAACGCTCTTGACGCTGCAACACTTCAGTTTCTAATAGCATCGCCTCTATAGAGCCGGGCTCTTCTTGTTGCCATTCTTTTGCTAGCTTAAGCGCATTATCTAACTGATTAGTGCCTAAATATGCGCTCGCTAAGGTGGTTTTAGCGGTGACTGAATCAGGCGCTTTTTCAACTGCACTTTCTAGGTCAACTAAACCCTCGATGTCGTTGATGGATAATTTAAGTACACCAAGACGGGTTAAATCTTCAGACGATTCACTAATTTTATCGGCCTGTGCAATAACATCTTTTGCCGCTTCAGTATTACCCGAACGCAGAAGTTCGTAACCTGCCCTTGAAAATAAAGACGCATCAGTATTTGAGATATTTCCCACACGGTTTAACACTTCACCCGCATCGTCGCCCATATTCACTTGTAACTGACTTGCCGCTAAGATGCGAAGCCCAGGGTGATTATCTGGCAAAAATGCTGCAACTGAAGATAAATGCATTATTGCATCTTCAAATTCTTCGAGTTGATACGAGGCCAATCCAGCAACAAGTCTAACTGACGGGTCATTACGACCAAAGCCAATGGCTTTTTCACTGTATTCTTTTGCGCCGACATAATCGTCAGATGATGCTCTGACGACGCCTTTTAGTTGATTAAGTAGCGCGTTATCAGGGCCAAGGGTAAGCAGCTCATCAATGAGTATTTCAGCCTCTACCGGCTTGCGCTGCTCTATTAGCATGTTAGCTAAGGCGAATTTGGCTTCAACATCGTCTGTGGCAACGTCGATATAATCTTTGTATATTGTGGCCGCAGTTTCTGCATTGCCATTTACCATGTTCAGACGTGCAGTCAGATTTAAGACGTCTCTATTCAGCGGCGCTCGTTCATACATGGCGGTCGCAATTTCGAGGGCTTTGCCGATTTCGTCATCTAAAACGAGTTGATAAGCCTCGACTAAACCTTTGTACACCGTGTCGGAGTTAAGGGTTAACAACTCGCGAATAAGGGTTTGCGCTTCGGCTCGTTTGTCGAGTTGAACTAAAGACTGAATTTGGCGATAGCCTACTTCTAATTGCTCTGCAGCCGTTAGGGTAGCGTCACCAAAATCTAATTCGGTGAGTGCAACATTAGCGCCTGAGCGGTCAAGCGCTTCAGCAAGCAAGGGAATAATTTCATTTTCTGGGTAACCAAACTCTTGTGCACGAGTCAGTTCTTTTTCTGCCGATTCATAGTCTTTAAGGTCAAGATATAGCTTGCCTAATTCGAATCGTGCTTGTGGAGAGCGGGTATTTTTTTGCACTGCGTTTTTAAGTGCAACCACTGCCGCGGCTTTGTTGCCATTATCCACAAACTGCTTGGCTTCTTGAATGTGTTCTTCAGAGGTTTTTTCAGCACAAGCCGACACAAAAAACACGACGCTTAACACAACAACAAGGCGTTTTAAGCTTAATTTTGTTAGGGCGCTGAAAGACTTAATACTTCTATTTTGCATACTTCTGTCTACCTTATTTTCGTTCAAGTCGAACTATCTTGACATTATTACATAAAATTATTCTATGTAGTGTGTTTTTTACGCTAACGAACATAATTTGTTTGATGGTATAAAGCGCAAACTTCGCGTATACTCCGCCGTCAGTTATTGGCGTTCGCATCCTCTCTGCTTTGCCTTTTTGTTACATATTTTGATTCAGGAAATACCATGACCGACAGTGTCAATATCACATTTAAAGATTTAAACTTGCCGAGCGCCATTCTGCAAGCAGTAGAAAAGGTGGGTTACGAGAAGCCATCACCTATCCAAGCCAAGAGTATCCCTTTGTTACTTGATGGCCATGATTTACTCGGACAAGCCCAAACGGGTACCGGTAAAACAGGCGCGTTTGCGCTTCCTATGTTGGCTAACATCGACCCCGATGAGTCATTTACACAGCTATTAGTGCTTGCTCCAACGCGTGAACTGGCTATACAAGTTGCTGAGGCCTTTCAAGTCTACGCAAGCTTTTCTAAAAAAATACGCGTACTGCCAGTATACGGCGGTCAATCGTACGACAACCAAATTCGTCAGCTAAAACGCGGCGTACAAGTCGTTGTAGGTACACCAGGTCGTATTATTGACCACATAAAACGCAAAACCTTAAAACTAGACAAACTTCGCTTTTTAGTACTTGACGAAGCCGACGAAATGTTGCGCATGGGTTTTATTGATGACGTAGAGTTAATACTCAGTCATGCACCTGATTCACGCCAAACGGCGCTTTTTTCAGCCACAATGCCAAGCGCTATCAAAAAGATTTCTCAGCGTTACTTAAACGACCCTAAACACGTAAAAATAGAGTCAAAAGTGAGCACCGCTAGCACTATTCGCCAGCGTTATTGCCAAGTAGCCGGTCACCACAAACTTGAAGCGCTCACGCGTATATTAGAAGTCGAAGAATACGATGGTGTTATCGTTTTTGTGCGCACCAAAACCGCAACAATAGAGCTTGCCGACAAGCTTGCCGCCCGCGGTCACGACGTTGAAGCTTTAAACGGCGATATAGCGCAAGCCGCACGCGAACGAACGGTTGATAAACTCAAACAAGGCAAAATTGATATCCTTGTGGCTACCGATGTAGTGGCTCGTGGACTTGACGTAGAACGCGTTAGCCACGTTGTGAATTATGATGTGCCACATGATACAGAATCATATGTTCACCGAATTGGCCGTACTGGTCGTGCTGGTCGCGAAGGTGATGCGATACTCTTTATTTCACATCGCGAAAAGCGCATGCTATTTGCCATTGAAAAAGCCACCAATCAACCAATTAAACAGATGGACATTCCGTCTATTAGTGAGCTTAACGAATCACGTCTTGGTCGTTTCAAAAAGAGTGTGCTAGACGCAATGAGCGATGACTCTATTGAATCGTACATGCCCGTCATAGAAGCAATTTTAAAAGAATCTGAAGCCTCACCTGAAATCGTCATGGCCGCTCTGGCAAAAGTTGCGCAAGGTGATGAGCCGCTTTTATTAAGCGAAAAAGACAGACCCGACGTACATGCGAAACCTTCGTTTAAGGACAGACCAGAGCGTGGCGCGCGTAATGACCGTGGTCGTCATCGTGATTCTGGGCGTGATTCTAACCGAGACCGTAAACCGTCAAGACCACGAGGAAAACCCGAATCAGGCATGAAGCGTTTTCGCATTGATGTAGGCTATGTACATGGTGCTAAACCTGGCAACATTGTTGGCGCCATTGCAAATGAAGGCGATATGAGCAGCAAAAACATAGGGGCGATTGATATTCATGAAAATTACACCCTAGTAGACTTGCCAGACTCGATGCCTTCTAAAACAAAAGATACATTACAAAAAACACGAGTTGCCGGACAACGCCTAAATATTCGTGAATGGAGTGATGAGCCGCCTAAGAAGCGCAAAAAGAAATAAGCTTTTAACGAACAAGCTATATACGAAAAAGGAATAAAATTGAAATTTTTATTCCTTTTTTTGTTTCTATAGTCATGCGAGACTTATCTCAAGAGTAAACTATGATTGCATAGTTGAACAACACTATTTAACGCGAGTCAGTATGAAGTATTTTCCCATTTTTGTTGATGCACAGCACATTCATTGCCTGGTAGTAGGCGCTGGCGAAGTCGCTGCGCGTAAATGTGAATTACTGCTAAAAACCCCCGCAAAAGTAACCATTGTTGCGCCCTGGGTGAGTGAGACAGTCAGAAATTTAGCAAAATCGCCTCAAGTAACACTGATAGAGCGTTGTTTTGAACCAGAGGATTTGCCAAACAAACAAATGGTGTTTGTTGCAACTGATAGTGAACAAACAAATCAAGAGATCCATGACCTCGCGCATGCACAAGGCATTCTAGTGAACGTGGTAGATAACACGCCACTTTGTAAATTTATCACACCTTCTATTGTTGACCGCTCGCCTATTATTATTGCCATGTCGAGTGGCGGCGTTGCGCCTGTGCTATTGCGGTATATTAGACAAAAACTAGAGTCGGTAATACCGCACAATATCAAGCGATTAGGTACTTTTTCTGAAACATTCAGAGATAGAGTCAAAAGCGCTTTAAATAGCGTTACTGACCGCCGCTATTTTTGGGAAGATGTGCTCGACGGTGATATTGGCGAAAACGTGCTTCAAGGCAATCAACAAAAAGCAGAAAAACAGTTTGACGAAGCACTACAAAAATATGCAAGCGGCGACAAACCATCCGGACAAGTATACCTTGTTGGCGCAGGGCCAGGTGACCCTGATTTGCTGACATTTAGAGCGCTTCGATTAATGCAAAAAGCAGATGTCGTGGTATACGATCGCTTAGTATCATCCGACATTTTAGAGCTTGTGCGCAGAGACGCTGAAAAAATTTATGTCGGTAAAGAAAGAAGCAACCACACTATTCCACAGGATGAAATCAACAAATTACTAGCCGACTTAGCTAAACAAGGCAACCGCGTTGTTCGATTAAAAGGTGGCGACCCGTTTATATTTGGTAGAGGCGGCGAAGAAATAGAAACGCTCATTGAACATGATATTGATTTTCAAGTGGTACCGGGTATTACCGCGGCTTCTGGCGCAGCTAGCTATGCCGGCATCCCATTAACACATCGCGATTATGCGCAATCAGTTACCTTCACAACTGGCCATTTGCGCAATAATACCATTGACCTAGATTGGCCTTCGTTAGTAAAACCAAAGCACACGCTTGTATTTTATATGGGCTTAACGGGTTTACCCATAATCTGCGAACAACTCATGAAGCACAATATGCCAAGTTCTACGCCGATTGCCTTAATTGAAGGTGCTACACGTAGCTCGCAAAAAGTCGTGACCGGCACACTGGCAGACATCTGCGAAAACCCAAACACTCAGGCTCTAAAACCACCCACGTTGATCATTGTTGGCGGCGTCGTGAATTTACATGAAAAGCTGAATTGGTTCGGCGATTAAACTGATTGCTTATGCGCTAGTTATATCATGTAGAAAAAGTTAATCCTAAAGACCTTGCTTTCGCTTGCCGTTAATCTTAACTATTAAGGTGTCTTTTACGACGGAGAGATTTTTGTGCATCTAGCCAACCACGCACGGTCAATAACAGTAATGTCAAACGCACAATCTCGTCGATATTTTGGTTTATGCTACGTAACTATGTTTGCTGTATTTCTTGCGGTTACAGCACTCATTCCAAACGCATCTGCTAAACAACAGAGCTTTAACACTTATAACAACGGTCAAAAAACGACGTTTGACTATTCGTGGCGTCATCAGGATAAAAGCTATCAGCTTAATTTTTCAATAGAAAACACCTCACTCAATAACATGCCTCGCTCGCCGGCTCGCTACAGCAAAAGAGTCTTCCAAGATACGGTATATGCGAAAGTAATGGCGGTAGCAAAAGAGATTGACCCAACCATTGCCACTGTCAGCGTGCGCAAAAATAACCAATCGGCATTATCATATAATGTTAGAAGTCGCAGCGAAGCTAAAGGACAGGAAATACTCGACAAGCTGAGCCAAGCATTTGATCAGGCTGAGCAAGACTATTGGCAGGACAATTTATTTACCTTATACGCATCACCAAATGGCAAAACTGCCATCAGACATGATCATGCAAAATATACTCAATTAAGTAGCGATGGGCTAAGTACCATAGTAGGCGAAATAAAAGCCTTGCAGCAAAACCCGCGCGACGTGCGCGAATTTTTGCAAATTGCCTTGTCATGGATTCAAACGATCCCATATAACACGCTCGAAGATCGCTTAAATTCAAATGGTGCTGGTTTTGCTTCACCGCGCGATGTATTACTGCAAAACCAAGGCGACTGCGACAGCAAATCTACGCTAATGGCTGCGCTTGTTCGTGCTTACAACAAGCGATTATCAGTCGCAATGGTGTATTTACCTGAGCATGCTTTGTTAGCAATTGGCATGAATCCACTGCCAGGCGAGGTTAGTATTCGAATTGAAAACACCGCTTATGTTCTTGTCGAACCGACAGGCCCAGCACAATTAGCCATTGGTGAGGTAGACAAAGCCACTAATATGGCACTTCTCAATCAACAATTTAGTACAAGTCCACTATAAATAATCCAAACGCTCTTCCCCCCAGCCCTTTTATGCTTCTTTTTACAAAACCCGTTATTTAGTTCAGCCATAAAATGAGGACAAAAACACGTATTGTCCTCATTTTATTCGCGATTGTCACACTACTGACTGTTTAACAGCTAACTGTCACTTAGCCTAGTGCTATCGATTTGAAGCATCACAATCTCTATTAAAAGGCATTGACTGATTGCTTTCATATCATTAAGTAGCTAAAGGAATATAGCGCATATGACAAAACAAAAAACTCGCTCGATGTATCGACAAGCGGCATTAGAAGCACATTTTATGCAGCAATACGGCAAAGCGTCACTTATGCCCAAACTCAAGCATGTATTGCTTTGCATGCTACTTGTTTGCTGGGTCGTTATTGCCATCGCTTTTATGAGTACAAGAGCACTATATGAAACGATAGAAGTAAACGGTTGGGTGCAAAGTGAAGTACCGAATATCAATGTTCGTAGTCAGGCGGCAGCAGGCACCATTACTGAAGTGTATGTTCAAAATGGCGAAGTCGTCACTGCAGGCCAAAAAATAGCCAAGATAGCCCGTTCAAAAGGAATGGCTAGTAGCGAACATGACATTGCACAAACACTTATTGAGCATAAAAATCAACGGCAAAATCAAGTCTCTATTTTTGAAAAAAAGCTCAAAAACGCTGACCAAGAAGCGAGGCATATCAAAAAACTTATCCAAAGTCGCACTGCGCAATTAAGCAAGCTTGATATTCATACGCTAGCGCACCTTGAGCAAACACATAAAAGCCATGAGCGTTACCAAGACATGCAAGCGCTTGTCAAGCTTGGCACCATTGCTAAAAGTCACTTAGCACAAAATGAGCTTCAAATACTGTCTTTACAGCAGGGCAAGCTTGATTTGGCAATACAAAAGCAAAACATCCAAAATACGCTAATCGAACTTGAGCAGCGCCTTTATGCAAATGCGACGCTTAGGCAACAAACAAAACATGAACTTGCTATTTTTGAAAGTAAAACAGAGCAAAACCGAAAAGCCTTAGAAAGTGAATTGTTCTATTTTGTACGAGCGCCTAAGCAAGGCAAAATCAATCATTTGCAAGCGCATATTGGCGCCAGCATAGGCTTTTCACAAAGCATAGCGCAAATTGTTCCGCAACATACTCAGTACACGGTCACCTTAGCTATGCCCTCATATCAAGCAGCGTTTATTGAGCGTGAGCAGCAAGTGAGTGTAAAGGTCGATGGATTTCCTTACCAACAATATGGAAGCTTAAGCGGAATCATTCAGTCGGTTGCACAAGATGTATTAATGCCAGAAGATGCACGTAACATCGCGATACCCACTCAATCCCCTGTTTATCTTATTGACGTAGATTTAGTAGATACGCCGCCCAGTAATCCTTATACACAAATCATGCACCAGAGCTTGCGATCAGGCATGCCAGTCAAGGCTACCATTAATAAGCGTCAAACCACCATTGTGAAATGGCTCTTTGCGCCCTTAATTGACAGCTTATCTTCTGAGTTTACTGATAGTAATGGTGTTTACGAATGAGCTCGTCAACTTGGCGCACAAAATTAGGATTTTCATGGGGTAAACAAGTCCCCCTGGTCATGCAAGCAGAAGCTAGCGAATGCGGTATTGCTTGCTTAAATATGATTAGCCAGTTTTATGGCAAGCATATTCAATTGCGTGAATTACGCGCTGCTATGCCAGCCAGTCAGCAAGGACTAAGCTTACAGCAATTAATTGAATATGCTTCTACGCTCGGCTTTTCATCTAGACCACTAAAACTAGAACTAGAAGACATTAGTGAGCTGCAAAGACCCGCAATATTACACTGGAACTTTTCGCATTATGTCGTTTTAAAAGAGGTTAATAAAACCCATATCACTATTCTAAACCCAGCGGTGGGCATCGAAAAACTAAGCATCGCAGCTGCTAGCAAATGCTTTACTGGTATTGCTTTAGAACTTAGTCCTAATCATCAATTTAGTCCTCAAATAGCAGGCGACTCCTTGTCACTCTGGGATTTTATTCGCCCTGTCAGTGGATTTAAATCGCAGATGTTTTTATTGATAATGCTGTCGCTACTTATTCAAGTATTTGCCCTAGCATCACCGCTCTACATGCAAACCGTTATCGACAAAATAATCGCGACAAGTGCACACAATTTGCTCACGACGCTCGCCTTAGGTTTTTTCTTACTCTTGCTCATCGATAGTGTCACTCACTACATAAGAGAAACGGTAATTTTACGCTTTTCTCAATTATTCAATTTACATGTGTCAAATAGTGTTTTAGGTCATATGCTGCGACTGCCTTTAGACTACTTTCAGCGTCGTCATATTGGCGATATTGTTAGCCGATTTGGCTCGCTGCAACCTGTTCGCGAAATATTGACTAAGGGTTTGGTAAGTGCACTAATTGATGGCCTCTTAAGCGTTGTTACCTTAGTGGTTATGTTTACCTACTCAGTCAAACTGGCACTCATTGTCTTGGCCATTGTGTTTATTTACAGCGCATGCCGATGGTTTTTTTTCTACCCTATCAAACAGCTCAATCAACAAATATTGCAATCTGATGCCAGTCAACAAAGCTACTTTATGCAGTCAATACGCGCTATGCGCACCATAAAACTGGCCAGCACCGAAGCTAGAACTCAAGCAAAATGGCTAAATCACTTTATCGACAACGCCAATCAACGTATTCGTTTAGGACAATGGAACATTGGCTTTTCGGTGGTTAATAAAATTTTGTTTGGTTTAGAGAACTTGATAGTCGTTTATATAGCCGCTAATTTGGCCATTCAAAACGAGCTCAGCGTCGGTATGTTGTTTGCCTTCATGAGTTACAAAGGCCGCTTTGTTAGCGCGACTGCGACCTTAATTGACCAGTGGATTGAATACAAAATCCTTAATGTCCACCTTGCTCGTCTAGAAGATATTGTTTATCAAAGCACCGAATGTAGCCAAAATACTGAAGATAAACTGTCACAACACGCTCAATTTCAAACATTAGCGCAATCTAAAAATAACCCGACAGGTGCGAGTATGACGGTGAGCGAATTAGCTTATCAACACCATAGCAATCAAGCCCTTTTATTTTCTAACTTGCATTTATCGATAAACAGTGGCGACTGTATCGCGATTATTGGTGCAAGCGGTTGCGGAAAAACCTCGCTATTGCACTGTTTACTTGGTTTGAATACGCCTACAGATGGGACCATTCTTCTTAACGATAAGCGCTTAAGCCCACAAACTCGTTCTCTGCATCGCGTTGCCGCTGTGATGCAAGATGACCAATTATTAAGCGGCAGTATTAAAGATAACATTTGCCAGTTTGATGAACATATCAATATCGCCAACATGATAAGCGCGGCAAAAATTGCCTGTGTCGATACCGATATATTAGCAATGACAATGCAATACGAAACGCTAATAGGTGATATGGGCAGTAGTTTAAGCGGCGGTCAAAAGCAGCGAATATTGCTAGCACGCGCCCTGTATCAGCAGCCCGAGTTACTTATTTTAGATGAAGCAACTAGCCATTTAGATATTAACACTGAGGCAAAAGTTTGCGCCAACCTGAAGCAATTAAACACCAGCATTATTATGGTGGCGCATCGGCCGCAGACTATTGCGAGTGCCGACAAAATTTACACCTTATCGCCCCTTGGACTGACTGAAATCAGTTATCCAGGCGATGATACTCCCGCTCAACCCCAAGCAACTAACAAGGAAGACCCTTATGCTAACTAATATTGAAATACTATCTAACCGAGAAAAACAAATAGCCATGAAAATAATGGAAGGTTTACCGAATAAGCTGATTGCTTGCGATCTTTTTATTAGCGAACGTACCGTTAAATTTCATTGTGCAAACATCTACCGTAAACTCGATATTCGCAATCGTCATGCACTTGTCGCGCAGTATTACCGAGATTTACTGGGCAGATCGAACTAATACCTATTTCAAGGGATAAAGAAGCTTGATTCAAATATTAATGTAGTACAAACCTGCAAATTAAAAAGAGCTAAAATCAACACGTAGTCGCTGCGGTTTTACCTTCTTTTTCTGCTGATACTTCGTAATTTCCTCATCTAATCTTCGTACAAATTGATTGGACAAATCTTGCACATACCCCACATATTGCGTATCCTACGGTCGTCTTTTATTTGTTGTCGCAAGGAAAGCGATAGTCGTACAAAAAGCACCTAGAGCGACTGTCATCTTTTAATGGCAATATTTGTATTTAGTAAGCCAAAGTGCCTTGCTTTAAGCTTACCCTAGTTAGGAACATTGAATATGCGTAGATTTGTAATATCGTTAGCTGTCGCATTACTGGCAATGCCTGTTTTTGCCAACCAAGCAAACGACCCCAATCAATCCACAATAGACCCATCAAGCATTTCGATTGAAGCATTTTTTAAACGTGCTCAGTTTGAAACGATGGTTATTGCACCAGACGGCAAGCACATTGCAGCGACCTATGCTGAAGGCACGTCAACCAGCCTTGCTATTATGGATATTGGCTTAACCGAAGTAAAAGCAAACTTTAACTTTGGTGATTTTAAGCGAATTGGCGATATTAGATGGCCTCGCAACGACCGTATTATGTTTGCATATTCAAAGTTTGTCGGGTTTTTAGACACACGTGGCGAGCCGCCTGTATACGTTGCCTATGATTTAGATGGTAAAAACGGCCGTCAAATTACAAATCCAATGGGTGCATCATATTCAATTGTTGATTTACTTGAAGATAAGCCAAATAAGATTTTGGTCACAAAAGCAAACTTTGGCGACTTCAAAGATCGCCAAGGTGATTTCACACAGATTCCAGTAAAACTGTTTGAAATTGATATCGAAAAGGGTAAAGAAAGCTACCTTGCGACCGAGCCACCTGATGTAAACCAAATTGTCGCAGATACCAATGGTGTGCCAAGATTCGCGTTTGGTGTTGATAGAGATAGAAGCGACGGCTTCGGCGAAGGTGACGTAAACGCATACTATAAGCCAACACCTACTTCAGAGTGGCGTAAGCTAGAATCCGAGAAGTTTAAAAGAGCTGATGGAACATTAGCATCGACCAGACTACTAGGTTCAGGTGCCGACGGAACAGTATATTTCTCGACTGATTATAACTCGTCTTTACCCACTATTTATTCATTTTCACTTAAAGACGCAAGCTTTAAGCCTATCTACGAACTTGAGAAAGTGACCCTAGGCGGCGGCTTATACAATCACAAAGATGAATTAGAAGGCTTTAGAGTAGCCCCTGACTACAACAGAATGGTATTTCTAGACGAAAATGCTGTCACTAAAACGATTATGTCGCAAGTCTATGGCGCATTTGGCATGACCGAAGAAGACGCGACCATTGGCCTTACTTCAATAACAAAAGACGGCAATAAAGTGGTATTTGTTGTGCGCTCTGACCGTGAGCCGGGTACTTTTTATATCTTTAACAGAGGCCTTGATGGTTCTGATCCAAGCATAAAAGAACTCGCAATCGCCAATGACGCCATTGACCCTGCGCTTATGGCCGACATGGTGCCTTTTGAATTTGAATCGCGCGATGGTATAAATCTGAATGGTTATTACGTATTACCACGCACCGGTAAAGCACCTTACCCTATGGTGCAAATCGTTCATGGTGGTCCTCATGGCCCAAGAGATTTTTGGGGCTGGAACCGTGAAGCTCAGTTTTTAGCGAGCCGAGGCTATGCTGTGGTATCGGTAAACTTTAGAGGCTCTGGTGGTTATGGCACCGAATTTGAGCGCTCAGGTTATCAAGAGTGGGGCGGCAAAATGATCAATGACATGACCGACGCCACCATGTGGATGATCGATCAAGGTTTTGCTAATAAAGACAAAATGTGTATTTATGGTGGTTCGTACGGTGGCTACGGCACCCTGCAAAGCGTTGTTCGCGAACCTGATCTGTATAAGTGCGCAATTGGTTATGTTGGTGTTTATTCATTGTTTGAAATGAAAAAAGCGGGCGATGTTCCAAAACGCCGTTCAGGAAGACAATATCTTGACCGTGTACTTGGTACAGATGAAGACTTACTTCGTGAGTTCTCACCTGCCGAAAATGTTGATAAAATCAAAGCCGACTTATTCATCGCACATGGCCGTGAAGACGTTCGTGTTCCTATGGAGCAGTATGACGAGCTATCTAAAAACCTTAAGCGTATAGGAAAACCATATAAGTCGATGATCCGCGACGAAGGTCACGGTTACCAACAAATGGAAAACGTCATCGATTTCTACTC
>CAYURD010000056.1:0-6967 GCA_964446865.1 uncultured Glaciecola sp.
TACTTGACCAAAGGTCAATGTATCGAATCCATGACTAAACTGGGTGCAGGTCAATACAGGCTCAATTTAGTAGGTGGAATCCAAATTCCTCTTAGCAGATCGGTTTATAGTTCATTAAATGCAAGTTGGAATTTCAATGCAAAGAATAAATAGTTGTTTACCGAGTGATATCAGTTTTTTATGCATGTGACTGTTGGCGATCCAATTAACGAAGCTGTGTCTACCGAACTTTATCTCACGCGTTATCTCACCCACTTATGCGCGCCTATTTTTATTTTTCTTGCGGGCCTTTCGGCTTGGCTTTATGCCAATCAAATCAGTGAACTTTATCGTGACCCAAGCGGCTTTTTAATAAAAAGAGGCCTGTTTATTATTCTTATAGAAGTCCTTGTCTACAACGCGCTGTGGATTGAATTAGGAACGGCAACAATTTACTTGCAAGTGTTGTGGGCAATTGGCGTCAGTATGATAGTGCTGGGGCTGCTGAGTCGACTGAATTATTGGCTGATTGGTGGGCTTGGTTTTATTATTGTGTTTGGCCACAATGCACTCTCCTCTATCGACGTAGTTCGCGGCGAGAATGGCTATATCCTTTGGTCAATTTTACAGAAAAGAAGTGATTTATTTGAAATCGGCGGACTCACAATTAGATCGTCATATCCTGTGTTGTCTTGGATGGGCGTGATATTTCTTGGATATTTTGCTGGTCCTTTATATGCACGTACTGTGAATAGCACTAAAAGGCAGAAGATACTTATATTGCTTGCGATTGCTAGCCTAACAACAATGTTTGTACTTAGATTCTTTAATATCTATGGCGAAACCATACTCTGGGCACAGCAAACCAACACCGTTGACACACTCAGAGACTTTTTTAATTTTTCTAAGTACCCTGCATCACTCCACTTCATATTAACTACCTTGGCGATTGGTTTGGTCATGCTTGCAGGACTAGATTCTACAAAAACCAATAACAAACTTTTGAGCGCGATTAAAACTATTAGCTCAGTACCTATGCTTGCTTACATACTGCATTTATACGCGCTATTTGGCATTTATTGGATTTGTTATGCTTTAATTGGCCCAATCCAAGGAGAACGCTTTGGATTGAATAGTGTTTGGCAGATATGGTTAGGTGCGCTATGTCTCACGCTTTTGATTTATTATCCTTTAAAGGCCTTTGCAAAATACAAACATAAGCATAAAAGCAATAAACCGTGGTTGAGTTATCTATAAAACATAACAGGTAAAGTAAAAGACTTATGGGTGTCAAGCCCATAGTCATGTGCATAATCATATTAAAACAATAGACGGCAATGCACTTTTATACGAATCTATACGCCTAACTCATCCGCTTTAGCGTTTATATATTTGACCACGCATGGGTGCGAGCTTGGCAAGTATTAGATTTTGTTCTCGGTAGTCTATACCCGAAGCATCCATAGCATTAATGAGTAGTTCAACCGTTCGGTTAAAGTCACTTTCAGAAATGTTCATACCTGTGTGAATATCTTCCATGGTGTCACCTTTATATTCGCAAGGACCATCAAGTGTCGCGCATAAATGTTGCTGAAATCCTTGTCTAAAATGAGTAACGTTGGTTTTCGCAAAATATGGGAATATTTGAGGATCGTTTACAATCTCTTTGATGAAATTTTCGGTCAATGTTTCAATGCCCTTGGCACCACCCACTTTTTCGTAAAGCTTGTATTGTTGGCTCTTGGCCATATCGAGCTTGTTTGCACACCCTTGAAAAGTCACCAACATTGTCAAAATTAGCAGTGTTCTCAAAATATAGGACTTGTGATTTATAAGGAACGTTGATTGTGCTTTCATTAGTAATACCCCATCAAAGAGAAGTATAAGCCTTTTTGGTTCTCAAACCCTGCAATGCTCCCCAAATCGACATATGCCGCGGTAAGGCTAATATGCTTATTTGGGAACCATGCAATAAATATGTCTTTCCAATCCTGCTCTCCCAAACCAAGATTGTCAGGCTTTGCCCTGTATTCAATACCGATAGCAATTGATTTATTGACTAGTACTGCTGTAGACGCCTCAACATGCCAAGATTCTTTATGAGCTGTGCGATCTGCATCGCCACCAAATCCCAGTAACCCTATTTGATTTGCACTGGTTCTGCGTAAACTGATATTCCATAGCCAGTTATACCCCGCAACCGCCCCTAGGTGTAATTTACTGGCGGCAACATAAACGTCAGTTCCGCTTTTTTCTTTTGCACCAAGCGCAAAAGGCACAGTCTCTGTCTCGAGTACTTTATGCTGCACGCCAAACGAGACCTGAGGCCATTTGCTATAAATTAAATCACCATATAAGCGCACTTTTGCGCCATATATTTTTTGTTGTAACTCTAGAGACAAGGGATCAACATCAAAGGTTTGTTCAGCAAACGACAACTCAACACGGTCATAAAAGTTGCCTTGTACCCCACAAGATTGCAGCGCAAAATCATCAACATTTACAAATGAGCAAAAACCAGAAATGGCAATTTCGTCTTCGCTTGCATAGCCTGCTAGTTGTGCCCACGGCACAAGACCGCCGCCCGCACTGCCCTCTATTTGGGAAACACCTGGCGTAGCAAGAATCTTTCCATTTGCAAGTGCTTGCAAACTACAAAAGCTAAGTATGAATATGAGTATCAGTTTCATAAGCGGTGTACCACTTTATAAATTCGTCAGGCTTAATTGGCCTAGATAAAAAGTAACCTTGAATATGGTCGCAGCCAAATGTCCTTAGTAGTTGTAAACTTTCTGCGTTTTCGACGCCTTCAGCAACTACGCGCAAACCAAGTTTATGTCCCAAAGCAATAGTTGAACTCACAATATCCTGGTCAGTTTCTGATTGGTCTAGTTTCATCACAAAACTCTTGTCAATTTTAAGCTCATCAATTGGCAATTGTTTTAACTTAGATAATGATGACTGACCAATACCATAGTCGTCTACCGAAATTTCAAAACCTAATGATTTTAAATAGGTAAGTCTTTCTACCACAAGCTCTTCATTATCCATCAAGTCACGTTCAGTTAATTCAATAATTATTTGAGCAGCCGACACGTTGTGCGTCGAAACTTGATCTAATAAATAGTTCACAAATTGTGAGTGTTGAATATCCTGCGCCGACATATTAATTGCGACTTTAAAGCTGTGCCCCATACCTTGCCATTCGCTTAATTGCTTAACAACTTGACGAATTACCCAACGAGTTAAGGTTACAATTAGGCCAGATTGTTCAGCAAGGTCGATAAACATTTCAGGATTGATAAACTCACCCTCTTTATTTATCCACCTAATTAATGCTTCGGCTTTATTGACACGATTATTTACTAACTCTAGCTTTGGCTGATAGGTTAAAAACAATTGGCCATCATCTTGCTCTAAAACGATTCGCAATTCTTCTAACAACTGAAGGCGAGAAAGATAGGCTTCGTCCTCACCTTGCTTATAATAACGAACCCTACTTTGCTCACTTTTTGCATTACCCATTGCGATCGCAACACGTCTGACTAACACATCAGGTGAGGTTTGGTGATCAAGCTCTACTAATACTGCCACTCTAAAATTGAGGTTTAATGTGAGTTCGTTAAAGGTATATGGACGTCTTAAATTAGCATCGACATCGTCTACGATATGCGAGATTTCATTTTCAACACGATATCTCACCGAAATTAGGAAATCATCACCTCCTAATCGAGCAGCTAAAATTCGGTCGTCATTTTCTAACTTGGTTAGATGATGGGTTAAACGCATCGCCACTAATTGCAGGACTTGGTCTCCTGTCTGAGGTCCCATTGTGTCATTAACCTGCGAAAATTGACGAATATTAATGCCTATTAAAATAAATTTAGTATTTTGAGACAGGTCTTCTTCAATTAATTTGATCATATGTCCGCGGTTAAAGAGATTTGTTAATTTATCGTGCTCAGCTTGGTATTTAATTTCTGATTCACGGGTAGCAATAGCTCTTTCCATTGCAACAAATGCATTGTTTAACTCTTTAATTTCGGGCGATGATGATGCTTTAATCTCAGTAATAGAAAAGTCGCCTTTTGCCAATCGTTTGGTCACGTCAATTAAATCAGACAAGGGGTTAATTATGCGACTTGAGATCCAGCTCGATAATAAAATGGACAACAAAATAATCACGCATGCGATAGCGATAAGAGAGATGAGTAATTGATTGAGTTCTTTTTTCTCTTCAGCAAGTGATTCAGATAAAACGATAGTGATATTGGCAAACTGGCTCAAAAACACTTTGCGATTTTTAAAGTGATTTTCTTGCCACTCAAACGACTCTTGAGAATCTGATTTAATAAGGTTGGCTGCAAATATATGATTATCAAAACTTGTGCTTATCAATTCGTCATTATGTAGGATTGTGGCCGACAAGCCAGTTAGTTGAGCAAGTTCTTTCATCGTACTGTTGTCGAGCTTAAAACCGACAATTGAGTAACCTATAATTCTTGGTGCCTCTATTGGTATAATAATTATTTGGTAAATAGCATTGTCGATATAAGTAAGCTGAGAATCTGTGCGAGAAAAAGCAATTTTATCAATCACTTTATCTAACGCTTCTTTATTCCCAATACTGGCTAAACCAACGGCATCGAGTTGTTTATTCTGGTCGACAAAAGCCATTAAATCAGCGTTAATTCGCTGACCAAAATTGTCAAGAACGCTTTTTTTTGTGTCTATATCACCAATCGCAAGTGCTTTTTTAAAGGCAAAATCAGCCGTCACACCTTGCGAAGCAGTTATTAATAAATTCTCTTTCGCACTTAGATATTGATTTATGACGTTTTCAGCATTATCCATATGCCGCGTAATCTGAGACTTACTTTGCGCCGCTGACTGGAACCAATAGCTCAAGGTAAGTATACTCACCGTCGTGATAACTAAACACAGCGTTAGTAATAAAATTTGATTACGCAGACCTAACTGCTGGAATCTATTTGAAAACATCTTCAAAGGTATTACGGGCTTCGACTTCAGCAATATCAAGAACCACTTTAATAGGAGACGCATCATCTATACGACTAATTTCTACAGTCTTTCTAGAATCAACACCTGAAGCAAGCTGTGGATGCCATACGGTCACCAAGGCTAGTTTATTGCTATTAGCAGGAAATATCGCCACTCCGTTTGCATTGGTTTGCTGAGCATGGTTTGACTTAGCAACATAAATATATCCAACCATAGAATCATGAATGTTGCAGCCAAGTACCACTACACCGGGTTGCTCAAATATAATCGGCGACTCGGGCTGGTTAGCATAAAGCTTTAACTCAAACACTTTTGGCGTTGAAAACGAGTAGACATGATGACGTATATTGTCACTATTAGGAAAATCTACTTGGCTATTTTTTTGGATTAGTAAGACACTTGGCACAAAGCTTTTGTCAATTTGATCCATGACAGAAATATCGCTTTGCGTAGTTTCTTTCTCGCTTGATTGTGTGGTTATTTCAATGACTGCATTTGGCAGGGGCTTATCGTGCTGATCAACAACATAAAATTCTATTGCATTTGCTGTGGGTATTACACAGGCTATTACCATCAATGTAAAAAGTACCCTACTAACAATATGTCGTTGCACTCTTTGCATGCAGGTATCCTTGTAATTCCAACTCAAATTTTAGTTGTTTATTTCCGCTCATAGCTTGTTATCGGCAAATAACAGAGTTAACTGAGCGGATTCTAATTATTAACCTGACTTAGGCTTTTGTCTTAAATGTAGCTACGATCTGCGCCAGCTGACTTGCCTGAGATTGCATACTTTCAGATGATGCTGCAGCTTCTTCAACCAAGGCTGCATTTTGCTGGGTCATGCCGTCCATGTCTTTTATGGCGAGCGTCACTTCAGCAATACCTGAGGCTTGCTCGGTTGATGCTTGGTCGATTTTTGCCATGATAGTGTTAACTTCTTCAATAGAACTCACAATGTCAGACATGGTTTTTCCTGATTGATTGACCAATTCGTTGCCATTCTCAATTTTTGATACAGAGTCGCTGATCAGCTCTTTAATATCTTTTGCTGCATTAGCCGAACGTTGGGCAAGTGTTCTTACTTCTGAGGCAACAACTGCGAAACCGCGGCCTTGCTCACCCGCTCTTGCCGCTTCAACGGCAGCGTTTAATGCTAGAATATTAGTTTGAAAAGCAATTCCGTCAATTACTCCAATAATTTCAGATATCTTGCGGCTTGATTCAGTGATTGATGACATGGTATCAACCACTTCATTAATTAACTCACCACCGCTACTTGCCACCTTTGAGGCATCGTTGGCTAGCTTATTAGCATGATTAGCGTTTTCTGAATTAAGTTTTACAGTAGATGTTAATTCTTCCATGCTTGATGCGGTTTCTTCTATATTTGCTGCTTGACGTTCTGTTCTGCCAGAAAGCGCTGTATTTCCTTGTGTAATTTCTTGCGAGCCAGCTTTGATAGTATCGGAGGCATGCAGCAAATCATTCATGATCCCCGAGAGTTTGCTAACAAAACTATTAATTGCTTCGCCTACTAAGTTTAGATCGGTATCATCAAAATGGTCTACTGTGGCGGTTAAGTCACCTTGCGCCAACGACAACAATGTTTTATTTATCGCTAGCGTGGCGTTCTTCTTATCTGACACATTTGATGCATACTTTACCACTTTATAAGGTCGACCTTCGTCGTCAAATAAAGGATTATACGACGCTTGTAACCAGACAATATTGCCTTGCTTGTCGACTCGTTTTATTTCATCACTTACAAAAATACCCTTGTTCAACTTTTGCCACAACTGGGCGTATTCGGGGCTTGCTGCGTCTTCAGGTGTCATAAAAATACGGTGATGCTTACCCTCTATTTCAGCCATTGTATAACCGGCTGTCGCTAAAAAGGCGTCGTTAGCCACGCGTATTGTGCCATCCATATTGAACTCAATAACAGCTTGGGACTTGTGGATAG
>CAYURD010000056.1:7067-18665 GCA_964446865.1 uncultured Glaciecola sp.
GCAATAAAATTATCGTTTGCGCGAGTAATAATCCCTTCTGGGGTAAACTCAATAAACGCCTGAGAACGGTCTATCGCATTTAAAATGGCTTGTTTTTGTTGAAAATCTTGCTTTATATGCGCTTCAACAATCCAACCAGCCAGTATTTGATCGCCTTGTTTGATTGGAGTAGCGTGTAATTCGAGTTTATATTCGCCTAGGTCGACAAGGTGTGACGAATTTGTGTTATTTAGTGAAACACTCTTTTTGATAAGCTCACTAGCTTCTCTGCCTTTCGTAACACTAAGCTGCTGAAAATACTTGCTTAGGTGGGCTTTATGGCTATCAAGAAATACTGACCATGCGGTATTGTGACTAAAAACCAATTGCTCATTATCGAGAATAAGTGAGGCATTCGCACTACTTGCTGCTGTGCGTTCGAAGACTTGCAGTAATGTATTTAATTTATCTTTGCCAGTATTCAGTGAGTCATTTTCACTATCAAAAATACCGACTTTTATTTTATTAAAGAATGTCATTAAATTGCCTCACCAAATATTTATTTATTTGTAAGATTTATCGACTTAGCAGTTCAATTCTTTATCAATTTTTCTATTTAATCTTGGCAGTTTTTTACTGCTAAATAATCATTATTATTTAACGTTTAACTCAGCGAACTTTTTATTATATCTACATTACTGCGACTAACTGGAATAACGTCGCCATTTTGCAGAATTAATTGACCTTGTCGGCCATTCTTTTTAAAGGTTTGAATATGACTTTTGGCTACCCAAAATGAGCGATGGCAAATAGTGCCAATATCTTCACCCAGTTCGTTTGCGGCTTCTCGTAAGCTGTATAATATGAGTGCTGAGCCTTTTGCTGTTACGACCTTAAGATAATGTAATTCTGATTCTAGATAAATTATGTTGCTACCTAGATTATCTGGTACTAAAGACCAAAACCCATTTGTGTTGGCAGCATTTATTTGGGGAAGAGATTCAGATTGATTTTCACGCGTAACGCTTACTGAAAGCGCGTCAGTATTTTGAGGTGCTTGCTGATCAGGCTTGCTATTATTTAAACCCTTTTTGGTATCAGTTACTCTATATCCCAAAAACCATGGAGCGTTGAGTATTAGCCAAGTAAGCGTGACAGGAATAGCGACTGCCAACCACTCGTCTAGTGCTTCAGCTATGAGATTGTCAGGAAACCCTTCTTTACCTAAATATATATCGACGATAAGTGCTATAGGTGTAAAAAGAGTTGCGCCTACAACACCGGATAATAAAAGTTGTCCCCAATAATTAACTTTGTTAATGACTGAATAACGCACAAGTAATATATGCACTGCGATGACAACCCCAATTGCACCAACGGTCTGAATTTGCCATATAAAAAACAAAGCGATAAAACTAACGCCTTCCATCTCAGGGCCAATAGATAAAAATAACAATCCTAAAAAACTCGCGATCCCAAAAAAGTACTTTCCTGCAGAAATATCGCCAATATCAAATTGCTTGTTCATTTGTAAAAGTACCATTTATGTACAACGTGCTTTAAGCGCTTCAGCTAGTGTGTGTATTACCGAACGTCATTTACTTGAGTGCAAACTGCTTTATCAAATTATTAGGTAAAGTGTAGCGCACTTGTATTTTTATTCACGATGAATGGGGAATTTTTAATGAAATCGAAGCCTTTTACACAACAAGACCTTAAGATGCGTTTTATCTAATAAGTGTAGTATTATGTTGCGAATCAGGTTTACTAAGAGCGGCAACAATAATGGCAACTGCATGCGCACTGCATATTTTGGTCAAAACCGAAAAAGAAGCAAATAAAATTCTTATTCAGCTTAAAAAAGGCAAAGATTTCTCGACGCTGGCTAAGCGCCATTCTACTTGCCCGTCGGGTAAAAAGGGGGGTGATTTAGGTGAGTTTAAACGAGGTCAAATGGTTAAGGCCTTTGATGATGTTGTTTTTAAAAAGGATATTTTGATGGTACATGGCCCAGTCAAGACGCGCTTTGGGTATCATCTAATAAAAACACTTTATCGAAACTGAACTTCTGTTGATAAATCCTCTAGCGCTAGAGCTCTCCGCGCCTTTCAACGAGCTTTTCTTTTATATTGTGAGCTCGGTCTTCATCTAAGTCATAACCCCACATTACCCATATCGCGAGCAAAGCCGTGCCTGCGGGAATAATCACATCGGCGATTCGCAGCATGGTCATTGTTTCTTGTGTTTGCTGAGCAAGTCCTGCATCAAAGCCAACTACGCTTAACACGACGCCACTTAAAAACAGAGCAAAAGCTTGCCCTATTTTAACCATTAGCCAATAAATTGCGCCAAAGGTGCCTTCTTTTCTGGGCATACCGTTATTTAATTCATCTAAATCACAGACATCAGCCGTCATGCTTAACATTAAGGTAAATAGGCCACCAATACCAAACGACATAAGCGGTACAGGTAAGAAAATTAACCATGAATTTTCATCACTGAATCCGAACCACTTTAAGCAATATCCAACAATAGAAATAAGAGTTGAAATCACAAACGCATTACGTTTTCCCCATTTGTTTGCCATCCAAGAAATGATTGGGATCACTAAAAATGCTGTGGCAAGTGCACTGGTTGTCGCATACCAAGCAGGCCACGATCCTGCTGCACCGTAATCTCCTTTAAACATATGAAAAACGATGATGAAAAACGCAAATTGAGCAACAAGCTGGAAGCCATTAAAGATTAAAAATGTGGCGCCACATAAGCGTACAAAAGGCGGACTTTTAAATGCTTGCACAATACTGAAAAATACGTTTTTTAAATTACTCCAAATCGTTCTAAACGAAATTTCTTCTCTGTTGTCGATTTGCGAGCTGTCTATGCCCTTGCAAAATAAGCCCGGCATTATGCCAAGCACAATACACAAACCAGCTACATATAAAGACAATTCGCGCACGCCTTCGGCTTGTGTGGCAAAAATATCGGGATCAGCAATGATCACCCAAAACCAAGGTACAATCATCCATGCTATTTGCCCCATAAATTGCGAAAAAGCCATTAGGCGTGTCCGCTCATTGTAGTCAGAAGTCATTTCATATCCCAAGCCAACAAAAGGCGTCGCATACATGGTGTTACCAATCGTAAACGCGAGGGAAAAAAGCAGAAAATACCAAAAAGTGTAGTTATCGGATGCTGCGGGATCGAGCTGCCATAACACAGCAAACAAGGTACCACTGGCTATTGCACCAATGACAATGTAAGGACGCCGGCGCCCCCATCTCGATTTAGTATTATCGGTGATAAAGCCCATAATGGGGTCGGTAATAGCGTCTAGTAGCCGAGGGAGCATGGCCAATGTACCCGCTAAAATCGGGTCCATACCAAATCCTGTCACTAAAAAGAATGCAAATATCGCCAGCGAAGCAGGCAGCAAGTTAAGCACTAAGGTGCCCGTTCCATAAGCTAACTTTTGAGGGATGGGAACAATATCTTTTGCTTGTGTTTGGTAATGTGACATATCTGGCTAGCTACCTGTTAAAAACGCGACAGTTGTGAATTTTATGTTAACGTCCACTGTGACTAACTTTCTCTTTAAAATAAAGCACAATGAGATAAAACGAGTATATTCAGCGGTAGATGGGCTCGAGCGATACGACCTGAAGCCACACCATCGCAAAGATGACGCGAATTACCCTTTCAGCACATTAAAAATCCTCTTCAACTCATTCTACTTGCTAAGAGTTTGTTAGCACTATGTAATCAATTTTTTTACAAATGGAAAACATCATGCGCACTTTTTTGGTGACTGGATTAACCGTATTATCTGTCTTTACACTTAGTGCCTGCGGTGGCGGCGGATCATCAGACGCTGCGCCAGCGCCAACCTTACCCACGCCCACAACGCCCGTTGCAGACACAACTGCCCCTGTTGTTACACTTGTTGGTAACGCAACAATAGATCACGAGCAAGGCCAAATGTTTACCGACCCAGGTGCCACAGCAAACGATAACATTGACGGCACAGTGAGCGTGGTTGTTACTGGTCAAGTACAAACTAGTGCAGGCAGTTATACGCTTACCTATACTGCAAGCGATGCAGCCGGCAATAGTGCTAATGTAGAACGGATAGTTAACGTGGCAGATACAAGTGCCCCAATAATCACGCTAACAGGTGAAAGCACACTCTCGCTAATCCAAGGAAGTGACTACACCGAACTAGGCGCCAACGCCATCGATAGCGTAGACGGTAATATAAGCGTAAGTATTAATGGGTCTGTCAACACAGCCGTCGCGGGCATGTATACAATTACTTATTCGGTGTCTGATGCCGCGGGCAATCAATCAAGTACAACACGACAAGTTACTGTGCAAGCTGAACAAAGTGCAACACAACTAGACGTAATTAACGGCGGTAGCAGTGCACAAAGATGGGATGGCGGATTAAATGCGTTTGATGCGGCGACCAATTTTTCAGAATGTAATAATGACGGCGGCGCTGCTTGCCCAAGCATTTCATGGGCAACCGTTTCCGATACGCAGCGTGGAGACGTGCTGCAAATTACCCATAGCGCCGCAGGTGACTTAGCCGGCTTTTTTGTAAAAACTGCAACGCCTGTTGATCTAACAAGTTTCAGTAACGGTGCCTTACTTTTTGATATAAAAACAATTGCTGGTGATGGTCAGTACACAATGAAGCTCGACTGCGTCTTTCCTTGCACCTCGGGCGACCAAACTATTACGATGACGGTTGGTCAAGATTGGACGCCAATTATTGTCCCCTTAAGTGCACTAGCTGCATCTGATCTTAACTTAAGCCGAGTCGATACAGGCATTGTTATTTGGGCAAGCGCACACAATTCGAACGTTTTTCAATTAGACAACGTAAGATTTGTCGATCAATACTCAGGCAACTCTTCTATTGAAGTTCGCGAGCCAAACGCGCCTCCTCCTGTCACATACAATATTAGCAATGTGGGTGCAGGTAGCATTTCAGACACAATCAATCCTGCAAGCTATAAGTGTGTGTTTGATTTTGGCAACTGGATATATAACGCGGGCATAGTGCGCCCTGGCATTGCCGGCTGCGACACCGCGACCTCAACCCCTGTTGGCGAGCCAACGCCATTATTTCCGCAAGTAACAGGTGATGCACAAAGTCTTCCTGTCGCAAGCCACCGCTGGTGGGGTTCGGTATCATTTATGGGCGAAATGATCATCGGCGACGCTAACAGCGCGGGCTATATAACGCCCGACCCAATTACTGCGCGCGTTAGCAATGCAGGCATAAGAATGATGGGCATTCCTAACGGCTTAAATGTGTTTGGTATCGACTTTGGTTATCGCATTCCTGACCCATTTGCAGAAGTGTTTGACGGCATTGCGATTGCGAATTCGATGCACTCCGACATGCAAGCATATGCAGCTAAAACCTCTGATGGCAGCGTAACGGTTGAGTGGCAATCCAATAATGCACCAGTTATGCAAGCTACTTTTGTACATGGCTCACCCTACGTGTTTGTTGACGTACTCGATGGTGATTTGGTGATAAAAACACTTCGTGAAAACGGCGGTGAAAAGGGTATTTTTCACGAGTCTGACAATAGCTTAGGCGTTTGGACTAGCGTTGCTGGCAATACAAATTACTTTTTAGTCGTTGGCGACGACGGTAGCAGTTTTAGTAACATTACAAGCAAGCAAATTGGCGCTAGTAGCCCAACTAAATCATTTACCATCGCACTAATGCCATCTAATGCGCCAAACGCTGACATGATCAGTAGCTTCAGTGAACATGCTCGAAACAAAATAAGCGAAGTCCGCGTTGACTATGCAGTTGATACCAGCACTAATGCGGTGCAAATTACGCATCAGTACTTAGACGATGCGGGTCAAGCCGTAACCACCATGTCGGGAATGCAACCTTTGCATTGGAAGAACCGAGTCGGCAATCAAACAAATTCAGGCTATCAGATCAGGAGCGCCCGCGGCATTACTAAGTTTGCCGCCCAAAGTAGTTTTACCTATGAGATCCCGCATGTTGGCGTGTTGCCATCATTACCCACGTTCACAGATAGCTTGGATATTGCGCAAGTAAGCGCGTATATCGATGAGTTTGTCAATCAACCAACCGAACAGTGGACAACTCGACAAGACACTTATTGGTTAGGCAAAGACTATGGCAAAGTGGCTGAGCTGATTGCCATTAGCGATGCTTTAGGCTTATCAGCTCAAAAGACAACGTTAATGAACTGGTTAAAAGCAGAATTAGAAGACTGGTTTACGGCAGAAACTGACGGTGAATTAGACGATAATAAGTATTTTGTTTACGACGAGACATGGAACACATTACTTGGCATGGAAGAGTCTTTCTCGTCTCATCAGCAGCTAAATGATCACCATTTTCACTATGGCTATTTTGTGCGAGCCGCCGCCGAGATTTGCCGACACGAAGCAACATGGTGCGCAGATGATAACTACGGTGCCATGGTCAAGATGCTAATTCGTGACTATGCAGGTGAACGCGATGACCCTATGTTTCCATATCTGCGCCACTTTGACCCGGCAAACGGGTTTAGCTGGGCGTCTGGTAATGTTAATTTTGTGAGAGGGAACAATAACGAATCAACATCTGAAGCCGCTAACGCTTATGGTGCAATGGTCTTGTTTGGACTCATTACCAATGATCAAGACATGGTTGACCGTGGGCTTTATTTACACGCTTCAACCGCCGCAAGTTTTTGGGAATACTGGAATAACATTGACGGCTATGCAGAAGCAAACGGCGATAATAATAATTTCCCCGCGGGCTATAACAACATCACAACCTCTATTATTTGGGGCGATGGCGCCGTATTCTCAACGTGGTTTAGTGCAGCCTTTGCGCATATTTTGGGAATTCAAGGCTTACCGACTAACACCTTAAATTTGCATATTGGCCTACACAGCGAATACCTTGAAGACTACGTACAAATAGGCTTGTCTGAGGCAAGCAATAATAAACCATCGGGACTTGTAGCCGACCAATGGCGTGATATTTGGTGGAGTATTTGGGCAATGACCGATGCAAATGCCAGCATTAGCGACTATAACAGCGTGAATAGTTATTTGCCTGAAGCCGGCTCAACAAAAGCACACACCTATCATTGGTTACATACTTTCAAAGAGCTTGGGCAACTCGCGATGGGCACAGGTGAATTAACCGCCAATCATCCTGCTGCAGTCGCGTTTGTAAACGGGAATGTAAGCTCTTACGTTGTATATAATTACAGCGACACTGCTATAACTGTGACGTTTAGTGACGGGACAATCGTGAATGCTATCGCGCAAGATTTTACCATTGTGCAAACTACCAATGCCCAGTAACATGGCATACACAGGTAAATAAGCTAAAAGACATTCCCAAATCATGAGTAGCACAAAGCCCCTCTGGCATGGCATTTTATTAGTAAGCGGCGGGGCAATTGGTGGTGGAATGTTTGCGCTACCTACAGCGGCTAGTGGTGCTTGGATGCTGTGGGCAACATTTGGCTTTGTACTAGTCTGGGCAATGACCTATTTAGCCGCGTCGGTACAGGCTAAAGTCAATATTATGCTGGTACAAACACCCGACTCTGGTCTCACGACCGAAAGTAGCTTTAATGCCTTAGTCAACTTCGCACTGGGCAAGCACTGGGCCTTGCTCAATAATCTCTCTATCGCCTTTATTATGATGATATTGATGTACGCCTATACAACCGCTGGCGCAAGCATTATCAGTTATACACTCACAAATATGGATATCGCCTTTGACAATGATCAAAGAGGCTGGTTAAGCCTGTTGTTTGCATTATGCGTGGCGACTGTTGTGAGTTTAGGAACAACATGGGTGAGTCGTATCACTTTGTTATTGATGATCGCAATGGCTGTGCTATTCGCCATGCTTGCGGCTGGGCTTTTACCTAATGTGCAGTTTAGCCAATTTATTGAACCCGTAGATACTCACCCATATTTATGGGCAGCGTTACCGGTAATTGTCACGGCTTTTGCGTGTGGTGGCCTTGTGCCAAGTCTTGTTCGTCACTATCCAAATAAGCAGCTAAATGTGTTTAGAAGCCTATTTTATGGGACGCTATTAGCCTTAGTAGTCTATCTTTTGTGGCTTGCTTTTACTTTAGGCACCATAGAGCGCTCAGTATTTTTGCAGATTGGCAAAGAAGGCGGCGACATTGGCAGTTTAGTAAACGCCCTTATTAATAGCAGCTCAAAAGAAAGTAACTACTTACAAACTATCGAGCTTAACATAACGCTCTTTTCTCATTTTGCGATCATCACATCCTTTTTAAGTGTAAGCTTAGGCTTTTTGCACTTCTTGCGAGACAAACTCTCCTTAAATGCTAAGCGTCAAAAAAGAATATTGGCCAGCATTTACTGCTTTTTACCACCTGCACTGGCGAGTTTCTTCTTTCCATATGGCTTTGTGCATGCGATTGGATTAGCAGGTCTGTTTGTTATTTTTAGTTTTTTTATATTGCCTAGCGTGATGGCACTTAAGCTTAGGCAGAAAGCTGATGGCATAATATTATTTGCGTCAATAACCAGTATTGTGATGTTTGGCGTGTTGGTGTTTGTGCTTAAATGTTTAGCATTGCTGGGTATGTTACCTAGTGCTTGGCTGTAATAAACGTATAACGCTAATTCTTCGGCAATACTCAAGATGACGTATATTAACCCGTACATTACATATCCTCCGCTGAACTAATCGGTGATTACTTGTTTATTTCAATTAAATAGATATCAGCATTTTTTGTAAATTAATTATACTTTTGGTGACATCTTTGCACAGTAATTTAAGTATTTTGATTTGCATCATCCTTCGAAGCTTACTGTATTTCTTTGTGCTGCTTTTAAAAACTTTGAACGTCAATTTTTGATTGGATTTGCCGATAAGTTCTGCACAGTAAAAGATTATCAGTAGGATTAATGACACAACTAAGTGAAATAGACATGCTTTGGCTACTTTTTTGTAGCTGTCTGCTACTGATAATGCAAGCGGGCTTTACATGCTATGAATCTGGCTTAATTAGAAGCAAAAATGCTGCTAACGTTGTCATAAAAAATTTGGTCGACTTAACCATTTCCATTATTTTTTATGGCTTTGTAGGCTTTAGCATTATGTTCTATTCTCTTGATAGCTTTTCGCAAGCATTCCACCCCATCTTTAATATAAGCCAACCGTCTATTATCGTATTCTTTATTTTTCAAGCGATGTTTTGCGCAACTGCCGTAACCATTACCTCTGGCGCAGTGGCAGAACGAATGAGCTTTATAGGTTATGTCATATTAAGTGTAATAGTGACGTGCGTGATTTATCCGATTACAGGTGCATGGGTTTGGGGAGACATATTGCAGACAAACCATCAGGCAAGTTGGCTTGCCAACTTGGGATTTCATGATTTTGCCGGTGCAACGGTCGTGCATTCAGTCGGTGGATGGGTAGCGCTTAGCGGAATCTTAACGATTGGTCCTCGAACGGGTCGGTTTGGCAAAAATGCCAAACCAATTAGTCAGTCCTCAATAACCTTAGCATCTGCTGGGTCTCTGCTAATTTGGGTCGGTTGGTTAGGGTTTAATGGAGGTAGTACCTTAGGATTCTCTCCCGAGGTGTTATCAGTTATCTTAAACACAATATTGGGCGGCGCAATTGGTCTTTTAGTGGGCATGATGAGTGCGTATTATTTATATAAAAAAGCGCTTGTCCTCCCAATGATTAATGGCGGTCTTATTGGCTTAATATCAGTTACTGCCGCAGCAGACTTAATGGAAGCTAGTGATGCCATAATTATTGCAATAATTGCCAGCCTTTCCATCATCCCGATGACCAACTTACTCGAGAAATTAAAAATTGATGATGCAGTTGGCGCAGTACCGGTTCATCTTATTGGCGGCATCATTGCCAGTTTCAGTGCAGGTTTCTTTGTAGAGTTGACGCCAGAACAGTCGCGTAGTGATGCAATTCTAATTCAAGTCTTAGGTATATTGAGCGTAGGTGCATTCGTTTTCTTAACTTCTTTCAGCCTGCTTTGGGTAATTAACAAATTTGTGAAACTACGAGTTAGCGAAGAGGAAGAGATGCTTGGACTCAACTTATCAGAACACAGTGTTGGCGCGACAAATCAAGACATGATCATGCAAATCAACGAAAATCTGCGCACGGGCGATGTTTCAAACAAGATAAACGTTTCAGCAGAGTCGGATTCTTATGATATTGCTCAACACTATAATTCTATGGTCGACATGTTTGAGAATCTATCCTCACATAAAGAGGAAGCGCTAAAAAAAGCTGTTTTTGAAGCGAATCATGACGCACTTACTAATTTGCTAAATAGGCGCGCAATGAATGCTGCGCTTAATACCCAAGTAAAGAATATGCAAAAAACATTGGAACCAATTTGTGTAGCCTTGATTGACATCGACAATTTTAAACGCATTAATGACACACATGGTCATGATGTTGGGGACAATGTCATTCAATACACCGCTTCTAGTATTCGAAATTTTGTCAAAACGACAGATATTGTCGCGCGCGCTGGTGGAGAAGAGTTTTGTATAATTTTTCCATCTACAACGCTAAATGAAACTGCCGGTCTACTCGAAAACTTGCGAGATAAGCTTGCTAGCTTTCCCTTATACACGGGTGACATTTCTATTTCATTTACAGTGAGTATTGGACTTACCGAAATGGCCCCTAACAAAACAATAGCTCAAACGCTAAAAGAAGCCGACATTGCTCTTTATCAAGCCAAAAACGATGGCCGAAACAGACTAGGTATATATTAAAAATAAGCATCCTATTCACGCCCCATTTGACCTACCTCAAACTTCTTGTCGATCACAGTTGATACAATAAAAGTGTCAAGAAAAGACCATTTTCTTAAAAATACCTACATTGGAGGTTTTATCATGAGTCAATATCAAAAATTACTAGTTGCAATCGACATAAATGCTGAATATAAAAAAGTCATCGAAAAGGCCTTATCTATCTGTGAATCAACAAACGATATTAGTTTGGTTTATTGCCCATTGCCGATGGTGTACATCAACCCATATTTATATGGTGTTGACTATGGCGCCGTTGATGATACAGACCGTGCAAATAGGGCTGGTGAGCGTCTAAAAGATATTGCGATTGAACATGGAATAGACACTAATAATTTGCATCTAAAAACCGGCGGCGCTCCGGCTGACGAAATTAAAGACTTGGCAAACGACATAGGTGCCGACGTTATTGTCATTGGTACTCATGGCAGAAGTGGCTTTAAACTCTTGCTTGGCTCTACCGCTAATGCCGTCTTACACGGCGTTAAACAAGACGTGCTTGCCGTAAGGGTTTATGACGAGGATTAGACCTCGTCGTTTCCAACTCCCTCCGTCATTCCCGCGCAGGCGGGAACCTCGTGATATCAGAATAATTGCTATAAATAACAAATACTTAGTTAGCTTCGTTTAGTTCCAAGGAGGTTCCCGCCTGCGCGGGAATGACGGAAGATGTCGCGGGAATGACGGAAGATGTCGCGGGAATGACGGAAGATGTCGCGGGAATGACCGAGGATGTCGCGGGAATGACAATGGATGTTGCTGAAT
>CAYURD010000056.1:18765-25157 GCA_964446865.1 uncultured Glaciecola sp.
GATGTCGCGGGAATGACCGAGGATGTCGCGGGAATGACAATGGATGTTGCTGAATTGACGGTGATTGATGCATGACGACGCGTCACTATTCAATATACTCAAAATAGTCAAAATCAGCCACGCAAGCTTGGCCGGAAATATCTTGGCAGGTCATGCCAACAAAACCGCCGGTGAAGTGACAGCCGTCGCCGCCACCGGCTTCATCTGATATCACCGTATAATCAAGATTTTTAGGCAGTGTATGCCATGTTTTTTCGTCTGTAGAATAAGCAAAATTCAAGCAGTGGTGATCAACTATTGCTCTCAAAAAAACAGCGCCTGATTCAGGTAAAACATAGCGTGAACTAGCCCCGCTATCTTCTAAATCGCCTTCTCTTAATGGGAAGTCTAGCATTTGGTCTTTGTCACCTAAGCAGCTCATAATGTCGACAAAGCGTTTGCCATTATCGTCTACAGACACATAGCAGTAATGAAATTTATTCGTATTGTAATAGCAGATTAAGCCAGCCGTTTGTTGAAAGTTACTGGGCGCAAAATCCATCGATGTTTGCGCGGTATAACAAAATGCTTCTTGTCGACGCGCAACTAGCGCTTGGTTAAATAACGACCCTAATGACTCTCGGCCCGTGAGTCTTAAATAGCCTTTTCGAGCGCTTAAGCTCATAAAATTTTCAGGGTAAGGAGTGCGTAACCACTGAAAAGCAATAGGCAAGTCGCCATCATCAAAGTCGCATCGAGCAGGCGCTTGGGGCCAAGTGTGTTCGGGTAAATTTGGAGCTGGCACGTGTAGCTCTGGCAGGCCATCAGATGAATGGCTTTTTGCACTCTCAAGTCGCAGCCAACCGTCGTGGGTCCAATATGTTTTTTGCAAGCCTGTTTCTCGGCCCAGT
Source organism: uncultured Glaciecola sp. (assembly GCA_964446865.1). Classification (GTDB taxonomy): domain Bacteria; phylum Pseudomonadota; class Gammaproteobacteria; order Enterobacterales; family Alteromonadaceae; genus Glaciecola. Next base: position 19,656 of record CAYURD010000056.1, read on the forward strand.
GGGCATCGTCGTTCACCGCTAAGCGGTCTGCCACATAAATGTACAAGGTACGATTCACCGTTGGGTAAATCGACTAAATCGCCATGGCCAGTTCGTTGTAATGGCAAATGCTGATTGTCTTTAGCTGTTAACAAGTATCCATATGGGTCTAGCTCGTAAGGACCTTCAATGTTTTTAGCACGCGCCATAGTCATGGCATGTGTATAAAATGTGCCGCCTTCAGCCGTGAGCAAATAGTAATAACCATTGCGTTTAAATAGATGTGGAGCTTCGGTTAAGCCTAGTTTAGATCCTTTAAATATATTCGTAATGCCGCCAATCAGCTTTTTAGCTTTGGGACAATACTCTTGCAGTAATATGCCGCCAAACCGATTCTTATGATGACGATGATCCCACACCATATTTACAAACCACTGGCGACCATCATCGTCGTGGAACAAAGAAGGATCAAAGCCGCTCGAATTCATATAAACCGGATCGCTCCATTCGCCATCAATAGTCTCGCAAGTGGTCAAATAGTTATGTGGGTCTTTAAAATTACCCTCAAAACGTTTTACGTCGGTATAAATTAGATGAAATTTACCCAGACTGTAACTTAGACAAGGCGCCCATATGCCGCAAGAGTCAGGATTACCACGCATATCTAATAAAGCTTCTCGGTTTAAAGGTCTAGACACAAGTCGCCAGTTTTTTAAATCTCGAGAGTGATGAATTTGAACGCCCGGATACCACTCAAACGTTGATGTCGCGATATAATAGTCATCACCCACAGCCACAATACTCGGGTCTGGATTAAAACCGGGTAATATAGGATTTTGAATAAGGTTTTTTGTATCGGGCACGGCTATGCTTCCTTAAAATCGCGCGTTAATTTGTACTGACGTAATAAAATGTAAATCGCCACACCAGCAATCACAGAACTAATTGAATATAAGAATAAAATACCGTTTAGGGCAGATTCACTCTGCTCAACGTCACTTTCGTAACCAGAAAAACCTAAGATATATGCAGACGCAGCGCCGCCAATGGCAATCCCCAACTTAAGCATAAATAAGTGTCCAGAGACTGCCATAGCCATTGCGCTTTGCCCTAGTTTCTTAATACCGTAATCGACCGTGTCGGGCACGGCAGAAAAGAGTAAAGGCGTAAATATCATGTGCACAAAATTAGCCAAAAAGGTCAGAATAAACGCGATTTCAATCGCCTCACGCGGAACAAAAAATAAGGCCCCATTAAACACAACAATTGATATTGCTGTCATTTTCATTAAGCGTACTTTACACATTTTGGAGACCAAAAAGTTGGCACAAAGCGCGCCTAAAATACCTGCTACCATGCCACCCGTTGTGAACAAGGTAATTAACTCAGTATTACTCAAATCGCGTAACCAGAACGCGCTTGTTCCTTGCAGGTAATATTGCGCATAATAGGCGGTTGTTGACCCGCGCATTACCACGCTAATCAAGATGAGCAAGGTGATAATTCCGATAATTCGCCATTGGTCATTTTCTAACATCTTTTGTACGTCTTTGAGCACGCCAGTAATGTTTGAACTTGCTTTAGCGTGGGGTACTTTGATGCGTTCTTTAGTTAATGCAAAACACCCAATAAAACAAATGACTGCAAATACCGACAAAACCATCATCGCGTAGCTAAACCCTGCTTGTTGGTCGCCTTGACCAAAATACTCAACCATTTTGAGTAGCGTGAGCGTGACAATAAATCCACCAAACATAGCTAAAGCAAAACGCCACGATTGTACCGAAGCTCGCTCATTAGGATCGGATGTAATCACACCACCTAAAGCCGAATATGGGATATTAATAGCGGTATACATACTCATGAGTAAGATGTAAGTAATGTAGGCATAGACTAACTTACCAGTTTCGCCAAAATCAGGTGTGGTAAAGGCAAATACAGCAATAATCCCATAAGGAATGGCAAACCAAACTAGATATGGCCGGTAGCTTCCCCATTTTGTATTTGTTCTGTCGGCTAAGCCTCCCATCATCGGATCGGTCACAGCATCAAAAATTCTAACCACTATAAACATAGTGCCAACGGCTGCGGCTGAGAGACCATATACTTCGGTGTAGAAAAACATCATAAAGGTCATAACAACTTGAAAAACGATGTTGCTGGCGGTGTCGCCTAAGCCGTATCCAAACTTCTCAAGTACGCTTAGCTTTTTCATTATTTTTATTCCTTTAGTTACCGCTAATTACCCAAAGTTTTATGTCGATTACTTTGTCGTTGTTGCCTTTATTTTGTTTCGTTTATCGCTTCTGCTGCTCAGCGAGCGATATTAGCTCGTTCACAAAGGGTTTAGCTTGATAGTTGCGATCAAACAACAAGGGGTAATCGGTACGCCCTTTCATTGGCCAATTATTGCGCCAGGTATTGTTGTCGCTCACGCCCCATAAGGTCACTCGGTCGATATGTTTTTGGTATTTTATAAACAAGCGAAATAAATCAGTGTAAGCCTTTGCAAGCTGCTGACTTGCCTCACTCGATATCCCATTCGGATAAGGGTTATATTCATCTTTTAATGCGAAGTTAAGCGACACATCAGCGCCCATTTTCTCTTCATCGGGGAATTTGAGCACGGTGATATCGAGTTCGGTGATCATCACCATTAAGTTATTGTCTGCGACTTTTTGTATGCTAGATTCAAGTTCTGCAACCGGCGGCGGCATGCCATAGTGGCCTTGTAGACCAATGCCATCAATTCGAATACCTTTGTCTCGTAGCCTATTGGCAAGAGCAATGGCAGCATCTATTTTAGCGGGTTTAAAAAGATTGTAATCGTTGTAGTAAAGTTGGGCGTTAGGGTCGGCTTGTTGGGCAAACTCAAAGGCTTTCTCAATAAATTCTTCGCCTAAAATTTGATACCACTTTGACTGTCTGAACGAACCGTCATCTTCAAACGCTTCGTTCACCACGTCCCAACCTTTTATTTTGCCCTTATAACGGCCTGCAAGTGCGAATATTTGGGTTTTCATTCGGTCTAACAATAATTCGCGAGAAGCGGGCTCGCCTTGTTCGTCGGTAAACACCCAGTCTGGCGTTTGCGAATGCCAAACCAACACGTGTCCAATCACATCTTTGCTGCTTTGCTTGGCATAATTTAGTAAAGCATCGGCGCCATCAAAGGTGAAATTCCCTTCGACTTTTTGGATACTTTCCCACTTCATGTCATTTTCGGCGGTGAGCACTTGAAAGTGTTTGTCGATTATATTTCTTGAGGCTTTGTCTTCGCCTGTGGCTTGTTTTTGGTTTATTGCAACACCAATTTGAAAAAGCGAATCAAAGCTATTAGCTAGTGGATCGTGTTGCTTTTGGTCAACATTGCTAGTGTTTACCTTAGCCTGCTGGTTAACATCAACAGCTATAGATTCAGCATCTTTGCTCTTTAGTTGTTGGCAAGCTTGCGTTGCCAAGAATAACAAGCACAAATTTATTAGTTTAATAGTATTGAGTAGTGTAAATGTCTTAGGCATATTTTAGAGTGTTCTTAAACGATATCGGCTTTTGTTAGCGCTAACATTACGATTTAGAAATAAAGAAGTCAATGCCATATTTACATTATTGTAACAATATTGGAAGTGCTTGTTATGAACTTAAAAAACTCGACTCACGAGTTTTAATCGCATATTCAAGGACATAACGCTTGCTGGCAGATTCTGCAGTATCAGCAGATTCGACTTTAGGATTTATCAATAATTCGATGGCCAAATTTGCCATCTCTTCCAGCGGCTGACTAACCGTCGTTAACTGCGGCCAAACAACGGTTGCAATTTCAGTATCATCAAAGCCCACGATAGAAAGAGATTGAGGAACGTTTTTATGCATCATATGCGCAACCGACACAGTTGCGGCTGCCATTTCGTCGTTGGCGGCAAATATAGCATCAGGGGGATTATTTAAGGCAAGCAAACGTTTTGCACACTCAAAACCCGACTTGTAACTAAAATCACCTTGTACGGTATATTCTGGCGGGGCTTCAAGCTGGTTAGATTTAAGCGCATCTAGATAGCCTTGATAACGTAAACGACTTACCCCTTGGCTTTCACTACCAATAATATGTGCAATCTGTTTTTTGCCCGATTTGATGAGAGATTCTGTGATATCAAAGGCTGCTTGGTAGTCATCGATGCAAATATAAGGGCTGGCTAACAAGTCATCATTGGGAGCAATGCGCACAAAACTCTTACCCGCCTTCTTTAACATACTGATGAGCTCAGGATTGTCGCTGGTGGGCGGCAGCAACACGACGCCGTCGACACTGGATAGGTCAACAAGCTCTTGCATTTTTGTGTTTGTACCGTGATTAAGTGAACCTAGTTCATCTAGTACAACGTGATAGCCAATAGTGCGGCACTTGCGCAAACTAGCGGTCAAAAATTTATTCACGTACGAAGCGTTTGCATATTCACACACCACGGCGATGCAATATGATTTTGTCCCCGCTAAATGTCGCGCCGCTGTGTTTGGCTTATAGCCCATCTCGTTAATGAGGTGGCTTATACGTTCGCGTGTTTTGGTGCGCACTTTAGGATCTTTATTAATGACTCTAGAAACGGTCATGATGGAGACGCCAGCCGCTTGTGCAATATCTTGGAGTTTTACTTTGGTCATAGCTTAGTAGATTGTTATTGCTACATTTTGGACTGTAGCCTAGCATAACAAAATACTAAATGTTAATTAACATTTTGGCTATCTAAATTATGTTTATTTATAAATGGCTACCTTTACCAAGTTAATACTTCACCGCTTGTATGCACAAAAATACCCGTAGTCGATATGCCGAGCTCATCCATCCGCTGAATTAACCCAGACGCTGATTCTTGTGCGCTTATTAGTCCACTGTACTTAGTCATATCGGTTTTAACATAGCCGGGGTGAAGCAGCGCCAGCGCGATACCCTTTGGTGCTAAATCAATGCTTAAGCACTTGCCGACCATATTGACGGCTGTTTTAGAAACCCGATAAGCATAATTATTAGAACTTGTATTGTCGTCAATTGAACCAACACGCGAACTAACAATGCCTACTTTGCTCCCTTTTTTAAGCAAGGGTTCTAGCGCTGTCACTGTGCGTAAGGGACCAAGAGTATTCACATCAAAATGCACTTTCATGTTATCGATGTCGATTTCAGGATAGCTATCAGATCGTAAAATACCCGAATTGTGAATAACGATATCTAACACTTGCGCATTCACGCTATTTAGCATGTTTTTAAGGGATTCAGAGCATGTCACCTCAACATTTTCAATGACTTGGCAGTCAAGTTCACTAAGCTCTGAAGAAGCGCGTCGACAAGTGGCTATAACCTTGTTTCCTTGCGCAATATACTGGCGGCATAGTTCTAAACCTATACCGCGGTTGGCACCTATGATGAGGACATTTTTTGACATTACATATAATTCCTTATGCTACTTTGTCTTTTACTCTGAAAGGAATAATGCAATAGCACTTTTTCTACTTCCGAGAGTTGGTTCA
>CAYURD010000057.1:0-13601 GCA_964446865.1 uncultured Glaciecola sp.
GTTTCAAGCGGGTATGACGAGGAAGTTTCAAGCGGGTATGACGAGGAAGTTTCAAGCGAGGATGACGAGGAAGTTTCAAGCGAGGATGACGAGGAAGTTTCAAGCGGGTATGACGAGGAAGTTTCAAGCGGGTATGACGAGGAAGTTTCAAGCGAGGATGACGAGGAAGTTTCAAGCGAGGATGACGAGGAAGTTTCAAGCGGGTATGACGAGGAAGTTTCAAGCGGGTATGACGAGGAAGTTTCAAACTAGGATAACGAGGAAGTCTCAAGTACTTAGCAAAGTTTGCTATGTTCCAAGGAGATTCTCGACGTCTCGAGAATAACGAACTCTTGCTTTTCTTCCTTCCTAAACTAAAAAATAACAAATAAAAACAATAAGATAAAAATATTTAAAGATTATTTAAAATTTTTTTCAAAATACCCCTAAAGGAATTTAAGTTACCGCCGATACCTTTAGTTGAGGGGTAATGCAATTAGTGATTGTCTTACCATATTATGAGGTCTCTGATACAAGCCTAGTGAACTTGTCTCAGAATATATTAAACATCGAAAACAAGAAACGCTCCTACAAACTGGGCTCTCTCAACATTCTTGTTTTTTATGGAGGTAGTAAATGTCTATTTTTGTAAATACTAATGTGTCAGCGCTAAACGCCCAGCGTCAATTATTCGACTCTTCGGCAGCGCTCGATAAATCATTTGAGAGACTTTCTTCAGGATTTAGAATCAATTCGGCTGCAGATGACGCAGCAGGTCTACGTATCTCTGAGCGTCTAACATCACAAATTCAAGGTATTGAACAGGCGGTTCGTAACGCCAATGATGCAATATCCTTAACCCAAACTGCTGAAGGCGCATTAGGTGAATCAACCAATGCATTGCAGCGTATTCGCCAGTTAGCAATTCAATCGCAAAACGGGATAAATAGCGCTGCCGACAGAAACGCCCTTAACTCTGAAGCAACATCATTAAGAAGCGAAATTTCACGCATCGCAACCGACACGCAGTATAATGGCGTTAATTTGTTCAACGGTGGTTACTCTGCTAAGTTTTTAGTAGGTGCTAACAGCGGACAAAACATTTCAGTGAATTTGTCGGCCGGCAGTATTGCTACGGCTGGCTTTAGTGCGACAGGATTAGGCTTAGCTGCCTTATCAATTTCTACAGCGGCTAACGCGTCTGCCGCAGTTGCTTTAATAGATACGGCGCTTTCGGCAGTGGGTGGCGTTAGAGCTGATTTAGGCTCTGCCGAAAACAGATTTTCATCGTCTATCAGAAACTTAAGCAATGTTAACGAGAATTTGTCTAGCGCAAGATCTCGTATTTTAGATACTGATTTTGCCGCTGAAACAGCCAATTTAACCAAGAATCAAATTTTACAACAGGCGTCTATTGCAGTGCTTAGTCAGGCGTCAAATAGACCGCAAACCGCGTTGTCTCTTTTAGGGTAATTTAATGCACATACATTGAGTGTTGTAATGCCTATTTTTGCGTATAAAAATAAAGCGTAAACATTCAATAAAAAGTTGCGTTGAACGGGCGGTTCACCAGATGTTTTGGTGCAACCGCTCCTCCTTTTTGTAAGGTGAGGTTATTATGGATAATGTTAATAGTAAAATAGGTCAAGGCGTTGCCCGTGAGGCAGCATCTATTCTTAACGAAAAATCCTTTTCTGCCAACAACTTAGTTGGCTTTTCATCTGGGGTGAGCCAATTCACTCGCAGTGACAATGTACAAGCCAATCAGCAGGTCAAAAATACCGAAAAAACCCTCGTTTCGCTATCCCAAGAACAGGCAAACGAAAACGACAAAAAGCGTAAAGCAAATCGTGAATCAGCCGATAATATTCAACGAGAGAGCAATCTTAGCTTTTCGCAGTCGTTGAGCAAGATTAATGAGGTAATGCAAACAAATGGCACAAAAATTTCATTCACATTAGATGATAGTGCCAAAGAGCTCGTGATTACAGTGACCGACAAAGACAGCGGCAATGTAATACGGCAAATTCCTTCCGAGGAAATGCAAAAGTTTGCACAGCGTGTACAAGAATTAGAGTCTGGTTTACCCTCTGCCACTGGCATGGTACTGAATAAGCAGGCTTAAATATGAGGTAATTTTTCATGAGTATTTCGTCATTAGGTGTAGGTTCGGGATTAGATCTCGAATCATTGGTGCAGCAACTCCTTGAGGCTGAACGCGGACCACAAACGCAACGACTTGATGCTCGTGAAGAATCTCTACAAGAAGAAATTTCTGCCATCGGCCAAGTTAAATCAAAACTTAGCGAATTTAACGACGCGCTAGAAGAGTTGCAGCAAGAAGGCAACTTAAGCGGTCGAGAGCCAACTATTGTTAACCCCTCTGAAGACAACGATGTTTTGTCGGCAAACCCTACCAATGCCGCATTACCAGGCACCTATGAAATTGCCGTTACCCAATTAGCCAAAGGCAGCCGTATTGAGACGGCAGATGCCAGCAATGGCGGTTTTACGAGCACTGAAGATTCGGTTTTAAGTAGCGGTAGTGCCGATTTAACGTTTAAAATTGGCGCAACTAGCGACGAATTTACGATTAACGTAACTGCGGGTACCACCCTAGCCGAATTAAGAGAGTTGATTAACAACGATGAGAATAATTTTGGCGTGCAAGCCAATATCATTAACACTGGCACCGTCGACGGTGGCGCTAAGCTAGTGTTTACCTCAGACGTCACTGGTGCCGGTAATGATTTACAAATTGTGAACACCAATGATGTTGCTGAGTTTGCAAAGCTCACTACCGAGACTTCTGCAGGTGCAGCAAGCGATTTAAGTATCGCTTTGGGTAACGAAGCTAAAAACGCAATTGCCTCCATCGACGGCATTGAAGTACAAAGCGACACTAATAAATTTGATAACACAATCCAAAGCGTTAGATTTGACGTCAAAGAGCTGTCTGATAAAGACAGTGAAGGCATGGCGATTGCTTCTCGATTAACAATTGGCTTTGATGCTGAAAACCTGGAAGAAAAAATTCGTGAGTTCGTTGATAAATTTAATGAGCTGTCTGACGACTTTGACCGCCTAACCCGCTATGGTGAAACCGAGCTTGAAGACGACGGAGCGCTTGCGGGCGACTCTACTGTAAGAGGTATTCAGTCTGGCCTAGCGAACATTATTGGTGGTTCAGTGAATGACTCAGTCATTGGTAGCTTGTTTGCGTTGGGTATAGAGTTAACCAACGAAGGTAAATTAGAAATTGGGTCTAGTGACTTTGGTTTAGGCTCAGGCTCTGACCGACTTGAAAATGCGCTAAATGACAATTTTGATGACATTGAAAAGCTGTTCAATTCGGAACTTGGGATTATTACTCGCCTGAAAGAGTTTACAGAACAATACACTGAATCGTCTGGCATTTTGAAATCACGAGAAGATAGCTTATCTGATCAACAAGAAGTTGTGAATACTGACAGAGAGCGTTTTGAGCTGCGCATGATCAGCGTGGAACAAACGCTAAGAGGCCGTTACTTAAGTTTAGACACTACCGTTGCCAGATTGCAAAATACGGGCGCGGCGTTGTTTGCTGCATTAGGATAATTTATGTCATTAAAAGCGATTAATGCCTATCAGAAAGGCAATCTAAAGCAACAAGTAGCCGGTGCCGATCCGCATAGGCTAACACTCATGTTAATGCAAGGAGCTATTGATAAACTTGCTTATGCAAAAGGGTGTATTAGTAGAGAAGATTTGAAAGGACGCTCTGATAATGTGTCAAAAGCGACTGCTATTTTTATCAATCTTCGTGATACTCTGAATTTAGAGGCTGGCGGGGAGTTTAGTGACAATATGCTCAACCTTTACAATTATATCATCGACAAGTTAACAGAAATCAATACTGAAAATGGTATCGAAATCATTGATGAAGTCATCAGCTTATATAGTCCGATAAAAGATGCGTGGGCGGCTATTCCTCAGCAGGCAAAAGAAGAAGCCTATGCTATGTCACAAAATGCACAATAAGACACAAGTGATATTACATCTCAAAAAGATGTTACTGCAGCTAAAAAGGAACAAATAGTGAGCTTTTTAGATGACATAACACACGCATCGGCTACCCCAGAACTAGACAAAGAACTAGACAAACTAAACCAAAGGCTTGACGAGGTCTTGTCTCACGAATCCCTTGACGAAGTACGTTTACAAAAAATAATTAACAAACGTGCCGACTTGGTAGAATCTTTGCTTAACAACTTGAATGAAAAACAAAAAAGGTGTTTTGCTGCAGAAGAACTAAAAGCAAATGACGCAATTTTGGCACTCGTTGACACACACCGACGCCAAGCTAAAGCAGATTTGAAAGCCGTTAGTCAGTCTTCAAAAGCGATAAAAAGATACCATCAAGTATAAGTAATAAACCCTATGCTCAACGACATTCGCTTACATCTTGACCCTGATGAAGCTATTCAGAGTCAGATTGAACGTGAAATACAGCCTATATTAGACCAGCGTTTTGAAGAAAACCGCCGTGCCTTTAAGCAGTATATCCCTAGTATAGGCAATGCTATCGCTCAAATCCCTTTTACTCGACTGAGTGTTTTTGTTGATAAGTACAAACAAACCAATATTGTTGATTTTAACACTGGAAACACGCTTTACGGATACAGCGTAGATAGCAGTATTGAACATCAAATAAAAAATTGGGCTTATTATAGCGCATTGCTCGACAGCCAAGAATTGTCTATTAAGGTTCGAACTGGTAAGCAAAACAGTACCGATATAATTTCATCTGAAAAGCCAATAGACTCATTCCCAGAAAATCGCAACGCACTTTCAAACTACGCGCACAACTTACAAATAGAAATAAAAAACGCAGATATAGACACCATCGTTTGTCTAGGCATCGGAAAAGCTACTCATTTGGCTGCTCTGCTGAGCCCCGACAACCAAGCTTTTGAGATGGAGAACTGCAAAAGCCTTGTGATTTACGAGCAAGATTGGGAGGTGTTTCGCTGCTCTTTAAGCACGTTTGATTGGGCCTCCTTATTGCTTCGAGCGCAAGATGCAAACCAGCATGTTTTTATGCAAATCGGAACACCTGTTGAACAAGTGTTTGACGAGATCACAGAGTTACAAACATCGCTAAACGCATCTCGTATCCTTTTTTATAAACATACAAATTATCCTCATTACTGCCATATCTTAAACAACTTAAGGTGTGGTTATTGGGGGCGTTCTGTTCATCTCAATCAAGCAAATAGTCAGGCCAGTGCCATTAGTAAAAATGATAAAAGTATTGAAGCACATCAACTTCACTACTTGCATCATTTCAGCGCCATTGATAGTCATTTTTGGCGAGACTGCCAAGGAGACTTTCTAGTTAAGGCCAAGAACCTTGGTAAATGTGACACTACCTTAAGTGGCAATCGGCAATCTTGTCAAAATCGCTTTGCCGAGAACATGGCATTGTTCAAAGAGTACTTTCCTGATATCCACGAGGTTTTTAAAGACTACGAACCCAGTATTTGGCTACCTATTTATCATGAACAGCGCGGTGACATAAATATGGTAAATATTCGCCACGGAAGTTATTTTTCTGGGGATACACCTAAACAAGAAGCGCTTGCATTGGCATCTCATTTTGCAACACATCCTCATGTAGACGGTTTAGTGTTTGGCTACAGCGGCGATAAGCAAAAACATTACTCGCATAATACATTTATTCGTCAAGCCGACAAACGCCTCTTTCGTGATGAGCAAGAGCAGGGTAGCTTACCCACACAGATTAAAGCTTTATTAGTATTTGGATTAGGTAGCGGTTATATGCTTGAGGCCTTAGCAAATACGCATTCGCTTGGAAATTTAATTATTTGCGAGCCTAATCCAGACTTTTTCTACGCGTCACTTTATGCGATTGATTGGACGGCAGTTGTTGAGCGTGTGAACGATAGCGAACACAAACTCTATATCAATATTGGCGAAGCTAGTTCGCGTTTGTTTAAAGATTTAATGTCGCAATTTTTGGTGTTAGGCCCTCATTTATTAAATGAAACCTACATAATGCAAGCTTATCAAAATCCTGAATTACATCAGGTACTCACAGAAGTGAGACAACAGCTCAAAGTTATTTTTGCTATGGGTGAAAATTTCGATCATGTTGCTTATGGCATTGCGCATTCTCTAAAAGCGATGCACGATAAGGTACCAGCGCTTCGTAGTAATCCTTCTCAATATTTGACACATAAACACAAGCAGACGCCAATATTTTTAGTCGGTAATGGCCCGTCACTCGATGACAGTATAGAGATCATTAAAGAGCATCGAGATCAGGTCATTGTTGTTAGTTGTGGTACAGCTTTACAAGCACTATATAAAAATGGGATAAGGCCTGATTTTCATGGGGAAGTAGAACAAAACCGAGCAAACTTTGACTGGGCATCTCGCATCAATGACCGAGATTATTTAAAGCAAATTACCTTGTTGAGTGTTAATGGTATTCATCCTGACACATACCAGTTGTATAAAAATGTTTTATTTTCGTTCAAATCTGGTGAATCGGCGACACAGTCTTTGCTCGCTATGTTTCCAGAAAATAGCTTTGAATCCATTGATAATGCTTACCCAACGGTCACCAATATGGCCCTGAGCTTTTTCTTATCGCTAGGGTTTGAGCAAATTTATTTAGTGGGCGTTGATTTAGGCTTTGCCGATCAGGATAAACACCACAGTGTTTCATCAGGTTATTATGAAAACGGTAAACAACTTTACGATTACAAAAGTGTGCATGCTGCTGATATGCGAGTTAAAGGTAACCGTCAAGATTGGGTATTTACCAAGACAGAATTTAATATTTCAAGGATGATAATTGAACAACTATTAAAGCAAAGAGCAAGTCAAACTGCGCATCGTATCGAATGCTTTAATCTGTCAAATGGTGTGTATATCAGTGGCACGATGTCTTTGCATCCAGACGATGTTTTGGTGGTGAACGATAATAAAGATAAAGAGCAGACTTTAGCTGCTTTGGATAATTGTTTCATGACCACTACCTCAGATGTTTACGACTTGGTGAATAAAGCGTATTCAAAAGTCACGCTAGACGAACACGTAAACGAACTATTAACACTCACATCTGCAAAAATAACAGATGTTGATCAGGTACATGAACTAATTAGTGACTTGACTGAATGCTTGCATGCGGCGCGTAAAAAAGGCAAATCACTGTTCTTTTACTACTTTTTTAACAGTGTCAATTATTTGAATGCAGCACTTAATAAAGCAAGTTTGTATCATGACGAATGCATAGCAATTAAGGACTGCCAATTTATTTTAGATAAGTGGCTAGTATTCTTACAAGACGCTCAACATATGATCAGCCATCAATTTACCCTGCTTGATAGCTGCGAAGCTTTTAGCGACAGGCGGGAAAAGTTCTTAATATCAGACAAACAGAGTGTGTCATATATTAGTTTTAATTCTGATTTTCGTAAACGATTAGACCAAAGCGATGATAGTGCGCTGTTTGAATCAACAGTGAGACTGGTGCAAAGCTTTGAACAAGCCTGTTTATTTCCTCAATCGCCTTTAATTATTGATATCGTTGATGCAAATGACATTCACCAATTACTCAAGGCACTCGACTCGCTTACTCGATTTGATATTAGCGTTATTCAGTCGAAAGGGTTGGTTTTTCATGATTCCACATTAATGCAAACATTTTTGGAGCATCATTCCAATATTGCAAAAACGTTCTGCTTACTGTATCTGCCGCTACCCATTATGCTGATAAACGATAAATCGCTCGTTGAAGATGGCTTGATAGACACCCTTAGCATGAAAGATTACTTCCATGCGATTAATGCTCGAGCTTATGATACGCATTTATTTTCTTTCATATTTGTCAAAGCACGCTTTTGTAAGACAGCCTTGACAAATACTCGGCAATTTTTGCAAAGCGCAAGCGATTTCCTGGCCGATTATCTTACTGAACTAGGCTTGGATTTAGCAAAAGTAAGCAAAGTGACACCTATCATTAATGATGACTCACAAGCTCAAAATAACGAGGTTTTTGCGTCAGAAGATGAATATTCCTCGCTTGCTGTGGCTATTTTGAATGCTAAGGTTTTACCTTATCTCGATATCAAAGACGCATATATGTTTAAACATTACATCGGAATGTTGAGAGAAACAGATAATGGTACTTATATTAATGTGCCCAGTTTGCCTAATCTGTATGAATCTCCAGCCAATATTACGATAACAGACGCCCTAGAAAATCGAGGAATGCTAATGGCAAGAAAGCCATTTGCATTCGAACTACTCGGTCAATGGTATTCACCTGAAGATTTGCAAGGTTAATTCTACACCTCATAATCCCGTGCTGCCGCATATGCAAAAGAAAATGGTAGGGCCATTTATCTTTTTTGACCATATGGGGCCGTCTGATTTTGCTGCTGGGACCGGTATAAATGTAAGACCGCATCCGCATATCGGGTTATCAACGCTGACCTACTTATTTAAAGGCAGTATTTTGCATCGAGATTCATTGGGCACGCATTTAGAGATATTCCCTGGCGATGTTAATTGGATGACAGCGGGCAGAGGTATTGTGCACTCCGAGCGTGAAACTTTTGAAGTACGCGCAAATCCTCATCATATAGACGGCCTGCAATGCTGGATAGCACTGCCGCCTGATATGGTAGAACTTGCGCCTAGCTTTCAGCATGTTAAAAAATCCGCATTACCTCACCTTATTCATGAAGGTATTATGATGCGTTTGATTGTTGCCTATGACAAAGACCGAATTAACCAAGCGATTGAAGATTGGCGCGCCCAAAAATTTCCGACGGTTCCGGGTGATGATCAAGAATTTATCCCATATTAAGGTCAAAATCAGCTGATGTAGTGTTATTATTCGCCTGAAAGGCAAGATTTTTCTGTTAATATTCTGTCTATTGTATAGTATTGACGAAGTTGAGAATCACACCTTGTAAAATAAAAATTAAGATAGGGGCGGTATGAACGAGATCCTGGTTGTTAGCGATAATGAAACACGCAAACATAGTCTACAAATTATTTTGACCTTTTTAGGCGAGAATTGTCGCATGAGTAATTATGCCGATTGCCTAAAGGTAATTGGTGAGAGCGATGCGTGGGTCGCCATATTAATTGACGGTGAAGTGCCTGAAATTGCTGAAGATATTATTGCTAAATTTCCCGACAGTCCGTTTATTAACATAGGTTTTCAGTTAAGCTCTGACTTAGCCTTTAAAAACCTAATTGGCTCTTTGTACGAGCCGATTACCTACCCTAGTTTAACTGAGTTATTGCAACAAAGTAGCGAATACCACACTGCAAACAGACCACTTTCAAGTCTTGTTACCGGCAAAACAAAACTGTTCCGAAGCCTTGTTGGTAACAGTAAAGGCATTACCGATGTTCGTGACTTAATAGAACAAGTCGCACCTGTTGAAGCAAATGTGCTGGTTTTAGGTGAATCTGGTACCGGTAAAGAAGTGGTTGCTCGAAACATACATTACATGTCAAATCGCCAAAAAGGACCATTTGTGCCGGTTAATTGCGGAGCAATTCCAGGCGATTTGTTGGAGAGTGAATTATTTGGCCATGAAAAAGGTGCGTTTACCGGTGCGATTAGTGCCCGTAAAGGTCGTTTTGAATTAGCCGAAGGCGGCACACTATTTTTAGATGAAATTGGTGATATGCCTTTACAAATGCAAGTTAAACTTTTGAGAGTCCTTCAAGAGCGCATTTTTGAAAGAGTTGGCGGGGCAAAAACGCTTAAGTGTGACGTTAGGATCATTGCAGCAACACATCGTAATTTAGAAGATATGATAATTGACGGTAAATTTAGAGAAGATCTGTATTATCGGTTAAATGTGTTCCCGATTGAAACGCCTGCATTGCGTGAACGCGCACAAGATATTCCTCTATTGCTGCAAGAACTTGTCACTCGGCTTGAAAACAACAAACAAAGCCCTGTCAAGTTTACGCAAACAGCTATGACATCTTTAATGCGTCATCGCTGGCCGGGCAATGTGAGAGAGCTCTCAAATTTAGTTGAGAGACTGTCAATATTATATCCATCAAAGGTCGTTGATTTGGACCACTTGCCTCACAAATACCAATTTGATGAAAGTGGCAAGCTTAATAAAGACAATAGTAAAGAAAATACCAACCAAGACACACCTCAGAGCCTTGAATCGTCAGAACTTCAAGAGAAAGACGCCATTAATTCGCTTTTCAAATTTGAAGGTGTTAGTCCCGTCGTGAGTGATGATGACTTACATGAAGCGTCAGATTTACAGAACCAAGAAGCAAATTTGCCGGCTGATGGTGTTAACTTAAAAGAGTTTTTATCTGACTTAGAAATAAACCTTATCAAGCAAGCATTAGAGCAACAAGACTGGGTAGTGGCGCGCGCTGCAGACCAATTAGGTATGCGCCGAACCACGCTTGTTGAAAAAATGCGTAAATACGAAATTGTTAGAACAGAAAAAGAAGAAGGTCAATAATTTGAACGGATTGTCATTTAATTGACAATCCGTTTTTTTGTAAGTGCATGATTTTAAGGCGTTAAAATTTGGCACACCCCGTGCATTAGCCTATGTAAGTTTATTTATTACCTTGGTTAATTATGCAGTCATCTTTATCACAAAAAGACCAAAGCAATCATACCTCATTTTCTACTAACGGCGTTATATTCGCGGCTACAAATAGTTCTGCTCAGGCTGACTTATTAAACACTCATCATCAGCTGCCGTTTGCCGAAAAGGCATCTGCTGCGAACGAATCAACTACTCAAGCTGAAAAGCGCTTTTCTCATTTGCTATCCATTATGCCAGCTGGCGTTTTAGTACTCGATAAAACCGGTCGCGTTTCGTTAGCAAATCAACAGGCCATTAATCTTTTAGGTGAGCCGCTTATTGGTGAAGCATGGCGAAATGTCATCAGCCGAGCCTTTGCGCCGAAAGCTGACGATGGCCACGAAGTATCAATGAAAAATGGCAAACGAGTGAAAATTGACATTTCAGCTTTAACTGAAGAAAAAGGTCAATTAATTGTCATTACTGATTTAACCGAAACGAGAGAATTACAAAACCGAGTAGGGCACATGAAGCGTCTTTCTTCGCTTGGCAAAATGGTAGCATCTTTAGCCCATCAGGTGAGAACGCCACTTTCGTCGGCCTTGTTGTATGCTGAAAACCTTAAATCGATGCAGCTTAAAGATAATATTGCGACACGTTTCAGTGAAAAGCTTTCAATGCGTCTTCGTGAACTCGAGTCACAGGTAAATGATATGCTGCTTTTTGCCAAGAGCTCTGATAAACAAATTGTCTCATTGATTAATATGGCTGCGCTAAAACAAAGCGCTTTTGATCAGGTAGATGCTCAACTTAAACAAGCCAATCTTTCATTAAGCATTACATCGAGCATTGAAGATCTAAACGCGCAAATTCTTGGTAACGAAACGGCCATTGTTGGCGCGCTCACCAATTTAATTACCAATGCAATGCAAGCCCTCGATAAACATAAAACGACGACGCCTGATTTTGCAGGTGAAATCACTTTGTCTTCCGAATCGATGTTAATTAATCAACAACAATATTGCGTGTTAACGGTAAAAGATAACGGTGCGGGTTTAGAAACGGGTATCGCACAAAAGATATTTGAACCCTTTTACACGACAAAGTCACAAGGTACCGGCCTTGGCTTAGCCGTAGTGAATACAGTAGTGAACTCTCATAAGGGATTTGCCAAATGTGGTAATAACACAAATGGCGGTGCTTTTTTCTCGATGTATATACCGTCGGCATCTCCAGTAAAAGCGACAGCTACGCAAGTACCAACCGCAACAACAGTTAAATCAACAACAGATCAAACACAGAGTTATTTAGCTCGCAATGTAGAGCATTCAGGAGTATCACATGAGTAAAACAAAGATTTTGATAGTAGAAGACGACCATGGCTTGCGTGAAGCCTTAGTAGACACGCTACTTTTAGGTGGCTATCAAGTAACGCCGGTTGAAAGCGCTGAGAGCGCGATGGTCAAACTATCTGAAAATGAGTTTGATTTGGTGGTAAGTGATATTCAAATGCAAGGCATGAACGGATTATCGTTGCTGAAAAGCGTCAAAAATAAATACCCTAAGTTACCTTTTGTCTTAATGACGGCTTACGCGAACGTTAATGATGCTATTCAAGCAATGCGCGACGGTGCAACTGACTATTTATCAAAACCGTTTGCGCCGCAGGTATTATTAAACTTAATTGGTCGCTATGCGCCTGCTCAAAAAGTTGAATCGCGCACACCTATAGTAGGTGATGAGAGTAGTATCAATTTGTTAGGTTTAGCCAGAAAAGTCGCCAACTCTGACGCGACAGTCATGGTGCTTGGCGCAAGTGGCTCGGGTAAAGAAGTACTATCTCGATATATTCATGACCAATCGCCAAGACGCGAGGCGCCATTTGTTGCCATAAACTGTGCAGCAATCCCCGAAAATATGCTTGAAGCCACGTTGTTTGGTTACGAAAAAGGCGCATTTACTGGCGCGATTCAGGCCTGTCCTGGTAAATTTGAACAAGCGCAACAAGGCACAATATTACTTGATGAAATCACTGAAATGGACCTAGCGCTTCAAGCTAAGCTTTTACGTGTATTGCAAGAGCGTGAAGTAGAGCGCCTAGGCGGCAGAAAAACTATTTCGTTGAATGTGCGTGTAATTGCAACAAGTAACCGAGACTTAAAGGAAACGGTCGCTCAAGGTAAATTTAGAGAAGATTTATACTACCGCTTGAATGTTTTCCCAATAACTTGGCTGCCACTACACCAGCGCAAAGGCGACATAATTCCGCTAGCACAGCACCTCATTACTCGCCACTGCACTCAGTCAAGCAATAGTATCCCTGAACTAACCGCCAGTGCTATCCATAAGTTAAGCAGCCACTCTTGGCCGGGCAATGTCCGTGAACTTGAAAATGTTGTGCAAAGAGCCCTTATTTTATGTAACGGCGAAATACTCGACAGCTCAGATTTGCTGATTGAACCTGACAATCAACAAATATTTGACAAAAATAACGACTTTTTAGCTCAAGAAACTCAATCCGATGACGATAAAAGTTTACTAGGTTCAGAACTTCGCCTTCAAGAACACCAAATTATTTTGGACGCTCTTCAAGCGCTAAACGGCAAACGTAAAGACGTTGCGGAGAAATTAGGCATTAGCCCACGCACATTACGCTATAAATTAGCAAAAATGCGCGAAAGTGGCATAGAACTTCCATCATAGAAGTTATAGTTAACCAAAAGTTTCACTTAGACAGTTTTTTGACTCTCTAAGTAACAGGATGAAAAACCCTCCCGTTTTTTTGTAAGCAGTCGACAGGATGTCAATCCCTATTACCGCCCAACCTTTGGGCGGTTTTTTTTTGCTTAAAAGCATCTTGTTTAAAATGTTCTAAAAACAACCTAGGTCATCCCCAACTCGATTGGGGACCTCGCAAACCCACCTACCAAGTTAAAACATCCATTCAAACATTACAAAAACATCCCAGGTCATCCCCAACTCGATTGGGGACCTCGCAAACCCACCTACCAAGTTAAAACA
>CAYURD010000057.1:13701-19153 GCA_964446865.1 uncultured Glaciecola sp.
TCCATTCAAACATTGCAAAAACATCCCAGGTCATCCCCAACTCGATTGGGGACCTCATAAACCCACCTATTAAGTTAAAAACCATCCTTTTCAAAATCACGAAAATAACTTAGTCTTCGTTTCTCAATTGAAAAGGAATTCAATAATGAAACAACCAAGTGTATATATTCTAACAAATACGCGCCACACCACTTTATATATTGGCGTTACCAGCAATCTACCACAACGTATTTATCAGCATAAAAACAAAATGGTTCAAGGCTTTACAGCAACTTACAATCTCTACAAATTGATTTACTTTGAACAATTCGATGATATGAGTGAAGCGATACTTCGAGAAAAAAGACTAAAAAAATGGAACCGTTCTTGGAAAGATATTTTAATAACAGAAAAGAATCCAGAATGGGAGGATTTGTATTACAAATTTAATATTTAACACTGAAGTTGATTTTGCGAGGTCCCCAATCGAGTTGGGGATGACCTAGGTTGTATTCCGTCATTTAGCCATACTCTTCCCTTAGAGCTTTCTACCTCCGTTATTAATACATCACAGTTCAAAGAGGCAAATAAGCCAAAAGGCGAAAAGTTGCCTCTTTTTTGCAGTGGGTGACAGATTTTGCCTTTACTTGGCATTGTCTTTGCTTAGTGGGTCATAGAGAGCAATTACTATGAACCCAATGCTGCCAAACGTTCAAAATTCTGGCGCATGACAAAATAAGAGAAGAGGTTTCTGATGGATGTAAAAGGTAATTCGTTGTATCAGGAAATGCAGGCGATGGCGGCAGAAGTGGGCGGGATGAATAATCCGCTTAGTCGCACCGAGACAAGTCCGGGGGCGGGTCAATTTGCTGACATGTTAGGTCAAGCGCTTGACAATGTGAATTCGCTGCAGGCTGAATCACGGTCAATGCAAACGCGTTTTGATTTAGGTGATCCTACCTTAAGCTTAGTGGATGTAATGGTGGCAAAAGAGAAGTCAGGTATTGCATTTGAAGCCACTGTGCAGGTGCGTAATAAGTTGCTTGAAGCTTATAAAACCATTATGAATATGCCGGTATAAAGGAACTATAAGCTATGGCTGAAGCCACCAGTACAGATATTGCGATTGCGCAGGATGATGAGTCTACCGAAATTGCTGAGCCGCAAAAGAGCGCGATATTAGATACCATTACCAGCACCGAAACCATTCGACAAGTCACCATGATTGTTACGCTGGTTATTTGTGTCGCAATTGCCATCTTTATCTTTATTTGGTCAAAAGAGCCCACTTACAGACCTTTGGTACAAATGCCACCGCAAGAGATGATTGAGACGCTCGATTATCTTGACCAAAACCAAATTCGTTACAAAATTGATGGGAACACTATATACGTTTTAGATTCGCAGTTTAAAGACGTTAAATTAGGCATGGTGAGACAAGGTATTAGCCACGAAAGTAGCGCAGGTACCGATATTATTATGCAAGACATGGGCTTTGGTGTGAGTCAACGTGTTGAGATGGAACGTTTAAAGCACGCCCGTGAACAACAGTTAGCGCGTACCATCGAGAACTTGAATGCCGTAGGTAAGGCAAAAGTACTTTTGGCCTTGCCTAAAGAAAATGTATTTTCTAGAAGAGAAGCAAAAGCGAGTGCAACGGTCGTTGTCACCGCTCGAAATGGTTCGTTTTTAAATGGCGAAGAAGTCGACTCTATTGTTGATATTGTAGCATCTGCTGTGCAGGGCATTGAGCCGTCGCGAGTCACCGTAACCGACAGTAATGGCCGGCTATTAAACTCTGGTTCAGCTGATTCGGTGAGTGCCAGAGCCAGAAAAGAAATTGAAATTGAACAGCAGCGTGAAGCGCAATATATGGAAAAGATAGATTCCATTTTGATTCCTGTGCTTGGGCTAGGAAACTATACTGCTCAAGTTGACGTGACCATGGATTTTTCAACAACTGAACAAACCCAGCGTAGTTACAATCCAGATTTACCTGCGGTTAGAAGCGAAATGACGTCTGAACAAAATACCATAGGCGGCGTTATTGCAGGCATTCCAGGCGCGCTTACCAATCAACCACCGCTTGAATCAGATATTCCAGAAGACGCCACAGGCGGCGGCGCAGGTACACCTGTTCCAGGCACGAGTAGTAAAGAAGCTACGCGAAACTTTGAGTTAGATACCACCATCAGTCATACCAAACAGCAAACAGGCGTTGTAAGGCGCTTAAGCGTTTCGGTTGCTGTTGATCATGTCACTTCCTTAACAGCTGATGGCGAACCTACTACTGCCAGTCTTCCTCAGCAAGAACTTTTGAATATCAGGCGTTTGTTGCAGGGCGGCATTGGGTTTAATGTTACCCGAGGTGATTCGCTCGAGGTTGTCAGTATTTCATTTAACCGTATTGATATTGGTGAAGTAAAAGAACCAGCTTTGTGGGAGCAAGATTGGTTTATGCCAATGTTTAAGCTCTTCTTGGGTGCAAGCGTCATTATTGTGCTAATCCTTGCGGTTGTTAGGCCCATGCTCAAAAAGCTTATATTCCCAGATGGCGGTATTGTTGAAACTGAAGTCGATGAGTCTGATTTAGACTTGGGTGACGAAGCCATGAACGTGTTAAGCGAAGACTTTGATGAGGCGCAAGTGGGCTTCTCGCAAGACGGTTCGCTTATGCTACCTAACTTACACCGCGATGAAGATGTACTAAAAGCAGTAAGAGCACTAGTTGCAAATGAGCCTGAGTTGTCGGCGCAAGTGGTGCGCGGCTGGTTATTAGAGGATGAATAGGAAAAACAATGCCTCCAGAAAATGAAGATCAAAAAGACGAGATACCAGAATATGACGTCAATAAGTTAGACGGCATTGAAAAAGCGTCTATCTTATTGTTGAGCTTATCTGAACAAGATGCTGCGCAAATTCTAAAATTTATGGAGCCCAAACAAGTACAGCTTTTGGGTACCGCGATGGCGGCAATGGACGATATGACATCCAATAAAATATCGGCCGTGCACAAGCACTTTATTGAAGAGATACAAAACTATTCGACCATTGGCTTTAAAAGCGAAGACTTTGTGCGTCGTGCCTTGGTGGCCGCGTTGGGTGAAGATAAAGCTGCGCATTTACTTGACCAAATTATGGCAGGTTCGGGTGCGAAAGGACTCGAATCGCTTAAGTGGATGGACTCTAAACAGGTCGCCAATATTATTCGTAACGAGCATCCACAAATTCAAACCATTGTTATGTCATATTTAGAGCCTGAGCAATCTGCCGAAATTATGGCGCAATTTCCTGAGAAGGTCAGACTTGACCTCTTAATGCGTGTCGCTAATTTAGAAGAAGTACAGCCAGCGGCTTTACAAGAGCTCAACGAAATCATGGAAAAACAATTTGCAGGTCAAGCCGGTGCTCAAGCCGCGAAAATGGGCGGCTTAAAATCTGCTGCCAATATCATGAACTACCTCGACACCAATATCGAAGGGCAGTTGATGGAGGCCATACGCGAGCAAGACGAAGAAATGAGTCAGCAGATACAAGACTTGATGTTTGTATTTGACAACTTAATAGATGTCGACGACAGAGGCATCCAAGCTATCTTGAGAGAAGTGCAACAAGAAACGCTTATGCGCGCAATAAAAGGGGCTGACGAAGGCCTGCGCGACAAAATCACCGGTAATATGTCCAAACGTGCGGCTGAAATGCTTGTGGACGACATTGAAGCCATGGGCCCTGTGCGCCTTAGCGAAGTAGAAACGGCGCAAAAAGAAGTATTGTCAATCGCTCGCAGACTCGCAGATTCTGGTGAAGTGATACTCGGCGGTAGTGGCGGTGAAGAGTTTGTTTAAGTATGACTAAACCTATTGATGGTACTTTTGATGAAGCAAAATTATGGGATTTGCCGACGGTAGATGATCATGAAGCGCTTGAAACATTAAAAGAAAGCCAAGTAACCAATGTCTTAAATCGCCCTAAGAATCAGTGGAAGTATGAAGCGCCTGAAAAAGAGGAAGATCTTAAACCACTTACCGCACAAGAAATCGAATCAATACGCACTGCGGCATATCAAGAGGGCCTGTTAAGCGGGCATGAAGAAGGCTTTGATAAAGGTCATAAAGAAGGCTTAGAAAAAGGCCAAGCAGAAGGGCTTGAATTAGGCACAAAAGAAGGTTTTGAAGAAGGCTCAAACAATGCCAAAAGCCATATTGACGAACAAATTGATAAGTTAAGACAACTCTTTGATAACGCACAAACGCCCACCGCACAAATTGACGATGATGTTAAAAATGAAGTCGTCATAATGGCAATTAACTTAGCGAAAGCTATTATTAAAAGCGAGGTCAATCAATCGCAAGAAACTATTTTAAAAGCGGTTAATGAAGGTATAGCTCTGTTGCCGATTAATGAACAAGAATATCAAATATGTTTGCATGAAGATGACATCGCCATGCTAACCGAGCATTTAACTGAGCAATATATCCACGATAACAATTGGCAGCTTGTGGCGTCTAGCGATATTGCGCGTGGCGGCTGCAAAATTCATACAAAAAGTAACGCGGTAGATGTGTCGATAGAGAAACGTTGCCAACAAGTGTTTGAACAATTGCTACTTAATCAAGGTTTAGCCGATGACCCTCGCGCTAGTTGATCATATAAAACAAATAAACGCCGATATAAAGCCCGCAAATACGGTTTCGGCTGGCCGTTTGGTAAGAGGTGTAGGGTTAACTTTGGAAGCCGTGGGCTGCCAAATCCCAATTGGTGGTCGTGCATTGGTGCAAACTCTACACGGTCAAGTCGAAGCGGAAGTGGTTGGCTTTGCCAACGATGTAACCTATTTAATGCCTAGTGAATCAATAAAAGGCATAGTGCCAGGTTCGTTTGTTGAACCGCTGCACGCTGAAACAGGCCTAGCCGTTGGTGAAGGTTTGCTCGGCAGAGTGATAGACGCCAATGGCAAGCCATTAGATGGACTTGGCCCTATTGACACAAGCAAGCGTGTATCAACCAATCCACCGCCCATAAATCCTTTGGTCCGCAAACCCGTTAACGAACCACTAGATGTAGGCGTGCGTGCAATTAATGCCATTACCACTGTTGGTAAAGGCCAGCGCATGGGCCTTTTTGCAGGTAGTGGTGTGGGTAAAAGCGTGCTCTTAGGTATGATGACCCGAGGCACAACCGCCGATGTGGTTGTGGTGGGACTAATTGGTGAGCGTGGCCGCGAAGTTAAAGAGTTTATTGACGATATTTTAAGTGCCGAAGAACGGCAAAAAGCGGTTGTTGTTGCCGCACCCGCTGATACTTCCCCATTAATGCGATTAAAGGGCAGTGAAAGTGCGGTCACTATTGCTGAGTATTTTAGAGACCAAGGCAAAAACGTGTTGCTGCTAGTTGATTCGCTAACACGTTATGCCATGGCGCAGCGCGAAATTGCATTGGCTGTAGGCGAACCACCCGCAACAAAGGGTTACCC
>CAYURD010000057.1:19163-25100 GCA_964446865.1 uncultured Glaciecola sp.
CGCTTGTTGAGCGCGCAGGCAATGGCACGCAATATCAAGGTTCTATTACGGCGTTTTATACTGTATTAACCGAAGGTGATGATTTGCAAGATCCCATTGCAGATGCGGCCAGAGCGATACTTGATGGGCACATTGTATTGTCTAGGGATTTAGCAGATGCTGGGCACTATCCTGCCATTGATATTGAAGCGTCTATCTCGCGAGTGATGCCGCAAGTTGTCAGTGAAGAACACGATCAGCAAGCGCGAAGTATCAAGCGTGTGTATTCAACTTATCAACAAAACAAAGACCTAATAAATATTGGTGCCTACGCGCGCGGAAGCGATCCACAAATAGACTTGTCGATTGCCGCGGCGCCTCCTATTAATGCGTTTTTACAGCAAAGCATAAAACAAATTGTGGATATGAAAAGTACACTTGAGACCGTTAGTACACTAGCCTCTGGTATACAGGCGGCCGGGCCTAAATCGTGATCAAGCAACAAGGCGTAAGAGCTGTACAACACGTAAATCAACTAAAAGTGACTGCTGATGAGTAATATCAAACAGCTCTTATTAGTCGCCGACCTTGAAGCGAAAAAAGTGCAACATTGCGCTATGCAATATCAACAAGCAAATGCGCATTTACAAGCAAACCAACAAAAACTATCGGGTTTAGAGCGCTACAAAATAGATTATTTACGCAGCATAAAGCAAAAAGCCGAGAAGGGCATTGGTGCCAATACAATGATTCAACATCATCAATTTGTGGGGCAATTAGACAGAGCCTGCGAGCAGCAAATTCAGGTGATCAATCAATCTGTCTTAGTAGTGGCACAGCGCAAACAACAATGGCTTGACCAACAAAAAAAGCAAAAAGCAATTACCCACCTAATTGAGATCAAAGAAAAGCAGATACAACAAAAAGCCAATAAACAAGAACAGCAGCTTTTTGATGAGTTAGCATTACAAAGCACAGTGCGCAAATCAATATACTCTTAGATTTATGCTGAATAATTATTAACAACGTCCCTTATCCTTGCACCGAAGGCTACCTCGTCATCCTCGCGAAGGCGGGGATCTGGTTGATGTTATAATAAAAACATATCAAAACATGTACTTAGCTAAAATTGCACAGTTCCAAGGAGGTTCCTGCCTTCGCGGGAATGACGGGGGTTTGGCTTAACCGAACAGTATTTGGCCTTCGCCAGAATGACGATGAGAGGTGCGAAAATACCAACACTCCTTAATCTGGTACAGAAAATGCTAATCCTTAGTTTGAAAGCAAAAATCTTTATGTGTTTAGTCGTTTGATATCGATAAAATATCAATAAATACAGGGGTTTGGAATTTTAATCTAAACAGGATACCGAGTTTATGGTGCAACAAGTTGCCAGTTTGAAAACAGAATCTGCCGCTTCGGCATTGCCGCTAAATGCAAATGCTTTTAGTGCTAGCCTACTCAACCAACACAGCCGCAATGCTCAAAGTTTCAATGCTGAGTTTTTGCGCCAAACGCAACAAGTTGAGATTGTAAGACAACCAACGATTAATCAAGTGCAAATGAATAAGCCAAATTCTCGCACAAGCAATAGTAACGAGCTTCGCCATGATCCTGTAAATTCAAATAGAAGAGAGACCGTTAGCGATCGCCATCAAGAACAACGGGTGCATCAAGATAGGTCAGATGAGCAACATAGAAGCCAACAAAGAAATGAACAACGACAACTTGAGGCACGCGGTAATACTCAAAACAGATCAAAAACTACTCAAGGTGCATCCAATACAGATGATAGCGTTGGTGTAAGGAAGAGCGATTCAGCGCAAGCATTACATAACGAACGAGATGTTCAAAACTCTTTTGATGAGACTAAAGCGGCTCAGAGATTAGATGATGTAAAAGATCTAAAAGGTGGTGCTGAAGCTTCAGGTGTCGATACTTCCGCACCCAAAGACGCTACGAAGATTAAACTAAACGACGATACAACAAACGACGAAATAGGGCACTACGGAACCCCAGATGAAAAGTTTGACTACATTAATTTTGTGACCGAATTGGCTGAATTTAGTCACGGAGACAGCAGTGCCAAGACACAAGCGATTGCGCTTGAAAGCCAAACTGAAGCTGACTTAGCAACAATAGGTATTAATTCTTTAGGACTAAATACCGTAGACTCGATAAATGCAGACACAGTGACAGAATCAGTAACACAAGAAAGCGTTGCTAAAGAAATAAGTGAACTGACCAATGTGTCTGAGCAAATAGCAAATAATGCATTGCAAGGCGATATTGATTTACGCATAGCTAATCAGCAAAACGGCGAGTTTACCAGTATTAGTTTGAGCGTTGATGACTTACAAAGCATTTTAGACGCAAAAAATATAGAGCTTGACCTTAATTCTGAATTATCCCTGGGTGACTTACATAAGCTTGAAACGATTATTGGCGATATGCTAAACCAGCTGCATGCCCAACAAACTGACGCGACATCAGAACAAGACGCTCAGGCACTCAAAAATATAGACCAAGCACTTTTATTGAGTCTTATTTTAGGCGGCAAGGCAGACAAGCAACAAAAATCCAATAATCGATTGGATAGTACTCAAGAAACTGCAGTCAATGCTAGCAGTAAGCGACAAGATGTCATCAATAACGCCGCAAAAACAGCCTCTCTTTTAAGCGAAAATAATGCCTTGGGCGATGCGGCAAAAGTGACAAACCCAACTAGCGCGACATCAGCAGAAAAGTCAGATTTATCATCGATGATTGATGACGCTGCTGTTAGCGATATGAATAAAAAACCAGTACTAGAATCTTCCGCTAAAGATGAAAAAGCGAAATTGATTAATGACTTACTTGTGCCCAAAGTCGCGGTCGCTAAAACGACAAACGATAAGCCTGAAAACACAGATGCAAATAGGTCAGCCTTGCATAATATGTCTGCCCTGAACGAAGAGCAAGCGCGCCTAGCGCTTGAGAGTATTACTCAACGTGTCCAAAGCATTAGCAAAGAAATTGCTGGCGAAAAAGCAGGTAACGAATTTATTGCAGCGCTTCAAAGCGGTCTTAAAGAATTTAAACAACAGCTAGCAAAAGGTAGAGAGCCAGGCATCGATTTAAAAGCGATAGTGAGCGAAGCCCTTGCAGCGGCTAATGTTGATGCGACGGCAAAAATGCCCAAAATAGAAAACGCGATTAATCAAGTGAACGCTGTCATGAATTTGGCAAATGGCGTCAATCATTCAGCAAGTTTACAACAAGCGCAATTACTTGGTGTCAACGATACGCCAATGAGTAAAGATATGGCGCAGCTAAGTGCTGAAAGCCTCAAAGGCTCTGGAGCAAGTGCTACACAACAAGCAAGTGCACAAGCCGCCGCCGACAAAGCCATCAACATTTTTAAACAAGAAGGTCAAAAACAGTTAGCCGAAAAAGTGCGTTGGATGGTTAATAACAAAAGTGCAAGCGCTGAAATAAGATTAGACCCACCTGATTTGGGCGGCGTCAATATTAAAGTCAGCATGAGCGGCGACAATGCGCAAGTGAACTTTAATGTGCAATCAAATGCGGCAAAAGAAGCGCTAGATCAAGCCGTACCTAGGCTTCGCGAAATGCTTCAAGAACAAGGTATTGAGCTTGGTCAATCATCGGTTGAACAGGATAATTCTCGCCAACACGGTGACAATGCGACAGGTGAATTTGCGAGCTCAGAAAATAATAGCGGTAATGGCACGCAAATGGCTAATGAAACTAGAAATGATGCAAATACGTCTGAAGACGAGGCAGAAAACACCGTGATTGAGCAAAGGATCAGTGGTTCAAGTGTTGGCGGTATCGATTATTACGCGTAGTAAATATTCCCGTGATGATAAATAAAAGCGGCATAAGCAGTTAGCGTATTTTTAAAAGTAAAGTGACAAAAAGGGTAAACAAATGGCTGATGAAGAGTTGCAAGGTGAAGAAGGCGGTAAGAAAAAATCAAAACTGATGCTGATCATCATTATTGCTGTCGTTGTGTTAGCCGGAGGTGGCGGTGCGGCTTATTTCTTTCTATTTATGGGTGATGATGCCGCTGTTGCAGAAGAAGTGGTCGAAGAGACCGAGCAAGGTGCGACACGTCCACCACCTGATGGTGAAGCAATATACGTTGCCATGCCTCGTCCTTTTCAATTTAATGCACCAGGCATCACGCGCGAGCGAATTGTCCAAATTGAAGTGCAGTTAATGGTTAGAGGTATTGAAAACGAAGAACTGGCTCAGCGGCATATACCGATGATAGAGGGCAATTTGTTGCAGGTGTTTAGCACATCTAATGCCGACGAACTGGTCACAGCTGCCGGAAAGCAAGAGCTACGCGATAAATCTACCCAGCAGATTAGACGGGTAATGAACGATTTAGAAAAAACACCGGTAGTAGATCAGGTTTTATTTACGGGTTTTGTTATTCAATAGTTATGTTATTCAAACAAGCGTTTATTTTTAAGAGCGTATTAAAAAGAGCGAATTAACAAGTGCTAAGCAGGTATTAATGTGAGCGATTTATTATCACAAGACGAAATTGACGCGCTACTTCATGGAGTAGATGACGTTGAAGAAGAAGAGGTAGAAGAGATCGAACACGACGGTTCGGCACTTGAATATGACTTTTCTTCCCAAGACCGAATTGTTCGTGGACGCATGCCAACGCTTGAAATCGTTAATGAACGTTTTGCAAGGCACATGCGCGTGAGTCTTTTTAATATGATGCGTCGCAGTGCTGAAGTATCCATTAATGGTATTCAAATGATTAAGTTTGGCGAGTACATTCATACTTTGTTTGTCCCCACAAGCTTGAACATGGTCAGGTTCAGACCTTTAAAGGGTACAGGCTTGATTACCATGGAAGCTCGCCTCGTATTTATTATGGTCGATAACTTTTTTGGTGGAGATGGTCGCTATCACGCCAAAATTGAAGGCCGTGAATTCACGCCAACCGAACGCAGAATTATTCAAATGCTGCTCAAATTGATATTTGAAGATTATAAAGAAGCCTGGGCACCTGTCATGGATGTTTCGTTTGAGTATTTAGACTCAGAAGTTAACCCAGCCATGGCAAACATTGTTAGCCCTACTGAAGTGGTGGTGATCAGTTCTTTTCATATAGAGCTTGACGGCGGTGGCGGTGATTTCCATATTTCATTGCCATACTCGATGCTAGAGCCGATCCGAGACATGCTCGATGCAGGTGTGCAAAACGACAAAGAAGATACTGATTTTAGGTGGAGTAAAGCACTTCGCGATGAAATCATGGATGTAAAAGTGGGCTTAACCACTCACTTTATGGACATCACGGTGAGTCTTGACGAACTCATGAACTTTAAAGACGGGGATATTATTCCTGTTAATTTACCCGATGTAGTGACCGTGTCTATTGAGGATTTACCAACGTTTAGAGCAAAAATTGGTAAATCGCGCGACATGGTGGCATTACAAATAACCGACAAAATTCCAAGACCAAATTCAGTCAAATCAGAGCTTCAGCTCTTTACCAAAGGCGGTAAGGTGATAGATAGCGATTCTGAATTATCGATATTGGAAGAAGATTTACTACAAGTTTTAGATAGGAGATAGCCATGAGTGATGAAAACGAAGGCTTGGATGATTGGGAAGCGGCCATGGCCGAGCAAGCTGATGCCGAAGCTGAAGAAGGCGGTGAAGCTGCCATTGATGCTGATGACATCATTGCAGATGCAGAAGCACAGGCAGCTGGCCTTGATGAGTTACAAGAAGAGTCTGTCTCGACGGTAGATGAGAAAAAGCTAGATACCATTTTAGATATCCCCGTTACCATTTCTATGGAAGTGGGTAGGACCAATATTAGCATCCGAAATTTATTGCAATTAAACCAAGGTTCAGTGGTGGAATTAGACCGAGTTGCCGGTGAACCACTCGATGTTTTGGTAAATGGCACGTTGATTG
>CAYURD010000058.1:0-24013 GCA_964446865.1 uncultured Glaciecola sp.
AGCACAACCCCCGTCATTCTCGCGAAGGCGGGAATCTTCTCGGAACCAAGCACAACCCCCGTCATTCTCGCGAAGGCGGGAATCTTCTCGGAACCAAGCACAACCCCCGTCATTCTCGCGAAGGCGGGAATCTTCTCGGAACCAAGCACAACCCCCGTCATTCTCGCGAAGGCGGGAATCTTCTCGGAACCAAGCACAATCCCCGCCTTCGCGAGGATGACGAGGAAGTCTGAAACGAACAGTATTAGTCCTTCGCCGTTAAGTGCTTTACCAGTTATAAAGAGATATAACTCACAATCTGCCCTTTAAGAAAAGTATGATGTATCATTAGCGTTTCACCAAAGTTGCAGAGCTATTTAACGTGCAGGCACCAAACAAAAAAGAAAACTTTATCCCTCTTCGTAAAGTGGATTTGATTGATGCATGCATCAATGAAGGAAGCCTTGATACCAAGCAACAAAAAGCATTTAAGCAGTTATCTGAACTTATCATTGGCACACTGCATTTTGAATATCACCAACAGTTAGAGAGTTTGAAAAATAACTATGCGCCCTTCGATCCTAATCGAGACACTATTGCTCTGCAGGATAACTCACCTGAAACTTTACATGCACAACAAAAGGCTTTTGCAGAAACATTTTCTGGCATCCTAAAAGCTGGGAATTTTGTAAAAATCACTGAACAAGACTTACAGGATGCACTTGCCGAAGAATCACTGTTTAAAGTCAGACTCGCTGTGGAATTTGACGATTTTGCAGAGGTAGTATTCTACCGCCGCGGCGAACATCAAAGAACAGAAACAGTGTCTACGTTTTTTGGGCTAAAAAAACAAACTATCACCTTTACAAATTACGATAAAGTCGCTGTATACATAAGATTTAAAGACCATGACTACTTTACAAAGCGCAAACGTAAAACGCTTCACTTTGAACCTAATTCGACCATCATTAAACTATTTCAGGATGTACCAAAAGCCGACTTAGAAATGCTCTTTCCCAACAGCGAAGTCAAAATGCGGTCAATCGATAAAGCGATTATAGGCGGCTCAGCACTTGTTGGCGGGGCAATTGTTTTAGTCACCAAACTAGGCGCGTCAATCGTACTCATAGCTGCGTTATTGGCATACTGGATAGGCTTTAAAGATGAACAAGTCACCATTGGCACGCAAGAGTTAATTGGATTGGGTGCTGCAGCAGGTGTACTAGGTGGATTTATTTTTAAAGAATGGAGTAAATTTAAAAACCGAAAGCTTAAATTTATGAAGGCACTCGCTGACAATCTATACTTTAAAAGTCTCGACAATAACGCGGGTGTTTTTCACCATCTGATTGATGCCGCTGAAGAAGAAGAATGTAAAGAAGCCATTTTGGCGTATTACTTTTTACTAATCAATAAGACACCAATGACCGCCAAGCAGTTAGATGAAAAAATTGAAAGTTGGTTTCAAAGTTCATTTGGCGTTGATATTGATTTTGAGATTGAAGATGCGCTTCAAAAGCTTGAGCGTTTTGGCATTGTTAACAAGTTAGAGGGTGTCTATGAAGCCTTAAATATGCCCATCGCATATAAGCAACTTGATCAGACTTGGGATAGTATTTTTACAAGCAAAAATGAAGAAGAACACCCATAGTCTATTAACATTCAATGTTTTCAATAGGATTAGCGTATTTATCGAAAACTCCCCCAAAAGCAAGCATTGTCAGATATTTTTACACAAAATTTTTTCACTGATATTCAGCTGCTATATACGCCTGTTTTATAAGCAATTTTAAAACTGGCATAGTTAATGCTTTATCATTCGTAGAGTAGTAGAAGTTGTCGGGCTTTTGAACGTGAAGTAACACAATAAGCCCGGTCATAAAAAGAGGAAGTAATAAGATGTTAAAGAAGATAATCGCAGGCGCAACTCTGTTATGTGCAGCAAACTTTGCCAATGCAGCAATCATGGAAACCACTCAAACGATCGAAGTAACAGGAACTGACTTTAGCGAAGTGTTAGCGTTCAGTAAGTTTGATACGATGGGCGGCACAAAGATATTAGAATCAGTCTTTATCACCTACGAAGGTACACTAGTAGGGAACGCTGGTTTTGAAAATACAAGTTTAACTAGCGCTTCAACAAGTAACGTTACATTAGATGCAGACTTCTTATTAAGTGGTCCACTTGGCTTAAACCTTGGTACAAGCATCGACGAACAAACAGAAGACGTTGTATTAGGTATTTTTGATGGGACTATCGACTTTGATGGCACATCAGGTATTACGGCCAACTACACTGCAAATGCTGGTGACGAGCAACTATTTACTGATGCAATGGACGTAAGTTTCTTTAACGGTCCAGGCATGTTTGACCTAATATTTAATGTTGAAGCCTCGAGCACGGCTAACGGCGGTGGTAATGCAATCGCGCGTATAGGCACTCAAGCGGGCGCAATGGTAACTGTTCGTTATACGTATACAATGGAAGAAGTACAAGTTTCAGCGCCAGCTTCATTAGCTATCGTTGGCTTAGGTCTTTTAGCATTCTCTCGCTTAAGACGTTCATAAGTCACTGTTCATTTTTTACGTAAAAAGCTAGCCTTTGTGCTAGCTTTTTTTATGCTTGAAACCTTGTTCAAGCTTATATCTTTAATGACAAATTGTATTATTAAATTTGAGTCAACAAGGCTATCAGTTTAAACTAAACGCATCGTTAAAAGATTCGGTTAGCTATGTCGAAGGTAGTGATTTACCACCCATGGATTTATTTAAAGGGCGGAGCAGAAAAAGTATGGCTAGAATATAGCGAACGAAGCAAACATGATATAAAGCTTCATTCTGGCTATGTTGGTAGTGATACTTTTCAAGCACTTATTCCTATTACCCACCACGCCACCAAATGCTTAGGCAGCGTGACGGTTAAACGCAACCTGTTTAACAGTCTTTTGTCACTCCTTGCCATTGTCACAACACATTTGTCGATACAAAAAAATGACATTTTGCTTATTTCTTCAGAAGGCTTTGGCGATTTTGTTGGGTTGTTACGCCTATGCAGATCCAAAAAGACAATCGCTTTTGCCCATACTCCACTGAAGTTAGTCTACGATGACACGACCTTAGCAAGTACTAAGGCGCGTTTATCAGCGCCTGCTTTTTTCGTATTTGCGAACATTATTAAACCACTATATAAAATTTTTAATCGCGCAATATGGAAACGTTACGACTTTATTGTCGCTAATTCTCATGAAACAAAAAGGCGCATTTTGAATGGGAAACTAGCTGAAGAAAATAAGATTGTCGTCATCCATCCAGGCGCAAAACTCGTTGAAAGAAACGAATCAAAACCCATAAGTGACAAATACAAACAGCAACAATTTCTCATTGCTGGACGCATCATGATCCAAAAAAATATTGAGGCAGGCATAGAGGCGTTTTTAGAGGCTAAACTAAACAATGCAACTTTAGTGGTCGCCGGCCACTGCGACGCTAAAAGTCAAACATACTTAAGCATGCTTAAGGCTAAATATGCGGGTGCAGATGTAAATAGCTATACGAATAATGACGCGAAAAACCATGTAAACCCCAAGGTGTCATTTATCTCCAACCCCAACGACACCCAATATTCTGACTTATTCGATGAGTCTTACTGTGTCATATTTACGCCGCTAAATGAAGATTGGGGCATCGTACCTGTCGAGGCAATGGCCAATGCTATGCCTGTTATTGCTTTTAATAGGGGCGGACCGGCAGAGTCCGTTATCCATGAAGGCACCGGCTTACTTTGCGAGCTAAACACTAAGTCCATGAAAAACGCTATTAGAACAATTTCGACTTGCGGCGAAAAACGCTATGTAGAATACTGCCGACAAGCGCAAAAGCATGCTAAGCAATTTACTTGGCAAGATTTCACGCAAAAACTCGACAATGTCATTTCCAAAGTATCGCAATGAGCCTTTCATTTAGCGTCATTATTACGACCTGTAATAGACCACATTATATGGCGCAAGCCCTTGCCAGTGTTGTTGAGCAAAGTATCAAGCCAGCACAGATAATTATCATCAATGATGCGTCAGAGACATCACACGACATTGACTACCAGCAACTCATCAACAGTGTTTCGCACAACAATATTCATTACAAAAAACTTGAACACAAAATGGGCGCAAATTTTGCCCGAAATTATGCGGTAAACATCGCAGATTCTGAACTAGTCGCTTTTTTAGATGACGATGATGCTTGGCACAAAGACTATTTATTATCGCATCAGCGCTACCACCAAGATATTCATACTGCTGCCGTGCTTAGCGGCTTTAACATTATGGGTGAAGATACTCAGCACATAAACACACTCAAAATAGTAGACGAAGCCGCCTTAAAACAAGGTAATCAGTTTTGTGGAATGAGCGGCATAAGCGCCAAGCGAGACATTCTTATTCGCACGCCATTTGATGAGACCTTATCTAATGGACAAGACTGGGATTTATTGGTTAGATTGGTGCAATCAAAACAAACGGTGTTAAACATTAGTAAAGCCATTTTTGACTACCGAAAAAACGCCGACAAAAGTATTTCTGTCGCGTTAAAAAACATGCAGATAGACCAGTCTGACACTCGATTAGCATCTGCATATAAACACCGCGAATGGCTTGGAGAGGCCCACTTTAAATACCGAGTTGCCGACCAATTGCTTGCTTTTATTCAACACAAGCCCGATAAAATAAAGTGGTTACGTAAATCAATTCGACTCGCCGGTTTTCGCCTTACCTTCCTCATTTTGTTTTCGAAAGTATTCCGCCGATGAGTTCACGAAAAATAAACATCGCTTTTGTTATTAATTCGATTGGCAGCGGTGGCGCTGAAGCGGCTCTTTTTAACATTATTAAAGGCATGCCTGAGCAATTAAAAAAAGACATTGAACTACATCTTATATTGCTAGATGACGAGCCACGGCACCGCCCCATTCCAAAGGATGTAGTATTGCATCAGTTAGATGCAAAGCGCTCTCTATTTAAGAGCGTTACACAAACCTACTCTTTATTGAAAACGATTGAGCCTGTCTTAACCGTTAGCTTTTTAGTGCGGTCAAACATCGTGAATAGCCTAATACGCCTAAGATCTAAAGGGCATAAATCTATCATTTGTGAGCGCATGCATTTAAGCTCTCATTTAAACCTTCAGTTTTCG
Organism: uncultured Glaciecola sp.; assembly: GCA_964446865.1. Lineage (GTDB taxonomy): Bacteria > Pseudomonadota > Gammaproteobacteria > Enterobacterales > Alteromonadaceae > Glaciecola. Next base: position 5,164 of record CAYURD010000058.1, read on the forward strand.
CCGTTTAAGGCCAAACTGGCCATGTTATTACCCATGCTACTCTATAAATTCAATGACTTGAGTTTAGGCGTGTCGACGGGGGTTACTGAGAATTTAATCCATGATTTTAAAGTGAAACGTAGCAAAATCAGTACTGTCTTTAATCCTTACGATATCGCACTATTACAAAAACGTGCTAATGCTCACACCGAGTTAGATGTGGCGTTGCCAAACGACTATTTTGTTAATGTAGGTCGCTTAACTAAAAGCAAAGATCACGCAACACTTATTAGAGGCTTTGCTAAATCGAGCACTAAGCGCTCTTTAGTCATAATAGGTGTAGGTGAATTAGAGCAAGACTTAAGGCGCTTAAGCTTGTCATTGGGTATCTCTGAAAGAGTCATATTTACGGGATATTTGAGTAATCCACACGCCATTATTCGACATGCTTCTTTTTTTATTTCTAGCTCCAAAAATGAGGGTTTTCCTAACGCCCTTCTCGAATCAATGGTGCTTGCAAAGCCCTGTATATTTACTAGCTGCGATTCTGGCCCTGCTGAAATAATGGGAGAGTCACACAATTTTAAAGCATCAACCCTCACTGAATGCGAGTTTGGTGTATTGATCCCCGAAGGCTCTATTAACGAGGTAACAAACGCTATTAACTTCTTTGAAAACCCGCAGCATTTGCAAAAATATACCAAAGCATCACAGCAAAGAGCACAGCATTTTACGCTCAGCAAAATAGCCCAACAATATTGGGAGAAAATTATCCTTGTGGCAGGCTTACCAAATAAGCCGCAATTTGTTCAAAGCGAGGATCATCAGGATTAGACTCCATTGTAGACCCTAGAATTTTACCGTCGGGCGAGATAAATACCGTGCTTGGCGTACCTACGATTTCAAATTGCTCAAGCGCCACATCATCACCTTCAACAAGTGTTTCAAATGTTATTCCACGGCTTTTAAGCGACGCCTCAGGGTCAGCACCAATAGGTTCGTTTACACTAATACCAAGCACTTGTAAGCCTTGCTTAGCATATTTTACATGTAACTTTTCAAGTCCGGGATGCAGTTTTTTACAATAAGGACACCAGGTCCCCCAAAACGTGATAATGAGCGGTTTACCCTTATAGTCTGCGTAACTTTTTTGCTCGCCACTTTGTGTCTCTAAGGTCCATTGCGGTGCAACAGGATAAGTGACTGCGGGGCTGGCATTCTCGGTTGTTTGCGCCATGCTTGTAGTGCTAAAAGCAGCCAACAAAGTGAGTAATGAGCTTACGAACAAAAGCGTGGTTAAATTAAGCGTTTTCATGATCGGCCTTATTGTGTATCAATGGTAAGACAATACTACTAACAAGTCTTACGGTTTTGCGTGTGCTAATAAGACACTTCACCATGGCAAAAACTTTCATAATATATACGAATAGTCGCTAAAGTAATTAAAGAAAATAACCGATATTTACCCATGCTCTTAAGCCTTTGTGTCGTTTACGTAACGCAAAATCATAAGGTAAAAATGCGTTTTTCTTATTTTAAATTATTAAAAACTAAGTCATTAATACTATTTGTATTGATATCGATTGCTGCTGTGTCTGGGCATCGCTTGGGTTTAATGGATAAGAGCATAGAGCTTACCGACGAAAAAAATCATCTATCTGTAATGCAAATACAAACAGGCTCAATTAGTGATTATGAGCTAACTGTCAACGAACTAAGCCACAGTGTTTCATGTACCTTAACCTCCTTTACGCAATACTCTTTATGTGGCTTTTCATTTCAAGTAGCGACTGAAGATGCTAACGATAAAGGTATTGATTTATCCAGTTATTCGAATGTGCGAATTAAGGTGAGTATGTCTTACCCTGAGTATGAAGGAATTGAAAAAGCGTTTGAAGAGCCGATTTCAAAACTTCGTTTCCGGAATTTTAATTCAGCTTACTCTAATGTTGATGAGTTTATTAGTCTCAAATACAACACTGTTGATATCCCTATAAAAAGCGCTTCTGCAGTTAGTGATATTCCACTAAATGCATTTTATGTTGAATCGTGGTGGCGCAAAGAACGAAAAATTGATTATCAAAACTCTCATGTAGATTTTACTAACATTGCTTATGTTGAATTAACACTAGATGAATTTACCCATACCGGTTTATATACCATTAACATCGACAGCATCGTAATTGAAGGTAAATGGATAACAGAACCTGAACTTTTGCGCTTAATTCTTATTTACATGCTACTCACTATTGTGCAGTTGAGCATTCAACAACAACGTAGCCTCTCAAAAGTGTCAAATACAGATAACTTGACTGGATTGCTCAACAGGCGCGGGCTCACCAAACGACTCGAAAAATACTATCCCAATCAATCAGCACTGAAAAACGCGACAGTATTTTATTTGGACGTCGACGATTTTAAAAAGATTAACGATTCACACGGTCATGTTGTGGGTGATGAACTTCTGGTCGCTATTTGCACTGCAATAAAAGAAATCACAAACGAGCTAAGCAAAGATAGTAAAACGTCTTTTGTTCGCCTTTCTGGCGATGAGTTTATGATAGTCGCTAATAATTGTGATATCGAAGGCGGTCTTGTACTTGCTAAATCTATTTCACAAAAGTTCGCCAAACCAATTAGTTTGACAAGCTGTGAGCTCAAAATACACCTTAGTATTGGCGTGGCCGTCTCTGATAAACAAATTGATAATGTGCAAACCCTCATCAGCAGAGCTGAATCGGCAATGCTGTGGGCAAAAAATCATGGCAAAAACCAATATAAACTTTTTGATGAAAGTGTTGCTTTGGCGATGCATGCCAAAAAAGAAATTGCAGAACAACTAAATAGTGCGCTTAGTCATGATCAATTTTCGTTGCGCTTTATGCCTATCTATCAAAGCAGAAGCACTAATTTAGCGAGTGTAGAAGTACTTATTCGAACCGAAAGTGAAGAACTTAGCGGTATTTCACCTGAAATTTTCATTCCAATCGCAGAAGAATTCAACATTATTCAAAAAATAGACCTTTGGGTAATTGAGCAAACATTTAAGTGCATTCAAGCTCACTTTTTACCTCAAGTGGCGCAAGGCTTGCTCTTTTGCATCAACATTTCTGCGCTAGAATTGAAAAATGAACGCTTTAGTAAAGACCTAGTGAAGCTAGCCAAAAAATATGACATTTCACCGAAATGGATAGAACTAGAAATAACCGAAACGAGCCTTATCGAAGCCGACGACAAATCAATCAATATTTTAGAAGATATAAAAGCAAACGGTTTTTATTTAGCCTTAGATGATTTTGGTACAGGTTACACGGCGTTTAATCAACTCCTTAAATATCCCGTCGATTGCCTTAAAATAGACCGTTCGTTTGTTAGCGAAATTGACACCGATGATGAAAAAACACTCACCATGGTGAATACAATTGTCTCTATCGCGAAATCATATAAGCTGGCAACCATTGCAGAAGGCGTAGAAACTGAAGCACAACTCAAGTATCTACGTTCAATTTCTTGTGATTTTGCTCAGGGTTACTTTTTATCTAAGCCAATCGAGTTGGACGCTTTTATCGAGATAGCCGAAAATACAGACATAAATTGCGATGTTGAATAAGTTCATAAGGCCTTTGACATATAATAAAAGCGCTCTTCTTCACTATCGACAATAAAACCACTGCGCAAATATAGATGAGTTGCTGGACTTATTTTAAAAACGCGCAATGTAATTTTTGTCAGTTTTTTGTCTCTTGCTATCTTTTCGCAAAACTTAAGGGCAAATGCACCAACGCCCTGATTTTGGGCAGATTCAATAACTTGTAAATCCCGTAAATAACAACACGCATCCTCAAACGCTAAGCGAATCGCCCCTATAATTTTTCCGTTGTCTACTATATCCCAATTATCCAACGCGACTATTTGTGCTTTAATTTGATCTGCCTGCCAATCAACTGAAAAATGCTCGTAGTAACTATGCATATTTTGGTAAGTGATCAAAGCCGACGCATGCAGATCAGCGGTTTTTTGATACGTAATCGTCATAACAACACCACAGAATAGAGATAAAAACAGATTGGATATCACTATAAACGAAACATACGCAGAAGCCGTATATATTTAGTAATTAAATGTATAGGTATGTTTTTATTATGCGCGAGAACTTTTCAAGTATGGCTGTTTTATGAACATGGCAATTATTAGCGTTGTAATTATTGCTTGTTCGGCGCTCTTAGTATTTGTGTTTGATGCGCAGTACATTATATTCGCAGCCACAGTGGTCGCTTTTATTCCGACCATTGTACGTTTTGGGAAAATGTCATTTACTGAATATTATCAGCAAGAAGAACAGTACAAAGGCATCCTATTGTTCACTCACCCTTTGGTGTGTTTTATTATATTTGTGTTTGGCGCTAAACTATTAGGCATGGTGTAAACGTAGGAGTAGTGTAAACAAAAAAAGCTGAAAACTCCTATGTAGCCTTCAGCTTTTCATCAATAATTTAGCGTAAAAAACTAGATTTTACGACGATTCATTTGACGAGCACCAGCAATACCCGCGACACTAAGTATAAGCATCAATACGGTAGTTGGAGCACTTACCGCCGTCACTCCGTTTTCAATACTTACGGTCACAAGGCCACGGTTGTTGCTGCGATCAGAATCCCAATAAAATAATGACAACGTACCGGTTTCAGTTGAAACTACGTCAAAATCTGTACCTAATGCAAAAAACTCACCGTTTATCTCGCCCACTAGCGTACCAAACGCAAAAGAAAAAGCACCACGAGTGTGATTACCGAAAGCACGACCAATTTGCACGCCTGCAGCTTCGCCAGAATCATCAGAGCCCGTTGCGAATAAATCAACCACTAAACCGTTTGCATTTGACCAGCGTGGCAATGCGCCCGCACTCCACAAATCATCTTCACCGACAAAACCAGAAATAGTATCGCCCGCATTAAACATTAAACCAGTATTGACACCAACACCGCCGCTAACGCTGTTCGCATTAGCTTGCACATCAAATTCAATCATAGCCGCGTTAGCGCTTAATGACATAAAGCCAAAACCAATAATGGCTAGCATACTTTTAAGTTGTTGTTTCATTTTATATCCGTAAAATTCTATTACTACACAGTTGCACAAGATGTGCTGTTAATAGTGATTAGCAATTTTGATGCCCATTTGGCAATCATGTTTTTTTTCATATAGATACCTATGCTGACATAGATTAGCTTTCAGAGTTGTAAAAAAATTCGACGCTCTCACTCGTTTAAGGAAGACCCGATAAATGATTTTTATTTCCGCAATTTTATATACCGTTATCGCAACAATCGCAACGTGGCTAAGTTCAAGCTATATACGACAACAGGCTACTTCGTTAGCTATATGCATTATCGTATACTTTTTACTAGCACTTAGCCTCAGCTTCTTTGTTCATCCAAGTATCTCATTTAGTGAATACCCAATTTATATTACGCTATTCATTTTTGCTGGTTTGGGCATTTTCATGGCCATGATGTTTGATGAGGCTCAAGGTGTTAAAAAACTAAAAGGTGCTCATTCGTCAAAAATGCATACTGCTATCACCGCGTATTGCCTTAGTCTATTTATCGCGCTTATTGCCTATATTATTACGAGCTCTTCACTATTTAACGCCAATGACTTCAGAAACCGCCTCGCCCTTACCGAGACAGAAATATTTGACGCAAGCGAAACCCTAATTGATGCACAACAAGGGCGCTACATTGACCAAACCTTGGCTTATAAAACGGCGCAAACGATGCTAAGTAAGCGTTTAGGTTTAGGCTCCAGATACCAGTTTGATCAACTAAGAATACAAAGCGTGAATGGACAATTATATTGGGTAGCGCCATTGGTAAATAAAAGCCTAATTAAGTGGTTTAATAATGCTGAGTCACCCGGCTTTGTGATGGTGAGCGCAACCGACATTAATGATGCTACTCTTGTACTAGACCAATTCCCCATACGATTTGGCGACCGGGGCTTTTATGGTTTTGACAATATTAATCGATTCTTATTTAGCTCAGGCTATTCTACAGCTCGTTTTGGTACGCCTGCCTTAGAGTTAAGAGACGAAGACTTAAAGCCTTTTTGGATAGTGCCAATATTACAAAGTGAGATTGGTGTTAGTGGTTTGAATGTTAGGGCCCTTGTTATGATAGATGCTAGCTCGGGCGAGTTTACAGAATATGAACCTCAAAGCGCGCCAGCGTGGGTCGACCGCATTTATCCTCAAAATATATTTGCGAGCCAAGTGGATGACTGGGGCGCTTACATCGATGGTTGGCTAAACGCGACCTTTATTGGCGACAACGTCATACGCGCTACTCCCGGCACACTCTTTACTTATACCTCAGACGGTCAAGGCGTGTGGTATACAGGCGTGCAATCTGACGGCTCTTCTCAAGAAGGCACAATGGGGTTTGTGATGGGCAATTCGCGCACAGGAAAAGCGGTGTTTTATCGTCGCCAAGGACTAACAGAGTCTGTTGCACAAACCGTGATGGAAGGTGCTGTTCAGGAGGCTGGTTACATTGCCTCTAGTCCTCAACCCTATAATGTAAACGGCGTGACAACCTACGTTAGTATTCTTAAAGATAGTAATGGTAATAGACAAGGCTATGGCATGGTTGCTTATAACAACCGTGATATATTCGCTACGGGTAAAACGCCCCAAAGTGCTCGTCGCGCCTTTTTAAACAAGCTGTTAAGTAATACAAGTGGTACTGACTTAGCGCAAGCAGGCGGCTCTCAAGTAGTGATAGAAGCTAATATCGAACGTATTGCGGTGATGTCTGACAGCATTTTGTTTTTGATACAAAGTGAAGATGAATCCTTGAGCAATGTCATCTTTAGCGTGCCCAGAGAAACTAACTTTGAAGCGCCGCTTAGCGCCGTTGATGACAAAGTACTTTTGCGTTATTCGCCTGTCGATACCTCGCCTCAGCCGGTAAGCTGTTTTGATAATTTGAATATTGGCGACGATTTATGTGAAAGCAATGACTAAAACTGAGCCTACAAAAGCTGACTGATAGAGCGCGCATCTGCGTGCTCAAAGCTGGCGTGAATTTCTGCAGCAATCGACAAGGCAATAGACTCAGGTAGTTCTCCTCCAAGTCGCAAACCTATAGGATTTGCTAGAGGCTTTAAGAGCCCTTGTCGAGATATTCCGGCATGTTCAAGTACTCTATCGGTGCGATGAATTGGCCCAAGTAGCCCAACGTATCGTGCCTGACTACCTTGACAGATCTTAAGTGCTTTAGCGTCTAAATCAACATTGTGCATCATGATCACTGCGGCATCTATTTGCTCAAGTACGCTTTCATTTTCCAGGGTTTCTGGACTGACTTTAACGATGGTATTGGCAAGTGCAAAGTCTGTTTGCCTTGCATAACTGGGTCTTGGGTCAACTACGGTAATCAACCAGCCCAAGTTGGCCAAAATATTCACCAATGGAATAGCGTCAATCCCGCCACCAAAAACAAGAACATGAGGGCTAGGTCTTAGCGATTGAATAAAACACCCGTCTTGATATCGATTACGTAAGCCTATATCTTTTGCTGGCTCGCAAACCCGATTATCAGGCAATTCACTTTCAATCATTTGATGATATTCGCAAGCTTGTCTGTCGTTGAGACTTTTTCGTAGTTCACTGAGCGACAAATAGTCGTTTGTTGCATCAACACTTTGCAACAAAATGCGAACAAGTCCGCCGCAACCAATACCTAAACGCCACGCAAGGTCTTCTTCTTCTCGCATATCGTATTGTATTATCTTATTTTCATGATCTTTCCAACACAGACGCGCTTGTTTCATAATATCTGACTCAAGGCAACCACCGCTTAACAAACCAAAATACTGTCCAAAACTATTGATCATCATCATAGCACCGGGCTTACGATACGAAGAGCCCTCGGTTTCAAAAATGGTCGCTAATACCCACTGCATTTCGTCGCGTTTGGGATACCATTGGTTTAACAAGTGTTGTAAATGATTAGACAATGAAATGACCTTTAGTCAGTATTAAGGGAAGCGTTGTATAGTTGAGGCATCTGTACACGTAATTCAAAACAAAGTTAGCGTTGCTGAGCAGCTATTCAATCAAGCCATCAGAATAATGCATCTTTCTGTTTGCATCCATAACAATCACTTCAAAATCTGGCAGTGCGTTTATCAGCCCGATTCCTTTTTCTAAGCCCATTACAAAAACTGCTGTCGACAGTGCATCGTTATAGACACTTAAAGGGCCAATAATAGAAACGGACTGGACTTCATAAGTGGACTTACCCGTTTTGGGTGACAATATATGATGAAAACGTTTGCCATCTTCCTCAAAATAGCGCTCATAATCGCCAGAGGTCGACATGGCACTATCACTTAATGGTATGACGACCGCTTGCTTCTCGCGGTCTCTAGGATCGCGTATCCCTACTATCCAAGGTTTACCCATTCTATCGCCCAAAAGCTTTGTATCGCCACCCGCAGTAACTAAGGCGTGTTTAATGCCCATCTCTTTTAATAGCGCAATGCTATTGTCAACGGCATAACCTTTGGCAATACCGCCCAAGTCAATTTTTAAGTCTTTGTGTAAATACCTAACGCTTTTATTTGCGTCGTTTAACTCAATCAATTTATAGTTAACCGCACCTAAAAGCGCTGTTATTTGCTCGTCGTTTGGCTTGGTTTTATCTGGGAAGCTGTACAAATAACCTACGCTTGCATAGCTAATATCAAACGCACCATCGGTAATGTTTGAGATGCGTTTGCTTAACGTTAAGAGCTCAAACAATTCGTTTGATACCTTTACATTTTGCGCAAACGCGCTTGCGTTGAGCCTTGAGACTTCGCTACTGTCAATATAAGTGCTCATGCTCTGATTGACGCGTTCCATCTCTTTAGTCACTTTGGCAATCGCTTTTTCTCTTATTTGCGCATCTGCATGATGCACTTCAATAAGAATGTTAGTCCCCATTGTCGAATATTCTTTTTTCTGCCAATCAGCAAGCGCTGAGAAATGCACGACTGAAAGAATGAAAAATAAAGCTAAGACTGATGTTTTATTGATGAACGTGAGCACCTGTAGCCTATTGGTTTGATAATCCGCTTTGTTGATTGTGACAGCTTACAAGCAAACCATGTAAAAACCAAATGTATGACTTACAGAAAACACGCAAACGATTGCGTACGAAAACGGTTCTGGTGCGTTCTAGTGCACAATCGGGAACAGACTATCTTTGCTAGAAATTGTCTGAAAATAGCGTAAACTATCATAGTTCAAAAAATCAGCAATCTGTATAGTGTTGTTATTCAGGAAAAATCGTTGAAACTAAAGTACAGTCTCATCTCAGCTCTAACCTTATCGATCGTTATTCCGCTGGTTGTTGGTTTTTACTTTCTGCTTACTCATGTTAGCAACCAATACAAGTTGCAAGTACAAAACAACCTGTCTGCTATTACGCAAATTGCAAAACTGAGAATTTTGTCGAGTGTTGAGCGTATAAAAGACAACACTGCTTTAGTGTCGAGCCGAACACAAATGCGCAAAAGCCTGCGTGATTATCAAGAAAATGAAAACAGAGAAGACCTAGAGCTCATCGTAAAAATAGTAAGTGATGCAGGTAACTCGATAACTAACGTAGATGAAATTACTATTTACGCAAAACAAGGTAATAGTATTGCTAGCACTAAAAGCGCGACGCAAGATAACTTAAATCTTGAGCTCACAACAAAAACTTTCCCCTTCATTACCTTAACCGAAAAAAACGGTATAACCCATTTAATTGGCTATGACACTCTTGTGCTAGATGGTCAGTTAATCGGCTATATTAAATTAAGCGTCATACCAAGTTTTATTACCGAGATAGTGGCACAAGAATCAAGTTTAGGAAAAACGGGAGAATGGGTCCTCGCCATCAAAAACGAAGATGGTGACGCACTATTTGTATCACCTACTCGATATGACAACAAAGGTGCCTTCAATCGAATAGTGCCAATAACAGCCACAAACGCACCTATTGTTACAGCGCTCACAGGAAGCGATACCATTATGTGGGAAGCCGTTGATTACGCAAACAACCAAGTAGTTGCGTCAACACGCTATATACCCAAATATGACTGGGGCATTGTGGCCAAAATTAATAGTGACGAAGTGTTTAGTGAAATCAATAATATCACCTATATCTTTTTAGTTGTGTTGGCATTTATAACCTTGGTCGCCTTATTTATTGGTATTAGCTTGTCTCACAGAATCGCTAAGCCTATAGAAGACTTAAGTTACCAAGTTGCTAAAGCCAAACAAGATGGTCGACAAAAGTTAAACGTTAAAAACGCATGGACAGAAGTTAGGTTACTGACTAATGGCTTTAACGAATTACTTAGTGATATTCATTTACTAAATAAGGGCTTAAACCAAGAAGTTGAAGATCGCACTGCCGAGCTTAGCGCCAGTAATTACCAACTCAAATACGAGAAGGCAAAAGCCGAAGAAGCCACTCAAGCTAAATCCATGTTTTTAGCCAATATAAGCCATGAAGTGCGCACACCACTTAATAGCATTCATGGCAGTTTGCAATTACTCAGCCGTAAAATGCTTGATGAGCAACAAAAGCGCCTTGTCGATAACGCCAGCCACTCAATGTCGTCCTTATTAAGTATTATTAACGACGTATTGGATTTTTCTAAAGTTGAAGACAATTCAATCATATTAGAAAGTGAGCCACTCAATTTTACAGAACTCGTACAACAAGTCGTGCTCGAAATGGAAGTGCTGGCGAGCAAGCGAGATAATTTATTAACATACGAGCTCGCTGCAAATTATAAAGAAGGGTGGACAGGCGACGCTTTACGCGTGAAGCAAGTGTTAATTAACTTTGTTTCTAATGCAATTAAATTCACTTTAGGTGGAAGAGTGACCATTCATATTGATAATACCGAGCTAAATGGTCAGGAGCATTTACTCGTAAAAGTTATCGATACCGGCACGGGTATGCCCAAAGAAGTGCTTGATAAAATGTTCGACCGATTTTCACAAGCCGACTCATCTACCACCCGAAAATTTGGCGGCACGGGTTTAGGCATGAATATAAGCTTAGGCTTAGTGAACCTAATGGATGGACAGATAGATGTTCAAAGTGAAGTAGGCAAAGGTACACAAGTCTCTACATACTTGCCCCTACATCGCAGTGAAGTAGTGACAACAGCGCCAACACTCAAGGCCATTACAACAACGCCAGATATGAGCAACAAAACTATCTTATTGGCAGAAGATAACGAAATTAATCAAATTATTTTCTCAACAATGCTTGAAGATACAAATGCCACCATTGTCCTTGCCTCAAATGGTGAAGAAGCCGCTAAGAAATTCACTGAATGTAAACCTGACATCGTATTTTTAGATATTCATATGCCAATACTAGACGGGATAGAAGCCTGCAAGCTAATACGAGCACTAAACAGTAACACACCCATTATATCGATTACCGCTAACGTAAGTGAAGAAGACACTCAACATTATGAAGAGGTAGGCTTTGATGATCACGTTGGCAAACCCATCGATCTAAGCCATCTTTTTGTGATATTGAACAAATATAATCAGCCCTAAGTAACACTACTGCTTTTATTCAGTCTACGCCAAATTACCATCAGTCCGCTAATCATAATAATTACAAAAGTATTAGGTGCTGAAACTGCCTGCATTGCTTGAATAGTAAAGCGCGAGCCCTGAACTCGCTGAAAACTATTGACCGAAAGGCTGCTATCATACAAGGATATTTGAGGTATACCGCCCACTACTGCATTCGCCTCTAACAAAGATGTACTATGAAACGAATCAATATTGCCGATTTGCCAATTGGGAATATTTAAAAAATCACCAAGCCAACTAGGTAAATCAACATCGCGTAGCTGATTAAAGCCGCCATTTATGATTGACTCAAAACCCGGCAATAATCTAAATTCTGCATTAAACAATTTCAACTCGTTCACCCCAAATAGATTGAGAGTCAGATCATTCTCGTATGTTGAATCGCTCAATAAATATGAACTAGAAATTTCAAAATCTACGTTAGGTTGAATGATATCAAGAGACTCACCCGCACGTAACAAATGTTGCGTTACCAAAGCATAAGAGCCATCATGTTGCAACACTTGCACCGGGATAGAAAAGTCCAAAACGATATCTATGTCGCCAGAAGTGAATTCTTGGTTTTGTGCAAGATTAGCCAGCATACCACTATCAAAGTCAAGCAAATTACCTTGCAACGATGTGACAGGGTTTATGCCCGCTTCAATTCCGAGTCCGACACCGCTTGTTGCTAACAAATCAATGTCAGTATCAAATCGAATCAAGTCACCTTCGTTTATGTTTGGCGTTGGCTCTAAAAAGCTCAGCTTAACTTCACTGTTGCCATCTCGCCCAAACGCCAGACTTACTTCACCATTGCCGTCATCTGATGTAATGGAACCTGCCATATCGGTAGTGTAGACAGTAATATCTCCCGCCGGCTGAATAAATTTGGGGCCAATGATTTTATTCACACCGAAACCGAATTCTTTTTTGAAGCCTGCTTCTAGCGGAATTTCTAGCTCTCCTAAACCAAGTGGATTTAAGGCAATGGCGCCCTCGCCTATTGCGATACTAAAATCAGTAAACTCTTCATCAACACCATAATTGCGATAGTAGTCTTTAACCGCACCTCTTAAAAAGTACTCTCGCACGCGTAAATCAATATCTAAATCGACAGAGGTTTCAGACTTTAACGCCGCCGCACTAATAGCTGAGCTTAGCTTTGTTTCTCCAAGCAAAAACGATGAGGAAATACTAAGATGCTGATCGTTTTTTTGTTCAATATCAATTTGAACATCAAAGCTTTGTCCTAAATCTACGTTGCCTGAGCCGAAACTGCCTGAAATAGTCTTCTCAACATCAAGACTTGATTTCACAAACATATTTGTACCAAAGTCATTCGTTCTATATCTTGGTGGGTTCCCACAATTAGTGAACGCAGACTCACCACATCGCCTAATAAAACCAGGCAACTTGTCAAACAAAAAATCTCCTGGGACATCCACACTTGCATCTACTATTTTTCGCTCACCAGCTCTGTAATTAAACAAATCAAAGCTGTGCGAAAAGGAAGGTGCGTTACCGTTAAATAAATCGATACTGGTTTCAAACTTTCCTGAGTCGGTGCTACTCGAAATGATTTTTGCAGTTGCAATACTAGGTAAACTACACAAAAAAATAAGTGACATTAGAAAAAACGAACGCATATTGTCATCTCTTGGTCGAACAGTGATTAGTTATCTTATTTAATCAAACATGAGTCATTAAACATATAGGGGCTGCCCCTCAATTTTGAAAGAAAGGCATTAAATGCCTGAAGATCACGCGGGCGCCACGCCTACTTACTTTTCATCAAGCAAGTTCGTTTTTGTGTAAAATGGACCAGGCCAACAAGCTATTATTTTGTGGCTTAAGGTCTAGTTTCCGCATAATATTCGCGCGGTGGTTTTCAACAGTTTTAGCAGAAATAAAGAGTTTAGTGGCGATGTCTTTACTAGTATTATTATCTGCGATAAGAGCGATGATTGTGCGTTCAGTTTTGGTTAATTTGGCGAGAATATTTACTTTTTTTACCCCTAAAGTTAAAAGGTCGGCGCCAACTAATGCCATCTCAACAGCAATTTTTACTTGAACATCATCAAATGGCTTAACGATATAGTTTTTTGGATTAATATTTTTGGCTCTTGATACAATGTCGTTAGTAGTATGCGCTGAAACAAAAATGACTTCACAATTTACAGCGTTAACTATCTCTTTGGTAAGTATAATCCCATCTTTTTCAGATTCTTCTAAGTTGATATCACTTAGCACTAAGTGAGGTAAAAACGCTTTTGCTTTTACTAATGCCTGCTCTGAATTATGAGCAAGCTCCACTGTATCAAAGCCCGACTTCTTGAGTATTCTTTTTAAGTCCTTAGCGATCAACACCTCATCATCTATTACTAATATTCTGTACTTGTTTTCTGATTCTGTCATAGCGCATCTACTATTATGCTATGTGTTACACCAGTATTACTGTTAAATGTCCATTGCCCATTTAGTTGCGCGACCATGTCTTCTACAATCGATAAACCCATGGACTGATGCTCATCTAGTAAGCTGAATTCATCGCCTATGCCATCGTCTGATACCTGTATTTCAAATTGTTTACTCTTATTATTAGCCACGCTCTTAATTTTCACCGTCACTTTTCCGGAAGCACGGTTTTCAAACGCATGTTTGCATGCGTTGCTCACTAGCTCGTTAAGTATTAAACCAATAGAGATGGCTTGCTTCAAGGGCACCTGTACTGTCGCAATCTCATGAACAAACGAGATTACCTGCTCTTTTTTCTCATACAATTTTGATAACTGTTCGCATAAATTAGGCACAAATGTTTTAAGCTCAATCACACGTAAAGACTCGTGCTGATATAAACTCTCATGAACAGCAGCCATACTATAAACACGACCCTTACAGGCCTGCAAAGCTTCTTGTACTTCTTGATGGGCTGTCGTATCTAACTGCAGGTTTAAAAGGCTCATTATCACCTGCAGATTATTTTTTACACGGTGGTGCACCTCTTTTAAGAGTACTTCTTTCTCGTGCAAGTCTTGTGCGATTTGTTCGCGCTGACTTTGAATTTGACGTTTAGCAGCAATAAATTCAATCGAACGTTTAAAATCGATAAAATTGTGCGAAACGCTACCTGCAATTAAAAACGCGATACTCAATAGTTGGACTTCCAAAGAAGGTGACGCATCATAAAAAAAACCGACTAATGCTCCTAAAACAACAATGGATATAACAAAAAAAGTACAAAACGCAGCGAATAATTTAGGGCCTTTCACTCCCATAGATGTTGCACTAACGACAACAAAAAAACTAACAACCGGAAGCAGACTAAAGTGCATTAATACTGCAAATGCGCCTATAAGCGCACCATCAATACACAAATTTTGAATTTCAACCTTACTACTTGATTTCTTAGCATAGTAACGATAGAAAGCTAGATGTGGATACAATAAAAAAATGATGAACAGACACAATGACTCAATCGACACATTGTCTATTTGAATGCGATAAAGCAGTAACACCAGGGCACCAAAACAATACCCAAGTAAACGAATAGGATAGATACTCTTTCCAATACCTCTGGCGTTTGTGTATATGTTTACCATTGTAATTAGTGGGTAGATTTATGTTCTAGCTTAAATGACTTTACCAGTAAACTTATACTGTAAACAAAAAGAAAGAGAAATAATAGGATGTGTAGTAATGCAACGACTTAGAATTAATCAATGAAAAGGAATTGATTACAGTCGATATTTTTATATTAATGATAGAGGTATTTTTGTAGTAAAAGTGGCTCAATTGGTATATTAAGCCACTCACATTATTATTATGGCAAAGGTAATTTAGTCAGCAAGCTTTACGAGCATATCTTTCTTGTTGATGTTGTACACAAAAACAGATAGTGGTTGATTGTTACATAAAACATTCACCCCCTGAAGACCGTGCTTTTCTCTAGCTTGCTCTTCTCCTAACATAACCGCATCAATGCATAATTGCGATTCTATTGAGCTGTTTTTTGCTCGAACGGCAACTACTTTCTGAGCGGATATTTCTTGTTGAGCCTCTTCTTCAAAATATGTCTTGGCGAAAGACTTAATCGATTTACCATTGCAGCTTACGCTTTGGTTGAATAAACCAAAATTGATATCCTTTTTTCTAACTAGCTTTTTAGCAGCATCTAAGCCTTCGGTTGCCGCCATTATGCATACTTGCGTCTCTAGACTCTGGTCGAGTGCTTTAAAATTAATCGACGTGGTGTTTGTGGCACCGTTAGCTGAATAAGTTATTCCAGCGCATGCTAGTGCACCTACTGTTGCCAATATTTTTGAATTGTTGATCAAAGAAGTAATGTTCATAAGATTTTCCTATTAAAGTGAGTGAGTTATTCTTTAAAATGTAAGTTAGTTACATTATCTGCATATTTTTAGGAAAATAAAGGTATTTTTGTTGTTTTATTACATCTTTTTATATTATTTTTTAATTTTTACCAAATTATTGTAATTTAATTACATTTATTATCATTCTTTGTGCAAATCTTTTAAATTCAATTTACATCTCTTCCATTCTTGCAACATAAGAAACTCTTCAAACAATATTGCTCGATTTTTCTTGATCTAAATCAATAAGCATTATAAACTTTCAATAATTTCTGAAACTTTAGAATGTTCAATAACTACATATTACGAAAAATGCAATGTAATTAATCGTTGTGGATAAGATGCCAAGTGAAGAGGTAAAAATAATGACCGGTAAAATGACCCCCATGATCGAATCATTTGTGTACCACTTTGGTGAGATGGGCAGCCGCTGGGGCTTTAACCGAACCGTTGGGCAAATTTACGCTTTATTGGTTCTTAAAGAATATCCGCTAAGCGCGAATGAAATAGCCGACACATTAGGCATATCAAGAGGCAATGTCTCGATGGGTTTAAAAGAGCTTAATTCATGGCAGCTAGTGGGAACGGTCCATAAGCCAGGCGACCGCAAAGATTACTACCATACAAAAGGCACGATTTGGGACATGGCAAATAAAGTGTTTGAAGAGCGCCGCAAGCGCGAGATTGACCCTACAATGAGCTTGCTTCGCGATAACTTGATGGACTCACCTGCTAATCCAGAAGAAATTTACGCTCAAGAACGAATTAAAGAAATACATGACCTACTTGAGAACATTACTAAATGGACCCAAAGCTTGCAGTCTTTGAGTCCAGAGCAGTTAAATGGCCTGATGAAACTAGGCGCTGGTGTGAGTAAAGTTATCGACCTACGGCACAAATTAGTGGGCGGTTCAAAACAAGAAGATAGTCAAAAAGCTAAACAAGAAAGCAAATAGCTAAACAACGGCAATTTTGATGAAAATGCGTTTCCCCAAATGCGTTTTGATGAAAACTCCCTTGTTAAACAATAATAAAAATAGCGCAAGCATAGCACCTGAGTTTGACCAGTTTTTAATTTAAATACTGAGAAGTTGAGGTTTATTATGTTAGATGTACTCATGCTATCAAGGCTGCAATTTGCCGCGAATATTAGCTTTCATATACTGTTCCCTACCATTACCATAGCCTTAGGGTGGCTACTTTTTTACTTTAAAGTACGCTACGACATTTCTAAACATCCGGTGTGGATGCGTGCCTATCGCTTTTGGGTAAAAGTTTTTGCCCTTACCTTTGCGCTGGGTGTGGTTAGCGGCATCACTATGTCGTTCCAATTTGGCACTAACTGGCCTGGCTTTATGGAAAGTGTGGGTAATGTTGCTGGCCCCTTATTAGCCTACGAAGTGCTCACCGCCTTCTTTTTAGAAGCCACCATGTTAGGCATTATGCTTTTTGGCTTTACTCGAGTCCCTAGCTGGATGCATACAACGGCGACTTTTTTAGTCGCGTTTGGGACTACGATGTCTGCATTTTGGATATTGGTACTCAATTCATGGATGCAAACACCTGCGGGATTTGAGCTTATAGATGGTGTTGTGCATGCCACCGATTGGTCAGCTATTATTTTTAATCCTTCTTTTCCCTATCGCTTTACCCATATGATGATGGCGTCTGCCGTGACAGTGTGCTTTTTGGTTGCTGGCTTGTCGGCTTATCGTATTTATAGAGGCGACAATAAAAAAGCACCTCGCTTGACACTTAAAACAGCCTTATTCACGGCAGCTATTTTAGCGCCAACACAAGCCTTTATTGGTGATTTGCATGGCTTAAATACCTTAGAACACCAACCGCAAAAAATCGCTGCCATGGAAGGACTTTGGGAAACGTCTGAAGCGGTACCACTTATACTATTTGCTATACCAGATGAAGAAACAAAAACTAATAAGTATGAAATTAGTATTCCATATTTAGCATCAATAATCCTAAAACACGACCCGCAAGGCGAGCTAAAAGGTCTTAATGAGTTTGAAGGCTCTACGCCGCCTGTCGCCCCCGTATTTTATAGCTTTAGAGTGATGGTAGGCTTAGGTATGCTAATGATAGCAGTCGCTTGGTGGTGCAGTATTTCGCTTAAACGTAATAAGAAGCTAAGCACCTTGCAATTGCGCGTGTTAATGGGGATGACGTTTTCAGGTTGGATAGCGACCTTAGCTGGGTGGTATGTCACTGAAATAGGCCGGCAGCCTTATTTGGTAAGCGGTGTTCTTAAAACGGCAGATGCCGTTACCACTATTGCTAGCGAAAACGTGATGTTTACCTTTGCTATGTATTTAAGTGTATATATCGTGCTGTTAATCGCCTATATCAAAACCTTGTTTTTACTTGCCCGTAAATCAGTACAAGTTGAAGAATACGATCTACGTGCCCCCGGCCTGCCCGATACGCTAGCCCAAATAAGATCTGCAAAAACCAATCAACGCGAGGCATATTAATATGGAATTTTTAGACGCAAACACCCTTGCTTTTATTTTTGCTGGGCTTACTTGTTTTTCACTCTTACTTTACGCAATTTTAGATGGATATGATTTAGGCATAGGCATATGCCTACCTATGCATAATGTAGAGTGGCGTGATAAATCTATTGCTGCCATCGGGCCATTTTGGGATGCTAACGAAACGTGGCTCGTGCTCTCAATCGGCTTATTGCTAGTGGCCTTTCCGGCGGCGCATAGTGCGATTTTATATCAGTTATATATTCCTGCCTCTATTTTATTAGTTGGCTTAATATTACGCGGGGTCGCTTTTGACTTTAGGGCCAAGGTCAAACAAAAAAGGCAGCGGTATTGGGATTACACCTTTAAAG
>CAYURD010000059.1:0-23403 GCA_964446865.1 uncultured Glaciecola sp.
ACAAATAAAGATTAAGCACCTTTACGATAGCGAGCTTCGCTAGAAACGATTTCGTCTTTAGCCGCTTCAACACCTGCCCAACCGTCGATTTTTACCCATTTGCCTTTTTCTAAATCTTTGTAATGTGAGAAAAAGTGTTCAATTTGGTTTTTGGTGAGCTCTGGCACATCATCAATGTCTTTCACGTCAGAATAAATTTTAGAAAGTTTGTCTACAGGTACAGCAATGATTTTTGCATCTTGACCAGACTCATCAGTCATATTGAGTACACCTACTGGGCGCACTTTAATCACTGCGCCTGCAATAAGCGGATGCGGTGTCATTACGAGCACATCAACCGGGTCACCATCTTCAGAAAGCGTGTTGTTCACGTAACCATAGTTTAATGGATACTGCATGCAAGTCCCCATAAAGCGATCAACAAACAAAGCGCCGGTGTCTTTGTCTACTTCATATTTGATAGGGGCTGAATAAGCAGGGATTTCGATAATACACAATACTTCTTCTGGTAATTTATCGCCCGCTGGCACGTCATTTAAACTCATGTTATTTCCTTAAGTAAACTAAATTTATAAACAATTAATAATCACTTTATATGTGGCTAATTCGCGAACTACGACGCGAATTATGACGAGTCTACGAATAACGCGCCACACAATTTTCAACTTCTTCTTTCGACCCAATAATCACAGGGACACGCTGATGAATTTCTTCTGGCATGACTTCCATTATTCTGCCTGAGCCAGTTGATGCTAAGCCACCGGCTTGCTCCATTAAAAACGCCATCGGGTTTGCTTCGTATAACAAGCGTAATTTACCCGGTTTTTCAGGATTACGTTTGTCAAAAGGATACATAAATACGCCGCCTCGGCACAACACTCTGTGTATATCGCCAACCATCGCAGCCACCCAACGCATGTTGTAATCTTTTCCTCGAGGGCCGTCTTCACCAGCTAATAGATCGTTAATATAGTCTTGTATTGGCTGTTCCCAATGACGCGCATTTGATGTATTTATCGCAAATTCACTGGTTTGTTCCGGCACTTGTATATTCGCGGCGGTCAACAGAAAACCGCCATGGGTTTTATCAAGCGTATATAAATGCGTGCCGCGGCCTGTGGTCATAGCAAGCATGGTTGATGGTCCGTATAATACGTAACCTGCAGCTACCATTTGCGTACCGGGCTGTAAAAAAGCGCTTGGGTCAGAAGCATCCATCCATTGTGGCGCATGAGCAATTGAAAATATGGTGCCAATTAGGCTGTTAATTTCGGTATTAGACGAACCATCTAAAGGGTCAAAGCTGACCAAATAATTCCCATCTGGCGAGCAAGGAACAACATCTTCCTCTTCTTCAGATGATATTGCTTTTACATAGCCAGACTCTGATAAGATATCTTTTAAAATTTGATTCGAAATCACATCGAGTTTTTTTTGCGTTTCGCCTTGAACGTTTTCACTCAATGTCGACCCTAACACGCCCGCCAATTCACCTTGGCTGACACGAAACGAAATTTCTTTGCAAGCTGCAAGCAATGTACGAATAAGTAAAATAAGCTCTAGCGGCGCACCGTCTTTTTGCAGTTGGCTATTGAGTCGTTTCATTTTTTGAGGGTTCCTTATTCTTTCGATGGTAGTGTGGCATAAATAAGCGCACTTTTTTATGTCACTTTAGTCTTGTATTACGTGTTTTTCTGCAAGTGGATATCTTACAGGGTCGCTATTGTAGCGATTTTATAGCACGATCAAAACTCTTATTTCGACTTCGCCTTATCAACTGCTAGATTCTGCGACATTATGCTACAATGGCATGATATCGTTTTACACTACAACAATCGAAAATTTACAATATGCATGTACATATACTCGGGATCTGCGGCACTTTTATGGGTGGTATTGCCGCAATAGCCAAAAGTCTTGGTTACAAAGTAACTGGATCTGACCGCAACGTTTATCCACCCATGAGCACTCAACTCGAAGAACTTGGCATTACGCTATCGGTTGGCTATGACGAAAGTCAATTTGAGCCTGCACCTGATATGGTCATTATTGGCAATGCCATGGCACGCGGTAACCCAGCGGTAGAGTATGTGCTTAATCGCAACTTGCCATACACAAGTGGACCACAGTGGTTATTAGATCATTTGTTAAAAGACAGATGGGTGTTAGCGGTAGCTGGCACTCATGGCAAAACAACCACAACGAGCATGCTTGCGTGGATACTCGAGAGCGCAGGGTTGTCACCGGGATTCTTGATAGGCGGCGTGCCTGAAAACTTCGGCATATCAGCAAGAATTGGCGAAAGCCCCTTTTTTGTTATAGAGGCAGATGAATATGACAGTGCGTTTTTTGATAAGCGCTCAAAGTTTGTGCACTATCGCCCCCGAACACTAATTTTAAACAACCTCGAGTTTGACCACGCTGATATTTTTGATGATTTAGATGCCATTAAAAAGCAGTTTCATCACTTGGTCCGAACAGTGCCTGCAAACGGTCAAATCATTTCACCTGCCGCCGAACCAAATTTAGAGGCAGTGCTCGAAAAAGGCTGTTGGAGTGAGCAACAATTTATAGGTGATGCGAACAAAGCTGCTTGGAAATCAACCAAAATTAAGTCCGATTGTTCTGAATTTTTGCTCAGTCACAAGGCCGATGGCAAGCCTGTCGTTAACGAGACAGTAAAATGGTCGCTAATTGGCGAGCATAATATGAATAACGCACTAATGGCCATTGCTGCTGCACACCACGCAGGCGTGCAAATCAAAGACGCTGTTGATGCACTTGCCACGTTTAAAAATGTTAAACGTCGAATGGAAATTAAAGGCGTGGTCAATGGCATTACGGTTTATGATGATTTTGCCCATCACCCAACCGCTATCGAGACCACCATTGAAGGTTTAAGAAACAAAGTGGGTAATCAAGATATCATCGCCATAGTTGAACCGCGCTCTAATACCATGCGTATGGGAGTGCACAAAAACCAATTAGCACAGGCTTGGGAAAAAGCAGATTTAGTGCATTTGCTTGAACCCGACACGCTGTCGTTCTCGATGCAAGATGTGATTGATAACAGTAAGGTAGACGTTATCTTGCACAAACAAGTCGATACGATTGTGCAAAGCGTTGCAGAGCAAGCACAACCTGGCAGCCATGTGCTAGTGATGAGTAACGGCGGTTTTGATGGTATTCATCAAAAGCTGCTTGACGCATTAGCCAATTAATAAGGAATCAACATGAGTAAAGCCATCACCTTGGCCATCACCGGTGCATCGGGCGCGCCTTATGCATTAACCTTACTCAAAGAGCTGGTGAAAAAAGGGTGCTTTGTACATGTTCTAATGTCGTCGGCAGCAAGGGTCGTATTTGCCACTGAAGAGAACATAAAAGTCCCCAGCAAACCTGAACTTGCTAGTGCTTTTTTTACCGAATTGACAGGCGCGACAAGTGAACAAATCAGAGTATATGGCAAAGAAGAATGGTTTTCGGCAGTTGCCTCAGGGTCCTCAGCACCTAAACAGATGGTGGTTTGCCCATGTTCAACAGGCACCTTGTCGGCAATTGCTGCGGGCGCCTGCGATAACTTAATTGAACGTGGTGCCGATGTTGTCATAAAAGAGCGCGGACAGCTAATTTTAGTGCCCCGTGAGATGCCCTTTTCATCGATTCATCTGGAAAACATGCTCAAATTATCAAACATGGGCGTCACGATTATGCCAGCAGCGCCTGGGTTTTATCATAACCCGACCAGTATTCAAGATTTAGTCGACTTTGTTGTGGCTCGCATTTTGAATCATTTACATGTAGAACAAGATTTAGTCGAACCTTGGGGCTATAAACCGCCAAGCAGCCATTAAGACCTGTTGACCTTAGACATATTCTGGAGATAAGTACGTCATGCGTTTAATCACATTAGTTTCAAAATCGGCAGTAGTAAAATCATTGGCAATATCAAGTTTGCTGACGTTGTCAGCGTATAGCTCGGTAGTGCATGCTTGGGGGCAAACAGGTCACCGCGTGACAGGAAAAATAGCCGAGCTATATTTAACGCCTGAGGCTCGCGCATCAATCAACCTCATATTAGAAAATGAAAGTTTGGCAGAAGTGAGTACTTATGCTGATGA
Organism: uncultured Glaciecola sp.; assembly: GCA_964446865.1. GTDB lineage: Bacteria > Pseudomonadota > Gammaproteobacteria > Enterobacterales > Alteromonadaceae > Glaciecola. The sequence continues at coordinate 4,122 of CAYURD010000059.1, forward strand.
AAATCGCTCTAATCCAGATGAGTTTTGGCAAAAGGTAGCGGGTCCATTTCACTATGTAACCGTGCCAAAAGGGAAAACATATCAAGAAGTCGGCGCACCACCACAAGGTGACTCATACACTGCAATACTTATGTACAGCGACGTATTAAAAGACTCAAAGGCGAGTAGAGAAGACAAACAACTCGCCATCAAAATGTTGGTTCACATTATTGGTGATTTACACCAGCCACTGCATGCAGGCGACGGTACTGACCGCGGCGGCAACGATGTTAAAGTCGAGTTTTTCTGGAGTGACTCAAATCTTCATAGAGTGTGGGACTCTGGCCTTATCGATAGAAAGCAGCTGTCGTTTACTGAATGGTACGAATTTCTAGCGCCTAAAATTTCTGATGACTTAGCCAAAAAGTGGCACACAACAGATCCTCTGGTATACATTCAAGAAAGCGCAGAAATTCGCGATACCATTTACCCTGACTCAGATAAGCTGTCGTGGCAATATTTGTATGACCATACGCCAGTGATGAACACTCGCTTGCAGCAAGCTGGGGTTAGAATAGCGGCTCATTTAAACGATATTTTCAAATAAACCGTTAATCAAGCGTTTACTACTGCTTGCTAGTCAAGATCTAAGACTTCTGCTGACAATACAATACCTGTGCTGTCGGCATAAATTTGGTCTTCAGGTAAAAAGGTGACGCCTGCAAAATTAACCGCAACGTCTAAATCACCCACTTCGCGTGCATTAGCACTGACAGGAATTGCGCCCACAGCGTGAATGCCAATGTCATATTCTTCAAGCAAGTCTACGTCACGCACAGCGCCATAGCAGATGATACCTTCCCAATCATTTTCCATAGCAAGCTGAGCACTTTCAGCATCGACCAATGCGCGTCTAAGCGAGCCACCACCATCAATTAATAGTACTTTTCCGAGACCATTTGTGGCGAGAATTTTGTCGACTAAGCCTCGGTCTTCATAACATTTTACTGTGGTAACTTCTCCGCAATAGGTAAAACGAGCCCCGTAATTTGAAAAAATGGGGTCGAGTACGTCTACATTATCGGCGTAAATGTCGCAAATTTCGGAGGTATTGAAGTCCATTACCAGATCCTTTTATTGTTAGCCAAATGGATATTCAGCTCAAAAAGTACACAACACCCAATGTAGCACGTTTTGTAAGTTAAGGTAGAAAAGTTTATCAGAAGCCCCGATATGACTCGCTTCACAAGGTGTTTTTGTCATATTAGTTTCGCACAACTGTCATCTATCGTTCATAAAATGAGCTTAAGCTGTGCGCAACGAATTAGGGTCGTGGAGTCACGTCTTGTGAAACGCCTTGCAAAAATAGACGAAAAAGCTTTTATGTGGGTTGCTTCTCATGAATATAATCAGCGAGGAAGCCGACTGCCTGAGTTTTTTAAATGGGTATCAAAAACAGCAGATGGCCACTATTATCCTGTGGTTTTATTGGCTGTATTTGCGCTAGAACCCGATTATGGCAAAGTACTACTCTACACGGCCATAATGGCATACGCGCTTGAAATACCGATTTATTTGCTAATGAAGAACATCTTCAAACGCAAACGCCCAAGCGATTTTTTGCAAAATTTCGAAAGCTATATATCCCCTGCCGACAAATTCAGTTTGCCATCTGGGCACACCGCCGCTGCATTTTTGATTGTGACAATTATTGGCTTGTTTTATCCCATAGCATTTATTCCAGCTGTAATTTGGGCATGCTTGGTAGGCATTTCACGCGTTGTCTTACGCGTTCACTTTCCACTAGATGTGCTTGTTGGCGCACTTTTAGGCATCAGTATTGCGCTAATCTCTTATCAGGTGTTGATCTAAATGAAAATCTTATATGGTGTGCAAGGCACCGGAAACGGGCATATAACACGTGCAAGACATATGGCAGCCTCGTTTGCTAAACAGCCCGATATTGAGATTGACTACTTGTTCAGCGGACGCGCAACAAACACCTATTTTGACATGGATGCATTTACTGGCCACAAAGCAAAGCGCGGACTCACTTTTGTGAGCGAGAATGGCCAAATTAAACGTTTAAAAACAGTCTTCAAAAACAACCTTTTTCATTTTTACAAAGAAGTATCTGAACTTAATTTGTCAAAATATGACCTTGTGATCAACGACTTTGAGCCTGTCTCAGCTTGGGCAGCCAAAAAATCGGGCATACCATCAATATCGGTGAGTCATCAAGCGGCCTTTTTACATCGCGTCCCCAAAAAAGAACAACGAGTTGCCGACAAATTGATTACAAAACACTTCGCGCCTACGCAATTTTCGTTGGGCACACATTGGTATCATTTTGGCCATAATATTATTCCGCCTGTCGTCGCTAACGATTTACAGTTAAAAGCGAGAGCAACAAAAACGTTATCAAGCAGCGATAAAATCTTAGTGTATCTGCCATTTGAATCGCTTGGCGACATTCGTACCCAATTACAAATATTGAGTGATTGGCAGTTTGTTTGTTATCACCCCAACATTAATGAAACAAGGATTGACCATAATATTATTTGGAAACCACTTTCAAACACTACCTTTAAACAGGATTTACTCGTCTCTAACGGCGTTATTAGCAACTCAGGCTTTGAGTTGTCGACCGAATGTTTAAGTATTGGTAAACCCTTATTAGTCACCCCTTTGAAAAAACAATATGAGCAAGTTTCTAATGCTTACACCCTGCAAACCTTGGGTTTGTGTGAGGTCATGAACGAATTAAATGCCGAAGATATTGACGACTGGCTGCAAACAAAAAAGGGGGTCAGTGTTACATTTCCATCAAACTGCGATGACTTGGTTGATTGGATAATAAAAGGTAATTGGCAGCAAACAGACAAAATTTGTCAGTCCCTTTGGCAACAAGTCGATTTCCCCCAGCATGTCAAAGGCAAACTCAACGATTTAATGCACATAAATAACTAAGCTAAACTATTGCTTTTTCTGCATTCACAAGGCATGGTTAAGGCAATTATTTTTAGTTTAGAAATCAAATATGCGTTTACTCAAAAAAACGGCTTTTTTAGCTGTCGCTTTGCTGATGCTAAGTGCCTGTGGCCAGCGCGGCCCTCTTTATGTTCCCAGTGACGATGCTAACACTGCTACCACTGCCACCACTGAGAACACCTCTAATGAAAAAGCTCAAAACAAAGAAGCAAGCACTACAGACACTGATGCTAATGAGCAGCCTCTAGCAAGTAATGCACAGACCTCAGACAACGCGCGAGGTGACCAATAAATGGATTTTTTTAATTATCGCGGCAACGAGCTATATGCAGAAGACATTGCAGTTAAAGACATAGTTGCTACCCATGGCACTCCCACATATATTTACTCAAGAGCCACACTAGAACGCCACTGGCATGCATTTAACAATGCAGTAAGTGCTCACAAACATTTAGTTTGTTATGCCGTTAAAGCCAATTCTAATATTGGCGTATTGTCTGTGCTCGCCAAACTCGGTTCTGGCTTTGATATTGTATCGATGGGCGAGTTAGCCAGAGTGATTGAAGCCGGTGGCGATCCTGCTAAGGTCGTGTTTTCGGGTGTTGCTAAGACCGAAATTGAAATTGCATATGCGCTTGAAAAGGGCATAAAGTGTTTTAATGTTGAGTCGATTCCTGAGCTCGATCGCATTAATGACGTTGCTAAGTCAATGAACAAGCAAGCGCCTATTTCGCTTAGAATTAATCCGGATGTTGACGCAAAGACGCACCCTTATATTTCGACCGGTCTCAAGGCAAATAAGTTTGGTATCGCAAAAGATGATGCGATGGCTGCCTATGAATATGCAAACAGTTTGTCACACTTGGCTATTCACGGCATGGACTGTCATATTGGTTCGCAGCTGACCGATTTAGCGCCCTTTGTTGATGCATTAGAACGCTTACTCGTGCTAATAGATGAGCTTGCCTTAAAAGGCATTCATATAAGTCATTTAGATGTAGGTGGTGGTTTAGGAGTGACTTATAACGATGAAGCGCCGCCACATCCTGATGATTATGCCAAGGCAATGGCCGAAAAAATGCAAGGCAGAGAAGACCTCATGCTTATTTTGGAGCCGGGCCGAGCAATCGCCGCAAACGCGGGTATTTTGGTCACCAAAGTCGAGTTTTTAAAGCAAGGTGAAGAAAAGAACTTTGCCATTGTTGACGCCGCAATGAACGATTTACTGCGCCCTGCTCTTTATAGCGCTTGGCAAAAAATAGAAGCGGTAAGCGTAAGAGAAGGCGAAGCCAAAACATATGACGTAGTAGGCCCGGTGTGTGAAACAGGTGATTTTTTAGGTAAAGATAGAGCGCTAGCAATACAGCCAAACGATTATCTTGCCGTGAAAAGTGCCGGTGCATACGGATTTGTAATGTCGAGTAACTATAACAGCCGCTGTAGATGCGCAGAAATTATGGTCGATGGTGAACAAGCACACATTGTGCGAATGCGCGAAGCCTTGCCTGATTTATTTAAAGGCGAACACAAGGTGCCTGATTAAATGACAGCGGAACATACGCAAGCACCGTCTGTGCGCGAGCATAATAAGCACAAACCTAAAAAGACGACGGTTCAATTTTCAAAAATGCATGGCTTAGGCAATGATTTTGTGGTGATTGATAACGTCACTCAAAATGTCTTTTTCTCAAAAGAGAAAATCATGTCGTTAGCCGACCGTAATTTTGGTATTGGTTTTGATCAATTGCTCTTAGTAGAGCCACCTTATGATCCCGAGCAAGATTTTCATTATCGTATTTTCAATGCGGATGGGAGCGAAGTATCTCAATGCGGCAATGGCGCGCGCTGTTTCGCTCGTTTTGTTAAAAGCAAAGGGCTGATTAATCGGAACAAAATTAGTGTCAGCACTAAATCTGGTCGTATGATCTTGTATTTAGAAAAGGACGGCAATGTGACGGTTAACATGGGCAAGCCCATTTTTACGCCTGAACATGTCCCTTTTAGTGCAAATAAAGAAGAAAAGACCTATATTTTACGCATAGGCGATAAAACGTATTTTTGCGGCGTTGTCTCAATGGGTAATCCACACTGCGTGTTAGAAGTAGACGACATTGATAATATAGATATTGAAGAAGTTGGCAGCTTAATTGGGCAGCACGAACGTTTTGCAGAAGGTGTAAACGTTGGCTTTATGCAAATCATTAACAAACATGAAATAAAATTACGCGTATATGAACGCGGTGCCGGTGAGACCTTAGCTTGTGGCAGCGGTGCGTGCGCTGCGGTGGCCATTGGCCAGATACAAAAAAAGCTCGGACAAGATGTGAAAGTTACATTATTGGGCGGTGAACTTAAAATACGCTGGCAAGGTGGTGACTCAATGTTAAAAATGACCGGCCCTGCAGCACATATTTATGATGGACAATTAGTAATATGAGTAAAAGCTCTAACGCAACACCTATAGACGACCTAGAGAACAGCACTGCGAATTCAGATGATGACTTGGAAGGCGGTGGATTGAAAGGCGGTGGATTGAAAGATCAGGCAATTGTAGATAAACACTCGGTTGCCAAATACTTACTCGACAACCCAAGCTTTTTGTTAGAAAACCCCGATTTACTGATAGAAATTCAAGTGCAACTTCAAGAAAATGGCGTGGTGTCTTTGACCCAACTTCAAGCAGAGCAATCTAGAGACAAAATCAAACAACTCAAGAACCAATTAGAACAACTGGTGAGCAACGCCAGGCGCAACGAATTGATTTATAAAACCTATGCAGAGTTAAATTTAGACTTAGCTAGAGCCGACTCGATCGATACCCTAGAAGCAAGCATTCGACATCATTTAGTGGAAACACTTGGCCTAGAAACAGCCCAAGTGATGCTAATTGATAATAATGAGAATGCTAAACTTTCTGAAATTCAGCATCGCTCAATCTTTGATAAAAAGTTGGCTAAACAAGACTTTTATTTTGGTCGCGTTGGACAGGTCGAAAAGGCGGCGTTATTTCCAGACGCCAAAGCAGCATCTGTTGCATTAATTAAACTATCTGAAAATGAAAAACCATACTCAACCATCGGTTTACTTGCGATTGCGAGTGAAGACCCGCTTCATTTTCAACCCGGTGTGGATGTTGATTTAATCGAACTACTGCGCAAAAACCTCAACTTTCACATTGCTAGAATAAAATAAGGCAATGAATACCACTGGCTCTGCCCTTCATGATTGGATATCAAAATATATCGAAGAGTGTCGTGTGGAGCGCCAGTTGTCTTCTTATACCGTTAAAAACTATCAGCGACAGCTTGAAGCGGTGCTTAGTCAAACGCGTATTGAAATGTGGCAGGACTTAACGCCAACTATCGCCAAACGTGTTTTACAGCAAAGTCATCAGCAAGGTTTATCGGCCCGCTCTATTAATCTGCGTTTAACTGTATTACGAAATTTTTGTCGCTACTTAGTCAAAAAGAAACTGATTAAGACAAATCCACTCGATACCATTCATTCAGTCAAACAAAATAAACCTTTACCCAAACACCTAAACGTTGATGAAATTAGTAGCTTATTGGCCTTTGAAGGTGATGATTTTTTAAGCCTGCGTGATAAGTGTTTTATTGAATTAACCTACGGCTGCGGCTTACGTTTATCTGAACTGACTGGCTTAAACCATAATGACATATTAGGTGACGGCACCTTAAAAGTCACCGGTAAAGGCAACAAACAACGTATTTTACCCATTGGCCGAAAAGCCGAAGAAGCGCTAAACGCTTATTTGCTGCAACGTGAAGATATTGTGCCTTTTACAATCGAACCCGCACTATTCGTCTCTATACGCAAAACGCGTTTATCAAATAGGCAGGTGGCCACACGCTTAAGTAAATGGGCAAAGCATCAAACCCTTTATCAACAAATAAGCCCGCATACATTGCGCCATTCGTTTGCTACGCACGTACTAGAATCTAGTAATGACTTACGCGGCGTTCAAGAACTGCTAGGACACGCCAATATTTCTACCACACAGGTGTATACACACTTGAACTTTCAGCATTTAAGCGAAGTGTATGATAAAGCGCATCCCAGAGCGAAAAAGAAATGATTAGTTATAAGCCTATGCATCATATTCGCGCTATTTCGTTTGATTTAGATGATACGCTTTATGACAACATGCCATATATACGCGAGGCTGAACGATGTCTTTCAAAGCGCATTAAAAAACGATATCCGCTTGCCGCTGAATTAAGTCAAAAGAAATGGCGTAAGATCCGAAAAAGCATCTTGGAGCAACAACCAGAATTAGCCAATGATATTGGGCTGCTTAGGGCAACAACCCTAACCAAAGGATTTGTTGAAGCAGGCATGCCAAGCGATATTATTCCTTATGCGGTCACCGATTGTTACGACTACTTTTATGAAAAGCGAAGCGATTTTGAAGTGAGCAAGGATATACGTAAAGTCCTTAAAAAACTCTCTGCTAAAGTCCCTTTAGCAGCCATTACAAACGGTAATGTTAATTGCGAGGCGATTGGCATTGCCAAGTACTTTACCCATGTTCTACATGCCAATGTTGATTTACCGATGAAACCCAACATCACCATGTTTAAACAGGTGTCAGAGCTACTTGATATGCCTAGTAAAAACATTTTGCACGTGGGAGATTGTCTCAAAAAAGACGTTGAAGGCGCAATAAATGCAGGCTATATGAGCGCTTGGTTTGCAATGGATCGCAAGATGGATCTAAATGCAGAAAACATGTCCCTTTTACCACATGTTCAGTTAAGTGCATTAAAAGACCTAAAACAACTAATCAAATAAAAGGCTGTAAGCAAGACGTGATCTTAGCTTGGAAATGCCAACATATCTCCTAATCCAACTGTAAACAACCATAGGCCATAGAGACTATGCTCAACGACTATAATCGTATAGTTCTTACTTTGAAGATAGGTCAAAGAAAAAATTAACCCACCAACCAGTGTGAGCATTAATACCAAGGAGTTATTAAACATCAAGTGCGCAATACAAAAGCAAAAAGTGCTAAGCCCCACCATCACCCAAGGCTTTTTAAACAATTGCGCGTAGCGAGAAAAGAAAAATACCCGATACAAATACTCTTGCGGAATAACTGACAAAAACACATACACAAAAGTGATACCAAGCCATAACGACGGCTTGTTTAGTATTACTTTGAATAAATCATCTGGGTAGCGCAATACCACCAATAGTGTGATGAGTTTTGCAGCAATAAGAAATTGTATGCAGATACGCAGCCACGTATTTTTAATGATTTTTTTATCAGCAACTGACTGGCTAGCACCTATACAAAAGGCTGCACTAACATCCTTTTTGACCGATGACCAAACCGACACTTTTTCTTGGCTTTTAAACACTAGATGCTTTTGCTTTATGTTTATAAACACAAAGTACAATAAGGCTATCGCCACTAGGCCTAACTTAACGCCATTATGAATATCAAGCGCTAACAATATTGGAAGGCAAAGAAACAATAATGTAAATTCGATAGATAAAGACGAACGGCTTTTCAACTGAACTGACCCTGATATTTAATTTCACAATGTTAGGCGTCTATATTCAGCTTCTGATGCTACAAAAGCAAATTATTCAACGTTAAACAACACATATTTAAAGCCAATGCGTCGCTTTAGCTTTAATGTCGCTTTACATTTGCATCTAGCCACACTAAGTTTGATGTAATAAAAAAATAAGTAAATATACCAAACGAGATCTCAATGCCATTCGGAAATAAACTCACTTTTCTAGCGACTTCGTTGCTTGTCCTTAGCCTAACTATTATTCAAAGTGCGATGGCTACACCTAGCATAGAAATGTACGACAAACGCGCTAACGAAATTATTGACCCTCAGGCTACAATAAATGTGTTAGGCGAAGGATATTCTTGGTCAGAGGGCCCATTATGGGTGGAGGATGGGCAGTTTTTACTATTTACTGACGTTCCTCAAAACATTATCTACAAATATAAAGCGTCAGAGGGCATTACACAGTACCTGCGTCCATCTGGCGCGACAGCCATGTTTGAGGGTGACTCTACACAAGGTGCAAATGGTTTATTGTTAAACGAATCTGGCGAACTGGTTATGATGCAACACGGAGATAGACGCGTAGCAAAATTAAACGCTCCTTTGGATAAACCTACGGCATCTTTCACAACATTGGTAAGCGAGTTCAAAGGTGCGCGTCTTAATAGCCCTAATGATGGCGTTTTTCACTCAAATGGGGATCTTTACTTTACCGACCCTCCTTATGGATTAAAAGATGGGCGAAATGACAAAAATAAAGCCATAGAGTTTGACGGCGTATATCGCTTAAAAAATGATGGCACCATACTGCTTGCTGATAAATCAATTTTGTACCCTAATGGCGTTGTGCTATCACCAGATGAAAAGAGACTTTTTGTGGCTGCATCTGACCGTAATGCAGCAAAATGGTATACATTTGATGTTGACAGCCAAGGCAACTTACAAAATAAGCATGTTTTTTATGATGCGACATCGTTAATCAATAAAACCAACGAAAAAGGCTTACCTGATGGCATGGTAATGCATTCTGCAGGTTACCTCTTTGCCACAGGACCCGGTGGCGTATTCATTTTTGATGAAGACGGCATACTTTTAGCAAAAATAAGAACCGGCAAAGCAACCGCAAACTGCACGCTTTCAGCCGACGAAAAAACCTTATATATGACAGCACACAACACCTTAATGAGCGTAAAAATTAAATGAACAACTACAAACTCTATGGCGCCCCACTCTCACTATATACGGGTAAAGCACGATCTTATTTACGTTTTAAAAAAATCCCTTTTGAAGAAGTTTTCTCATCTCGAAAGGTCTATCAAAATATCATTGTCCCTAAAACAGGTGTGCGCTTTATCCCTGTTCTCGAAACGCCTTCAGGCGAGTTTGTTCAAGATACAAGCGCGATGATAGACAAGCTAGAAGAAACATTCAGCGAGAGAAGCGTGATCCCTTCCACGCCAAAGCAAAAATTAGTGTCGGCGATGTTTGAAATGTGGGGCGACGAATGGCTACTAATTCCTGCCATGCACTATCGCTGGAATCACGATAATTTCCCGTTCATTTATGAAGAATTTGGCAAAATAGCATTTCCAAGCATGCCTGCATTCATTCGTCGTTTTGCCGGTAAAAAAATAGGCGCCCAATTTAAGGGCTTTGTCCCTATGCTTGGCATTACCGACAACAGTATTCCAGCTATCGAAAAGTGGTATGAGCAAACAGTATTACCCGGGCTTGATAAGCATTTTGCGATACACGATTATTTGTTAGGCTCTCGCCCATGCGTGGGTGATTTTGGCCTGATGGGACCACTTTATGCCCACTTGTATCGCGATCCTGCGCCGGGCAAATTAATGAAAAAAATAGCGCCCAATGTGGCTAAATATGTTGAGCGCATGAACAAGACTAATGTTGAGCTAGGTGAGTGGTTAGATGATGATGATATTCCCGACACCTTAGCAGACTTGCTCGTCAACCAATTCAAAGAATGTTGGCCGCCTTTACTAGAAAGTGCAAACATGACTCAACAGTGGATAAAAGAAAATCAAGGTGAAAACAAGTTACCCAGAAAGGTCGGCGAACATCAATTTACAATAGGTGATACGACTGAACAAATTGTCGCTCGGTCTTTTATCCAATGGAAGCTGCAAAGAGTGCTTGATATTTATGGGCAGTTTGCAGGTGATGAAAAAATAAAAGTAGATGACTTTTTATCAAAGTTTAAGGCGCTTGAATTTTTGCAGACTGATATAGAACATCGAGTAAGGCGCGTTAACAACGTACTTACTCTAGAGAAGTAGTATAAAAACTTTGCTTTCTAAATCGACCTTTAACCCAGCTCCAATGAAGGTAAAAGGTCGACATTAGGCGCTGTGTAAACAGACCTTTATATATTACGCAGAAACGACTTCCACCAAATCAAAACTTGTCTGCTCATCTCCCGAGACCAGCAATTGACATTGCCCCCACGATTGAGGAATTTTCCAGATATTATCTGGCGCAACGGTGTAGATTTCGCGTTTAGAATCGCATCGTACCTCTACGGTTTCGAGCTTCCCTTCAATATTCGTGAAACCAAAACTCTGTCTCGCTAAGCGATGGAAAAATACGCCTTCATTTTCGATACTGGCGTTTACAAAAACATTTTGATCTGAGTTTAAATACTCGTCCATATATTGTTTTGCTTGGGCTATATTGCTAAGAATAACGTCGTTATCATCCATTTCATTAATTTTCTCAAACGTTTGCAAAGCGTCACCAAATCTAAACTTTTGAACCTGCATCACAAACAGCCGCACGTATAGATAATTAGTAAATGAGTTTTTAAAGGTTTGATTTTCACTCGAGTGGCTTTTGATACTCTCTATTGTTTTATTCAAAGCATTGAGCTCTCGGTCAGTATCTTGTAACTTGGCTGCAATTTGTGCATCTAAGCTCCAAGCCCAAGCGTTTTCATAGCGGTTGCGGTCTTTGTTTGCTAAAAGCGCTTGTAGTGATTCGTTAGCTTCTTCGATATTGCCATTTTTGAATTGTTCATCCGCTTTTCTGTACCTATTAACAAACCGCCGACTTGCACCGCTTTGGCCGCCCATAACAAAGTCTAATCTCACGGATGATTTACACTGTTCAACGGTTTCGCCATTTTGTGTGGCTGGCGTAAATTCCCATTTTTTAACCGCACTCATTGCCGCGCCCCTAAAAGCGCGATGGCCACCAGAATCTTCAATAACAGGATCGATAACCTGTCCATTTTTATCAACCACATAGCTTATTTTTACCCAACCTTCAGCTCTGGCTCTTGCAGCACTTGTAGGGTAGCTTGGGTTAGGTCTATCAAGTGGCGTAGCCGCAATAAATGAAGTAAGTAGCTCTACTGATTCGGCCTCGCTTTTATTTTCAAGTTCTGTATCAACAAAGTCACAAGGGCTATCTGTTGACTCTTGTGCATGCAAAACAAAAGCGCTAGTCACTAAGCTTAGGGATAACAAAAACTGATTTAACTTTTTCAAAATAACTCCGTGTAATGACAGTATTTATAAAGCGTTGTATAAAATCATATCATATCGAATTTTACTTTTAAAAATACTATCAGTGTATGGTTGAAAGTATTTTGAATATCAGCAAGCAAGTTCATACAAGTTAATGCGAACCTAAGATAGGAGAACATCACGAATAAAGGGAATACATCAATGAAATAATGCGTTGAGCGTAGCAAAGTTCATTTCGGTATTGCCTGAGCTTAATGCCTTGTATGTATCAATAAAAGAATTTGGACCAACGCTAAATCGAGAAATACCACAGCCATCAAATTGTGCCACATCGCTTTGTAGATTATTAACCATCAAGTTAACTGGCAACGAAAGTACAGTAGTCAGTCGTGTAGCTAATATTCCATCCACTAAACCAGGAATAAATACGCAATCTGCGCCTGATTGCTGGTAACTCTTCAAGCGTTTAGTAGCCATATCGAAAGCTGATTCGCCACTGGCAATTTTTCGTAAGTAAACATCTGTTCTAGCGTTGATAAAAAACTCGTTACCAACTAGCAAACGGATTTCCTTTATCTTTTCATTTAATAATTCTGGCGTACCTTCCCCATCTTCAATATTAATGCCTGCAACACCCATTAAAGCTAGCTTTTCAGCAAGCTTGGCAACTGTCTTCGGATTGTTTGAATAGCCGTCCTCTATATCAACTGAAAGAGGAATTTTCGCCACTTTTTGGATGCGTTTCACTGCGTTTATCAATTCATCAATAGGCAATACTGAGCCATCTGCATATCCAAGCGCCCACGCCAAAGATGCGCTGCTGGTTGCCAATGCCGCAGCGCCATTTTTTTGCACAATAGCGGCACTAGCTGCATCCCAAATATTATTTAACAACAGTGCTTGCTTTGAATTGTGAAGCATTTTGAAACGATTAAAATTATTCATGTATGTGTCTCCTCCTAAAACGCCAGAGTTTACACAAGTCTATTTATCGAACACGTTGTTATCAGAACTGATAGTTAATTATTTCAAAACAAGGCTCTACACAATTGCCGTCTTTTTATTTCCTACCTGCATTTTGTACGGCATCGCTTACTCTAGAACTAGAGCGACTAGTTAAAAAACAAGTTGAAAGCGGTTTGTATAACTCATCGAGCGAGGTTGTACGCGAAGCACTGCGTTTATTCAACGAGCAACAACAGTATAAAAAAAAGTTAGCGACATTAAGAGCCAAACTAGAGTTAGCAGAGCAAAGTCACCTACATGAGTCGTTTTCGATGACCGAGTTAATTGATGAACTAGATAAGGAAAAACTAGTAAAATAATCATGGATTATAAGCTAAGGAAAAGCGCAATAAACAAGCTTAAAGACCAAACATTGCCAACACTTCTTTTTCGGTCATCATTTTAGTGTCGTTAGCAAAAGTATAATTGTTGGGCTTCGCATCTACGTAGATTTGTAAGGTAAATTCTAGCTCTTCTTGCTGATCTAAGGTACCTAAATTGAAATTACAAAAATTCATTTCAGGATCTTTTAAGCGATAAAACAAGTTACTGCCGCAATGCTTACAAAAACCGCGCTGGGCCCATTCACTTGAGTCATACACCGTCACATTTTCAAAGCCCGTAAATTCTATTCCGCCATCAGATTCGACGGTTAACGCAGGGCCACCGCCCCAAGTACGGCACATGGCACAATGACAAGCATCAAAGTGTTTACCTTTTAAATTAAACGAGAATGTCACCGCTTTACATAAACAACTTCCTGTAGCTTTTTTACTCATTTTGTTTTCCTTTTGTGTAACATGTAAACTATCGATTTAGGCGTTTCGCTGTAAATTGATGCGTTGAGCCATCAAACATCACAAATACGCACCGCATCCTTGAGTGACTCAAATTTACCTTCATCACTTTTGGGGCTAGGCACAAACTCTTGCGCCAAATACCCAGTAAAACCAGTGTCTTTTATCGCCCTAGCAATTGCGGGGTAGTTTAACTCTTGGTTGTCGCCAATTTCGTGTCGGCCGGGAACGCCCGCGGTATGATAGTGGCCAAAATACTGGTGATTATCTTGAATGGTTCGAATAATGTCTCCTTCACTAATTTGCATATGATAAATATCATACAGCAATGAGAAAGCGTTTGAATTTAAGCGTTTGCAAAGTTCTATTGCCCACTTAGAATTGTCGGCCATGTAATCTGGGTGATTAACTTTACTATTAAAAAGCTCCATAAAAATAGTGACACCTCGTTTTTCGGCATGAGGCAAGATAGTCTGCAAACCAAGCACAGCATTTTTCAGACCTTGCTCGCGATCCATACCGCGCGCATTACCGCTAAAACAAATCAGGTTTTTATAGCCTGCATCGGCCACTAAGTCTATGTGTGTCAAATAGCGTTCTGTCAGCGCTTTATGATGCTCGGGATGAATAAAGCCATCTGTTAGATTTAATTCAGCGCCATTACACATTGACGAATCAATACCATACCTTTTTAATGTTCCCCAATCATCAGGCCCAACAAGGTCAATAGCAGAAAAACCAAGCTTTTTAACGGTTTTACAAAGCGCCTCAATCGAAAGATGGCCGTATGTCCAGCGGCTGACTGAGTGATTAATATTGCCTTTTAAGGGCGTTTGAGAAGATGTATTGCTAGTAGAAAGCGCAGTAGCACATCCGCTTAATGCCAAGGCACTTAAGCCAGAAAACCCTTTCAAAATCTGTCTTCTTTGATTGTCACTCATGGTGCTATTCCTTCACTTTATTAATTATAAGTGTAAGTTAGCATGTGTCATTGAGAGTGTCCAAGTTGGTCACAAATTGGTCAAGAGAGTCCAATTAGTTTTCTGGATTATATCTAAACCTGGAGCAAAAACGCTCATTAACTTATTAACAATCAGCTGTTTTTACTTCTACCCGAAAAGGCGTGTTTTCATCAACTGCTTTAAAATACTTGACGTAGCATAGAGGCTCATTCCCATCGCCACGACCGGCGTCAGGGTTTTGTCCGATACTTTTGTTGTAAAGAAGCAGCCAGCGTCAATATCGGTGCGCCAGCTAAAATTACCATCGTTGCATGACTCGCTGGTAGCTTGATGATGGCATATTTCGAAATTTAGCACCTTCAACCAGCTTTCCGCGTTTGTCGCAGAAGAGCTCGAATCAAACCTTAAGTAACCATAGCCAGTGGTCACGGTGTTGTTTGGAGAATATAACACTGACCCCGTTTCTAATTTTTAAAACTAAGTACGCTAGTATGTCATTAAGCACAAGCAACCCCGTCCAAACTCCCCAACATCTCCCTAACTGTCTGAAACCTCTCGACCGGCTCTTTCTCCATCGCCTTATGAATAATCGCCCTCAATTCTTGCGGCAATTCCCCAAGTCTATCAGTCAATTCCGGCACTGCCTCATGGCTATGCTTATACGCCAACTGATGAAAATTGGCCGCTGAAAACGGTGGTTTACCGTTGAAAATAGTAAACATAATCACGCCCATTGCGTAAATGTCGGTGCGTTCGTCTAGTACGGCGCCCACCTTAAACTGCTCTGGTGCCATGTAGCGTGGAGTGCCCATTATTGGGGTATTTTTTTGGGTTTGATCAATTGCAGCGGTACCGTCTGGGTCGTCGTCTAATACAGGGGCTTTAACCTGCATGGCTAGACCAAAATCCATGATTTTTAAGATGCCTTGGCGGTTTATGATCATGTTGCCCGGCTTTAAGTCGCGGTGGATGATGCCCATTTGGTGGGCGGCAATCATTGCTGAGCAAATTTGCTTCATAATGGCCACGCCAATGTTGATGTCTAGTGCGCCTTTTTTCTTTATCAGACTAACCAAGTCATAGCCTTGGACGTATTCCATGGTGATGTAAATTTCTTTTTCGGATGAGCCAAAATCGAAGGTACGCACAATGTTTCTGTGAGTGATTTTGCGGGCGAGTTTGATTTCTTCTTTAACGTTCAAGCCTTCTATGTCCTCAAAGAATTCTTTTTGCATGACTTTGAGGGCGACTTTTTCGTCTAAGTCGATGTCTTGGGCTAAATAAACCACGCCCATTGTGCCTGTCCCTAACTCTGACACTAAACGGTAGCGTTGTGCAATTGTACGATCAGCTTGTTCAATCGTTTGCCCATCTTTTGAGTCTTTGGCTTGAACAATGGTTCGGTCAAAGTCTTTAACGTCTTTTAAGGTATGCGTGCTGTCGCTTTGTATTTCGTCTGCTAGCTCTGCAAGGTAGGCCTCGTATTGTGCTTTTTCTTTTAGGCTTTTACTCATTGTAAGTAGGGCATTGTTCAGCAAAGCTATTTCGTCTTTGCCTGATTTTTTGCCTGACTTGTTGCCTAATTCGTCATGAGGGTCGTCAGGATAAAAACCATTTTGAATTTGTTGAGTAAGCTCAACCAAACGAATAATCGGACGGCTAATCCCAATGGCCATCAATAAAGCCAGTAAAGACGCTAGCACAATGCCAATAGCGCCAATGGTAAGTAGCTCTTGTTGAATTTCTTTAAACGGCCTTTGTAGCTCATCTGCTGAGCGCATTGCCACCACAAAGCCAAGTGGGTTGCCATCTTTGCTGTTTATGCGTCTAAATACGCTATGTTGCAAAGAATCTTCGAGTAAAAAGCTAAGGCGAAGATCATCTGACGCCGACTCTAGTATCGCTTTGTAAGCCTGCGGCCGCTGCGCAAAATATCCCATTTTGGTCTGCGACAAGGCATCGTCCGACATATAGCTAGGTTCAATGCCGTCTATTATGCCTTGGCTGTTTCTGGTGAATGTGAAAAAGCCAATCTGGCTTTGAGTAAGCGCAACAATCTCTTTGGCCGTGTCGCGCGATAGTTCATAAGCGATTACCACCACGCCTTTGACTAAATCTTTTGCCGTATTGTCAAAAACGGGCGCAGCAACTGTTTGCATAAGCTTACCTTGGCTGGCAATAAAACCGGTGCTTAACTGGCCATTTAAGGCATTATCGAACAATGAGCTACGCCCAGCTAAATTGATGCCTATGGCGTCCTCTTGGTCTGCTCTGGCAAGAATGTCGCCTTGTGCATTCATAAAAAACAGCACGTCAAAATCGTAAACGGCGGTATATTCTAAGCTTAAGTCTTGCAAAGTCAGCGAGGCTTGTTCGGCCACTAAGGGCAATACGCGACCATCACGAGCAATGCCGTTTGCCAATTCTTTGATAAAGATAAATCGACTGCTAATACGGGTATCTAAAATAGTACTCGACTGCGTTAAAGAACGGTTTATAGCTGAGTCTGAAACCGCTTGAGATTTAGCCCCAATTTGCCAATACAAAATAGTGACCAAAGCCACAAAAGCCGTAAAAACCAGCACAAAAAGTTTGGTACGAATACTAAAAAGCCAAGTCATTTAAAAGCCCCGTGTAGTGACAAGATCCAACGAAAAAACTGAAACCAAACCCACTAATAAAATTCGTTTCTCACTTTGCGTTTCTTATACTGCTTTCCAAATTTATCGACCCGCTTCGGAGCTTGATAATCACTTGTATCAAAACGAATATTGAGCCTTGTTGTTTGACCTTCGCTTATTGTCAAAGATTGAGTTTGCTTACCTCGAATACTCCACAAACTCAGCTCGTATTCACCTGCTGGTAAGGTCTCAAATTCAAAACTGCCTTGGTCATCTTCTAAAACTTTTGACATGCCTTCGTCATCTACCGCTACATAGGTCGCCATGTTTGGATGAATATTGCAGTACACCTTAACAATGCCCTCTTCGTTCAGCTTAACTTCGCGCTGCAAACCGCCGCCAAACGTGCCTAAGTCGAATGCGTTTTCGCCAGACGATGAAAACACATTGTGCTGAATTTTGTCTTTATTCACGAAGTTAAGCGTGTCGCCTTTGCGTATCACGATATTACCCGGTACATAAACCTTTTCTTCCATGTCTACCGTATGTATTGCAGGCTCTGTCATTGCTGCATGCATTTGGCTTTGCTCAGTCGAGTGAAGCGCTTTGCCGTCTTTCCTGTTGAGTCTAATGATTACGCCTTGCGATGAAATCACGCCTTGCTTAGACACTAAGGCAACTGTGCCTGCTAGGCTGCCTTTAGGAGTCGCTTTAAGCGCTTGCTTATCAACAGGCGGTGTTAATGCAGTGTTTGAGTCGCTTGAGGTTATATCGATTGGAGTTTGCTTTGCATCCATAGCTTCTGTATTTTGTGCATCTTCGCTTGGTGCGTTGCTCGCCATGCTGCTTGGAGTAGGAGTTTGTGTAGGCACTTGTAGCAATTCATCACCTGCCACTTCTTGCGATGGCAACTCAGCTTGGGTACCCTCAATTACCATTCCGTTTTGGTCTTTTACGGGGCCTACCTGAGCTTTACTTTGTGCATTAATTATACGGTCAAGGCCGGGTATTTTTTCAGCGATATCGTAGATAGTGGCGCAAGCGCTCAACAGTGCAATACATGTGAGTAAACTCAGTAGTCGAAATTGACGATTTTTTGCTGTCATCGCAAACCTTTATGTGTCGAAAAGATAATAAGCTTAAGCACAATCGACTGCTGCTTTTAAAAATGCGTCAGATAAAGATTGTCCGTGAAAAAAGTGCACAAACACGCATCGGCGTTGCACTTTTTAGGTAGTACTCATATTTCATTTCGAAAGTTGCACATTGGTTCATTTTATTGAGTATCCATAGCGAATGAAAAAGAAGAGTTTAAGATTGAAGCGGTCAAATAAGTGACTGACCGTGGTTATTCGGTTAATGATGTCGCTGAACGATTGGGTATTATCACACTGTTCCGAGAACTTCCGTATTCTTGTTTAGGCTGCAAAAAGGGGGCTTTGCTGTCGTAAGCTCAAATAACGTTTTCGGCCCTTTTTGACGTAAAATGGACATAACTATAATTAGACTAGAGCGGATTCACCTCTAATAAATCAGGAAATTCAAATTATGGTAGTTTTGTACCTTTTATCTCAAGTGCTGCTTTGTCAAATGTGTATACCGCAGTCACTTCGTCATTAGCTAACTGACCATGTTTAAAAGACTTGTTTATGATGAGAGCGTCAGGGAAATCTGCCTGTTTAGTTTTACCACCTGATTTTATTCGCGGCGCATTTGTAAAGTCTTTCAACGCTGACCAAATCACATTACCATCTTCGAACACAAGATTACGCTCTGAGAAAAGAGCATGGATCACATCGATTAGTTCCTCCTTTCGCAAATTATAGCGCTTTCCCTTAAGTGTCCAGATTGTTTCAGTGAGCACCACGTCTGTAATTAGTACTTTCTCGT
>CAYURD010000060.1:0-22997 GCA_964446865.1 uncultured Glaciecola sp.
AAATTACTTCGCACTTAACAAATTACTTCGCACTTAACAAATTACTTCGCACTTACGAAATTACGCAAACATGATATAGGTGTTATCGATCAGCTATTACGATTTACCGATAAATCTGCCAAGCCAACAAGTGCTTGTTTAAACTCAGAATCAACAATAGGCTGCAGCGCTTTTTTTGCAGCATCAGAGGCTTGGACGGCTAATTTGCGGGTATATTCTATTGAGCCTGTTTTCTCCATGACTGCAAGAATACGTTCAAAATTTGCCATGCCATCAGCGTTTTCAATCGCACTTCGAATAAGTGCCGCATTTTCGTCGTCGGTATTCCACATCGCGTGTAACAGTGGCAAGGTGGGTTTGCCTTCGGCTAAATCATCACCGGCCTTTTTACCCATGTCTTTTTCGTCAGCAACATAATCAAGCACGTCATCTATTAATTGAAACGCAGTGCCTAACTGTTTGCCGTACTCTTGCATGGCCAGTTCAATTTCTTTATTTTGATTGGTGATTACCGCAGCAAGCTGTGTGGCTGCTTCAAATAGCCTTGCTGTTTTACTGTAGATAACGTCAAGATAGCTTTCTTGTGTGGTGTTTGGGTCGTTGCAGTTCATTAACTGCATGACCTCACCTTGAGCAATGCGATTGGTTGCGTCACTTAATATATCCATGACTTTCATTCGTTGTAAGCCAACCATCATTTGAAAGGCTCTTGAATACAAAAAGTCCCCAACGAGTACACTAGCTTGATTACCAAACACAGCGTTAGCCGTCTCGCGCCCTCGGCGCATGGTTGATTCGTCAACGACATCGTCGTGTAGTAAGGTGGCGGTATGAATAAACTCTATTATTGCTGCAAGGCTGTGATGCTCAGTACTATTAATGCCTAATGCTCTGGCAGCTAAAACCGTAAGAAGAGGGCGTAAGCGTTTACCACCGCTGTTAACGATATAAAAACCCAATTGGTTAATAAGTACCACATCAGAGCTTACTTGCTCTTGTATTAGCTGGTTGACCGCAAGCATATCGGGGTCAGATAGGGTTTTTATTTGTTGTAAATCCATGTAATTGGTTTTTATTATTATTAATGTCTCATATTCTACATTAAACGGGTTTTATCTCTAGTCTCGTCCTTGTTTTTACGTAACAATCTCGTAAACTTTTTAGTAAAATAGGGCGTTGAAGGCATTTGAGTAAAATAAGTGCAATTTATCCTTGTAACCGAGTTAAAGTTTACCTATAATTCGCGCCCTGTTTTTTGAATTGATGAGCGCATGATTGCGCAGAGCGGAGAAATTTATGTACGCGGTTTTCCAAAGTGGTGGTAAACAACACCGTGTGGCCGAAGGCCAAACCGTTCGTCTTGAAAAAATCGAATTAGCACCTGGTGAAAAGGTTGAATTTGATGACGTCTTGATGGTAAGTAATGGTGAAGATATTAAAATTGGTACACCTCATGTAGCTGGTGGTAAAGTGACTGCTGAAGTCGTTACCCACGGTCGTGGTGAAAAGATTAACATAGTTAAGTTCCGTCGTAGAAAGCATTCGCGCTCTCAAATGGGACACCGTCAGTGGTTCACAGAAGTGAAAATCACTGCGATTAACGCATAATCCATAGTATTAGGAGACGAACACATGGCACATAAAAAAGCTGGTGGTAGTACCAAAAACGGTCGTGATTCGATTAGTAAGCGCTTAGGCGTAAAGCGTTTCGGCGGCGAAGCTGTTTCTGCAGGCAACATTATTGTTCGCCAACGTGGTACTAGATTCCACGCAGGTGACAACATGGGTATTGGTCGTGACCATACTCTTTTTGCTTTAACTGACGGTAAAGTACAGTTTGAAGTAAAAGGCCCTAAAAACCGCAAATACGTAAGCATTGTTGCTGAGTAATCTTTCGGTCTTGATATTTAGAAAGCCCGCTCTTTAGCGGGCTTTTTGTTGGATGCTTTTTGAGTTTTATTGCTAGATGTTGTTTTAGCAAAAGTTGTTAAGAAAAACGCATGTAACGCCGATTAGTGATTGTCGATTAATATAGTGTTTAAAATAGCCTAGGTCATTCCCACGAAAGTGGGAACCTCGCACAGTACACTCTTTTTATGCTAACTAGTGAATGGGACGAGGTCCCCACTTTCGTGGGAATGACCTAGGATGTATTATTGCCCTAAGTTCTTAACATCACCAAACTCATCAAGTTATCGAATTGAACGAAAACTGATATACTATCGAGAAAATAAGTATAAGCACTTAACCCGAACACCACAGGATACACCAAGTAAATGAAATTTGTAGATGAAGCAATAATTCGTGCTGAAGCAGGCGACGGCGGTAATGGCGTTGTTGGTTTTAGGCGCGAAAAATACATACCCAAAGGTGGTCCTGATGGTGGTGATGGTGGTGACGGTGGCAGTGTTTATTTAGAAGCTGACGAAAACCTCAATACACTTATTGATTTTCAATTTGAACGCTTTCATCGTGCTGAGCGTGGTGAAAACGGCAAAGGCAGTGATTGTACCGGACGTAAAGGCCAAGATTTGACCTTAAAAGTGCCAGAAGGTACGCGGGCGACCGACACCGATACTGGCGAGTTTTTAGGTGATTTGACCAAGCATGGTCAACGTTTAAAAGTGGCGCAAGGTGGTTTTCATGGTTTGGGTAACGCTCGCTTTAAAAGCAGCACAAACCGTGCACCAAGGCAAAAGTCGGATGGTACACCTGGCGAGATTCGAAATATTAAGCTTGAGTTGTTATTACTTGCCGATGTTGGTTTGTTGGGTTTACCTAATGCAGGTAAGTCTACCTTTATACGCTCTGTGTCGGCCGCTAAGCCTAAAGTAGCCGATTATCCATTTACCACGTTAGTGCCTAATTTGGGGGTTGTACGTCTTGATTCACAGGCTAGTTTTGTTATTGCTGATATACCTGGGCTAATCGAAGGTGCATCTGATGGTGCTGGACTAGGAATACAGTTTTTAAAACACCTTGAGCGTTGTCGTATATTGCTGCATCTTGTTGATATTATGCCTGCCGATGGCAGCGATCCGGTTGAAAATGCGTTGACCATTATCAATGAACTTGAGACTTACAATCCAAAGCTTGCTGCTAAGCCTCGTTGGTTAGTGTTTAACAAAGTAGATTTAATGCTTGAAGAAGAAGCCGATGCCTTGTGCCAGCAAATAGCCGATCAAATGGGCTGGGAAGAAGATTACTATCAAATATCAGCTTTCCATAAACTAGGCTCAACTGAAATTTGCCAAGATATCATGGATTATTTATCTACCTTGCCTGCTGAAGAAGAAGCACAAGCGCCCGAAGAGCAAAGCTTTGTGTGGGATACTAAGCCGACTTATCAAGAGCAAGACGACGAAATTGATGAACAAGACGATGATGACGAAGATGATGATCATCCAAACGTCGTTTATGTAAGGGATTAGTCAAAAATGAAAATTAGCATGATTGCTGCGATGGCGAATAACCGAGTGATTGGCAAAGATAACCAAATGCCATGGCATTTGCCTGCTGATTTAAAACACTTTAAGGCCGTGACCCTAGGCAAGCCCGTTATTATGGGGCGACTTACTTATGAGTCAATTGGTAAAGCGCTACCTGGTCGAAAAAACATCGTTATTTCTAGTAACGAAGCTTATTTGTTAAACGATGCCGTAGTAGCCAATAGTTGTGAAGCAGCACTTAATATCGCGTCTCTTGAAGCGCAAGAAGTCATGATCATCGGTGGCGGCGCGATTTACAAAGCGTTTTTGCCTCAGGCAGACCAGCTTTACTTGACCTATATTAATGCCCAGATAGACGGAGATACCCAGTTTCCCGATTATGAAGCTGCAGCAAAATGGGAGGTCACTGAAAAAACTGCCCATCAAAGCGATGAGAAAAATGCCTTTGATTATGAATTTGTTACCTTAGAGAAGGTATCCTAACAAGTAGCATGCTCAGTGAATAATGGTCGACATTGGCACTACTAGTATTTACAGACTGCCTAAAGGACGATTTTCACTGCCTATTACTCCGGTTGCTGAATCACCTAATTCTGCACGTTTTTGGTCTGCGAGAGCATTAATAATCTTGATGATATCACCATTTTCTGAGGCGATATTGTTAGTTTCGCTAGGGTCGCTTTTGAGGTCATAGAGTTCGATTTCTTCAAGTCTTGGCCACTGTTCTTCACCTCTTTGCCCATCGCTACCTGGCGTCGTCACCACGTTATAGCGGTGAGGATAATAAAGCTTCCAATCTTTATAACGAACAGCGTTTAATTCGTTTTGGTGGAAATAAAAGAAAAACGCTTCGTGTGAGGGCGCTTTACTTTGCTCAGTCAAAATAGGCCAAATATCGACACCGTCTATTTTTTTGCTTGGTAACTTTCCGTCTACTAACTTCATAATGGTAGGCAATAAATCTATGCTTATCATTGGCGTATCAATGACTTTGTTAGCATCAAGTTTACTTGGCCATTGCACTAATGCTGGGGTGCGCACGCCACCTTCGAAATTGCTTAACTTACCGTTTCTTAATAAACCAGCTGAACCACTATGCTTGCCATATGATAACCAAGGTCCGTTGTCAGACATATAAATAAATAAGGTATTTTCTAACAAAGCTTGTTGACGAAGAGTATTTAGAAGTTCGCCCGTAGACCAGTCTATCTCCATCATGACATCGCCATATAAGCCAGCGCCAGATTTACCTGCAAATTCGTCAGATACGAATAATGGCACATGAGGCTGTGGATGAGCGAGCATTAAGAAAAAAGGTGTATCACTATTTTTTTCAATAAAGTTGACGCTTTTTTCGGTGAGTTCTTTTGTTAGATTTGATTGGTCATCGTTGAGTGTTTTGACGACTTTATCTTGACTGTACACGGGTAAGTCAGAAAATGCATAGCTTGGATTAACATTGGCGCTCCACATATCATTAGAATAGGGGATACCATAAAACTCATCAAAACCATGTTGGGTAGGTAAAAACGGTGCAGTATCGCCTAAGTGCCACTTGCCAAATAATCCTGTTGTGTAGCCTTTTAATTTTAGCAGCTCTGGAAGCGTCTCTTCTTCGGTATTAAGTCCAACCGCAGGCTTATTGGTTAATTCGGTAGGGAAAAAAGCAGAATTAACGCCTATGCGGTTAGGGTAAGCTCCTGTCAAAATAGCGGCTCGAGACGCACTGCAAATCGCTTGTGCGACATAAAACTGGCTAAGCAGTAAACCGTTTTCAGCTATGCTATCAATGTTTGGTGTTGTATATGCCGTTTGTCCAAATGAAGAAGCGTCTGCATAACCTTGGTCGTCAGTGAGGATAAGCACAATATTGGGGAGCCGATCAGATGTTGCACCAACAGAGTCATTAGAGTTGCTTGGATCTGATTCCATAGAAACTGAAGAGTCTTTATTATCGCTACAGGCATTTATCCCAAACATTAAAACAAGCAATAATAAACTATTTAATATGCAACGATGTGAATGCTTCATGAAGTTTCCCTTTCTACGATTTTATATAGATTCTGACATGCCCCATCTCAGAAGTAAAAAGCTCGTAAGTAAAAAGCACGGAAGTAAAATGCACAGACGCACAAAACCTCATTAATCAATCTCAGTACTTTTACTCAGGCGTTTTTATTGTCTAATTTGCGGGCAAGAACGAACGAATACGAATAGCCATAAAAAGCGCTAAACAAAATAGAAGGGGCAACGGTAAGCCATAAGTTAGGTGTGGCAAACACAACATTGACGCCAATTACTAAGATACTTTGTATAACAAGCGCAGGGATAGGCGAAAGCCAAGCGCCGGGTAAGCATTTTCCAGCGCAAGTACGTTTGGATAATTCGATGCTTGATTTAAATGTTTCGACGGTAGAGCAAGGCTCATCCGGATGATGTTTTGCGGAAATCCGGGGAGTGATAAAAGGCAAGCAGTAATAAGATGCGCCAATTTTGTTGTAAAAAACTTCTAGTAAAAGAGTGAAAACAAGGGTGACAAAACCGCTATAAATACCTTGGACCAAGGCTGCCTTGATCAGCATTTGATGATCGTCAGTGACCAAGCTATTGGCATAATAAGCCCAAAGCGCATAGCTTACAAACGCGATAAAAGCGGAAAGAAATAGGCGTATAAATATTTTTAATCGCATACAAATGTTGAGTTGAGTTTAGTGGCTTGGCAGAATGACGGTGCCAAACTTGCCTAAAGATCCGCTAATATTCAACTATGACTCTGAAAATATAGACTCTATACTAAGACCTTCATGACGCAGTATTTCTTTCAAGCGTTTCAATGCTTCTACTTGAATTTGTCTTACACGTTCGCGGGTCAAACCAATTTCTGCACCTACATCTTCTAACGTAGCGGGTTCATGTCCCATTAATCCAAAGCGTCTAGCTAACACTTCGCGCTGCTTGGGGTTTAGCAGTTCAAGCCATTGAATAATATCGGCTTTCATGGTGTTGTTTTCAAACTGAGTTTCTGGCGAAGCATCGGTTTCGTCGGCCAACAAATCGAGTATGGCTTTAGTTGAATCGCCAGCGACAGGTGTATCTACAGAACTGATTCTTTCATTGAGCTTTAACATGCGTCTTACGCTAGCAACAGGTTCGCCAGTTTCTTCAGCAATATCTTCTGGCGTAGGCTCATGATCAAGCTCTTGTGCTAGTTTTCGAGCGGTGCGCAGGTATAAATTAAGTTCTTTGACAATATGAATGGGTAAACGAATCGTTCTGGTTTGATTCATTAACGCGCGTTCTATAGTTTGTCTTATCCACCACGTTGCATAGGTAGAAAAACGAAAGCCGCGCTCGGGATCAAACTTTTCAACCGCACGGATTAAACCTAAATTACCTTCTTCAATTAAATCTAATAAGGCCAGACCGCGATTATTATATCTGCGAGCAATCTTTACGACCAAACGTAAGTTACTCACAATCATGCGCTCGCGAGATGCTTTTTTACCGGCAATGGCTTCGCGTGCGTATTTAACTTCTTCTTGTGCCGTTAAAAGTGGTGAAAAGCCGATTTCGTTTAAATAAATTTGGGTGGCATCTAGTTGCTTACTGGCAGGCTGATCTTTTGTTGCATTGTTAAATGCGACTTCGTCAGCATCAATTGCCTCTAAATCTACTTCTTTGGCATCTTCGTCAATACTGTTTTCGATTGATTCACTATCGAATACGTCAGCGTCGTTATTGCCTTGATTATCACTATTTTGAATGACCATAAAAATATCTACCTATTAAGTGGGCGCGGGTCAAAAGAAGAGAGAGGACAAGATTATTAATCAGGCAAATAGGAGAGTGGGTCGACTGATTTACCCTTTTTCCGAATTTCAAAGTGCAGCATGACGTCACTCGAACCTGAGTTACCCATTGTTGCAATTTGTTGCCCCTGACTGACATAAGTTTGTTCACCAACTAGTATTGAGCTGTTGTGCGCATATGCGCTTAAATAATCGTCATTATGTTTAATAATAATGAGATTACCGTAACCTTTTAATGCATTGCCGGCATAAACTACTCTACCAGGCGCCGCGGCTACTACCTTGGACCCTTTTGATCCTTTGATGTCTAAGCCTCGTTTGCTGCCGTCACTACCGACGGTGGCTACGGTTTTTAGACCTTGTGCGGGCCAAATCCAAGACAAACTCGTTTTATTAGTACTCTTATAAGGTTTATTCGAGCTTTTGTCTACTACATTTTGGTTTTTTCGATGTGTTTCCTTCTTAGTTCCACCATACGCCTGCGGCTGTGCTTGGTCAACATCTATTTTGCTTGAATTTTGTGCAAGTTTGATTTGATCGACATTTGTAGTCGATTCTTTGTCTGGGGCTGGTAGCTTGAGTGTTAATTGTTGACCAATATTAATACGATAAGGCGGGCGTATATTGTTTATGTTAGCCAAATCGCGATAGTCGTTTCCACTATAAAAAGCGATGGCAAATAAAGTGTCGCCAGCTTGAACAGTGTAACTATCGCCGCTTATTTCAGTGAGGTTCTCTGGCGTTGCAACGGTTGTCGATAAGCTTGTTACCGGCGCAGGTTGGTGACGGCTACCACAGCCAGCAATGCTTAAAAGTATTAAGAGGCTACAAGGTATTATGAATCTAAAAGGTATTATGCGTCTAAAAGGTACTGTGTAGTAGTTTCTCATCCTGAATTGATTCCCTTTCTATTCAAGTTCGCACTGCTGCTATCTCAGAATAAAGTAAGCGACGATAGCCAATACAATAACCGTCCAGCCTATGTACTCTATATATTTTTTTAGTTTTGCTTCCATTGGCGGACCACCATACTTCATAAAGGCAGCAACTAAAAAGAACCGAGCGCCTCGCCCTACCGTTGACGCAATAACAAATGGCAAAAACGCCATACTAAGTGCGCCGGCACTGATGGTAAATACTTTATAAGGGATAGGCGAAAAACCAGCTATAAAAACAACCCAAACACCATAGTCTGCAAACCAACGCTCTGCCATGGCGAGTTTTTCACCGTAACCCCACTCATTAATAAGTGGGCTTAAATAAGACTCAAACGCGAAATAGCCCAAGCCATAACCAATAATACCGCCTATAACCGAGGCGATGGTGGTTATCCATGCAAAGCGCCAAGCTTTATCGGTTTGGCCCAATACCATAGGCGCTAACATAACGTCAGGTGGGATGGGAAAAAACGTACTCTCTGAACAACTTAACGCCGCTAAATACTTTTCGGCATGACGATGTTTTGCCCATTTTAGGCAAGTGTCATACAAGGTGGTAAACAGCTTCATGAGATATCTCCAGCTACTAAAGGCACAAAATTAACAGTTTCAATGACCTGCTGTTTAATATCGCTACCGTCTTTATCAACACACAAAAGCTGCTGATTACTTTCGCCTATGGGGATCACAAGCCTGCCTTTATCTGCCAATTGTGCCACTAAATCTTGGGGTAAATCGGCAGCAGCGGCTGTCACTATTATTCCGTCAAAAGGGCCTTTACTTGGCCAACCTTGCCAGCCATCACCGTGTTTAAGTTTAATATTATGTAAATCGAGTTGATTGAATCTGCGTTTAGCCTGAAATTGAAGTGACTTGATACGTTCAACGCTACACACATAGTCAAAAATATCGGCTAAAACAGCGGTTTGGTAACCTGAGCCGGTACCAATTTCTAAGACTGTGCTTTGCTTAGGCAAATGGCTCAGTAATAACTCCGTCATTTTTGCCACGATATATGGCTGCGAAATGGTTTGGCCTAGGCCAATAGGTAAGGCGGTGTTCTCATAAGCTTTGTGGGCGAGAGTAGCTGGCAAAAACACTTCTCTTGGTGTGTTTGCAATTGTGCCGAGCACGACTTGGTCAGTGATGCCCTCGTGTTCTAAAGTGGATGCAAGCTGCAGAGCTTTGCGAGACGCCATGTATTTACTTCCTGTTCATGTCATTTATGATTGCTTGCTGCCAATGCTTACCTGTGCAATTTCACGCAGCACGGATGTTGCAAAACAACCTGAAGGTAAGCTAAAGCTTAATTGCGCGCAATTATCACTTATTTCTGCCGTAAAATCTTGTACAAATATCAAGATTGGGCGTCTTTGTTGTTTTAGGCCCAAACCTTCAAGCGTGCGACATACAAGTGCATATTCACTTGCTGTTTTTAATTCAAATTCGCGTGCCTGAAATTGCGTATCTAATTCGCCTTTACCCCACAAAGGCGCGGTAACAAAAAGGTCTTTAGACTTTAGGCGTTCAGAAATAGTGTTATCACTTACTTGTTCACCATTTTGCTTATTATTGTCTTGATCGGCATCATCATAAACAAAAAAACTGTTGGTGCCGGCTAATGAAAGAGCGTCACCATTAATATGTGAGTGTGCTGGGTATTTGCTAATTCGTTGGCTAACGAATTGGTTAAATAGCCAGCTACGCAGCGCAGATATGGCCATTGAGTTTTTGTTTCTGTTACGAATTGCCTCGCCGTCAATGAGTTTTTGGGCAAGCAATAAATTACCACCTAGCTGCACACTGCCATCGGGCTTAATGATTTCGCCAAAACGTTGATTGCCAAAATAATTAGGCACGCCAAATTCTGTAATGGCATCGACTCTATCTTGTAAGGCGGTGTTAGATACTGCAGAAATATTTCTTAATAAAATGGTGAAGGTGTTTTTACTGATTGCTCCGGTTCTTAGCTTGCGGTCATTTTGTACAATTTGCAGGATTTTTGTGCCTTCTAGCGCAAAATCATGCCAATTTGGTTTTTTCGCACCGCCATGATACACGCCAAACCATTGACTCGTGCTTGCATATTTGTCTTTGCGTCCGGCGTAACTAATTGCTCTTAACGGTAATTGCCCAAATTTTGCCATTTGCTCAGCAACAAAGGCTGTATTAAGGCCCGTTTTTTCAAGTTCAATAAGTGTATGTTCGCCGCTATTACTGGGTGTAAAACTCAAACTTTCGACCACTTTAAAATCACTTAATTGTTGCTTTAAGTCACCAGTAAATAGAGGGCCTTCGTGTAGGTGTTTCCAAGGCTGAACTTGTAAATCTATGCTTGTGTTTGTCATTTTATAAGTAACACCACAGCGTGAGCTTCAATGCCCTCTTGGCGGCCAACAAAGCCAAGTTTTTCGGTGGTGGTGGCTTTTACGCTAATTTGGTCAAGGTCAAGTTTAAGCGTGTCTGCTGTGTTTTGACGCATAGCAACAATGTGCTTGGCGAGTTTTGGTGCCTGCGCGGCTATGGTAATATCGGCATTTGCAAGCTGATACCCCTTTTGTTTTATTAGTGCATAAACATGCGCTAGCAATTGCATTGAATCAGCATTTTCAAACTCGTCACTCGTGTCTGGAAAGTGTTTGCCAATATCGCCT
This sequence comes from uncultured Glaciecola sp., assembly GCA_964446865.1. Taxonomy (GTDB): domain Bacteria; phylum Pseudomonadota; class Gammaproteobacteria; order Enterobacterales; family Alteromonadaceae; genus Glaciecola. The sequence goes on from CAYURD010000060.1 coordinate 10,851, forward strand.
AAGGCGAGTGCGCCTAAAAGTGCATCGCAAAGCGCGTGTATTGCAACATCACCATCAGAATGCGCAAGTAAGCCAAATTCATAGTCTATTTTCTCACCGCATAGGATGATAGGCCCTTGACCACCAAACTTATGCACATCGTAACCATGTCCCACTCTCATATTAATGCTTATCCTGATTGTTATTTTTATGTTTGCTAAATTGGCTTAAGTAAAACTCTGCAAGCGCTAGATCTTCTGGTCGAGTGACTTTTAGATTGCTTGTGGGCGAATTGACTAATAAAACAGTCTTGCCGATTAACTCCATCGCCGAGGCTTCATCGGTAATTAAATGTTTTTGCTCCGCATTACTCTCAATTGCTTTTATTAAAGCATTTACTTCAAATAACTGTGGTGTTTGCGCAAGCCAGAGGTGGCTTCTATCGACACTTGTTTCAATTAGATTTTGCGATGTGTTTTGTTTCTGAGATGGGCTGGTCGTTGAGCCCGTTTTTGATGACCGAGCACGTTTTACTGTATCAACTACTAGTGATGCAAGTATCGCCCCCGATACTTGCAAGTTTTCTTTCGCTTGTAAAAACTCAGTCACCAGCGCATCCACTTGCGTAATCTGCAGGCAAGGTCTGGCAGCATCATGAACAAGTGCATAGTGAGTTGCTCTTGTATCACAAGCAAAGTTATCCTTAGCATACTGCAAGGCGCATAACACCGAATCTACTCGCTGCGACCCACCCGTAATAGCGTGTATTTTGGAGTGACCAGCAATTGCTAAAGTAGCAAAGGTCTCATCATTCGGGTGCAAAGCGACAACAATATTATCAATAAGCGGGTGCGCAATGAACACCTCAAGTGTGTGCTCTATTATTGTCTTTGTATTTAATAGAAGATATTGCTTTGCGGTTTTTGACGCCATACGACTGCCCACGCCTGCGGCGGGAATAATTAGCGTAAATTTATGATGAGAGGGTGTTGGCATTATTCTTTTGGTAAAATGCGATAAAAGGTCTCGCCTTCTTTAATGAGTCCAAGCTCGTTACGAGCGCGCTCTTCCATTGATTCAATGCCAAGTTGCAAGTCGTCAATATCAGCTCTTATTAATTGATTTCGCTGGCGTAAATTCGCATTTTGTTGCTCTAGCGTTTCAATTTGCGTTTGCATTTCTTGATAATCGGAAACGCTATTTTTACCAAACCAAAGTCGATACTGCAGCGCAGCTAAGAGCACAATGAGTATTAATGCAATCCATTTGTTTTTCATAGATGCCTCGCAAAACCGACGGTAGCACTGCTGACTTTTGATTTAAGAACTTAAGATGTTAGCAAGATAATAGCATATTATTTGCCGCATGCATGTTCGTTTTGTCTCTTTTCACGTATATACAGCAAAGACCAACAGGCCTTAGCGTGAATAATATAAAAACAAGCATGATATAACTGCGTATAAAAACCATTACGAATTTGACTGCTAAAAAAGAGAAAATAATCACTAAGTTTTCTAGCAAAATATGGCATTAACGATTACTGTAGCGCAAAATTTTGGTCGGGTGTAAATTACACGATATTTTGCGCCGTATTACCTGTTTTATTGCCTGTTTTATTTTATAACAAAATTGCCAGTGCAGTGGGTAATACACAATGTTAAAAACATAGCGTTAACAAGAGGCTACAGATGTTACTAGATTCGAATGTACAGTCAGATTCAAGTATTCGCCAAAAAATCAGAGATTTTTACAGAATAAATGAAACGCAGGCAATAGAACACATTTTGCCAGAAGCAGAAGTGAGTATGCGTGCTAGAAGCCGCGCATGGGAAAGAGCTCGCACACTTGTATTGCGCATTCGAAAAGAACAAGAAGGGCATGGTGGTGTTGATGCTTTGTTAAACGAATACTCGCTGTCGTCTGAAGAAGGCGTAGTGCTGATGTGTTTGGCTGAAGCCTTGCTGCGCGTACCCGACAAATCTACTCAAGATGAACTTATTAGAGATAAACTTTCAAAGGGACAGTGGTCAAGCCATTTAGGCAATAGTGATTCATTGTTTGTTAATGCCTCGGCATGGGGCTTAATGTTTACCGGTAACATGGTGAACTATGCAAACGAGCGCAAAAACAAGCAGTTTGGGCTCTTAAAAAAGACCCTTGGCAGAGTTGGTGAGCCGGTGATAAGGCGCGCAATGAATATTGCTATGAAGGTCATGGGCAAGCAGTTTGTGATGGGCGAAAACATCAAAGATGCTGTTGACCGTGCTAAAGAAAAAGAAAAAATAGGCTATGTATATTCTTACGATATGTTGGGTGAAGGCGCTCGGACATTTGCTGATGCCGACCGTTACTATAAGTCATATCAAAACGCGATTGAAGTCATTGGCGAAGCTGGGAAAGGTAAAGGCCCTCGTAAAAGCCCTGGTATTTCAGTTAAATTATCTGCCATTCATCCTCGTTATGATTTTATCAAACAACAAAAAGTTGTCCCCGAAATTAGCGAACGATTAAAGCAACTGTGTTTACAAGCCAAAAAACACAACATTGGCCTTACCGTTGATGCTGAAGAATCAGAACGCCTAGAAATATCCTTAGACATTATTAAAACCGTGTTTTCAGATCCTGATTTAGCCGACTGGAATGGTTTTGGTATCGCGGTACAAGCTTATCAAAAACGCGCGATTTTTGTGATTGAGTGGTTGCGCGAGCTTACCGTGTCAGTGAATAAAAAGATGATGGTTCGCTTAGTTAAAGGCGCCTACTGGGATACTGAAATAAAGCATACTCAGCAAGGCGGGTTCGAAGATTTCCCAGTGTTTACGCGCAAAGCGTCTACCGATGTGTCTTACCATGCCTGTGCTAACAGACTGCTTGCATACCGAGACTCAATGTACCCGCAGTTTGCAACGCACAATGCCTATACTGCCTCTGTTATTTTAGAGCTTGCTGGTGATGATAAAGAAGGGTTTGAGTTTCAATGCTTGCACGGCATGGGCGATACTTTGTATGACCAAATAGTCATGGAAGAAGGCATTCAATGCCGTGTTTATGCGCCTGTTGGTCAGCACGAAGACCTTTTGGCGTATTTAGTGCGCAGGTTGCTCGAAAACGGCGCAAATTCATCTTTTGTGAATGCGATAGTCGATGTTGATAAAGAAGTTGAAGAGCTTCTAGATGACCCTGTAGAACACACGCAGCGTTTAGCAAAACGAGTCAATACGCAAATAGCGATGCCAATTGATTTATACGGTGCAAGCCGCGCTAATTCTAAGGGACTCGATATTTACGATATCAATAAAATTGAAGACCTTTCAACAAGCTTAGAGCGCTGGTTTACGCAACATTCGCAAAGCATAACTGCCGCTGAGCAAGCCACAGATCAAAAGGAATTAAACGATCATATCGTCAAAAACCCAGCCAATCTAAATGAAGTGGTGGGTTATCATCGTTTTGATACACCCGAGCAAATGCTGGCTAAATTAGAGACCGTTAGTCAGGCGTGTACAAATTGGGCACAAACCCCGGTACGAGAGCGCGCTGAAATATTAATGCGAACTGCTGATATACTAGAACGTCACATGGACGAACTCATTGGTTTATGTATAAAAGAAGCCGGTAAAATTACCCAAGATAGTATTGATGAAATAAGAGAAGCCGTCGATTTTGCTCGCTACTATGCGGTTGAAGCGCAAAAGCTAGATAAGGACCAGCGCTTAACACCGCGCGGTGTCATTTTGTGCATTAGCCCTTGGAATTTCCCCTTAGCTATATTTTTAGGGCAAGTCGTTGCTGCGTTAGCAACGGGCAACTCAGTCATCGCTAAACCCGCTGAACAAACTAGCTTAATTGCAATACGCGCTGTCGAACTTATGCACGCCGTTGGCTTACCAAAAGAAGTCTTGCAGTTAGTGATAGCAAAAGGCCCTGATGTTGGCGCCACGCTATTACCTAACGAAAAAATTGCGGGCGTGATGTTTACGGGTTCAACCCAAACAGGCACGCTGATTTCAAGAGTGCTGGCCGAACGGGGAAGTATTCAAGTGCCGCTGATTGCTGAAACCGGTGGTCAAAATTGCATGGTAGTTGATTCAAGCGCCTTACCTGAGCAAGTGGTCGACGATGTTGTAGCTTCGGGCTTTCAAAGTGCTGGTCAGCGTTGCTCTGCGCTTAGAGTGCTATTTTTACAAGAGGATGTTGCCGACAACATTATCAACATGATTATAGGGGCCATGAAAGAGCTTAGTATTGGCGACCCGCAGTGGTTGTCGACCGACATCGGCCCAGTTATTGACGAAAAGGCCTTAAGTACCTTAAAGGCGCACGCGCAAGATATGCAAAAGCGTGCAAAGCTATTATATGCATGCGAATTAAATGAGAATGCTGAAGGACACTTTTTTGCACCTCATTTGTTTGAAATCGACAATATCAATGTGCTTGAAAAAGAAGTATTCGGCCCTTGTATTCATGTAGTGCGATTTAAGGGTAAAGAGCTACACAAGGTCATGGAGCAAATTAACAGCACAGGTTTTGGCTTAACATTTGGCGTACATACTCGCATTGAAGAGCGAGCGTATGAACTCGCAACACTCTCTGCGGCTGGTAATGTTTATATTAACCGTAACATGATTGGCGCTATTGTGGGTGTTCAGCCTTTTGGTGGTCGCGGGTTATCGGGAACGGGTCCAAAAGCTGGTGGGCCAAATTACCTTCCTCGTTTGATGATGGAAAAAAGCACGCCACAAGAATCTGATAACACTGATGACTTTGCTGATGATCAGGCGCTTGTGAGTGATAATACCTCTAATCAAAAAGTTGAAGAAATGATGATAGCTGCCAAAGCAGTGAAGAACGACTGGCGTTTAACTAGTTTAACGTCACGTATTTCTGCGGTTAGGCAATTGTTGGCTAAAATTGCCAATGTAGAAATTGTTGAGGAGCTAGCAGACGACCTTAACAGTACTTTAGCAAGTGCGCGTTCGCAGTTAATCGCGATAGAAAAGCGCTTAAAGAAACCTAAAGTACTACCAGGTCCAACAGGTGAGAGCAATACCTTGCATCTTGAGCCAAGAGGCATTCTTGTGACTTTTGCTGACCGCGAGGTACGTTTCGAATATTGGACCTTGTCTATAGTGACAGCACTGGCAACAGGTAATGTTGTTGTGGCGGTTGTATCGGATCTTTTTTACGAAGAAGCAAAAGAGTTTAAGGCAAAATTTGAGAGCACTGGCGTACCAAAAGGCGTATTTCAGGTGGCGCGTTTACGTCACCTCGAGGCTTTATTAGAGCACGATGACATAGCAGGTATGGTGGTAGATAGTAATACGTCTAGAACCGCGATATTTGTGCAAAAAATGGCGGCTAGAACCGGCGCAATTTTGCCTGTTATCACGGCTAAGCATAACGATAATATGATACAGCGCTTGGTGACTGAAAAGACGATTAGTATTGATACTACGGCGTCGGGAGGTAATACCTCACTAATGACCTTAAGCGAAGAGGATGACAGCGAGTAGCGCGAGGCCGCGCTACATTAGTCTGTCTTTGTTGTTACGTTTGCGGCCAATAAGCCCAAGAATGTAACCAATCACTAATGCTGATATTGCTAAAATACCACCGCGAGTAAACCACATCATATTGTTGGTGCGCTCGCGTTTTTCTAATTGCTCGTTTAATCTAGCGACTTCTTCAAGTTGTTCTGTTAACTGGCGATTTAGTGCAAATTTTTGTTCTTCGTTTTGCGTTAAATTTTCCATTGCCGCGTCGACTTTACTTTGCATATTTGCTAGTTCTTTGTTTTTATCATTCAGGCTAATTTCCATATCAAGTACGTCTTGCCTAATAGACTGATTGCGCGTGACGAATTTAGACTCAACCCAGCCAGTGCGCTGGCGAGCATCAATAATTTCTGCGTATCCCGCATCGCTATCTACTTGTAATAACTGCACTTGCGAGCCTGCCGTAATTGATCCTAGCAAACGAAACTCTTTGCTTGGGCCAGCATGTAAATATATAAACAAATCATCAGAGATGTATCTAAAATCGCCTGTTTGGTCGTTAGGTTCTTGCTGTGTTTGACTGTTACTTTGCGTTGATTGAGCACTCGCATGCGACATCAACAACGAGGAGATAATAACGACTGATATGAAAAACAAAATGACTGAATGAAAAAATGCACGCATGAAAAATTGAAAATTCCTAAAGTAAATTACCTTAAAACAAAGCCTAGTCGTATGTTTGTGAAATAACAAGCGACTGAATGTGTTATAGTTTTTTGATATTCTGTTATCGTCATCTTAAACAAATTCAATAGTTTTTGTGGAAATAGTTTTATGGAAATTGAACTTAAACTTGCCTGTCAACAAAACGCGCTTAACCTGTTTGAAGAAAAAGTACTCCCTTTGCTTAAGGAGCAAGGCTTTGAGATTCAAGAGTCTACGGCTTTTTTAGAAAATGATTATTTTGATACGCCTAGCAATTATTTTGGCCAGCGCAAAATGGGCTGTCGAGTGCGCGGAAAAAATAACCAGTATGAGCAAACGATTAAAACAAAAGGGCAGGTACAAGGCGGTTTGCATCAGCGACCAGAGTATAATGTTGCGCTATCGTCAAACAAGCCAGATTTACGTTTGTTTCCTTCAGATGTCTGGATAGATGATGTTGATGCTGATGTTGATATAGGTGTGTTAAATAGTCAGCTTGAGGTACTCTTTTCCACTCATTTTGAACGAACTACTTTCATTATTAGTCGTGCTGAACAAAAACTCGAAGTGGTGTTTGACCTTGGTGAAGTTAAGCATCAACATGAAACGCTGCCAATTTGCGAGATTGAGCTTGAGCTTATAAGTGGTGATACGCTTATTCTTTATGACATTGCTGAGCTAATCGTCAAGTATATTCCTTCTCGTTTGAGTGATACTACAAAAGCAGCTCGAGGCTACTTATTAATGAGCGGGCGGCGTTTAGAAGTCAAAGAACTGCCTACGTTTTTGCATTTAGACGACAAGCAAACAACAGAAGAGGCTTTTAGTTTTGCCGTGTCTCAAGCCTTAGAACATTGGCAGTTTCATCAGCAAATTTATATGCAAAGCTCAACTTTAAAAGCCTTGCAGCAAGTTCGATTGAGTATTTTATTATTACTCCAAAGTGTCGCATTGTATTTACCCGTTTTACAATGTGATGAACTGCTTAAGCTGCACAAACAATTGCTAAGGTTGAGCCAAGCATGGGGATGGCAAGAACAATTGCATAGCATACGGCGCTTGCGTTCAAAAAATGGCCCCTTTTCCAGGCGTATTCCTAAAAGTCAGAATTTGATGAATTATCTTCTAGGTCGTCGTGAGGGCTTACTTAATGCGCATAAGCCCAGAGACTTGAATATGTCTGAGTTGAGCACGTCGGCGCAATTAGCGGCTTCTAAGGTGATTTTTTTAAAACCGTGGAGAGATCAGATTTCAGGCACCGAACTCGCTGTTAAGAAACATGCTAGTGGTTGGTTATCTCAAAGTTGGCAGACTATTCAGCAGTCGCTGCCGCAGCAATCAGGCATGGATGACAAGCAATATTTAAGTGTAGATGTCTTATTGCGCCAAGCTTTATTTAACGGTTTTTTATTAGCCGATTTATTTGCTGACAGCCGAGGGAGTTTTCGAGATCCGTGGCTTGACTTAGCGTCGGGTATTGAAGAGTTAAAGGCCCTTAAGTTTTTGCGAGACGCTTGTGATGAGCTAAATTTTGCTGATCAAGACGATCTAAATATTTGGATTGAAGAAAAAACCCACAGTGTTATTAAAGTCATGGAGCAGACACGTGAAGTGGCTATGGAAGCCGACGTGTATTGGTAGTCTTTTTAAGTTGCTGAAAAATATAGCTTATTCATTTTTTTATACGGAATTTTTTTTCTTAAGGACGCTTAATCGATTTTCTCAATTAAGCGCATCGGTTCTTTTCGTTTTAAAAACATTAAAAACATCTATATCTTTATCATCAACGTAATGAGATAGCGAAACGCATTAGGCGCAATATGCTAAACATCTTTGCCAAGAATTGTATAAGCATATTGAATTTTTCGTCATGAGTATTGCGTCTTAGAAACAAAGAATTTTTTACTATAACCTAAAGGAAACTAAAAATGTCAATGATAAACCAGATGATCCCAGACTTTTCTGTAGAAGCTTTTCACGATGGTGAATTTAAAACTATCACTAGCGAAGACGTAAAAGGAAAATGGTCAATTTTCTTGTTTTACCCTGCAGACTTCACGTTTGTATGCCCAACTGAATTAGAAGACATGGCAAACATCCACAGCGAGCTTAACGAGCTAGGTGTTGAAGTATATGGTGTATCAACTGATTCACACTTTGTACACAAAGCATGGCACGACACGTCTGACGCAATTGGTAAAGTGACTTATCCATTACTTTCAGATAACGTTTTTGCATTATCACGTGGTTTTGACGTGTTAATTGAAGAAGAAGGTCGTGCACTACGTGGTACTTTCTTAGCTAACCCTGAAGGTATTGTAAAAGTGGCTGAAATCCATGACTTAGGCATTGGTCGTAGCGCTAAAGATATGCTTCGTAAAGTGAAAGCAGCACAATATGTTGCTAACAACGACGGTGAAGTATGTCCAGCAGCTTGGGAACAAGGTCAAGAGACACTTACACCTAGCTTAGATTTAGTTGGTAAAATCTAATACGTTAAATAAAGTATAGTTTACTTTGATGCTCGCAGAGTTTTCTGCGAGCTGTCATCAGGGAGTAAAGGTTTGTTGTTGTTAACAGGCGACAACAACCTTTTACTTCCCCACTTTAATTTTTATTGGTTATCACAACAGCCAAGGGATACGTGTAACAACAATTTTGTTACCGTCTATAAATGCTAGTTGAGAACCACATCACTTTTTGTCGATTGTTATACTAGTAAGGTAGAGCGCCAAGAAGTCAAATATGAGGAGTTAGACAATGCTAACACAAGACATATTAAACGCCTTAAAAGGCTACATGAAAGATTTAAACCACAATATCACCTTTGCAGTGCAACAAGGTGAACATGCCAAGCGAGCAGAGCTTTTGGAAATGCTTAACCAACTTGCATCAACGTCTAGTAAGATTACCGTCGAAGATGTTGATAGAGCCGATGACTTAAGAAGTCCAGTGAGTTTTTTAGTGCAAGCAGACGGCAATGATACTGGTATTAAATTCTCTGGCGTGCCTGGTGGACATGAGTTTAACTCACTTATTTTAGCGGTACTTCAAGCAGGCGGTAGCAAGTTAAAGTTAGATGAAAGTATCCAGAACATGGTTAAGAAAGTGAATGAAAAACTTAAATTCCAAGTTTACGTGAGCTTAAGCTGCCACGCTTGCCCAGATGTTGTACAAGCGATGAACCAATTTGCCTTGCTTAACCCAAACATTGAAGCAGAAATGATTGACGGCGGTGTATACCCAGAATTGGTTGAAGAAAACAACATCCAAGGTGTACCCACTGTGTATATGAATGGTGAAGTATTCGCGAGTGGTAAAGTTGAAATAGCCGGTATTATTGAAAAGCTGAGCGCCGCTCGCCCTGAAATTCTTGCCGCTGATGACGCGCCGCAAAACACCATGCCATTGCAAGATGTCACCGTGATTGGTGGTGGCCCTGCGGGTATTTCGGCCGCTATTTATTCGGCACGTAAAGGCTTAAAAGTGACTATTGTTGCTGACCGTTTTGGTGGACAAGTTAAAGATACGATGGGTATCGAAAACTTAATTTCGGTAAAATATACTACCGGTCCAGAGCTAACAGGTTCGTTAGTGAGTCACCTAGATGAACACGATGTGACTAAAAAAGAACACATTAGAGTCGAAAAAATAGAAAAGGGTAAAATTAAAACCATTACCCTAAGTAACGGTGAGGTATTTAAAACCCGCACTATTATTATTGCTACTGGTGCAAACTGGCGCGAACTAGGCGTACCTGGTGAAAAAGAAAACATTGGTAATGGTGTTGCCTATTGCCCGCACTGTGATGGACCCTTCTATAAAGGCAAAGATGTTGCTGTTATTGGTGGCGGTAACTCAGGTGTAGAAGCTGCCCTTGACTTAGCGGGCATTGTGAAGTCGGTGACGGTTTATGAGTTTTTACCCGAACTTAAAGCGGATAAAGTGTTGGTTGATGAGTTATATAAGCGCGACAATATTTCAGTTGTTAAAAACGCTGCGACCAAGCAAGTCATTGCTGAAAACGGAAAGGTGAGTGCTATTGAATATATTGACCGCGCTACTGATGAAGTTCATCAACAGGCCTTGCACGGTATATTTGTACAAATTGGTTTAGTACCTAACTCTAAAGTAGTCGAAGGCGTGGTTGATTTAACCAAATACGGTGAAGTGCAAATCAATGAAAAAGGCGCAACAAGTGAAGAAGGTATTTTTGCTTGTGGTGATGTAACGACTGTACCTTACAAGCAAATTGTTGTTGCAATGGGCGAAGGCTCTAAAGCGTCATTGGCAGCGTTTGATTATTTGTTGATGAATCCCGCTCCATCGCAAGAAGAAGAGACAAGCGCAGAGCAAGCGGCATAATCACAAGCATTACGTCAAGCCAAAATTCGGCCGCGTTGTTTAAGAGACAACGTGGCCGTTTTCTATTTCATAGCCACCAAACACTCTTTCACAAACGCCGGTACTAACTCACTCGCTCTACCATATCTTTTTTCCATAAAGTCACTGTCACTGCTTGTTGGCTCAAGGTTCAACTCAAGCGTGTAAGCGCCCATTTGATTGGCAAACGAGACAAAGCCAGCGGCTGGATAGACATTACCTGAGGTGCCAATCGACACAAATAAATCGGCTTCATATAGCTGTTTTTCGATGGTGTCCATGTGATAGGGCACTTCGCCAAACCATACTATATCTGGGCGCATAGCTTGCGCGACTTCGCAGCATTCACAATATGACTGGCTGTTTAATTCTTGGGTAATTTCAGACGATTTTTGACTGACAGGGCACTTTGCCGATAACAATGACCCATGCATATGCAATACATTTTTGCTGCCGCCACGTTCATGCAAATCATCCACATTTTGCGTCACGATAGTGAGATTTTTACCGAGGCGCTCTTCAAGCTCTCCCAATGCCATATGTGCTTTATTTGGCTTTACGTCGTCACTTTGTAATTGCCAACGACGCTCATTATAAAAGCGATATACTAATTTAGGATTAGCGGCAAACCCTTCTGGCGTAGCAACTTCTTCTACAGGGTGATTTTCCCAAAGGCCATTATTATCGCGAAAGGTTTTAATGCCGGATTCGGCTGATATACCTGCGCCTGTGAGTATCACGATTTTGGGTTGTAGCTTTGTTTTAAAGAGTTCTTTTAATGATGGCATGATATTTTTTGATATTTGAAGTGTTAATATTTACTTTATGATAAAGCGTACCTATATTACAGCAACTATCTACCAGCATCGTTAACTTACATCCGAGAAAGAATGAAAACAAAATTGGTGCCCTATATCTCGCATCGGTATATTCAGCTTACAAGAACAAGCGTTTGCCTAATTTTGATGATGCTAATAAGCGCACAAACAACTAGCGCGAATGAAGTCAGTGCCGGTTTTGACAATGAGTATATTTCTGAGGGTAGGAAGCAATTAGCGCAAGGTGGTATTTACTGGCTATCGGCTTCTCATCTTGTAAGCGAGCAATTTAGTATCGCCTTCGATTATGGATATGCATCAAGTTCCCAGGTTGACTATGATGAGTTGGGGATACATCTGCAATATGCGGGCGAGCTAGCGGGTATCAACTATTCATTAATATACACTCGTTTGGCATTTATTAAAGATAACGAAAGTGACGATGAGCTGGGTATTGAGCTTGAGTTTCCAAGCACAACATTTGATAGCATAGCCTTATTTGGCACTAACGCTGAGCTTACCTTTACGCCGTTCGCTAATATGGTATTTTCTCGCGAACAAAATGGTTTTTTTGCTACTGCTGGCGCCTTAGCAACTTATCCTCTTAGTGAAAGGTTCGTTATTCATTCAAGCTTGGGATTCTCATATGAGTTTGGATATTCTGGCGTTGACAAAGATGGTTACAATCATACATCCTTAGGCCTTGAGCTGAATTATCAGCTAAACCAAGATTGGTCGATTAGTACGTTTTTTGAAAAGACCTTTGC
>CAYURD010000061.1:0-4305 GCA_964446865.1 uncultured Glaciecola sp.
TGTAGTTTTGATTTGGACTGTCCAAATTCAAATCTAGACTGTCCAGAATCAGATCTAGACTGTCCAGAAAAATAACGCCAAGCCAAAAACCCGCCACAAAAAAGCATAAAGTATTCAGCAAAAACGGTAGCGGCAGCGACGCCGGTCACGCCAAGTCCAAAGCCAAACACTAAAGTGACACTGGCTATGATGTTTACAAGATTAATAATGACCTGTAAGACCAAGACCGATTTAGTTTTTTGTAGGCCAATTAACCAACCGATTACGACCATGTTGATTAAGGCAGCGGGTGCGCCCCAAATTCTTGTGTAAAAATATGCTTCAATGTTCAGTGTTAATGATTTGTCAGCTTTAGCAAAGTATAAACCAAGCTCCACAAAGCCTTTTTGTCCTAATAGCAATACAATGGCAAGTAACAAGGCTAAAAAACACCCTTGCGCTAATACTTTTAAACGGTCTGTAGATTCACTGTTAAGTGATTGAGCGCTTACCCCTGTGATTGACATTTTAAGGAAGCCACATACCCAATAAATTTGCGTAATGATAAGACTGCCAACGGCTGCGCCCGCTAATATTGACACCTCACCCATCCGACCCAGAATAGCGGTATCGACAAAGCCAAGAAGAGGCGTCGTGATATTGGCAAGTATTAAGGGAAAAGCCAATAACAATAAACGTTGGTGTGGTTGCGATGCGGTGGCGATAATATTATCCTAGAACATAAAGCGCAGAATCAATATGAGCGAAGTTCGGTCAACAAGGTGATAAATGTTTAACAATAGATGTAATTTCGATAAACAGGTAGTTTTACATAAAGTTTTTCTTAAGTTATCTACCCTCTTCATATTGGGTTTATCTTGTATTTTATATACCGCTCAAGTATTAGCGAACCCTTCATATGATGTCATAGCCACAAAAGATATCCACAAGCAAAACCTTGTCATTTTACAATATCATCATGTATCAACTGCGACGCCTAATAGTACTAGCGTCAGCCCAGAGGACTTTGCAGAGCATATGGACTATTTAGCGAACAACTTTAAGGTGATTGATTTATCTGAAGCGCTAAGCATTTTACAAAACGATATGGAGCTACCCCAAAAGAGTGTTGCGATCACGTTTGATGACGGGTTTACCAATATATTAGAGAATGCCCACCCAATACTTAAAAAACATAATTTCCCATATACTATTTTTATTAACCCCGCGATTATTGGTGACAGTGCCTCTCAACTAGATTGGCAACAAATCAAAGAAATGATGCCATTGGCCACGTTTGCCAATCATACGCTTGATCACATTCACCTGCTTGAGCGCTACGGTAACGAAAACGAAGAACAATGGCTAAAGCGAGTCATGAACGACATTAACCAAGCTGAACAAATAATCGAAGAAAATATCGGTTATAGTAAAAAATGGCTGGCCTACCCTTTTGGTGAGTACAACCCTGCGCTCAAAAAAGCAATTTCTGATGCTGGCTATATTGGCTTTGGGCAGCAATCGGGAGCCATCAGTACGTTTAGTGATTTTGCAGCATTGCCACGATATCCTGCTGCTGGCTTTTATGCCAACCTCAATAGCCTTAAAACAAAATTAAATAGCTTAGCCATGCCAATTGGCGCAGTAAGCCCATCTAACGTTGAGTATATGGCAGGCGATACACTTGAGACCTTGAAATTCAAAATATTACATCCTGATGTAAGACTTGATGCATTGGCCTGTTACTTTCAAGGAGAAAAACTCAAGTTCAGTGGCCTTGAAAATAATATAACCGTTAAAGTAAATCATACGCTAAACCCCGGCAGAGCAAGAATCAATTGCACCGCGCCCAGTGCTAAAACTGGCAATCGATACTATTGGTATTCTTACCCCATGTTTACCGCTACCCACGAAGGCGAGTTTTTGGATTAAGAGTCAACTTGGTGAGATTAAAGTTGATAATGCATCCGATAAAAGACCTGCTGTGTAGGTAAGAACTCTACCGAAGAGGCCATAACGAAACCAAGACCTTGGTAAAAGCTCAGCGCCTCTTCGTTGTCTCTATCAACGTCTAATACGACTTGATTCTTGCCACGTAACTTTGCTTGAGAAATTGCATAGGCAATGAGTTTTTTTCCAATTCCACGCCCTTTGGCATGCTCTTGTACAGCTAAATGCCCAATGCAAAGCTGCTCTTCAGATGGGCCTGGAAACACTTTCTCTATCTGAGCATTACTCTTTAGCAAGTGTTTTATTTGTTCGTCAGTCAAAAACTTTCTAAGACTGCTAAGGTTTTTTTGATGAAAGCTTGCAGGCAAATCATTATCCCAAAGAGTCATACAAGCAATTACTGAGCTTGCATCTACTGCAACTTGATGTCGAACAGCACTGTATTGGCCATCACTTTGCTGACTCGCATTGAAAATATAATCTCTCGCGTTTTGCTCACCGTTAAATAAATATGGCAACAAAAGCGGTGCAGACGAGAGAATAAGGTCGGTTAAGATGTGATGATCGCTAGCTTTTCCTTGTCTTAGACCAATCATCCTTTAACCGTGAGCAAGCAGCAGCGGTATGTCTTTGACGATTTGGTCCATGTCACTAATCGACAATTCACCCACTTCGTGTTTTGGTTTAAAGCGCCCAACCACTTGACCTTTGGGATTGATCACGACGATGGACGCACTATGGTCGACTAAATAATTCGGATTATCGGTACTTTCAGACAATGAGTACATCATCCCCATACTTCTGACCAGTGGAAATAATTGGTCGTGCGTGCCTGTGGTTGCCACAAATTCTGGATTGAAGTAGTTAACGTACTCTTTTAAACGCTCAACAGTGTCACGTTTAGGATCAACTGACAAAAACCAAATTTGAAGTTCTGTGTCTTTTTGGCTTTGCTTGAGCTCTGGATATACTCTGTTTATATCTGCCAAAGTAGCTGGACAAATATCTGGGCAAAAAGTGTAACCAACAAACCCTAAGGTCCATTTACCCAGCAAATTCTCATTATTGAATACTTCGCCAGTATGTTTAGTAATAGTAAAGTCTGAAAGTGCTCTAGCTTGCGGGTACCAGCTCATGAATTGGGTTTGTTCATGCAAATTTTCTGATTTGTTATGCCCTGGCGGAGCAATAACTAAAGCCGCATAAATACCAAGCGCAAATGTAATCGCTAAAATGAGCCCTATCCATTTATTTTGCATATCTTTTGTATCACTCCACGTTTACTACTATTGTTTATTTCTACTATTGTTGCAAATACCTACAAGGGTACGTAATGGTCAACCAATAACACCACAAAAAGGATCATCAAATGCAAGATAGAGAACTTAAAGGTTGCCATGGCAGTTGTCGGCTTAGGCTTATATTTTAGCAATAAGGCCATATATAAAAAATAAGCGTTTAACAGACTAGAGCCAACAAGGTATATCATTGAACTCATACCCGTAATGTATGGCAATACTCCGATTAAGCAAAGCAATACCGTGTACAAAACAATGCATGTTTTAGTGAAATCAACCCCATGCGTATTAGGTAGCATAGGAATTTTTGCCTTCGCGTAGTCTTTTTCGCGATGTATCGCTAGCGCCCAAAAATGTGGAGGCGTCCATGTAAACACGAGCAAAACAAGCAATAGTCCATATGCATGGATATCGCCGGTCACCGCAGTCCAGCCAAGCAGAGGTGGAGCAGCGCCCGCTAAACCACCTATCACGATATTTTGCGGCGTCGCTCTTTTTAAATACATTGTGTAAATAACGGCATAGCCAACCAAGCTTAAAAGCGTCAACCACGCGGTCAGCATATTTACAAAAAGTGCAAGCGATGCAAAACCAACAATGGCAAGTACAAACGCGAAAGTAAGCGCTCGTTTTACAGATACCTTGCCTTTAGCGACGGGTCGATTAAATGTACGCGCCATGACCGAATCAATTTTATGGTCAACCACATGATTAATCACAGCCGCGGCAGACGAGAGTAAGCCTATGCCTAACATACCCGCTACAAGAATTTGAGGATCGACCCAAGTATCAGTGGCCAAGCACATGCCAACTAAAGCAGTTAACAACAAGAGCATGACCACTCTTGGCTTGGTCAACTCGTAATAATCACGCCAGTTAGCCGTGTTTTGTTGACTGATTGTTTTAGAACTTGCAACTGCTGCCCTACTCATTTTTCAGCTCCTTTAATGGTTGTAGAACAGGTTTTTATTGTTCTTATTAAAATTTTATACGATGTCATGATTTTACCCTGCGTCTTATATTGTTTTACACTAGTATTTTCGGTAGCTAATATTTTCGGTAGCTAATATTTTCGGTA
>CAYURD010000061.1:4405-22850 GCA_964446865.1 uncultured Glaciecola sp.
TATTTTCGGTAGCTAATATTTTCGGTAGCTAATATTTTCGGTACATGGTGTAAGTAAGTAAAATCATCACGAGTAGCAAGCACGCGGCCACTGCATTATGCAAAGTAGCAACCGTTAAGGGTAACTTGTAAACGACGTTGCTTATTCCAAGGCCAACTTGCACAGCCAGCACAATTAGCAATAAGACATTCATACGCTTCACCATGCCAGAATTAGCCTTCATGTATAAGGCTAGCGCTAACCAAATGATATATAAAGATACGAATATCGCACCAAAGCGATGCATAACATGCATCGTCATCCGCTCTTCATATGAATGCACACCAAACTCGTAATTTTCAGCAGCTGGTACACTAAACGCACCCGCAAAGTTTAGCCTCGATGTCCAATCGCCTTCACATATCGGCAACTCGGTGCAAGCTAACGAAGCATAATTCGCTGATGTCCAACCACCCAACGCAATTTGCCCCATTAATAATACAATGCCAATCACGCCAAATTTTGCAAAGCGGCGTATTTGTGGATCACCACCAGGAATACGATAGGGTGTCATTCTTAAATATAGTAAAAATAAACAAGATAACACGGTAAAGCCACCTAGAAGATGCGCCATCACGACCACGGGCAATAAATTAAGGGTCACTGTCCACATGCCAAGCGCCCCTTGAAAACACACTAGTAAAAGGAGCAAGAAGGGCAATTTAACTGGGCCATTGTGATTGCGCATTTTACCGACTAGGGATGAAATAAAAATTACAAGAATGAAAAAGCCTAGGGCAGACGCAAAATAGCGATGGATCATCTCATTCCACGCTTTTTCAGCTTCTACCGGTCTTTCAGGGAATGCTTCGTTTGCTTCGTTAATTAATTGCTCAGATTGAGGTACCAAAAGGTTGCCGTAGCAACCTGGCCAGTCTGGACAGCCAAGACCGGCGTCAGTTAAGCGAGTATATGCGCCTAAAATAATAACGACGAGGGCAAAAAATATGCTAAATAGCACCAACTTCTTCATGCGGGGTGTACCTTCAAGCTATCCTATGCGAGATAATTTTAATAATTTCTTTAAATCAGCAAGGATATCTCGACTATCCATAATGGCTTGCTGTTTGTCTTGTGTTACAGGATATCGAAGCACGATATTGTGCTGTGTATCGGAGATGAAAATAGCATTTATATCCACGTTTTTAAACACTTCATTTACATTATTTTGGCTTTTTTGTAACAGAATCGCTCCAGTTTTACTTCGAGCCTTCTCAAGCGCTTCAGATGAAGAGTTTTCTGTTGCAATAAACAACAAACTAACTCGGTCAGACTCTTTGCCAGTAGCCCGATAAGTTTGCTCAATGCCGTATAAAGCATTTTCACACTCAATCAAACACTCTTGAGGAATAACGTAAAGCAAATGCCAATTGATATCACTATCTGACAGCAAGCTCTGCGCCTCAATAACGGGTTGAAGCAAGTCGCCTCGATTAGTCGCGGCTTTGTTAAACCAATCAAATTTTAGCGCAAAAAAAGCCAATATGACGGGTAAAACAAATACTGCAATCATGAGTATTAATGTGGATTTACTTTTATGTTCGTCGCTTGTCATCGCGTAAGTACCTTTATTCTTATTGTGTTATTAATTGTAATATTTTTATTTAGCGCTTGGCCCTGTGGGCGACGGCGCATGCAGTCTTTTGAGAAATGTTAATAGAAATACGGTTAATGCCGCTATCGCTAGGCCAAACCATTGTATCGCATATGCTAAGTGTTTTTCTGGTTTCATAGTGATAGCTTGCCAATCTCGCACGAAATCACTTGATTCTGTGTTCATTCTAATAACCGCTGGTAACACGCTTTCACCTAAGTGTTTTTCAATTTCTTGTAAATCTACCTGTTGTAACAACACAGGAAAGTTAGCATAATCGGTATTTGTCTCAGATATCAGCGTGTTTAACATAGGCAAATATACAATGCCAGTGACCTTGCTTTGTAAATCTAAGGATAAGGAAGGTAACTCGCCGCGTATTGCTGTAGATGGCGTCCAGCCCAAATTGACCAAGACTAACCCAATGTCTGTACGATAAGGCACTATTACATGAAAACCAGCCCGTCCTTGTACCAATTTGTTGTCAATAAAAATCAAGCTATTTAGTGGCTCCCCTTCCATTGAAACTGAATAATCCTGATACTCATTTATATTGGTAGAAATATCGTTTAAACGTATTGAAGCACTGCTCTGTGCGAGTTGGATATTGTCGAGACGAGCTTCTTTTTGTGCTTTTCGTTCTAATTGCCAAAAACCTAGGCCCAGCATAATGACAATTGCCAAAAAAGCGATTACTGTAGCGATATAAGGGAAGCCTTTTTTAGTATTACTGTTGGTGCTAGTCGGCATATTAGGTTTCGAAAATTGTCTTCTTAAAGGAAAATGACATGTTTATAAAAATTTTGGTAAGCGCTCTACTTATCTTTATGGTGTTCAATCTTTTTAAAGCGATGGTAGTAATGCTTAAAGGAGAGACTAGCGAACCAATGAGTAAATTTATTGGTCGACGTGTTTTAACGTCGGTGGCGATAGTATTAATATTGCTTATTGCAATAGCAACGGGCTTGATAACGCCAAACCCGCGACCATATTAGTTTAGCTTATAAAATATAAACGAATAAAAATAGCATTACCCATACCACATCAACAAAGTGCCAGTACCAACTACCAGCTTGGAATGCAAAGTGTTCTTTAGGCGTAAAGTGCCCCTTCATTATTCTCAAAAACATGACAATTAAGATAACTGTCCCTAAGAACACGTGTAAGCCATGGAAACCTGTCAACAAGAAAAAGGTGTTACCGTAAATACCCGAATCCAAGGTCAAGCCAATGTCATAAGCGTGTACGTATTCGTATGCTTGTAAGCCTAAAAAAATCACACCTAAGACAATTGTAAGCCCTAGCATGCCTTTTAACTGCCCACGTTTATCGTCTTCCAGACCGGTATGAGCATAGTGTAAAGTAACAGACGAAATTAAGAGTATAACCGTGTTAATAAGCGGTAAGCCGTACCAACCCATTTGTGTAGATTCAGTCCCGCCTGGCGTGCTTAGTAAAGGCCATACTGCATCAAAAGCAGGCCATAACACTTCGTTGGTCATCGCATTGTTTGACGAACCACCTAACCATGGCACAGAAATGGTACGTGCGTAAAACAGAGCACCAAAGAATGCAAAAAAGAACATCACTTCAGAGAAGATAAACCAAGCCATACCTTGTCGATAAGAACGGCCTAACTGTGCACTGTATAAGCCCGACATAGACTCATCGATTTGATTTTTGAACCAGCCCACTATCATGACTAATAAAACAACTAAACCGGTGATCAGAGTATAAAACCCGAGCCCCGATGTTTCATTACTGACTTCAATCACATAATTGCCCGCACCTACTGCAATTAAAAATAACGCGACTGCGCCAACAATTGGCCATATGCTTTGTTCAGGCACATAGTACTTTTGATATTCTTCTTGGGCCATTGTGTTCTCCGTTTCCTAGTTCATCACTATATCAACGGGCTCATCGACCGTCGCAGTAATATCGTAAAGGGTGTATTGTAGGGTGAAAAAAGTAATGTCTTCAGGTAGCTGTGGGTCAATGTAAAAGACCATTGGCATCACCGCTTCTTCACCCGCCTTTAAAGGTTGATGTTGAAAGCAAAAACATTCTGTTTTGTTTAAATATAATGAAGCTGTACCCGGCGATACTGAGGGAACAGCCTGCGCAATAATATCTCGGCCAGTTGGGTTTTTAACATAAAAAGCAACTTCACCCATTTGGCCAGGATGCACATCGATTTTTTTAGTTTGCGCCGTAAATTCCCATGGCATGCCAGAATTTGTACGTGTAATAAAATCGACAGTAATCGTGCGTGTTTCGTCTACTTCTACCGCTTCGTATACAGCGGCTTCGGTGTTAGTTTTACCATTTATGCCTGTCACCGCACAAAATACGTCATACAAAGGGACGAGTGCGAAAGCAAAACAAAACATACCCATTACCATCAACACCATCTTCCCAACCGTCTTACTGTGGTCTTGATGGACTCGCTTGTGAGATTGATAGCTCGCCTGCGCATTTGCGTCAGGCGATGATGTTTGTTGGTTAGTGTCTTTTTCCACGGATAGTGTCCTTACTTATTTCACTACCGGTGGCGTATCAAATGTGTGATAAGGAGCAGGTGATGGGATTTCCCACTCTAGACCTTCAGCACCTTCCCATACTCTATCGCTAACCTTTTCGCCTTGATGTCTGCATGCTTTGATTAACAGAGCCAAGAATATAAGTTGAGATAGACCAAAGGCAAAGCCACCTACCGATATCCACTTATTAAAGTCAGCAAACTGCAATGCATAATCAGGAATACGACGAGGCATACCCGCTAAACCAACAAAGTGCATAGGGAAGAACAATACGTTAACCGACACAAGTGAACACCAGAAATGCCATTTCGCAAGGGTAATATCGAACATACGGCCAGTCCATTTAGGCAACCAGTAGTATACAGCCGCCATAATCGAGAATACCGCGCCGGTTACTAGCACATAATGGAAGTGAGCAACCACAAAATAAGTGTCATGATATTGGAAATCTGCTGGAGTAATTGCCAACATTAATCCCGACAAACCACCAATTGTAAATAAGACGATAAAGGCAATAGCAAACAACATTGGTATTTCAAAACTAATCGAACCTCGCCACATAGTTGCCACCCAGTTAAATACCTTCACGCCTGTCGGCACAGATATCAGCATGGTTGCTATCATAAAGAACATTTCTGCAGCAACGGGCATGCCCGTCGTAAACATGTGGTGCGCCCAAACGATAAACGATAACAAGGCAATTGACGCCGTCGCATAAACCATTGATGCATAACCAAATAAACGCTTACGAGAGAAGGTCGGTACAATGGCAGATATAATACCAAAGGCAGGTAATATCATGATGTAAACTTCTGGGTGACCAAAGAACCAGAATATATGCTGGAACAATACAGGGTCGCCACCACCAGCAGCATCAAAGAAGCTTGTACCGAAGAATTTATCGGTCAGTACCATCGTCACCGCTGCGGCTAATACCGGCATAACAGCAATCAGTAAGAAAGCAGTAATTAACCACGTCCAAACAAACAATGGCATTTTCATATATGTCATGCCTGGCGCACGCATATTGAAAATAGTCACCACAACGTTAATGGCACCCATAATTGAGCTAATACCCATTATGTGTACCGAGAAAACAAATAAAGCCGTACTATCGCCGCTGTAAGTGGTTGATAAAGGTGCATAGAAAGTCCAACCAAACGCGGGACCACCACCTTCCATAAACAATGAAGATAATAGAATTAAAAACGCAAAAGGTAATATCCAGAAACTCCAGTTATTCATGCGCGGAAGTGCCATATCTGGCGCACCAATCATCATTGGCACTAACCAGTTTGCTAAGCCTGTAAATGCTGGCATAACAGCACCAAATACCATGATCAAGCCATGCACTGTAGTCATCTGGTTAAAAAAGTTTGGCTCTACAATTTGTAGGCCGGGCTGAAATAACTCAGCACGAATGACCATTGCCATCGCACCGCCAACCAAAAACATAATAAAAGCAAACCACAGGTACAATGTACCAATGTCTTTATGGTTAGTGGTAAACAACCAACGGGTGATTCCTTTTGGAATGTGATGATGATGATCGTCATGCCCATCACCAGCGCCATGATCTGTCGAATGTTCGACTGGATGAGTTGTATCAGTCATCTTCTTACTCCTTACCATTCATATATGCGTTAACATCTTTTGCTTGCACGATGTCACCAGTATTATTGCCCCAAGCATTTCGCTCGTATGTCGTTACTGCTGCAATCTCTGACATTGTCAGTTGTCTAGCAAAAGAGGCCATTGACGTACCTGGACTTCCATCCACAATAATACCGATGTGCGCGGTAACGTCTTCTAGCACCATTTTTGAACCTTTAAGCGCAGGGAAAGCACCTGGCAAACCTTCACCGTTAGGTTGGTGACAAGCAGAACAAACGGTGTCGTAAACACGCTTACCGGTAGTCATTAATTCTTCCATACTCATATTCATTGCAAGCAAGCGTTGCTCTTCTTCGGCCGCTCTTTGTGCTATCGCCTCTTGCTCAGCTATCCACGCTTCATATTCAGCAGGCTCTTTTGCAATAACAACCACTGGCATAAAGCCATGATCTTTGCCACATAACTCAGTACATTGACCGCGGTACACACCAGGTTCGTTCACACGCGTCCATGTTTCATTGATGAAACCAGGGTTAGCGTCTTTTTTGATAGCAAAGTCAGGCACCCACCAAGAATGAATTACGTCATCTGAAGTGATTAAGAATCTAACCTTTTGACCGGTAGGAATAACCAAAGGACGGTCAACTTCAAGAAGATAATTAGCGCCTTTTTCAAGCTTGTTGTAAATTTGCTCTGGGCGAGTTGCCATTACCGAGAAAAATTCAACGTCATTATCCATATACTTATAATGCCATTTCCACTGTGAACCAGTGACCAGGACGGTTAAATCAGGTTTGCTAACATCTTCCATCTCGATAAGAGTTGTCGCAGCAGGAACGGCCATGCCTATCAAAATAAGAAATGGCACTACAGTCCATGCAATTTCTACCTTAACGCTTTCATGAAAATTAGCAGGTTTGGCACCTTTTGATTTGCGGTGGGCAAACATTGAATAAAACATGACACCAAATACAACAACAGCAATAACGACGCATATCCAGAACATCAACATGTGCAAGTCAAAGACTTGGTTACTGATATCAGACACGCCCGGTCGCATATTGAGGTCAGAACGACCTGTATCGGCAAGGTCATTCGCAAAGCTGCTGAACGCAACAACGGATAACGATATAGAAGAAACGATTTTTTGCAGATTCACACTAGGGCTCCCACTTAGTCAATATTGAATGGGCATGCAGATTTTACACAGCAAATCCCTTTTATAGACATAAGTTTAATTATTAGTTACGCATTTGTTTTATTATTGTAAATACAGCCACAATAATCGGACATTATGGGGTGAGAGTCTAGTGTTTTATCGTATTTTTTTAGTGTGGATCATCGTGTTTTTCTGATTAATGCTTAAAAGGTGTACAAAAAAAGGGACAGTGTTTAAAACAAGGTCCCTTTTATGTTAATGAGGTGTTAAATACTATTTACAAATCAGCATGATCTCGGATAACACCCACCGCCAAACCTTCAACCGTAAAAAACTGCGACGCTAAATCGACTTTTATAGGTGAAAAGTCATCATTTTCAGCATGCAGTAATATCTCACTGCCTTTTCGCTCAAAGCGTTTGACTGTCACGTCTTCGTCAACGCGAGCAACCACCACTTGACCATTATTGACTTGGTCGGTTTTATGCACGGCAAGCAAATCACCGTCCATGATCCCAATGTCTTTCATACTCATACCTTTAACACGTAGCAAGAAATCGGCTCTAGGGTGAAACATAGCGGGATCACACTTAAAATGATTCTCAATGTGCTCTTGCGCCAAAATAGGTTCGCCAGCCGCGACTTGACCAATTAAGGGCAAGCCATCTTCTATCATTTCTTCAAGTTCTACATTAAGTTTAATACCGCGTGATGTGCCAGGCAGTATCTCAATCACCCCTTTTTTTGCCAAGGCTTTGAGATGTTCTTCAGCGGCATTCGCCGAACGAAAACCTAATTCTTTTGCAATTTCAGCGCGTGTGGGCGGCATACCGGTTGCAATCATATTGGCTTTGACTAAATCGAGTACTTGTTGTTGTCTTATAGTTAGTGGACGCATAAACAGCCTGTTTTTTTATACAGTTTCCACGAGTATATCTTTTACAATCTAATTAGCAAGCTTAAATTTATGATTACACTTGAATTTTATTGTAAGAGTTTAAAAACGAACAAGAGTAACGCCAATTAAAATAAGTCCTATAATTGAAAGGCAATTTTTTTACAGACTCTAAATAAATAAAAAACGACATATTCATACACAATTTAGCACCGCTTACATCATCGCAAACATGCGAATCCGTGATAACATGATCACTTTGCTGATGGTAGCAGTAAAAATATCCTAATAAAAACAAGTGAATAAGGTATTTACATGGACCAGATTGCGTCTTTTTTCCGCGCTTTTTTAAGCAAACCAATCGCTTGGTTAGTATCCGTTAAAAATGTACCCGCTGACCTAGAGACTGAGCTGGGCATCGATAAAAGTCGGCCTATTGTTTATTTGTTGCAAACCGACTCGTTTACAGACGCAATTGCCTTGCAAAAATCGACAAAATCACTTGGCCTTCCGGGCCCACAAGACAAATTAAAAATAGGCTCGCACCAGCACAAGCGCAGCTATTACTTGACCCGCCCTCAAAGTATTTTCAGCAAAAAGATAAAACCGACAACCATTGAAGACAACTTCACCGACATGTTTCATTACCATCGGGAAGATAATGAAATAGACGTACAAGTGATCCCCGTGTTTATTTCGTGGGGGCGCTCAGCAGGAAAAGAAAAATCTGGATGGGCACAATTAATTGCAGTCAAGGCGTCCCCAAACTGGCTACGCAAAGCAATGATAGTTTTGTTTTTTGGTCGCGATAACTTTGTCAGTTATTCTAAACCTGTCTCGACTAGACAAATGGCACAACTTCCAGGTAGCGATCAACAAATTGCACAAAAATTAATTCGCGTCGCCCGCACTCACTTTCAACGTAAACGTCAAACGCTGTCAGGCCCTACTCTACTTGAACGACAAACGCTTTATAATTCAGTATTAGGCTCAACAAGCGTAAAAGCAGCGATTGATGAAGAACAAAACAATAAGAAAATCAGCGCACAAAAAGCCAAAAAGACTGCGCAAAAATACATTGATGAAATTGCCGCAGACTATCGCGAAGGCCTCATTAGGCTGGGAGACAGAGTCCTCAAGCGCGTGTGGAATAAGATTTACGACGGTATAGATGTTGAACACGCCGACCGAGTCAGAAGCCTAGCAGCCAATGGTCATGAAATTATTTACGTGCCTTGCCATAAAAGTCATATGGATTATTTGCTACTGACCTATGTCATTTACCATGAAGGCTTAGTCACGCCTCATATAGCTGCAGGTATCAACCTTAACTTTTGGCCAGCGGGCCCAATATTTAGACGTTGTGGTGCGTTCTTTTTACGACGCAGTTTTGCAGGCAATAAATTATATAGCAGCATATTTAGAGAATACCTCGAGCTACTTTTTAACAAGGGCTACTCAGTTAAGTACTTTCCTGAAGGTGGTCGCAGCCGCACAGGTCGTTTGTTACCGCCTAAAACAGGCATGTTAGCAATGACGCTTCAAGCCGTGACAAAAGGGGTTAAACGACCAGTATCAATCGTCCCTGTTTATTTAGGTTATGAGCATGTGATGGAAGTTAAAAGTTATCAAAAAGAATTAAAGGGCAAAGGTAAAAAGAAAGAGTCGCCTACACAGGTTTTTTCGGCTATCCGTAAACTTAAAAATTACGGCCACGGCTACGTAAATTTTGGCGAACCTATTGCGCTTCATAGCTTTTTAGACGACCAAGTGCCCGATTGGCGAACCGACATTACGCAAGATGAGAAAAAGCCAAAGTGGTTAACACCAACAGTCAACGTACTGGCTAATTCGATCATGTCACGCATTAATAAAAATGCCGCCCTAAATGGTACGGCTTTGCTCGCACTGTGTTTATTATCGTCTAAAACCCATGTGATGAGTAAATCTGACTTAATTAGTGCGCTTGGCGACTTTTTACATCTCTTTAAGCATAACCCTTATAGTGATGACGCGACTTACCCAAAAGAAGAAGCCGAAGAAATAGTCGACAGAACCCTTGCCTTAAACCGTTTTGAACAAAGCGAAGATAAATACGGCGCAATGGTATCGCCTAAAAAAGGTAGCGCAGTATTACTAACGTTTTATCGTAATAACATTTTACATATGTTCGCCATTCCGAGCTTGATAATGGCCGCTGCATTTGCTCACAAAAGAATGCTTAAAACCGACATTATCACTTTGGTCGAACAGCTTTACCCTATGTTAAAACGCGAATTCTTTATGCATTTTGAGGACGCGCAATTACGCGAACATGTTGAAGGCTTAATCGACTATTTGATAGCCGAAGGTATGTTAGTAACAGCAGGAAAATACCTAGAAGTGGCCGACCCAAGCGCAAGTAAATTTCATACGGCATGGTTATTAAGTCGTAGCATGCAGGAAACCTGGCAGCGCTATGCTGTTGTGTTGAAAGTCCTAGAGTCTGAAAATATCATTGGCCGTGGACAACTAGAGAAACAATCTGCAGGTGTTGCAGAGCGTTTGTCTTCTTTGTATGGCATGCGTTCGCCTGAATTTTATGACAAAAATGTCTTAGGCACTTTTGTAAATGCCCTTCGCGAGAATAAACACGTGATTAGTCGCGACGATGGCAAACTAGAATTTTCAGAATCTAGCCTCGTGTTAAAATCTGCTATAACGCCATTGGTATGGCCAGAAATAGTCCAGCATTTGGAGAAGCTGTAATCAATGGGCGTATGCCCAATAATTAAGCCGCTGGTTTATTGAATATTTACTCGCCAGACAGAAACAAACGATATGCAGGGTCGTCTTGATGCTCTTGCACTTCAAAATCGAGTCTGTCTAGATACTCTTGAAACTTGGCACGCTGCTCAGGGCCAACTTCAAAACCGGCTAACACCAAACCTTGCGCTGCGCCATGGTTGCGATAGTGAAACATCGTAATATTCCAGCTTTCACCTAAAGTGTTTAGAAAATGCATCAGCGCGCCTGGATACTCCGGAAAAGCAAAACTAAAAATACTTTCATCGATTGTTTCTTGAGGACGGCCACCTACCATATGCCGCACGTGAAGTTTCGCAAGTTCGTTACTCGACAAATCAAGACTCGCATAACCGTGTTGCTCTAGGGTTGATAACAACTCAGTAAGCTCACTCGCGCCATTTCGAAGTTTTACACCTACAAAAATATGCGCGTCACCGGCGTTTTTTCGCGTGTTATATCGGTAATTAAACTCAGTGATCACAATACCACCAAGCAGTGAGCAGAATTTTTTGAACGCTCCTTTAAGTTCAGGGATAGTAACAGCAAATACCGCCTCTTTTTGCTCTCCTAACTCACAGCGTTCTGACACATACCGCAAGGTGTGGAAATTGATATTTGCGCCACATAAAATGCCCGTTAAGCGCTTATTCACTATTTTATGTTCACGACAATATTTGCGTATTGCTGCTATTGATAGTGCGCCAGCTGGCTCAGCAATCACTCTAGTGTCATCAAAAATATCTTTAATGGCAGTGCAAATTTCATCATTAGTAACGGTTATTACATCGTCTAAATATTCTTGGCAAATACGAAAAGGCTCTTCGCCAATTGTTTTAACCGCAACGCCATCAGCAAAAATACCCACCTGCGGCAAGGTGACTGGCTCACCTTCAGCTAAAGCAGCCATTAAACATGCTGATTCTTGCGCCTCTACCCCGATAATTTTTATGCCAGGTTTAATTTGCTTTAAGTAAAGCGCGATACCCGCCGCCAAACCGCCGCCACCAACGGCAACAAATACGTAGTCAAAATCACTGAGTTGCTCAAGCATTTCTTTTGCGATAGTGCCTTGGCCGGCTATTACATCAGGGTGATCAAATGGCGGGATCATAGCAAAGCCATATTGGTCGCAAAGCATTTTGGCATGCGAACTTGCTTGGTCAAAACTAGTGCCATGCTGCACAATAGTGACGTGAGATCCGCCAAAGGTTCGCACCGCTTCCACTTTAATTTCGGGCGTGGTTTCTGGCATCACAATAGTTGCATTAATGCCCATTGCTTTAGCCGCATAAGCGACGCCTTGAGCATGATTACCCGCCGACGCCGCAATCACGCCGGCCTTTTTATCAGCATCCGACAACTGTGCCATACAGTTGTAAGCGCCACGTAATTTAAAAGACTTTACGGGTTGCTGATCTTCTCTCTTTAAATAGACCTCGTTGCCGACAGCCCCCGACAATATATTTAATTTATCTAGACTGGTGACTTTTGCCGCATTGTAAATGGGAGCTTGTAGTATTTTGATTAAATATTCAAAGTTAGAAACGGCTGGAAGTTTGCTGGGTACTGATGAAGTCATGAAATCTCTTTGAATAGTGTAGTGTTTTGTTATGCTTTTTGGAATATAGCATAAAGTGATCTGTGATACTCATAGGAAGCTTCTTCAATTTACGCATTTTTAACTTATAACTTTTAACGCATTTTTTTGAAGCAGCCATGAACAGAGAATATTCGCTAAGATAACCTTTTATTTAAATTCATCTATCTTAATGTCAATAAATGCATGAAAACTGCAATAATCCCGCAAGCTATCGCTAAAATGAAGAGACATAGCGTCAATCAGAACTCAGCATCATTTCTAA
This sequence comes from uncultured Glaciecola sp., assembly GCA_964446865.1. Lineage (GTDB taxonomy): Bacteria > Pseudomonadota > Gammaproteobacteria > Enterobacterales > Alteromonadaceae > Glaciecola. Next base: position 16,899 of record CAYURD010000061.1, read on the forward strand.
CTGTTCAGCCGCATCTTCAACATTCTCGCTTACGGCCTCGGCCATTAATAAAAGGGCCTTGGTTTTACTTTTCTCGTAACCGTCCACGCCATAAAAATGCCTAAGGCTGACAGAATATTTCGCTAGACTATAATTTTTATTTAAGGCTGCATCTAAATATGCTTTTCCAACTCCTTGATTTTCTGAAACGATATCACCAACTAAATATAATACAGAAAGTTGATACTCTGCTTCAACAACCCCTCCTTCAGCGGCTAGATGCAAACATTTCACATATCTTAGATCAAATTCTTCACCAGACTCATTCCATTCAGGTAAACTAAAGCTAGCATAAATATAAAAGGCATAAGGGTCGCCTTCTTCTAAATAAGGTTTTATGAATTCATAGACAGCGTCAATCTCGCTGGAGTCTTCAAGCTCTTTCGCCCTTATCTTTGCAGCTTCATTCACATTATGACCATTCTATTTATCATTACTTCAGAAAAACTGCATTTACAATTTGTTTCTCCAACCAAAATACACAAAAGCAAACAAAAATAAATGCGTACAACTTCACCGTTTCTGTAAAATCTTTATCCCATTCTCCTCTTAACGCTGACAACCAACCGGGTTGAAATAAATACCTAAGTCCCTCGGTAAAATCATACCAGTCGCCATAAAAGAACTTTCCTATAAACACGTAAATAGGAATATTTACGAGTAATATGATCAATGTAAAACCAATGCTATCTAAAAAGAGTATGGCGCTATCCCCCATTTATATTCCACTCGTCACAAAATCTGTTGGGCATGGCTACCAAACCCTGATTGACTAAAAAGTCATGAAGCAATTTATTTTTTCTTGTCACGTCTCTGTATTTTCGAAATAAAAATAGCGGTGTCCAACCCTTCTTATTTTTTTGATTTGTTTCAATGCCAAAGCTTATTAGCTTTCTAATCGTAATTTCATCTAGTTCAATACACACATGTAGCAAACTATTTCCATTACTATCTTTAGTATTAATATCAAAGCCTGAGTCAATGTATTTCTGCACTCTAGAGAACTCTTTCTCTTCAATGTGCCTATAAATATCATGCAAAAGTTTGTCGTGCTGATCAGGCGATATTAGAGAGGTTTCTATAGTTTTTCTAATAGAACGAATACTGACAGGTTTCACTTTTTTGGCTTTATTCATTGTCTAATCCCAAAAAATGTAGCATTTGAAATTTGTATCGTCCGATCGGACTTCAGCATTAGATATATTCAAGTTTGCATTCTAGGCTAATGCTTACACAGGGCTGAGGATAACAAAGAATATAAATTACCTTAAATCAACTGAAATTTACCTTTATTAGTCGAATATAAGTTTAGATCGTCTGATAGCCAGAACCATCTGTTAGCTTCATCACAAAATAATGTATATTTCGATCCCGCTATTAACTCGCTTTCATTAACTGTTGAGTGCGCAAAAACTTTTCTTGGAGGATTAAGAATTAATTCCCGTAAAGATTCTTTGTAAGCAGCTAAAAAGGCCTCTTTATTCTCATAAAAATCTTCTAGCATTTCGTCTTTAGCTATCGCTAATGATAGTTTGCTTTCAGAAAACAACTGAGCAAACATATTAGTTAAATCTCGGTCCTTGACCATATACTTATTAAATTCAGTGGTCGAAGAGTGCATAGAACTAAATGCATATAAACAAAATTCATGACTATCGCATGCGCTTGCAAGCAGCGTGAAGTTAACTTCGGCTTCTTGATTTTGTGCAATAAAATTATCAATTATGTGACTACCACAAAATAAGAGCGTCAACTCGGAGGCGCTCATAAATTAACTCCCTAATCTAAGTGAAATATTATTATATAGCTTGGCAAAGAAAGAGGGAAAAATGCATCTATGGGTAGTGCCCGTTAATTGCAGCCTTTTTCATAAACCTTTAGATAATTCCGTATGTCTAGCCCCAGTCTAATTGCAGGCTAACCGATAAACCATACTAAGGATCAGTATTCGACCAAAACATACTAGTACAAAATGAACAATACTCACAAATAAAGGAATATTGCGAATGGATCTCGCTATTGTTTATACTCGCGCCAACTTAGGAATTGATGCTCCGCTTGTGACCATTGAGGTTCATTTAAGCAATGGCCTGCCCGGTTTTCACCTAGTTGGTTTACCTGAAACCACTGTAAAAGAATCACGCGATCGAGTGCGCAGTGCCATGATAAACGCAGGATTTGAATTTCCTAGCAAACGCATTACCGTTAATATGGCACCAGCCGATTTACCAAAAGGCGGCGGACGTTTTGACTTAGCCATCGCCATTGGGATTATTTGCGCTAGCGAAGGTCTTGGTGCTGGTTGTTTAGAAGGCTATGAGTTTGTTGGTGAGTTAGCGCTATCGGGAGATTTAAGAAGTGTACAAGGGGCACTGCCAATGGCGTTTGCGGCAGCAAGTTCTGGCAGAAAGCTCATATTGCCCGAAATGAACGCACAAGAAGCAGCACTCGTTAGCAAAGCGCATGTGTTGTCGGCGAGCACATTGTGGGACGTGTATTTACATTTAATCGATAAACAATATTTAGACACCGTTGAGCTAAATGATATACAAAGCGACTTACAAAGCCATCCATCTAAAGGACAATCGCATCACAGCCTAAAATATGGTGATTTGTCAGATATCATCGACCAAGAACACGCTAAACGCGCACTTACCATATGTGCCAGCGGTTCACATAATCTGTTATTTTTTGGCCCCGCTGGCACCGGCAAAAGCATGTTGGCGAGTCGCTTATTGTCAATATTGCCAGACCTACAAGAGCAAGACGCACTTACCGTGGCCTCCATCCGTTCGGTGGTAGGCGAGCAGGTCGATATTAACAATTGGCAACAGCGACCTTTTAGACAACCCCACCATTCTAGCTCTGCTGCAGCGCTTGTTGGTGGAGGAAGCTACCCAATGCCGGGGGAAATTACACTCGCTCATAAGGGTGTATTGTTTTTAGACGAATTGCCAGAATTTGGACGCCATGTGCTTGATGTACTCAGAGAGCCCTTAGAGACTGGCGAAATTAATTTATCGAGAGCCCGTCATAAAACCACCTACCCAGCTGATTTTCAGTTAATTGCCGCTATGAATCCTAGCCCTAGCGGAGACATAGATGACAACCGCTGTAATCATGACCAAATTTTACGCTATTTAAATAAAGTGTCGGGCCCATTGCTTGACCGGATTGATTTACAAGTACACGTACCTCGTATTGATATTGCTAAAGCCTTAAAAACGCAAACAGGAGCAAATGTAAAACGAACAAGCAGTCAACAAGTTAAGCAAGAAGTATCTAAGTCGCAGGCAATACAAATGTCTAGGCAAGGCTGTTTAAACGCGAGCCTTACTAACAAACAACTCGACAAGTATGCAAAATTAAGTGACGCCAACCAAGAGTTTATTACCCAAGCAATCGATGCGCTAGGTTTATCTATGCGCTCATTTCATCGCACTTTAAAAGTCGCTAGAACAATTGCTGATTTAGAAGCGTCTGCCAATATCGAAAAACACCATATTGGTGAGGCATTATCTTACCGAAACTTTGATAAGCTATTAAAGCAGTTGGTCGAAACATAAAATACACCAAGACAAAAAGATACACCGTACCTAAAGAACAGCCTATTTTAATTTCCAAACAACTGTCGTATTGACTGAATCAATGGCTCGTTTGCTCGCTCTTCTAAAAAGCATAAGCCCAAACGATATGGCTCGATGTTATCAACAGATACGCTTTGTACTTTATTCTTAGCGGTCGAATTTTCAAGTACGATACGAGGGACAAAACCAATGCCAAGGCCCAAAGATACCATAGAGACAATCGCTTCATTCCCAGACACCTTTGCATACACATTGGGCCGAATATTTTGCTCGGCAAACCAATGGTGAACAATTCGTCGAGACGGGCCGCGCGCTGGCATAATGACTTTTGAATCATGCCAACTCACCTCAGATAAGTCTTTTATATCCCAAGCACTAGGCACAATAAGTGTTAAAGGTACCGTATCAATGGATTGAAAATGCACGTGAGCCGGAAAGTTTGGGGTATGAATGGCGATGACCAAATCAGCTTCGCTGGTGTGTTTGTTTTGACCTAAACGAGTAATAGCCAGTTCATGATCGCCTGTGTCTAGCTGAATATCTACCGATGGGTAACGTTCGCGTGTTTTGTCTAGTATTTTGGGTAAATATGTTTGTGCTGCGGTTACCGAACAATAAACCGATAACTCGCCGCTAAGCGTTTCTTTTTGTACATCTAAATCATGCTGTAATCGATGGTATCGCTTAACCGTTTCATCTGCAAAAGCTAAAAACTTTTGGCCGGCTTGTGTCAGTTGTACTTTGCGGTTATTGCGTAAAAATAAACTCACGCCACATTCGTCTTCGAGACGCATAATAATGCGCGTAAGCGTAGGCGGAGAAACAAACATCGCGTTGGCCGTTTTCGCAAAACTCAAACTATTCGCTAAGTGCTGAAACTGCTTCAAACTCTTAATATCCATTCGTATATTATTCTATCTTTCAATAACGTTAAGACAACACTAGCATGATTTCATATAATGAAACAATAAATTGCAAACAATTCAATTTTCAAAACAACGGAGTTTGATAAGATGAAATCACGGTCGTAAAAGACTAACCAAATTAACAACGCATGACTAGCATGCACGGAATCAACATGGCAAATTACTTTAACAGTTTACCTTTCAGACAGCAGCTAGACCAACTTGGTCAATGCCGCTTTATGCAGCGCGAAGAATTTTCAACAGGTTGTGACGTACTTAAAGGGAAATCGATTGTTATCGTAGGCTGCGGCGCACAAGGCTTAAACCAAGGTTTAAATATGCGCGATTCTGGCTTGAACATTAGCTATGCTCTAAGACAGGCCGCTATCGATGAAAAGCGTGATTCATTTGTTCGCGCAAGTGACAACGGTTTTATAGTAGGTACTTACCAAGACTTAATTCCTAATGCCGACTTAGTTTACAACTTAACGCCTGACAAGCAGCACGCAAGCGTTGTTGAAGCGGTAATGCCTCTTATGAAAAAAGGCGCAACCCTATCGTACTCTCATGGCTTTAATATTGTTGAAGAAGGCCAACAAATACGCGACGACATCACGGTTGTTATGTGTGCACCTAAATGTCCTGGTACTGAAGTACGCGAGGAATACAAACGCGGATTTGGTGTGCCAACCCTAATTGCAGTGCACCCAGAAAACGACCCGCAAGGCCAAGGACACGATATTGCTAAAGCACTGGCGAGCGCCACAGGTGGTGATAGAGCAGGCGTACTAGAAAGCAGCTTTGTTGCCGAAGTTAAATCAGATTTAATGGATGAGCCTACCAATGATTTGGATTATGAAACTATAACCTGGTTGGAAACCTTTTTAGCGAATTATGAAAACTGTGTAATTGTAGTTTCTCACGACAGACACTTTTTAGACGCAGTTTGTACACATATTTCTGATATTGATTTTGGAAAGATTACACACTTTTCAGGTAATTATACCTTTTGGTACGAATCTTCGCAATTAGCTGCTAAACAGCGCGCTCAACAAAACAAAAAGGCGGAGGAAAAGAAAAAAGAACTTGAAGAATTTATACGTCGTTTTTCTGCTAATGTTGCTAAAAGTAAACAAGCAACTAGTAGAAAAAAGATGATTGATAAATTGAATATTTCAGATATAAAACCTTCTAGTAGACGTTATCCTGCTATTATTTTTGAAAGAGAACGTGAAGCAGGAGATCAAATTTTAAATATTGAAGGTTTATCTGCTTCTTTAGATGGAGAAACGTTATTCAAAAATATAGATTTAAATCTAGCTAAGGGGGATAAAGTTGTAGTATTCTCAAAAGATTCCAGAGCAATTACAGCATTCTATCAAATCATTAATGGTAAAGAAAATGCTGATGCAGGTAAGTAT
>CAYURD010000062.1:0-13435 GCA_964446865.1 uncultured Glaciecola sp.
TTCAAAAAAAATGAAGGTAAGCTCACTTTAATCTCGCGTGTGTAAATAAGCCCAATTCGAAACGCATAAGCAATTGGACATTATTAATACATAAAGGACACTATCATGAGCAAATTACAACAATATAAAATGCTAACTTCAGCATTATTTTGTGTCGCAGCACTAAGCGCTTGCGGTGGAGGCGGTGGTGGCGATACGCCTGCACCAACGCCAACACCAACACCAACGCCAACACCAACGCCAACACCAACACCGACGCCAACACCGCCGCCAACACCAAACAATGCACCTGTTGCAACGAATGTCATGGTGGTCGACAGTAACGGCGGACAAGTGATTGCTGGTGACATATTAAATGCTAGCTACGACTATACCGATGCCGAAAATGACGCAGAAGGAAACTCTGCGTTTCAATGGCTATTAAATGGGAGTGAAATAGCAGGAGCAACATCACTTTCTTACACGATATTAGCAAATGACGAAGGCGGACAAATAGGGTTTAGGGTAACCCCAGTGGCAAGCGCAGGCACCGTTAATGGCAGTGCTATCTCATCTTCTGCACTCACGGTATCTGCTACACCAACAGCTGGACCAGATAAAGCGACCTTTATGAACAGCTTACCCCAGTGGAGTGAATTTGCCCCAAAAGAAAGAGACGAAGCAGACGAAGGTAGAGAAATCGTCGATACATCTCAACCAGCACTTGTTGAGGAGATACAAGATAACGAGGGTATTGTTCAAGTATGCACTACCGAAACGGTCGATTTTTTTGAATCACCAGAAGAGTACGTTATGTTTGCCGCTCCTACGAATATTCTATATCCAGGGGCCTTTGTTGAAGGCCGCTCTATCCGAGACGGTAACGCGGCAGGCGATATTCTTCCTTTGACTATCGCCCAGCGTAATACGATAAATGTGTCTATTCCGGCCTGCGCTATCCAGAACAATTTCAGAGAAGTAGCCCCTACGCAAGCTAACGTAAACAGTGCCGTGGGCGCAATTTTAGCTGAGGCTGAATCACTTGGACAAGACTGTACGCAGCCAAGAGGTAATTTAACCGTCGAAACCTATCAAAATGAGCAACAACGAGCGTTAAGTGCAGGTTTTTCGGGCCGGTATTTTGGTTTTAGTGCCAGTGCTTCAGGCTCGTATAGTAAAACAACTGAACAAAGCTCGGTCGCTGCCGTATTTAAAGAAACCCTTTACACAGTACAAATTGAAGCGCCACAAACGCCTGGAGACTGGTTTACCGATGAATTTACGCCCGAAAAAATAAGAGAATTAGAAGATGCAGGGCGCATGGGGCAAGGCAATATCCCTGCTTATGTTGCACAAGTCACCTACGGCAGAATGCTCACCTCAACCTTTACTTCTAACTATTCTGAACAAGACATGCGAGCAGCTATTGAGTTTAAATATTCAAACCCGGCGGTAGATGTTCAAGGAGACGCTGCTGTTAGGTCACAAACCATTCGTGAAAACTCATCGACAACCTTGAGTTATTTAGGCGGCTCAGCTGAGGCCACACGCGGTATGTTACAGTCAAATGATTGGACCGACTATTTTAATGTACCGGTAACCGCCGCCGATGCTGTGCCTATTTCGTTTGAATTACGCAGCACCAGTGACAACCGTTTAGCCGTTACCCAAGAGCTAACCAGCTACGACCGAACAACGTGTATTGAGCGAGTCGCCGACAACGCAACCTTTGCATTTCAGGCTCAAGAAAGCTTTACACCAAACTTTACTGGAAATGGTCAAGCGGTTGAGTTTGCCGACATTAATGGAGATGGTAGCGACGATATTATTTGGGTAAATACTAATGCTTCTGGCATTGGCGAGTTTGCTGTTGCGCTATCTGAAGGTGATGGTAGTTTTGCAACCTTAATACAAGATTCCAACATTAATATGATGGGTGAAACAGGCGAACTACGATTGTTAGTCGCCGATGTGGACAATGATTCAAGGGAGGACATTGTGCTTAACATCATCAACGCTGACCGGGGTGGCAACAAAGTGTTTGTTTCTTTTTATAAAGAAGATGACAACGGTCAAAATACCTTTGTGCACTCAGCCGTTCAAGATATATCGCAAAATACAGGCGGATGGCAAAACTACGCAAGCTATGTGGGGCAAATGGACGCAGCACGCGGTCAAGACTTAGTGTGGAACAACGTACCTAATAGCACAAGTGTGAATAGAACATATATTGCTCACGCGGTTGATACCTCGGTTGATGGCTTTGATCTTAGCACCGATGATTTATTTGTAAGAACTGGGCCCTTTGATATTGACGCTAGTTTTACCAATTATCAATACACCTTTATTGATGATTTTGATGGGGATGGTTTTGATGATATTGCTTGGAATGCTCTTTTAGACCTAGACATTTCTAGAAACAATGCGGTGTTTTATCGAAATGGTACATCGACTGGTTTAAGCGCGCCCCGGTCATTAGGTGACGGTAGCCGTTGGAGTTTTTATACCGCCCTAACAGGCGATATAAACGGCGATGGCAGAACGGATATTGTGTACCCAAGACAACGTTCATCGTTTCCAAATTTTGGCATCTATTCGCGCCTAGGTGTGCAAAGACAAGTAGATGGGTTTTTAGCAAACAGCTTCACCTTTTATAACGACCCAAATGATCACGCTGCACTAAGCCCATTCTTTGGTGAGAGCGAGGCCGTCTCTCCCGATCTTTATTTAGCCGATGTTAATGGCGATGGAACCGACGATTTAATCGTCAACGAAAAAGGTACTATCGATGCTTTAAGCAACAACGTGGCCGTTGGTTTATCGATACCAGGCTCTGACCAGTTCTCATTTACCCGCGAGTCGCAAACCGTGCCACAGTCTGAAGATTGGTCATTGTTTACTTTGCATTTAGCTGATGTAAACGGTGATGACAGGCAAGATGTTATATGGGTGCGAAACGCAAGTTCAAACCAAGTGTTTGTTGGTTTAGCACGAGGAGACTAGTGCATAGTTTGTGCTAAAGGAAATAGGAAGTCATTGTGTATGGCTTCCTTCTTTTAAGCTCAATTTATCTTTAAGGCGGTTTAAAAGACTGAATAAATGAGTATAAACTCAGTCTAAAATAAGCCAGTTGAGCCGAGCAAGAAATGAGCGTATGTTAGGTGATTAAGTGAGCATGTCTGTAAGGTTTGAAATGCCGAATAAAGAAAAAAATATAGAGCAAAACATACCCGTAGCAAAGCACGTATTAGAAAATGATGCTCAGTTACCTTTGCTTATTGATGAGCTACACAAAATTGCCAATCAATATATGCACAAAGAAAATGCGTCGCACACCCTACAAGCAACAGCGCTAGTAAACGAAGCTTATTTATCCTTGCTTAAGGCAAATGTTGAATTAAAAGACCCTTTACATTTTTATGCCTTAGCAGCCACTCATATGCGCAGGATTTTGGTTGATCATGCTCGCAGTAAAATGACAAATAAACGCAGCGCACAAGCCTTTGCTGTTACCGCTAACGATGAAGTATTGATAGACCAACAAGATACCACCTCATTAGTATTACTCGACGAAGTATTAACTCGATTTTGTCAGTTTGATGAGCGCGGCGCACGAATTTATGAGATGCGCTTGTTTGCGGGGCTAACTAATCAAGAGATAGCGAGCGTACTTGAGATATCGCTCACCACGGTTGAACGTGACATGAAGGTAGCTAGAGCATGGGTGCTCAATCAGTTGACCGATGTCGATTAAATGCGAATAACAGCCTTGATACTAGTGATAAAAACCACTGCAATACAACGGAGCAAGTCATGAGTAATGATGATTGGCAAAAAGCAAAAGAGATTTTTTTACACATAAGCAGTTTGCCTAAATCGGCGCAATCTGATGCGCTTGACACAGCTTGTGGAGATTTGCCTGAACTCAAACAACTGGTAGAGGGCTTGCTAAAAGGTGAGTCTTTAGATAGTCAATCTGATCATGCCGTTTCAAAATTAGTCGGTGCCCAGGCACAGGATATGCTCAACAACAAAGTCGACGAGCACTATTCAGCCGATGTGCAAATAGGGCAACGCATTGGCGAGTACGAAGTGCAAGACGTGTTAGGCGAGGGCGGCATGGGCGTCGTGTATTTAGCGCAGCTCAAAGATGCAGAGTTTGAACAAAGCGTCGCAATTAAGATAATTAAAGCCCAGTTTATGCTGCCTCAGACCATCGAACGCTTTCGTCAAGAAAGGCAAATATTAGCATCCATTAAACATCCTAATGTCGCGCAGCTAATTAGCGGTGGCGAGACAACAAATGGCTTGCCGTATATTGTGATGGAGTACGTGGAAGGAACAAATATTATTGATTATTGCCGCGTAAATAAACTAAGTGTTGCGCAGCGGCTCGATATGTTCAAGCAGGTACTAAACGCATTGAGTTATGCACACCAAAACTTAATTATTCACCGTGATATAAAGCCATCAAATGTGTTGGTTACTCAAGAAGGTACCGTAAAATTACTCGATTTTGGCATTGCCAAACTTATTGAAGACAAAGAGTTACCAGCCGACCAAAGTCTAACGCAGGTAGATACCCGCGTGATGACGCCTTCTAACGCTTCACCCGAACAAGTGCGCCGCGAAAAAGCAACAACACGGACCGATGTTTATGGTTTATGTACCTTGTTGTATCAGATGCTAACCGAACAAGCACTTTTTGACACCACACAAGCCACCAGTCGCGAAGTTGAAGATTGGATTTTGGAAAAAATGCCAACAAAACCCAGCGCAAATGTATCATCACTGCACAGCCTAGAACAGTCGGCTATGCGCTCCACATTGGTAGGAGACTTAGATACCATCATTCTAAAAGGTCTACAGAAAGAGCCTGAGTTACGCTACGCATCTGTAGAGCAGTTACAACAAGATATTCAGCGTTATTTAACCAATTATCCTATTTTAGCCAAGCCGACGAGCAAGGCTTATAAAGTACAAAAATTTGTCCAGCGCAACAGAGCATTTTCAGTGCTAAGCTCTGTTTTTGTTGTATGTCTAATTGCGTTTACCTTCACAGTAAATTATCAGTCATCATTAATCCAACAAGAACGAGATAAGGCTTTACGAGAGGCAGACAACGCGGTCCGAGAGGCCAATAATGCTTATCAAGTTACAAGTTTATTGACTGATATGTTTAAAAGCGCAAATCCACTCTATAGTGGCGATGTTGTCATAACGCCAAGCGATTTGGTCGATACCGCGACTCAACAAGTTCAAGCCGCCGATTTTGACCCGCTATTGCGTGGCGATATCCTCGTTTCTTTGGCCGACGTTTATCGTTCACTTGCACAATATGACAAAGCACAAACGCTTATTGATTCTGCAGAGGAAACCCTGTCGAGCATCGATTCTTTGCCTATTAACTTGCGTTTTCGTTTTGCTGCTACGCAATCAAACATTGCATATATTGCTGGAAAATATGAGTTAGCATTCGAGATCCTAGAGCCTGTTCTTGTGCAACTTCAGCAGCGTTACGACGAAAGCAAAGTGTTGGGCAATATTGAAAGCCAAACTGCAACGCGTTACTTTAGGGCTTTGATTTATCAATCTGCAAATGTTTCATATACAAACGAACCTGAAGCACTAGCGTTAGCCGAAAAAGCCTTGAAAATTGCCACTGACAACGATATCAATAGTGCCCATGATTTATCCGCGGTCTATGGCATGTTAGGCATAAGTTACCGTGAGTTATTTCGAAATGACGAAGCTTTACTCATGCTAAATAAGTCAGTTGATTATGCTAAACAAGCCTATGGCGAGATAAACTTAGAGTCCGCTTATAGCCTAAACCAACTCGCTAGTTTGTATTCAAACTTAGAAGACTATGACAGCGCACAAAAAATGGCACAAGCGTCATATGATATTCGAGTGGCTTTATATCCTGACGGCCATCCTGAAATTGCGGCTAGTTTGGGCAATCTTGCAAACATTGCTCAAAACAAGGGTAATATAGAGCAAGCAATAAAGCATCGCATTGAGTCGAGCAAAATCATTGAGAATAGCCTTGGGAATGATCATGTGTTTGCTGCGGCAAACGCCATGGCCTTAGCTGATTTATATATAATCACCGACCAGTATGACCAGGCCTTAGAGAAAGCAAATTTTGCCTTGCCTGTTATGAAGGCAAATATGTCAGACGATGTATTAGATATGGCAAGGCCGTACCGTTTATTGGGTAAAATTTTGCATTATCAAAATGCCCATAGCGAGGCGATTGAAAATTTAAATTACTCCTTACAAATTGCGACTACAGCCAGACCTGACGGGCATTGGCTTGCAGCAGACGCACACTTTTATCTTGCATTAAATCATCATGAGCAAGGTAACAAAGTACTGGCTAAAGAACACAAAGAAAAGAGTATCCTTTTGTATGTGAAGATTTTTGGTGAAGACTCTGTGCGTGCTAACAATGCGAGAGATAAACTGCAAGCAATACTATAAGAATGGGCGAATCGTTGATGATACAAAATCTATCTTTTGCTAGTTATGCATGCACCGATGTGGGTTTGCAAAGACCTCATAACGAAGACGCATATATTAGCCGCCCAGATATTGGCCTTTGGATTGTTGCCGATGGTATGGGTGGTCATGAAAAGGGAGACGAAGCTAGTAAACTAGCGTGTGCAACGATTGCCGAAAAAGTTAGCATGGGCTTACCGGTTTTGAGTGCAATCAACTTGGCACATCAGAATATTGCTCGTACTGCCCGCATTAACAAACTCAAAGCAGGCATGGGCACTACCGTCGTCGTCCTCCAAATCATTGGCTTAAGAGCCCATATATGGTGGGTAGGCGATACGCGTGCGTATGCGTTAAGTGGCAATAACCTACAGTGCCTGACTCGTGACCACTCTGTGGTACAAGAATTAGTCGATATGGGGGCTATTAACGAAATTGAGGCATTATCACACCCAAAACGTAATGTAATTACTCAGTCTCTAGGGCTAATTTCGCGTGAAACGCTCAACGTATCTACCGTGGAATTTGATTGTGATCCTACTATTGAGTTCTTGTTATGCACAGATGGCCTTCATAACGAACTTCGTGTCGATGAAATTCAACATATTATGAAGCAAAATGATAAGCAAGAAGACAGGGCTGAAGCTTTAGTTGCTGGCGCTAAAAGTGCTGGTGGTAGAGACAATATTACAGCGATGCTGATTAACCTTAGCGCGGCCGCTTAAACTACAAGCCAGACTAATTATCGTTACGCAATCTATTAATAAGGAGTACGCTTAATATGAAAAGCGAAAAATACTTTACTAAAAATGGATATTGGCTATAAAAACTACGGCTCTGATTTTCTGTATAAGGCAAAGAGGCAGCAAAGCCTCCTGCTTCGCCGAAAGGTGTTTGATAAACAATTTCACCCGCCGCCGATACCAATACTGAGCTGCCATTATTAGCCACATGCACCAAGGGGGTTCTTGTTTCTATCGCGCGCAGTGCAGATGCAAGAATATGTTGCTTAGCTTGATGAATAGAGCCAAACCAACCGTCGTTTGATAGTGCAACAATCACATTGGGCTTATTATTACGCGGCACTTCATTCGCTTGGTTAACAGCGTTTGCGACAAACTCAACAAACGTCGTTTCGTAACAAATAAGCGGCAATATACGCATTTTAGGGTGCTCAATAATTTGATATTCATTGCCTGCGCTTATCTCGTTTAAAAACTCACCGGTAAATGGCTTAAGCAACTCACCTAACCAACCCGAGGGTAAGTATTCCCCAAATAATATTCGCTTTATTTTACGGTAACTCACTGTGTGTTCTCCATTTTCGTTTATATAAGCAACAGAATTATACTGCGCTCGTGATTCACCATTAACGGGGTCAATAATATTCTCAAAATCTTGAAAAATAAGGGGCGTTGCCATCTTTTTTACGTTGTGTTGATAAGCTTGCTTAAGGTTTTGATTGTCGTAATAAGCTTTATATTGCCCTTCCGGCCACACAATTAAATCGAGCCCTAATTGTGAAAGCCGCTGCGACATATCCATTGAGGGCGGAAATCCTTTTGAATACCCAGCATAAGCTTGAGAGCGTCCTAAAATAGGGACTTCGTTTGGTTGAATTATGCCAAGCTTTAGCGTTTTTGCATCTGCTAACTTGTCTTGCCAATGTTCAGTACTCACAAAGCCGTAAATAAACCAAGATACCAACAGTAATGAAGCACTTAAATAGCTCACTCGTGTTGCTTGCAGGCTATTTGCTGTATTACTAGTAACTAATAACGCGAATAATCTGCGCAGTGCAAAGAACACTAATACGTTAAACAAAACGATAATAAAGTTAAGCCCATGCACGCCGGTATAGTCAATCGCTTGCAAAGCCGTCGTAAAATTAACTTGGCTCTCGGCTAAGTGCAGCGTAAAGACCATTGGGTAAAAGGCCAAAACAACTGACACAATCACAGGAAACACCCAAATAAGATGAATTGAGCGACGTAAGTAACGATGCAACAGCGCGATAACCACAATCATATGCGCACAATAAAGCCAATACACAAGCGATAAAAGTAAAGACACTGGTGCACTATAGCCTTTGGAAATCACAATAAAGTCATAGACCCAATAAGTCCCGCTTGCAAATAACACAAGGCCAGCAAACAGGCCAAGCGCGTATGTTGCCCAAACACTGCCGTTGTTGTTTATGCTATCTAGTGCAAATAAAAAAGGTACGAAGGCAAACCATGTCAATAAATAGTAATAATGGTTTAAAAAGTTTAACGAAACAGCCAAAGCAAATACCAATGACATAAGCCAAGGCAATAAGTTATCAACTAAGCTTTGAATTTGATGACTCATTCTTTGTTCATAGCTTCTTCATATTCGGTCATCACCTCTTGATGAAATTTAAGTAGATCATTTAGAACAAACTCATCAAGCCTAAAAATTTGCACATATTTTTTGCCACTACTCGTTGTTTCGAGTTGAACATCTTCAAATTCTATCTGTAAACCTAGTGATGTTAATGTCTGGAGGTCATAACTATAAAGCGATGCGTCACGCATTTTGTTGACTTGAGGCATCATGCCCAAAACAGTGACTATTTGCTTTACACCGACCTTTTTGAAAAACGTAGCTTCCTTTTCTTGCCACTCTATCATCATGTCACGCGAATCACGATCATACATATTGATACCGCCAAACTTGGGCTGATATATCGCTTGTAAGGCACCGCCATGCCAACCAATTAAAGCCCCTTTTTCAACATATACCCGTGGACTGCCAGTTAACACATAGTTAGCGCACGACGAAGCACAAAACTTACGCACAATGACGCTTATGTTATTGTCGTGAACAAAATGCCCCAAACGCAAACCAGACATAACTTCACCGCCGCCGCTATTGATAAATAGAGTATGTATTGGAACCGGTGATGACGCTGCTAGTTTAATGAGCTTATCTACGCTCTGTGGAGAAATTGCCGATTGAAATAAAATCTGGCCGGGCAATAGTGTTTCTATTTTGGGCGGAGTGGCCTTACTTGCGCAGCCTTGTGCCAAAATTATATATAAGATTATTATTAGACTCTTTATAAAAGTCGCTTGGGAATAGAGATGGTGTTTGATGATTAGGTTCCTTGTGAATAATCCACTATTAATGTTTGTTAAGGGCGTGACTAAGTCTAACATTATTGATTTTTTTCTAAACAGCCATTGTAGTGAAAGACCAAGTTTTCAATATTGATATTACCGAATACGAGAAATGTCAAAAGCACAATGTGACGATAATTGCCTGCATTATAGATACTGTTGTTATTCAAAAAATATTGGCACATTTAGATAATAAATACCCTATTTCTTCACAAACAACGCTATTATCTCCTTTGCGTGCGCCACATGACGAACAGTATGCAAACGATTTCAAAATCCAACGCGACTTCAACTTTGGTGCATAGACAGCTGGTCAACATACAATAATAAGAAATAAAGTGCTTCATGGTAGGGTTTTTGACATGCAGATAAACAATTTTCTTTACCAATGGCCTATCTACGCATGAATTTGAAGACTCACATACCGTGCAAGGTGTCCTCAAACGAACATTTAAACTAACCAACCTTATAATAAGTACAGCTGTTACAAAGGGTAGTAAATAGCTTTAATTCTCCCTACATTCGAATATGCGTTCCTGTAATGAACGTCGGAATAGTCAGGTGCTAGACGTTTAAATATGCGTCCAATATCTTGGAAATTACTAGAATACGAACTGTCGAAATATTTAACACTCTTTAAGAAAGCAAAATAAAAAACACTATAAAACAAATGTTTACTGACATGGCTCAGGATTTGCATTAAACATGCAGTACAAACGTGTAGGATAAAATAATCGAGATTTTAAGATGAAAAAAATATTGGGTTTCTTAGTGTTCATGTATGTGGGGTCTGCTAACGCAGCATTGATTGGAGTAGATATAGTCTCTGGAGGGTTTGCGAATACTAATGCTTCTTTCACAATAGGCTGGGGGTTTGATGTCACATCTTCGGTGTCGGTTACTCATTTAGGTTTTTGGGATGAAGGCGGTGACGGACTTGCTGAAGCACATGATGTTGGTTTGTGGGCGAGTGATGGGACGTTACTGGCACAAACTATTGTGTCAAACGCATCAACCACAACCATAGCATCTGCGTCAGGCTTTGGTGATTGGATTTTTGAAACTTTAAGCGGTCCGATTATTTTGGATGCAGGATCATACATAGTCGCCGGTGTTAGTGGTGCGGACCCATTTAGGACTTTCGTAGACAGTATTTCTGTGGATCCTTTGCTCACAAATTTTGGCTCAGGAAAATTTGAGAGGGGTGGGACTTTGGCCTTCCCAACATCAGTTGAAGATAGTGAATTTAGCTTGTTTGGAGCTAATATTTTGATCGATGATACTATTTCCGTTCCGGCACCAACATCAATTTTGCTACTAGGGCTTGGCATTGCCGGTCTTTGTTTTAAGCGAAAGAAGCAAGTAGCCTAGATTGCAGCTAGTCCTAAGGCCCTGCCGTGTAGTGGGGCTTTTTTATAAATAAGAAAAAGTTTCAAATAAAACTGCCTTTCATGTCAGTATGATCTGATAAATCTACTTCTTTTGCATAGCATTGAGCAATGAAATTCACTGACTCCTTATAAAGTTGATTCTTATCCTTGGCTGTTGGTTTGCTTGCGACTTCATGTGGTAACTCGACACCTATAAAAATCTCGACTTCAATAGACAGTTTATATTTTGATTAACTGCATGGAGTCTAGCCTCATGAATAAAAAGCACCAACAAGATATTGCACGTAAATTGAAAATTCTAAACTATACCATACCAAAACCAGTACTTGTTATGACCTTATGTCCCCTTTGGCACTGACAGCCGCCGATAGCCACTCTTTTTCTAACGGCGATTTCCCACTAAAAAAAGCAGAGATATGAAGAGCTTTTTCACTTTGCATTGCTTGGGTCTCAATTAAAGGAAAACTTAAATAAAACTTTAAGTGTATTGCATTCAAAAGCAGAAGGCTGATAGAAAGTAAAGCTTAAGGAGGCAGATCGACCCTTGGCTATACAAGGGGCTTTCGGCAGGTTTGGAGTTGAGCGAACATTGAAACTTTTGGTGCTGTCACTACGGTTCTGATGAAAATAAATCTGATAAGCAGACTAGATTTGCATTTAGTGCATTGAAGTATTGGTTCTTAGCAACACCGTCAGTAGTCACAATTACCAAGCGTATATTGTATTTTTTCCCCGTTTGCTCATCAAACACCTGTCTTTTTCTTTGTAGTTTTTCGTAATAATCCTTGGTAATAGTAAACTCGCCATCATAGTATTTACACTCTATGATATCGATATTTTTGCTACCATTAACATGCTCTAGCAGCAAATCAATTTGAGCACCTCCAGAATCTCCGTTGCCTCTATATTCCCAATAATGGCTAGCAGTGGGCACACCAAAAATACCCAACTTCTTTTTTATTTGGTAGGTATGCATTTGGCATATTCGTTCAAAAGCGAATCCTGCCCAAGATCGAAAAGACTGCCCTCTGCTAGTTGCAGTCCAATCTTGCACTTTATTTGACTTTATCCACTTGTGGTGAAAAAAACAAAACATATCACTAACTAGTAGACGTTCGCCTCGTTTTTTTTTGTTAAACTCAGAGCGTATCTCAATGAATCCCGAACTAACTAATTCATTGATAGCTTTGCTAATGTTAGACGCAGAAAAGTTAATTGATTCTGTGATTTCAGTTCTGGTTAATCCGCTCCACCTCTGAGAGAGCGTATCCATGATAGCGTAATGAACCTTTGCCTCTTTAAAAAGAGAATGAAATAATTCTTGATATTCTCTGTATAGTTTACCATTACGAGTAAAGCATGCCTCATGGATTGCTTGCTCAGGGGTTGATAATTTACTTAGGTCACTTAGGTATTTAGCTACACCTCCTACAGCAATATAAGTTTCACATATTGACTTATCTTGTATATGCCAACCATGAAGCATGAGCAACTTTTTAGTCAACTCTAAATTAAAGGGCTTCATTTCGATCACTTTCGTTGGGCGTTGATGCAACGGGCCTTTGTTACTTAATATTTTATTCATCATATAGCTGGCTGCGGAGCCGCAAACGATTAGATTCTTATTCGGGTTATTACGGATCCTGTTATCCCAGAAGTCACCCACTGCAGCAATAAAGTCTGAACGCCCAGAATCCATCCAAGGTACTTCGTCTAAAAAAACGACCACTTTTTGGTCTTTAAAATGCCTATCTATGAATTTGTTTAAGATGCTAAACGCTTTAGTCCAGTTTCTTGGAGCAGATATTTCTGGCTCGAGCTCAAAGTCGTTGAGTCGGTCGATAAAATGTTCGAGTTGTTTTTGAGTTGCCTGGTCAAATAATCCGGTAAATTCTAATAATTCAATATTGGCTTTTTGACAGTAATTACGCACAAAATAAGTTTTACCAACACGTCGGCGCCCGTAAATTATGATAAATGCCGACACTATTTTATTAAATTGCTCTTCTAGCAATCCATTTTCGATTGTTCTTTCAACATAATTCATTTGAATTCCAATTTTTATTAAGAATGAAATAAAGAGTTTAGATAGGGTGATAATTTTATTTTAAACTCTTCCCATCGAAATATCTATAATTAAATGGGTGATAATTCGATGATAATAGACTTGCGTGAGCTAGACTTTCGGCCTCAAAAGAGGGCGCAGCCGTCCTTAGGTACACC
The DNA here is from genome assembly GCA_964446865.1 of uncultured Glaciecola sp. Lineage (GTDB taxonomy): Bacteria > Pseudomonadota > Gammaproteobacteria > Enterobacterales > Alteromonadaceae > Glaciecola. The sequence goes on from CAYURD010000062.1 coordinate 13,241, forward strand.
AGACCGCTTTACGCTTATTTGGGGGCAAGCGAACTTAGTAACTAATTGAGAAATACGCTTCAAAAGCCATCTAATAACAAATCAATACCTGTTTTAATTTCATCACGGTATTCTTTTAAATTGGCGTTATTGTGTTGTTTAACGCTGTCACAAAGACAATTAATGGAGCTTGGGGAAGAGCAATTAATTGTTTCG
>CAYURD010000062.1:13535-22829 GCA_964446865.1 uncultured Glaciecola sp.
AACGCTGTCACAAAGACAATTAATGGAGCTTGGGGAAGAGCAATTAATTGTTTCGCAATTGACAGACCCGTTTCGCCGGGCATTTTAATATCAAGGAAAATAACGTCTGGCTTAAGTTCTTTTGCTTTGTTTAAAAGGCCAACAGAAGATGAAAAAACACTTAACACTTGCCAATTTGTGTGATTCGCAAGTGCGTCACTAATGTTGTTTTGCGCTATACGCTCGTCATCGACTACAAATACTCTAAACATTTTTTGACTCGTTGATAGGTATCGTTAACAAAACTGAAAACTCAGTATCTAGCGCTCTTGTTTGTAATTGATATTTGTCATTATAGACATGCCCTAAACGGGTTCTAAGATTTTTTAAACCCGTCCCATTCCCTTGAAAAGGGTTGCTATTACTTACTAGTGTATTTTTATCAAAGCGAAGCTGCTGCAACGCTATGTAATCTTCTACAAACTCTAACTCTTCGTCTAACATAATGACATTTACAGAAGAGTTCGAAATGATGAACCTTAGCAAATCACCAACTCGAGCAGTAGCTTCTACAACTTTGTCTTTGTTGTCTTGTCTTGCTAAACCGCTTATAGCTCCAAGACAGTTAAACAAAAAATGTGGACCCAACTGCGATTGCATTAATTGAACAGACTTTTGAGACAACAGTAATTCGTTTTGTATTTGACGCTGTTGAAGGGCAATATTTTGTTGTTCAGAATATTTGGTTTTGTCAGCATAGTTTACGCCTAGACAGCCAACAAAGGTGAGTGTATACACCAATGCGTAAAAGAACACCAAAGAGCTCCTTAAGTTCACTAAGTAGTCGCCCAGCCCATTTAAAGATCCACCAGAGATAAGGGCTGACACACTAAATTCGAGCACAAAATAACTTGGTAACCACACAACCATTCCCACAATAAAAATTGGCAACAATAAGAGTACCGAGAATGGATAGCGCAACTTCTTGATAGCTAACACCAGTACCACAGTGATGATTATCCAAATAGAATAGGACAGCATATAAAGCAGGCTATTGGTCAATGAAAACAACGTGTCAGGGTTGTGGTTTTTCATGTCGGCATATCGTGCTAGAGACTGCATCAGTCCAACTAATGACCATGCCAGTAAAGCGCCAAAAAACCTTTGCATAGTCATTTACTTCTCCACAAAACACAAGTTCCTACCGTTTATTTACCCTAGGAATTCTACCTAACTTTATCATCACAATTAAGTTGTTTAAACATCAAAAACACTGGGTTTTATCACTTTGATGTTGTCGTGGTTAGGGATGTATTGGAAGGTAACAACAAAAAAAAGCACTCAACGACAAGACCCAAAGGACAGGACGATGAAAACACTATTAAAATTTAGCTTAGCGATTGTTATAATCCCAATAGTAATTGCTCGCATTGCACATGCTGACACGTTTGTGGAAACGATTTCTAATGTGTCTGCAAAAGATGCTGTTGCCCTTTATGATGGCTCAATTTACGCTTCAAACTACGATACAGGAATTGTTTATAAAATTGATGAAGATGGCAGTTCAAGCATAGTTGTTGCTGCAAATAACGGAGGAGCTGCCGGTATTCGCTTTGATGACTCCGGCAATTTGTATGTTGCAATGTACAATCTTAACTCTGTGATAAGAGTTGATTCGCAAGGCAGTCAAAGTACTTTTGCATCAAACATTTTAACGCCGATTGCACTTGACTGGGACAACAATCAAAATCTGTATGTGAGCAGTTTTCAGGGAACCAACACCGTCACAATGATTGATCCAAATGGAACGGCTACACAACTGGGCGTGGTATCACAACTTACGCAAATATCGAGCCTTGCCCTAGATGGCTCAGGTGATATTTATATCACAAGCTACAATTCTGGAGACGTGTATCGGATGACCCCATCAGGTATCGTTTCCCTTTTTATTAGTACAGGTGTCAGCGGTCTCAATTTTATTCAGTTTGACGAAAATGAAAATGTGTTTTATGCCATCAGTGGTGACAACGCCATTTTAAAAATTGACCCCAATGACAGCACAGAAACCATCATACAATCTTCACCGCCAGGCGCTGTTGATGGTCCAGTTGCCGACGCATCGATAGAACAATCGATAGGGCTTGCAGTAAGTGCTGATGGCAAGCAGGTGTATTTTTCCTCACGAAACAGCGTTCGAAGATTAGTGTTTGCTGATCCAAGTGTTGATCAAGTTAGGCCATATTTTACCAATGATGCTTCGGTTTCAGTGGAAGAGGCGCAAAGTTTAAATTTCATGTTTGAATTTGCTGACCCTAACAACGATCCGCTAACACTGACTTTGTCTGGCCTGCCTAGTTGGGCAAGCTTCGATGGTGTCGATACACTGACAGGCAGTCCCTCCTCAAATGATGCTGGTATGACATTTAACATTGCCGCTAGCGTCAGTGATGGTATTGCGTCCGTTCAAAGTTCTTTGGATATTATGGTGACTGCGATAGCGGCTCCGCCACCGCCACCGCCGCCTCCAACACCTGCTCCTGCGCCAGCGCCGCAGCCTGATTCAGGCGGTAGCTCGGGAGGATCTAGCAACATTGTGTTTTTGTTATTCATTTTCTTGTTCGTTGGTCTTAGACGACTTGCGATTCGACGCCAATAGTTGTGAAGAAGACAAACTAACGCTTAAATTCAAAAAAGATATTCTATTCTGTAACAATGATTTGTAAAAATATAACTTTCATCTAAATATTTAGCTATGCGCCTAGCGCCGCAACTAAGGTAAAATCCGCGGCGCTTACAACTAAACGCAACGAGTTTCTCGTATTTACAATCGCCGCATACGACCCTAATAAAACCATGCTCGAGGAGACCGCAACGCAGAAAATCGTTAAACTCACGCTCAAGAAATGTGGGTAAGTGTTTACTTTGTAGGGATTTTGTCGATTGAGCTATCCCAGAAAAACTTGGTTCACACAGACAAATAAGGCCACGTATCGATTTACGGATGTAAACGACAATTATTTGACTAATTAAACTAAGCGTTTTGCACAATCTTTGATCACAATAATACCTTGGACTAGTTGTTTTGTTCGTCGGAGGTTAACGACAAACAATTGATAGTAGTCTACCTAGGTTAAATAGCAGAAATGATAGATAATGGAATTTGTTACTTAATGAGCTTTGAGAGCAGTGTGTGAGGATGGAGGTGATGCCACTAGGCCTAGCGACCTAGTGGTAATTATCAATGACTTACAAGTCAATAATAATTGGAATGCCACCAGTTACAGCTTTTTGTTCTTGCGTATTTTCTACTTTTTTCATAATAACATCCTTAGTATTATTTAAACATGTGGCGAAATGCCGTTAGAACCTTAAGTTCGACTTTAGTATATGTTTTGCTTTTTAAGAATGCAATAAAAAACGACAAAAAATTGACACTTATTTATACTTTAGGCTAAACACCCGGTCCGCCTTCTCAATTGTCTCTTTTCGATGAGCAATAGCTATTCTTGTAATATTAAGGGATTGGAGCGAAGAAATAACCTGTTGTTCGGTTGCCTCATCAAGGGCAGAGGTTGCCTCGTCCATGAACAAAATAGTCGGTTTTGCATAAAGTGCTCGCGCGATTAAGATTCGCTGAATTTGTCCACCACTTAGGTTGCACTGCCCTCCGCCACTGACAATCGTTTGAAATTGCATAGGCATCTGCCTAATATCATCCAAAATAGCGGCATGAGTGGCCGCTTCAATAAGTTTGTCTTTATCAATTTTTTCATCACCAATAATAATATTTTCTAAGATAGTGCCCGCAATAAGCCTGTCTTGTTGAGATATTACAGCAATATTCTCTCGGTACTTCATGTGACCAATGTCGAGTAAATTGAATCCATCAACATAGACACTTCCTTTTGTAGGAAGATGCAGCCCAATCATAATATTTAACAAAGTAGATTTTCCAGCTCCCGAAGGGCCTGTAATGACAAGGTTTTCACCTTGGGCAACGCTTAGATCAACATTTGATAAAACATCCTCTCTAGCACCTGGGAAACGATATGATATATCCTTAAGCTCAATCCTCCCTTTTATCTCTTCAACTTCAACAATGCCAAATCTGTGAGCTTCAACTGGGCTAGTTTCTATATCAGAAAGTCGTTGCAAATCGACTTTTAGTACATTGAACATGAGTACATTATCAACTAGTGATTTACTTTGGCTTGCAAAAATTTCTCGATAAGCGATATAAGCAAAAAACATCCCCAAGGTCATACTGCCATTGATGATAGCCATCGCGCCAATATAGAGAACGACTAATCTCTCAACCTGACCTAACAAGTTGTTGCTCGACAAATACCATAATTCTAACTTTTGCAATTTTATGGTTGCTTTCATCTTAGCTAGGTAATGTGATTTATATCTTTGATATCGTTTGTTTTCATTACCAAATAACTTGATGCTTTGAATGTTTTCTACCGTTTCATAAAAAACATGTGTCTCTTTTACGGATTGCGTAAAATGTTCACCAGTTGCATATGTCTCTTTGCGTATTAAGTAGATCCTAATGCATAGATAAATCACGAAAAACAGAATGGAGATTGAGCCAAGGCTAGGCGAATAAATAAACATAGTAATAATCGTGGTGATTGCCATTAAACCACTTATCACGCCGTTAACAAGTTGCTCTGAAAATACTGCTTTGAGTTTATCAAGAACACGAAACTTGTTGGACACATCAGCAACGCTTCGCGCCTCAAAAAATTTCATAGGAAGATGTGTGACGCGTTGGAAAAAATAAGAGGCGTATAGACTATGCCATTGATACCCAATATGAATACTGGCCCATCCCTGTAATAATGCCAGCACAAATAAAAACACTGCGACCATTGCGCCACCAGCGATAATTGCCAATAGATATTGTTCACTACTCACACTCACAAAGTTATCTATAACGGTCTGTGTCAAAAGCGGAAATAACAGGGTTAAAGCCTGAATAATAATCATCAGTATCAATATGCCAAAGAGTCCACTCAATAAACCATGAGTTTTTGTGAACATAGTACGAAACGACAAAGATGGAATGGCCTTTTTTGCTATTTCGTCAAACCCAGCTTGCGCTTCGTCGATGTCTTGTTGTTTCCCTCTACTTATCGAAATTGCATACCCGCTAAAATGTTTGCCTAATTCATCATAGTCGAGCATGCGTTTGCCAAAACCAGGATCATGTATGACGATCCCTTTTTTACTGACTTTAGTGAGCACCACAAAATGTGAAAGATCCCAATGCAATATGGCGGGTAATGGAAGATCGGGCATGTGTTCAATTTCTAACTGATAAACATCTCCGACCATACCTTCGTTTTGGCATATATTAGCCAAATCGTTCATGTTTAGGCCGCCTTGGCCAACAGGGTATTTTTGCCTGAGTAAGCTAATTGAAGTATCTAGCCCAAGATGTCTAAAGCACATTGATAATGAAGCCAATCCGCATTCTGTCGCTTCTTGTTGATATTCAATTGGGACAGCGTTTTTGCGCGAAAAAAATGAAATACTCATTGGTGTTTACCCGAAAAACTAGCAAAAACTATACTGGCCAAGGTCAAATTATCGGTAATAATTTGTGAATGTATTTCCATCCCTGTGGTTACCTTGAAATTCAGCTCATCAACATCTGCAGATGCGGTGGCGATAAAGTAATCACCAGGAGGTAAGTTGCTTGCATCTAGCATATTAGCAGGCACAGGTGTAGATGAGACATTAACGATTTCGGCGCGAATACTACCATACTTTGCGCGAGGGAAGCTGCGAAGTGAAAATGTGAGCTCACTTCCTTTGCTCAATGGACGATAACTGGTACTTGGAATGAAAAGCTGAACGCGAGTGCCGGATTGCGTTTGTAACAACGACATCATAGACTTATTCGCCTGAACAGGCATCTCTTCAAATGTGTGTATTTTGTCGACCGTACAGTCACAAGGTGACGTGATTATTTCGCCATTTAACAACAACTGTCGCTGACGTTTTAAATTAGCAATTGAAGCATTGAGCTCGCTACTCAACACGTCGTATTGAATACTTTGTGCATCGATATCTGCTTTGGTATTGATTAAACGTAATGACGCCTGTGAGATCTGAGTCACAATGTCGTTAATCCGGCGATTCTGTACATCGACCTCCTGTTGTGAAATCAATCCGTTGTCTGCATTTTCTTGGTATCTCAACAATATTGCGCTTTCATCTATTTTATTTTTATTAAGATTCTTCACAATCTCTTCAATAGCAATTTTTGTGTTCATGAGCCGATTTTCATTTGCTGTAAATTCTTTAAAGCTAAGTTCGCTCTGTTTCTGAAGTTGCGAAAGCCTCTCATCTATAGCATCAAGCTCATTTTGTGTGCGTAAAATGTTCCTATCTTTGAGTGTCAAAAGCGGTGTTGACGTTGACACTAGCGTTCCCTCTACAACATGTACTTTTTCGACAGTTTGATTGTTGCTTGGACTGGTTATTTGAAAATGCCTCTCTCCGGATACTACAAATCCGCTTGCTTGGACGCTTATCGGAATGCGAATAATGAATAATGAGGCGACAAAGATGGTAAAAGCAACAAGTGCAAAAACAACGTACCAATAGAACTTGGGAGGACTCGATACTCTTAATAACTTGTCACTTCCTGAAAAGATGTAGTCAACCGCTGCTTTTCGAAATTTTGCTTTACTCATACTCTCCACTATGCAACCAAGTCTAAGGTCGCGCTTTTATTAGGTGCTTCTGCTGGAATAGAGCTAAGGCCTGAGGTTTTTTAATCTTCCAAGTCCTTGCTTTACTTCTTGAAAAGTCTAGATTGACGTATCATTGATTACCGAATGAGCTGAAGCTCAGACGCCGACTAAACGAAAAGTATAGAGATTTTATAAAAGTGGTGCAATGGTACTAGGCTCAAGGCGCCTACTTTTATTTATATTGTCAATTTGTGAATAAGCTTTTTCCTGTTTATATCTTTAAATTTAGTACATTTTTTGGCCTATTCATTAAAAGTAAGTGGTGTTAGAAGTGTCTTTAAAGCCATACGGTTAAGAGCAAAATGACGGGATGATAAACTCTAACGTTTCACCATCATCAGGGATATAAAATCTATGCTCTAGCTTTTTTGACTCAGCTAGTCCGCGTAACTCTCTCCTAGTTACTGGGCAGTGATCAAAAGCTTCTAAGTGATTGGCCACAAATTTACCATTTGATATTGACGCCAGTTGTATTGCTTCCGTGCAAAGCTCTTTGGATATTATGGTGACTGCGATAGCGGCTCCGCCACTGCCGCCTCCAACACCTGCTCCTGCGCCAGCACCTCAGCCTGATTCAGGCGGTAGCTCGGGAGGATCTAGCCACATTGTGTTTTTGTTATTCGTTTTCTTGTTCGTTGGTCTTAGACGATTTGCGATTCAACGCAACTAGTCGTGAAGAAGACAAACTAACGCTTAAATGCCAAAAAGATATCCTATTTTGCAACAATGACTTGTTAAAATATAACGAAGGCTATGTCGTTACATTAGCCGTCCAGCGATTAGCGAGCAGCGCCTATGCGTGACGCAACATGGAAAAGTACGTTATGTTAATGTGCTGCGCTTTCTTCTCTTACCCCTTTGCTATTTACACTATAAAAGTTGTCAGCTTTTCTTACACTTAGTTTATTCAAGCTTTGTAAGGTCTTGTAAATGATACAATAAATTTATTGGCTCAAAATTTGCTGTGTCCAATGCATAACAATATAAATGTTGATAACTCACAACTTAATTAAACTAGGATTTATTATGAAAAAAGTCATAATCACAGCACTAGCGTCACTGCTACTTTCAGCTACCGCTAACGCATCGGTCATTTTTTACCAAGCCGGTTTCAGTAACGACCTGTATTCATTTGACACCGACACAAACATAGAAACTTTTGTTGGCGACTTAGGTTTGAATGAAGACTCTACAGGAATGGCTTTTGGGCCAAACGGTGAGTTATATATGTTTGAACGTGAGTCACAAAGCCTTTATTCAGTTAATACAAATACAGCGGCTACCGCACTAATCGGTTTTTCTGGTATATCAGCAGAAGATTTTACAGTCAGCGCTGACGGTTCTGAAGGGTACGCTACCGCTGATGGAAATCTTTACAGCATTGATCTTGTGACAGGTGCTTCTACTTTAATCGGAGCATTGGGTAATGGCACTACGGATGGACTAACAACCTCTGCAAGTGCCGTGACAATCGCTGGGTCTATGTTTGCAGCGGGTTCTGTATTTGGTGTTGATGGGGGCGATATTTTTTCTATTGATGTGTTGACGGGCTTATCGACTTTACTTGGTACAACCGACTTGTCCAGTGAAGCATTAAGCTTCGACTCGACAGGTACGCTTTTTACACATGATAATGATGGCTTCTTACACACAATCGACCTTACTTCTTTTACTACTACGCAGATTGGCACAACCTCTGAATCCTTTGTGTTTGGTCTAGCAGTTCAAAGAGGTGTGGTTACAAATGTTTCTGCGCCAGCAAACTTATTTATTATGACTCTAGTGTTTGGTGCAATTGCTACTGCAATGAGGCGTCAACGTAAAGTTAATGTAAAACTTAGCTAGATACTAAACTAAGAAATATTCCGCAAGCCCCGCCAGATTCTTCTGGTGGGGCTTTTTTATAATTAGCTACAAAAACAAGATATGTAGATATCTTCGACACACAGCAGGGTGTGGTCGGGTATGCTTATGTTACCTAGCCATAATCCAGCAAAATCCCCAGAATCAATAGAAGAAATACTGCCTGTGTCGGTAGTTGTATTGACAGTTAGACCATCTTTGGTAACCGAGGCACCTGCGGACAGTTCTAGGTCATCAAACGCAATGACTGCGGCTTGTGCGCTAATAGACAAGCCAAATAACATTGTTAGTAGTAAACTGAATTTACGCATCTACATTCCTTATATTATGTTTGTTAAATGATTTATACTGCTCAAATAGTGCAGCTTTACTAGCAAAAGAAAGTTCTGAACCATATTGAATAAGCTAATGCTTACAATAGCTTATGTGCTTCTGGATTTGCTTGTGCTAGTTTGTGTAAAAATGCTGACATAACATTGTACTGAAGATACACGATTGTTCTGATTGTTAATTGTCGTCGTTACCGATTCGAAAGTGTGTGGTTTTTATAGTGATTCAATCAGTGTTGTTCATATTTCATCTGGAATATACATTTGATGGTTAGGGACTATTTTGTTGCAAACCTCGGGTTTTTCCTTACATGCGGGTGTGTTCGCGAACGCCGATGAGCCAGAAAAACTAG
>CAYURD010000063.1:0-22580 GCA_964446865.1 uncultured Glaciecola sp.
CCAAGAATAGAAATTTCGCTATCCACTATAGATGACGCAAAATTTGCAATTAAATACCAGTTTTATGGCGACACAAGTGACACAGCCAAAGCTGGCAATTATTCTCAAGCAATCTCATTAGGATTAGCGAGATTTTCGGATGATGGCACACGAGTATTTGATGGCTTTTCGCCTGAAGTCGATGAGTCTGGTGAAAGAGCATTTCGTCGACTAAATCAAGATTTTGAACAAGAAACCTATTCAATAGACATTGCTTGGATTAATGGCTATCGAGCGGGCTCAAACTTTTTAATTTATGGTGGCCCCTATTTAGTACACGGGCGCTTAAGCGGTAACGAACTGTCTACCTTTACAAGCGGCAATAACGAAGACTTGTCAGATGGAACTGTGATGACAAATAACGTATCTCTAGACAGTAATGGCACCATGATTGGTGCAAACCTAGCGCTCGAATACGAATTTGATTTTGGTTTGTTTTTTACCATAGAGTCTACGTGGTCAAGAATAGACTGGGAAGGTGCCACAAACGACACCTCCTATTATTCGTTTAATTTTGGCTATCACTTTTAACGCTTTAACGTTCATAATCTAGCGAGTAAAACTGACCTTACTCAAAATGCTAAGGTCAGACTAGAAAAGTATGTTTCAAAGTCTGCTCTATCATCATCATGCAGTGGCACGCTCCAAACTGATGCGAACATCCAACTTCCTTTTTTGGCCAAATTGAATGTTGCCACACCATGGTTATCGCTTAGCATTATTACATCACTGATGTCTGAGTTATCTAGTGAAACCAAACGCACTTTTGCATTGTTTAGTGGCTTACCTTTGTATATGACTTTTACACCAAAGTCATTTGTATCTGAAGATCGGTAAGGATGAACAAGAGGGACTATTTCTAGTGTTTGCCCTATAGGCATTAAGATATTGTCACTTAATACACTACCGGCTTGGATAATCGATTTGGCCTTACGAGAATATATTTCTTTGCCTCGTGTATTGGTCATTCCTCGCGCAATGCGTGACGCCAAAACTAACCTTAACCCTTCCTTTTCAGCATATTTATTGAAGCGCTCGGCGCCCAGCGAACTTTTGCTGTGATAGCTCTCAAAACCAACAATAAACGATCCGGGCTCTTTAACAATAGCAAAGGCCGAACCATCGTCACGCATTGAGGTGGTCGTGACAGAAGCGCTCATATCAAGTATGCCTGAAGTCTGATATTGACGGAGTGATACTATTCTTTTCCAATGCAAATCCCATGCATTTGCGTGCCCCTTATGTCCTACTTGAAACTTTATTGGTAACGCTGAAGGGGTTTTGACTCGAAAGCTCTCTGGCTCAAGCCAAAAGTCATGAGCCCTTGTAAACGGGCTTAGTGTTATCGTAATAAACGTAATTATAATTGAAAGTTTGTACATAATAATCCTTAAGAAGCATCTTAGAATGTGTAAAAAAACAACGTCCTTGTCGTCAAAAGTGAATGTCTAATTACACAACAAAAAGCGAACTAGTTAGCGTTAGCATCTATCAAATCTTGATAGTCGCTAGTTCCCGATACATCTTGTGTAAACAAGCGCCCATTAACACTCACTGGCGTTGCATCTTCACGCTGCCCAAAAGCGAGCCGACTTTGTTCCAAAAAAGATACATTTAATGGAGTAATGACGATATTTATTGTGCCACTTACGTTTGATACTTGACCATCGCTGACAGCGTAAGTAAAGCTATCGGTGCCTGTAAACTCCGCACTTGGTTTGTAAATATAACTGCCATCACTATTGAGTATTAAGCTGCCAAAAGTGGGCTCTACAATTACGCTAAACACAAGTGGGTCGTTGTCAGGATCAGACGCTGGCAAGCTCGACTCAATATCGGTTTCGGCCTGTGTAGAAAGGCTCACCGAGAGTGCTTGAGGAGGGCTATTATCTAGCTCTTGAGTGTTATCATTATCATCAAAACAAGCGGATAGACTAAGGCTTAGCAAGATGATAGTAGCAAGGTTAATCGCTATCGAATTTGTCTTATACATAATATTTTCCTTATCTGAGAAGGCTATACGCCTACTCAGAGCCTGGTAATGGAGTAGCAAGGTATGGGAAGCTACCTGACATCATCGAAGCATTAGTAGGTGCTCCGTCAGTGAATGCAACATTGCCAACCGCAGCATCTTCTGGTGAACATAAACCCAGATTAGTCATTTCACCATTAACAGGAATTGGATGGCACAATGCTCCCATTACGACCCGTAAAGCAATATCAACGACATCATCACCGGGTCTTCGCCCATTTGGAAAGCCAGCCAAATCATCTCCAGCGACACCAAAAGCCGACTGTTCAGATTGAGCAGTGGCTGCAATTCCCGTATTTAATCGAAGCATTTCTGAGGGCGTAACGTTTGATTGCTGATTAACGCCGGCAAATCCGGTTAAAAAAGCAGCCACTAGGTCCTGACGCGGAAAATTAGTGGGTGCAAGTGTGGGTAAATCAGCTCCTATTGTCGTATTTACTGCATCTTTAAATAGAATATTAAGTAACTCAGGTAAAGCAGGATTGGTGACATAATCGGCAAACTGTCCGTCGTCCGCAGGGTGCGCAGAAGAAAATTTATCTTTATCTTCAATCGCTATAACAAGCTCATTCACTAAAGGAGAGCCTAATCGAGACACTTGCACATTTGCACCGCCATTTACTTCAGGTTTGGTGAATGTTGCATTTGGGTTAAGAATGCGCGCTTGCGGCAAACTAGCGCTTGTCCAACTACCAATGACCCCATTGCCGTCACCTGTGATACAAGCGATAGGAACTTCCATGGCTATACTGGTCACATTTTTGTCTGCCAAATCATCGTTAGCAGCGTCTTGAGTAATTCCACCTGGAAAGCCAGCGCCGTCGCTGGCACCAGGGGCACTATCACCTTCAACAGGTACATAGTTTACAAGGTCAAAAGTTTCGCCTAAATTGACCACAAATGGGTCTTTGCGCTGGCCAACAAAGACTCTGCCCATTGTGTCACAACCTGGAATATTTATGTTATACATGAATGTGCTAGCGTAGGCTTCGTAGCCTGACGTGTTGGTAAAAGTTTTGTTGCCAATATAATCTAGCGGCTTGTTAAATATATTGCCCCCAGAACTTGCATTGCTAACAGGGGTCGACACGCCTGCACCGTCTATCATGCTTACAGTGTAAGATTCCGCAAAATTTGCACTGACTTGGTTCTCGGCGCTCAATGCACCAATGTTTATCAAGGGCACGCCAATTTCTTTTTGATTGCCTTGCGGGCCCACCATGAGCTTTGCACCGATATTGTTGTTAGGTAGCATTCTCTTAAACTTAAAAGCAAAGGTAATATCTTCTAAAGCATCACCGTCGGTATCTATATGTAAGTTATAAGTCGCAACCGGATCCATAGGAAAGTAGTTTGGACCGCCATAGGCGTCTTGAAGAGGAATGTAATTCGCTATAAGAGTCACGTACTGCGAACGGCCCTCTTCATAACTATTAAAAATATAATAGTCAGTCGAATCAATCGTCGGAAAGCGCGTAACATTGGGCGCTTCTCGGTGACTAGAAGCTAACACATCTGCACTTATTAGACTTGCGCAAATAGCGATAGTTAGCATTGAATATTTACGTGAATATTGAGCTTGTGAGGGTGTAAAATGGCGAGAGCTTATGGATATCATTTTTCTTCCTTTTGGTTTTAAAAATACAAATTCTTAAAGCCAAACGTCTATGTGCATACACTGGATGCAAAAAAATAATATTTGTTTTGTGGGTTTACAAAAAATTAGCTGCTAACAGCAATAAGACTTGTCGCAAATAATACCGTGGTAGGTTGACCTGTAGGAGATCCACCCAAGGGTTCAATACTAACGGCCAATACTTCAATATCATCTAGATCGAGGGCTAATTTACCCTTAATCGTGGTCTCGCCAACCTGCGGCAGTAAGCCAATCGAAATCGGCGCATCACCAGATTTAGGTACTATCCAAAGTTGATAATCATTATTTGTTTGCTGAGTTAGCAATTCAGTTGATTTAACTTCGAGAGAGTCTTCTTTTACATCAACTGACCATAGAACTTTTGAATCTGCATCATCAAAAATGGCAACTGCCGTGATTGCTTGCTTTGTAGTATCAATCTGAGAAACAAAATTAAATAATATAATCGCGAGTACAAGACATGCTGCTGTCGACAAACCTACAGCAAATTTCCAAATATTGTTCGCTGCTTTTTGAGGCTGTGAATATTTTGGTCTTTCATGTGTCGGCTGCGTAAAGGTGTCAACGAGCTTGATTGGCTTGGAATCTAATGAAAGCTTTTTATTGATAGACTGCCATAGCTCCTCTCTTGGCGCATTTGGCTCCAGTTTAAGCGCCATATCATTGAGCTGAGACTCCCAATACCAAACTGCCTGTTGCACATCTACTCGCGTCGCTCTCAACGTTTCAAATTTATCACGTGCACGACCGCGCAATGTGCCTAATACATATTCAGCTGCTAGTGCTTGGATTAATTCTTTATCTGAATAATTCATCGCTTTAAACACCTTTGCAGGCTTTCTAGACCTCGCCTGATCCAGCTCTTTACAGTGCCAATTGGTGAATTTACAGTGCTGGTCACTTCTGCGTGCGATAAACCATCAAAAAATGCCAAATAAATAGCTTGCCGTTGCGACTCGTTTAGTTCTTGTAGACAATGATGTAGCTTAGTAGTGGCAAACGTTTCGGCTGTACTTTCTAGCTTATCTGTTTCTTGAGCAACTTCGCCCAATTCGTTGCCTTTTCGACGATTTGAGTAGCGAAGCATATCAAGCGCACGATATCTAATAATGCTAACCATCCACGTTAGCACAGTGCCCTGTTGCTGCTGATAACTTGACGCATTATACCAAATTTTTATGTAAGCTTCTTGGGTAGCCTCTTCAGCAAGTTCTTTTTGTTTTAGCATTTTAAGCGCTATGGCGTAAAGCTGACTGCTAGTAATCTCGTATAAAGTCGAAAACGCCTCAGCATCGCCTTTTGAAACCTTAATCAATAGGCAAAGTAAGTGCTCGTGTTCTAGACGATCGTTAGGCATCAGGTGCTTAACTCACATTCGCTCGGCTATAAATCAAAAATACATTCATTGGTTTTGTTGCTTTCTGGTTTGTTCATAAATGTCCATGTTAATAAACTATCTAAAAACAAACTAAATGTAAATGAGCGTTTATAAGTAGTTATCTACTCCTTTTGCGGATTCACTTGTACGTATTTACGTACCGTCATAAAAAATAACAGTAGACTCAAACTCAAAGGCAAACTTCCGCCACCGCCGCCATTATCAGGCTCTGGTTCTGGCTCAAAATCGTTTGCTACGCGTGGGTCGGTACCGCCGGTAAACTCGGCGACATTTGAACGCCCGTCATTGTCCGCATCTTGATTGGCGTCAGCCGGGTTTAACGGGTCAAAATTAAACTGGATTTCGAAGGTATCGGTCATGCCATCATTGTCATCGTCGGTATCGGTATTGTTACCAATACCGTCGGCATCGGTATCCACAGTTTCGTTTGCATTTAATGGCAAATCATCATTGATGTTTACCGTCCCGTCGTTGTCACTGTCGTTATTAGGGTCAAGCGGTGCTTGATCTAGAGGCTTTCCAATAAAAGCAAGGCTAACTGGCTTGTTTAGTCCGCCTGCACCAGCGCTAATTAAGATTTCTACAAAATCGCCGTCTAGCGTAAACTTAAAGACTTCGTTAGTGGTTTGACTACATACATATAAATGTTGATCGGGCCCTACTTCTAAACATGATATTTTGCCTAGTCCATTTTCGTTAGCGGTAATAATTACACCAATAAATCCACCAGTAGAAGTCAATTTAACCACGGTATTATTACCGCCATTTGCCACATAAATATTATTGCTCTGGTCTCTTGCGATATACTCTGGCTCGTTAATGCTGGTAGTAGCCACTGTGCGAATACCACCTGTTTGTACATTTAGGGCTTGAATTTGACTTTGATTCCGTGTGGCTATCAACGCTTCGTTAGTACTAATAAATTCAAAGTCTCGATAAGTGTCGTTGCTTGATTGGGTAAAAATTGCGTTTTTACCGTTTGCCGTAAATGAAAAACCTTCGACATGTGAATTACCTAGGCCGTTATTGACCGCCAATACATCAGTGCTCCTAAACGCAAGATGGGCAGGAAAATTAGTTTGTAGTTCGTCTCTGTCAATCACTTTGCTAATGACACTTTGCTGTCGGTCGTACGAATAAACATCACTAAATGCGATAAAGAATAACTCGCCAAAACTTGACACTTTAAGGTCGCTTCTAAAAGTAATACTGCCGCTGGGCATCGCAAATAACTCGCCAATAAATTCACCTGTTGTCGCGTCATATTCTAACGCTTGGCTACTATCTGCGCTCATCACCACTATAGTTGCATCCGACAATGACGAGGCTGTGGTAAAGTCGTTTACGCCATCGTTATCGTCGTCTAGGTCTCGCTTGTCGCCAATACCATCATTATCAACGTCTAAATACTCGCGAAAGTCATTCTCAAGCGCGTCTTGATTAGCGCCAAAACCGTCTGCGTCGTTATCTACCGACTCTTGCGCGTTTAACGGTAAGTCGTCTAGGGCATCAACTACATTATCATTGTCATCGTCGTTGTCTTGATTGTTGCCCGTGCCATCACCGTCGGTATCAAGGGTTTCAAATCGATTATTAGGAAAGGCATCAAGGTTATCACCCACGCCGTCGTTGTCGGTGTCGAGGGTTTCGGTAATGACAAATGGAAATGCATCTTGGTCGTCTCGTACATCATCGCCATCGGTATCGGGCAAGGTCTTAATTGGCAGTGAGAAGTTGGTAATGGGGACTATTTGTTCGCGCAGCGACGCATTTTGAGCAGCAAATGCTTCAATAGTCGAGGCATTATCAGCAAACTCGCTATCACCACAAATTCGCCCACCGCAGTTGTTATCTAAGTTAGAAAACACGGTGAGTTTAAAGTTACGGTTTTCATCGCCTGTGCCAATTGATGACATAATGGTATTGAATTTTTCGCGAATAAGTAAGGCGCCAGAGTTATTTAAAGCACCTACGCTTTGGCCATTTACCGCCTGATGCCCCGCACCAAAATTATGTCCGACTTCGTGAGTAAAGGTGTTGATGCAATTAGACCCACCGCTTATGCCTACGTTACTCACATTGACCAAAGTATCACTTTCGTCATCAGGGAACATCGCTATTCCGCAAACTTCACGCTCATTCAAGTCGTGAGTTCGGATCATAGCAACCATATCGGCGCCTACTTCGTTTCGCCAGCGATTCACATTGTTTAGACTTGGCTCTGAGTTAGCGACTCCGTTATTCTGCGTCGCATTTCTTAAATCGGTCAGTGCGGTAATACTTGAGGGTTTTACATAATTAACAAACTCGCTTCGCACAAGTCTTAATTGCACCCTTACATCGCTGTTTACAAACGCTTGATTGGTCGTTGCCACAAGATGTTCAAGGAGTGTATTCGCCATCTCACCGGGATATTCAGCTTGAATATTTGGTGTGTATAGCAACATTAAGTCAACAATAGTATGTCCTTCTACTACGTCTTGAACTATTGCAGACGCAGCAGATTTGTTTCTTGTTTGGGTAGCAAGTCGTGCAATGCCATGAGTATCGAACTCGTATGTTGGCGACAATAAATTAAGCGCATTAATGTTGGTGCTAACTGTCTTTTTTGTATCAGCAACATAATACCAGTGCTCACCATTTCCTTTTAGCTCGCCAATCGCCGTTAGTTTGCCCTGCGTGTGGCTAAGCACATAAGCATGCTTTCCAATATAGATAGTTTGCGTATGACTAAAACCACCAATGGCATTTTTAGTAAGGTCACCTGCGTCAATACTAAGCGCTACTTGTTTTGCAATATTAGCAGGCAAACGCAAACGATAAGTATCTTTAGCACCATCATAAAAAGCAAAGCCTGACCGTGTTGATTGCTCATTAACATGCTCAATATAACGCTCATCTTTAGGCAATGACGTTAAGCTAACTTGTGAAAAGGCTTTAGACGCCATGCTAATTGCGAGACCCAATGCCAAAATACAAAGCGTAAAAACTTTTGAATAGCTAAATGAAAAAATCTGTGGATTTTTGTAAAAAGTCATACATTTGTCCCTAGTGTGACCAGATAATGCGAATGAAAGTCATGGTTGTGCAAGTTACTTTTTATAGTAAACACTACGATTAAGTATAGTTGATGGTTGCATAATTTATTTTTAAAAAAGAGATAAGGACACAAATCTTTATAAAACTTTTACAAAAGTGAGAGAAAGTTGGGCTTACGTGCACAGGTATAAACAACCATTAAAAAGGAACTACCATGTGTACCAAAAAACTCATTTTATTTGTTAGCAGTATTGTGCTTTACACTATGCCAAGTACATATACCTACGTGTATGCTCAAGCATCATGCGGTGTAAACACAACATCCGTCGCGTCGTTAGATACATCTTTACAAAACACCTCTGCGTCACTCGATAGCTTATACGGTATTGGCGTTAAAGCGAAATACGGTGATGCTGTATTTACTGTCATTAGTGGCCAATATAACGCGACCATTCAGAATATACAGAGCTGCACATCAATAGCGGGGATTGATGCTGCCGTGACGAATAAGCTGAATACATTTATTAACCAACATAAATGCCCAATAAAAGGAGATGAATTAAATGACGAGGCTGAGGCGTCCCTAGATTCAATATTTAAGGCGATTGCTCAACTTGATGAGCTTGCAAGCGTTGCTAAGGACAAAACAAAAGGATCGCAGTTAAACGGTTTAGCACTTGATCGCACTAGTATTTTAAAAGAACGCGTAAAAAAGCAGCTGCAACTCAATTTATGTCAAACGGAAAAAAGCGGCAACTTAGTTATATCAATCAAAAACCGTCAAGTAGAACAAACTAAAATCACTGATGCAAAGCAATGTACCTCTGAAATAGATTTAAGTAGTGCTTATGCAAAAATGAAAGAAAGCAAAAGCTCTGCCAAAGAAGGCATAACTTTAGCGACTACTATCCTCGAAAAAAAGCTGAACGATTGTGCAAAAGTCTATCAAAAATCACGAATTACAACAGATGTTGCTACACGAGCAAAGTATCGCGATTCCTTAATTGGCATTAAGGAAGCCGCCGAAAAACTCGCCACGTCGTTTCTTAATCATATTCATGAAGATACCGAGAAATTAGTAAGCGTGTTATTTACAATGAAAAGCGACACCGACGCTATTATTGCTAAAGTTAACAAACTGGTCGAATTTGATGTGGCCTTACACGAAATACCGCCATGGAACACCAAAGCAACATCGTTTCAGTTTTATAGCGGTTTAGAAGTGAGTTCAATCAATAAATTTTTAGAAGAAACTCATCCTCGCCTTGGCATGCAAATTTACACAAAGTGGACCAACAAGACAGACTTTTTGCGAAACCAAGCCTTAAAAAACTGCAGTGGATTTAAGCGTTGCAGTGCGCTTACATTCACTGATGTTCATACATACTTTAACGCCTCTTTTACGACCTTGAACGAAAGAAAGTTTGTGCAAGTGCGTGAAGACGCGTCCGCGCCACCTACCGATACGCCGACTGATACCCCGTCAGATATGCCAACTGATATGCCAAATATGCCTGCCACTGGCAATGACGAACCCGAAGAAGCAGAACCAAGCTCAGAACAAGCAATCGTTATTGAGTCAGGTTTGTTTTATCCCATTTATTCATCGATTAGAGGCGATTATAAAGAGCCTGACTATCAAGAATATTTGATTGGTCCAATTGTCGCACTAAGCGCATATTTTACCGATACGAGTCAAGATCAATTCACCTCGCGATATTACTTAGGTGCTCGCATGGCAAACAACGAAGAAACCTATTTTGATCTACTGTTTGGTGGCTCAGAACACGTTGATGGCCTGCGCATGGAATTAAGAGGACAATTTCCAGTCACTACCTTAGGTGGTGGTCGCGTATTTTTGGGTGGTAAGTTTAATACGGGTATAGATAGCGACAAGAAAAAAGCCAAGGATGCTTGGCAAATCTTTTTGCAGTGGCAAGTGAACTTTGATGAGCTATGGCAGCGCTCAGAATAAGGTTTTATTTTACATTACTAGCGCTGAATTAAACGTTTTGTGGATATAATGAAACAAACGGTGTCAAAATTGGTCTGTACACCGTAAGTTAAGTTTTCAAATCTATTTATAAAAGGCGCTATATGTATCTCTTCACTCAGACAAATTATATAAGACATTGTAGAAAATATTTGTTGGTCGCAATGTTGTTTGCGGCCTCAGGTCTTAACGCGCATGAACATGGCATACCCGCTGACAAATTCGACTTGAGTGAATGGAATATAACGGTTCCTATTGATAAAAATAAGGATGATAAACCCGACACCGTGTCGGTGAAAAAGATTCAAAACTATTCACATCCAGATTTTTTCTATTTAAACGAAAACGGTGACATGGTGTTTACCTCACCAAATAAAGCTCTCACCACGCCAAATTCAACAAACACCCGCAGCGAGTTAAGACACATGCTCAAAGGCACGAGCGGTCGTTTTAAAACCCAATCTCCAAGAAATAGTTTTACCGTAAAGAGTAACCCCATTTCCGACAAATTTGCCCGTGTTGGCGGTAAAATGGAAGCCACATTAAAAGTGGAACATGTGGCACTACGCGCAAAATACCCAAACAAAGCACCTGCATATTCTGTTGTTATTGGTCAAATACACGCCACTAAATGGGACAAAAAAGTGCAGGGCTTTGGATGGGGAAATGAGCCTTTAAAAATATACTACAAAAAATGGCCTCAACACGACACAGGCTCAGTATTTTGGACCTATGAGCGCAATTTACCAAAAGACGACCCCAATCGCACAGATATCGCTTATCCAGTTTGGGGAAACATATGGACAGATGCCAATGACCCAGGCGCAAACGGCATAGCACTGGGCGAGTCGTTAAGTTACGTTGTGAATGTGCATGAGGATGTCATGTACTTAAGCTTTTCGGCTGAAGGTCATGAAACCGTTGAATATAAAATTAACTTAGCAAATGCTGTTGATGCCAACGGCAAATTAGACAAATATGACCATCCTTATGGCTATACACTAGATTGGAACTACTTCAAAGCCGGCGCTTATAACCAATGCAGTACCAAAGACGACCCCGGGTTTTGGTATGCAGCATGCCCAGGTACTGGTAATTGGGAAGAAGATAAGGCAAACGGCGATTATGTTAGCGTCGCATTTTCTCGCTTAGTGGTGGGTGAAAGCACAGAGCCTCGTCCAGACCATGGCAGTAAAATAGTTAAAAAACCTAAAATTGGGTCAACTCTCAATAAGAAAGAAGCCCTTAATATTGATGATTTACCTGAAAGCGCTCTTAGTGCTATCAAAGAAATTAAACCTGACTTTGTGGCTAGCGAAGCCGAAAAAGAGTTTAAACATGGCAACGTTTATTTAGATGTTGAAGGCGCACTCGCCGACGGTAGTGAAATAGAATTTGATATGCTTCAAGAGGGTAATAATTGGAAAGTTGTTGAGATACAACGAGACCTTAAATGGCAGCAACTACCAAAATCCGTTAGTACTGCATTACTCGAAAACACCTCAGATTTTACTGCAAAGCGAATAATAGAAAGTATTCAACATGGAACTAATATAACAGTATATGAATTTTATTCAGTCGATACTGCAGGTAAAGAATTTCGGAAAGAAGTAAAGCTCGAAAATAGAGTCGCCATGGTGCTCGATGAGGAGTGGCAACACTAAAAAGCGCTATAGCAAGTCCACTGCATCTTTACGTGATGTTAGTGATGTTTTTATTATTCATTGCTAGCGCTAAATTGAGTGTTTTGTGGATATTTTGCGGTGATGGCAGAAAAGTAGTGATAAACGACTTGCATATCGTCATTAATATTTTCACTAGGATGAATGAGTGGGCCGATTTTGACGGTTTTTGTTTTGAAGTCGAAACCAATTAATTGAACGGGTACTTGGGCTTTTTGTGCAATGGCTAAAAAGCCCGTTTTCCATGGAAAAATGACTGAACGGGTGCCCTCGGGCGATAACGCCAGGATCATTTTTTTGTTTGCATCGAAGGTCTTGCAAATTGTATCGACTACGCCATGTTTACTCGAGCGTTTTACAGGAATGCCCCCTATTGCTTCTAATAGTTGTTTAAGAACAGGCTTAAAAATAGTGTGCTTGCCTAAAAATCGAATGCGAATACGAAGTGTAAAAAGGACGGCTACGCCAAGAAAAAAGTCCCAGTTAGAGGTATGAGGACCCACAGCGATGACGAATTTTGGCTGTTTAGGTAATTCGCCCTCTATCTTCCAAGCGCTTAATTTTAATAAGCGACTCCCCAGCCAAAAGGTAAGAGCATTTCCACCTGAGGGCGGATTGTTGTCGGTAATCTCACCATTATTCGTACTTGGCTTATTGCTATTGCTATTGCTATTGCGCATTAGATTTTTGTTCCATTAACAAAATCAACCAACTGAAAGTACGGGTTATTCTCGAGTGCTGTAATACTTGAAATATCGTCTAGTTTAACAGCCACCTCACGTACACAGTCTGTTGCATCATTGCTAATGACGTCGAGCAAAATGTATTCATGTTTACCATTTTTGTTGTCGTGTATAATTTTGGTATCGAGTGCCCTACCTTTCAGCTCTTTCACGCCCTCAGCTTTATCTAATAAGCAAATATGCAAGCTCAATTTTTGCATACACGCTATCTCAATATAATCGTATGTGTTACACGAAATAATAATAAGGACCTCTCACACTCAACTATCAAATTCAACCATCACATTCAACCATCACATTCAACTATCAAAGCGACGTTTTAATAATTGTCACTGACCGCTTTGCAACATTAAGTTGCTCGCTAGGTACGTAGGGTATCATATTTAAGGCCTTGTCAGATTGCCATACCTGCCAATCGCCTGTATTAACTATTACGTCGGGCGTCACTAGTGTTTTATCTTTGCCACTCATGTTAAATACCACAAAAACCTGTTGCCCACTGTCGTTAAATCTTCGATACGACAGCACATCATTTTTGTCATCCATATCTATAAATTCTATTTCGCCATGACTTAATACTGTATTAGCTCTGCGCAGCTTGACAAAAAACTGGTAGTAGTCGAATAAGTCTTGGTCAAAACCTACTTTGCTTGTGCCATTGTGAATAGACTCAGGGTGCGTTGACTCATCTTCAAAACTAAATTCAGGCCACATTAGTGGCTTTCGATTATGCGGATCGTCACTACCCCACATGCCCATCTCGTCACCTGCGTATATTTGTGGCGCGCCAATATACGTAAATTGATGGGCGAGCAATAGCTTGGCCGTTTCGATGGTTTGTTGATTGGGCCGATGCTCTTTATATTTTGGGTTTTGTGAGGCTTTGGCAAAATATTTATATTTATTATCATTAAATAAAGACGTTAATAAACGAGGACTATCGTGACTTGCCGACATGTTCATCATCGCCTGATTGTAGTCTTTACCGATTGTTTCGGTAAGTGAATTAAGCTGTTTGACAAACTCTGTAGGTGCAAGTTTATTTGGCGCTTTTGCAAAAAAATGGCGGGCTTTGCGATACCAGCGGTAGTTCATTACCGCATCAAACACATCGCCTTGTAATACGGGTTCAGGGTCAAATAAATCGTCGGGCCATTGCTCCCACCAAATTTCGCCAATTAAATACGCTTCTGGATTAATAGATTTCACAAAAGTACGGTATTCTTTCCAAAAACCGATTGGGATTTCGGCTGCAACATCAAGCCTGTAACCATCTATACCATCACTTGGGTCGCCATCGCCATTTGGATCTAACCACCTGCGGGTCACCGCTAAAATATGCTTTTTAGCCGCGTCGCTTTTTATATCCCCATCAATCAAAGTGACTTTTTTTGAATGATCAGCATAGGCAGTTTCTTGAATTTCAGGTAAATCAAACACGCCAAACCAACCGCGATAAGCAAACTCATTTTCAGGCGTGTCAGGATCATCAAATTGGTTGACCCAATACCAATCCGCAAATTCGGAGTCTTCTTGGTTTTTGAGTAAGTCTTGCCACGCCCAAAAAGTATGACCGGTATGATTCCAAGAGTAATCAAGGATAACCCGTATATCTCTTGCTTTCGCTTCTTCAAGTAAGGCCAAAAAAAGCTTATCGGCACTGGTCATTACCCATGTTTCAGGATCAACAGGATCTTCTGACGCAATAAGCGCAATATCACCTTGAGGATCAGGCCCAAAGTTAACATCAATATGACGCCAATGGCGCGCATCGTATTTGTGTAATGAAGGAGCGTCGTTAATCGGATTAAAATAAATCGCATTAATCCCTAAATCTGACAAATAATCGAGTTTATCTATCACGCCCTGTAAATCACCGCCATAGCGGCGTAATGCGGTTTTAGCATCAAAGCTAGTAATCGGATTACCTGTAAAATCTAGCTGACCTTCAACTTGCGCAAAATACTCATCTTCTTTATACCAATCTTGCGTCCACGGTGTTGTGCGCCAATTGTCTGGTATATACCCCGGGTAAGTGCCTTCAATTGTCTGAATGCTTGGGTCGTTACTAGCGTCGCCGTTATGAAAACGCTCGACAAAAATTTGATACCATATTGCTTCTTTAGTCCACTCTGGTGGTTTTGTTGGTGCGGGTTTTAAGTCCACTTTTGAGGGTGCATCGATGCAGCTTTGCAACATCAACATTGTCCCTAATAGACCGCTCACCACTAGCAGGGCGCGGGAAAATTTATTCATGCTCACTTTCCTGAATGACTTATCTCTTTTATTATTTTTTTGCACAGTTTATAGAGTTATGCGCCAGCCTTGGCGATGTGCTTTTTTAGTCAGTGGTTTTTAGCATTACGGCTCAAAAGCGACACTGCATACAACATTCGTTAGCATATCGCGAATCGTTGTAAATTACATCGTTAAAAAAATCTCTGTTCGTGAATGTAATTACCCTGTACTGTTTAGAATGCGAATCTCATGTTTATTTGACCTACGCCGAAAAAAGATAAAGGAAAATCGTTCTCACACCAAATAGAAAGACCGCTAGATAATGAAAAGCCACGATAAGGATTTTATTAACGTTAGTATCGATCATCAGCAAACCGCTGTTTGGGTTTATGATATTGATAACGCTTGTATTGTAGCGGCTAACAATAGTGCGCTTATACTGTGGCGCTGCAAAACAAAAAATGAATTGTTTGCTAAAGACTTCAATGATGGCATGTCTAGCGCTGTAAAAGCACGTTTAGAGCAATATCAAAAAGGGTTTTACAGCGGCGCTACACATTCTGAAATATGGCAGTTCAGTCCTAAAGGCATAGAAACCAGTGCATTTTGCATGTACTCCGGCTTCAGGATGCCTAATGGTAAAATGGCCATGCTGGTAGAAGCAACGCCAATTGCGCGCCTAAGCCAATCAACAAAGTTCAATACGCTTATGATTGCCAATATCAGTAAGCATGGTCAAGTGGTAAGCGCCAACCCACCTTTCAAAAAGTATTTTGCCAACGAAATTAACGACATCTCAAAATTGTTTGTCAGCAAAGAAAATTTCAAAAAGATTCAACAAATAAGTCAAGAAAAAGCGGTTTTTCAGGACGACGTTCTTTTAACAACTCAATATGGCGAACGCTGGTTTCATATCCATGTTGAGCCCATTAACGAGCAAAAGGCTGACCGTCGTTCAGACGATAAAAAACATGCACCGATATCAAGCTCGCCGAGTGAATATGTGGTGTCGTTAAGTAATATACATGAGCGTAAAACGCTAGAACATGATTTAAAACAACAACTAAAAACTGACTCGCTTACAGGGCTGCTAAGCCGAAAGGGCTTACTCGATGAAATTGATAGATGTGTTGGCAACAAACAAGCTTTTGCTCTTTTCTATTTTGATCTGGATGGTTTTAAAACCATAAACGACTCTTTAGGGCACGCATCTGGCGATATGGCGCTTAAAGAAGTGGCGCAAAGGCTTACTTCAGAAAAAGAACGACTTGCCATACAACAAATCAATTTCGGGCGATTTGGAGGAGATGAGTTTTTAGCTATCATCCCAATAATTAATCAGCAAGGCAGTCACCAGACGATCGATGACATTGCCACACAGTTTGTCACGAAACTCGCTGAACCATATCAAGATGAACTGGGTAATATTATGGCGCTATCGGTCAGCATAGGTATTGCCAGCTATCCTGATGATTCATCTGACAAAGAGCACCTAATCATGTGCGCCGACTCCGCCATGTATCATGCCAAAAAACATGGTAAGAATCGATTTATCAGATATAAACATGAAATGGAAATGTCTTTGCTGCGCTTAAGTAAATTAGCGAGACACTTGAACTTTGCAGTCGAAAACAAAGAACTCTCATTACATTATCAACCCATTGTTGATTCAAACACCCGAGAAATAGTAGGCTTTGAAGCCTTACTTAGGTGGTTCAACAGTCAGTTTAAACAAATAAACCCGCAAGAAGCAATTAAGGTAGCCGAAGAAACAGGGCTAATTAACAAAATAGAGAATTGGGTCATAAATCAAGCGTTAACCGATCTTGCAACGCTTAGAACGATTTTTAAAAAGCCCGTCACAATGTCGATAAATATATCGAGTCAACACATGGCCGAATCGAGTTTTATTGAAAGTCTTAACGATAAACTCAGTGAACACGGTTTTATACCTCAAGATATCTCGTTAGAGCTTACAGAAACTGTACTAATGCAATCAATCGACACACCCAATAACCCAAGCCAAAAAGTCACCAGAGAAGGTTACACTCTGCATATTGATGATTTTGGCACTGGCTACTCATCACTCGCGTATTTACACAAAATACCCGCCAGCGTCGTTAAAGTAGACCGCTCTTTTGTTAACGACGATAAAGAACTTAAAAACACGCTTAAATTCATGCAAGCTATGCTAACTGAGCTTAAATTTAAAAGTCTAATCGAAGGCGTTGAAACTGAAGAACAAGCACTAGCATTAACAAACCTTGGTTTTGATTATCAACAAGGGTATTTTCATGGCCGCCCGCAGCCTCTTAGCTATTATCGAGGCTCAAATTAATGATATAACGCTTTAATTTTGAACGCCGTAAATAAAGGATATTTCATATTTTAGTTACTAATACTGTAACGTTTATTGAAGTGCGGCAGAAATACCGTTGTAGAGTTTATCTCGTAGAATTGGCTTAGCAACGTGTCCGCTAAATCCGTTTTGTCTATAATTACTAATATCATCTTTCATTACATTAGCAGTAACAGCTAAAATTGGAATTTGACAACCTTGGCTTCGCAATATTTTGCAAGCTGTTACACCGTCTATTCGAGGCATGTGGATATCCATCAATATTATGTCTGGGAGAAACTCTTCGTAATATTCTAAGGCCTCTTTACCGTCTTTAGCGTGTTCAACGGTACAGTCGCTTTGTAATAACATTTCTCGCAAAATTTCTGCGTTAATTTCGTTGTCTTCTACCATGAGTATTTTCCGTTTTGACAAACTAATCGGTAGGTTTTCGTTTATATTCAACTCGGTTTTGACGTTCTCAGTACTTACTTCGATGGGGATTAATGCGGTAAATGTACTTCCTTGCCCAATTTTACTTTCACAAAGTAAATCACCACCTAATTGACGGCATATGTTTCTCGAAATTGTTAGGCCCAGCCCACTTCCTCCATATATTCTAGTGATTGAATCATCGGCTTGTCGAAAAGGTTCAAAAAGACTTTGTAGCGCAATTTTGCTTATGCCTATACCGGTGTCAATAACGTTAATTGTTAACGAACTTGTCTCAAGCGTTGAAGTAGCAAATTCGATGTGAAGCCTTACTGTTCCATTTTTTGTAAATTTAACGGCATTTGACATCAAGTTAAGCATGACTTGACCAATTCGAGTGACATCACCAAGAAGTTTATTCTCAAAGCCTTCAGCAAAAGTACAACTTACTTTGACTTTGTTATAGTCAGCTTTTTGGTTGATTTCTAGTAGTATTCTTTTAACTAAGTCACTCATCAAAAAGGGTTCATTTTCGTAAGTCATTTCACCGCTTTCAATTTTTGATAAGTCTAGTATGTCATTAATAATGGCTGCTAAGTTCTCACCTGATTTAACCGCGGTACGCATTAACTTAACTTGTTTTTCACGGTCATCCAAGACCTCCATAAGTTGAATCGCACCTAATATCCCATGTAGAGGAGTACGTATTTCGTGACTCATCTTTGCTAAAAACATGCTTTTGCTTACATTTGAAA
Organism: uncultured Glaciecola sp.; assembly: GCA_964446865.1. GTDB lineage: Bacteria > Pseudomonadota > Gammaproteobacteria > Enterobacterales > Alteromonadaceae > Glaciecola. Next base: position 18,348 of record CAYURD010000063.1, read on the forward strand.
TTTTTGCAAGTTCAGCTTGTTCTTCGTAAACCCTAGTTAGTTGCTTTATTACACTCAAATCAGTAATAGTGGCGACAAACTGCGTGTCCCCATCAATATGTTGGGCCTTTAGTTCAAGTCTTGCATGCGCCTCAACTTGGGAATTTAAAAGCACTTTAACCTCTCGTGATGCTTCTAGTAGTTCAACGTTTTGCGTGTCTAAATAGCTTTGAGCAACATATTGGAAACGTATCGCGTCTTTTCTTATCAAATAGTCTTCAAAAGGGGTGTTTTCTAGCTCGTTTGCTTGATAGCCCAGAAACCGCTGCGCAAAAGCGTTGGAATGAATAATAGATAGCTCACTGTTTATCACAACAATACAATTGTTTATGCTATTAAACGTCGCTAGCTGACTGGCGTTGTCTGATGTGAGATCGGAAATATTCCTAGCCTGCTTAATAGCGAGGTTTTCGCAAAGATCTTGTTGTTTTTGAATATTTGTAATTTTATCCGCTAATATTTGTTGGTGCTTTCGAGATTTCTTCCAAAAGTGAATAACAACAAAGGCCAATAATATACATAAAGCAAACAAAAAATTGGTTATCAACAATGCTCTCTCACTATCTTTTTCTTATCACGAATTCTTTTTTTACGCATTGTATCCAAAGCACACTCATCGTTGGCTGACACTAAAACCTAGCCACTCTCTAGGCGTCGGAAATCATCTTGAAACTATTCTATATTGGAAAAGGCAACTCTATCTAAGGATTTGCAGATACATCAACCAAATCAGCGACTTCGCGTAGAATACAAAACCAAAGCATAGTAAATAATTTATACCATGCAAATTTATTGCGCTGTATACTTGTGTATATTTTTAAATACCGTTGTGGATATCGGCAAATAATTAGATAAGTTGAATCTTCTTTTTATAAACACTATTGATGAGCAATAAAATGGTAAGCATGCTCTGATTACTCGGTATTATTAATACAATGACTCAAGGATAAATATGAAATCTATTCGCTATGATGATTTACTAAAAACTATGCTATTAGTATTGGTAGGCTCTTATTTTTTAAGCGCTTGCAGCCAACCTCAAATAGATGAAGAGCAAGAATCAACAAGCATTGCTGATGACACAAACAATGTACATATTCAATCTGGCAAAGACTATCATTCGTTTGCCAACCCAGACCAAATTGTCGTCACGCATATCGATTTAAATTTAACCGCAGACTTTACTCAAAAAAGCTTAATTGGCACCGCCACTTTGCATATCCAAAGAATACAGGATGATGCAGAAGTATTGATGCTAGATACAAGAGGATTGAGTATTGAAAAGGTGACCTCTAACGATGAGCCCTTAGCGTTTAGCATGTTGAGTACTGATGAAAACTTAGGCACTCCACTGCAAGTTACTGTGGGTAAAAACACTCAAAAAGTAAGTATTCACTACCAAACTTCGCCATCAGCTTCAGGCGTACAATGGTTAACACCTGAACAAACCGCAGGTAAAAAGCACCCTTTCTTATTTACTCAAGCACAAGCAATTCATGCTCGCAGTTTTATTCCCTTACAGGATTCACCTCAGGTGCGCGTGACCTACAATGCGACTATTAAAACACCGAAAGAGTTAGTCGCCGTGATGAGCGCAGCAAACGACCCGCAAACCCCTCGCGATGGTGAATATGAATTTACGATGAAACAAGCCATCCCATCTTATTTAATTGCCTTGGCAATTGGTGATTTAGAATTTAAAGCCATGGGCGAGCGCACAGGTGTGTATGCCGAAGCGTCTATATTAGATGCCGCGGCCGCTGAATTTGAAGACACTGAAAGCATGCTTGAACTGACCGAAAAAACCTACGGACCTTACAGCTGGGATCGCTACGACCTATTAATACTGCCGCCGTCTTTCCCCTTTGGTGGTATGGAAAACCCGAGATTGTCTTTTATTACACCAACGGTTATTGCTGGAGATAAGAGCTTAGTGGCCTTAATTGCACATGAGCTCGCACACAGTTGGTCGGGCAATACCGTGACCAATGCGACTTGGCGTGACCTTTGGTTAAACGAAGGGTTTACGACCTATTTGACTTACCGCATTATGGAAATGATATACGGTACCGACCGATACAACATGGAAGCGGTCTTAGGTTATGAAGACTTACAAGCCGCCATTGAAAGTTTGCCAGCAAACGATCAAATCATGGCGATTGACCTGCGTGGGCGTGATCCTGACGATGTATTCTCAAATATTCCATATGAAAAAGGCGCACTCTTTTTACGTGAAATAGAGCAAAAAATTGGCCGCGCTAATTTTGATAAATTCTTACTTAAGTACTTTGAAGATTTTGCCTTTAAAAGTATTACCACTGACGAGTTCATTGTGTATTTAGATGAAACGCTGTTAAAAGACTACGCCAACAAACTAGACCGAGCACGCTTGCTCCAGTGGATATTTGAGCCGGGTATTCCAACGGGCGCGCCAGTGCCACAATCAGATGCTTTTACTAAAGTAGATGACGCGCGCAACGCATGGTTAAACGCCAGCATTCAGGCCAATAACATCGACACGAGCAATTGGACAGTGCATCAATGGCTATACTTTTTAAATAACATGCCTGACGTTTTATCAACAGAGCAGCTCACTGCGTTAGATAGCGCTTTTGCTTTAACCGCAAGTAAAAACAACGAGATTGCGCATAGTTGGTTGTTAATTTCCGTTAAGAACCAATACAAACCTGCGTATGAACGCTTATATAGTTATTTAGTCGGTATTGGTCGCAATAAATTAGTTAAACCTCTATACAGAGAACTATCGAAAACACCAGAAGGTAAAGACTTCGCACGCAAAGCATTTGCTGAAGCTAAACCGGGTTATCACCCATTGACAGTTAGCGCTAACGAAGGATTTCTGGACTAATTAAACAATAGGGCTTATATTCTTATTTTTATATAAGCCCTTATTTTTATCTGGTATTGCAGTGGTCGAATTTTTATTTATTGCTTCGTGTGTCGTTTTTGTATCGACCATCACTTGGCTGAGTTATAAACTCGGTCAAACTAAAACGGTGAATGCAAAAATCACATGCGCGCTTGGGTTTATTCTTTCATTTTTACCGCCACTTGCTTTGCTTTACGTTGGCTTTTTGGCGTTTAGAAACGATACAAACCTTTCTCAATAGTTGGGCGTAAGCCATGAAAGCGAATAGCCAAATTGCCTGTCATGATTGTGACTTACTGATTGTTGTGCCTGAAATGGCAGACAATCATTCGCTCATTTGCCCTGGCTGTAAAACCAAACAATTCACCAAGTATAAAAACCCCTTAGACTACACAATCGCGTTTGCATCGGCTGCGCTTATTATGCTGTTTTTAGCCAATAGCTTTCCTTTTTTATCATTTGAAGCACAAGGACAAAGTAGCACAATCACGATTGTAGAAGCATCGTATCGACTTGCACTTGAAGAGTTCTATTTGATTGCAGGGCTCGTTTACGCCTTTGTTATACTCTTACCTTTTATCTATTTAGTGTCTTTGCTACTGCTATTACTGCCTATTAAACTGCGAAAAAAACCGTTTAAACCTATCATTTTGGGCCGGATCATGAGCTTTTTTTTACCATGGATCATGGCAGAAGTATTCATAGTTGGCGTACTGGTTGCCTTAATTAAAATTATTGAGCTTGCAGATATTATTCTTGGCTTTGCATTTTGGGCGTATATTGTCTTTGTTATTTGTTTTACTTTTACCGCTAATGTCGCTAACCGCCACCAACTGTGGCAATGGATAGACGATGCAAAATAGTGACGCACCTGCATCCAATAGCGTTGTTAGCCATACTGATACGCACAATCAAAACAGCGATGAATACATCGAGACGGTCAAAAACTGCGACTTTGTGCAAGGCTCAGCATCATCTCATGGCTTAGCATGTTGTCGAACCTGCCATAATGTTGCGCCGGTTACTTTAGGTCACTGCCCCCGATGTGACGACCGTCTATATTTACGAAAACCAAACAGCATTCAACGCACCTTAGCGCTTATCATTACCGCGATGCTGTTTTATATCCCAGCGAATATATATCCAATAATGTCAACAACACTGCTAGGTGAAGCAACACCAAGTACCATTTTTAGCGGTGTAGTACTATTTTTAGAACATGGTTCTTATTTTGTTGCCTTTGTGATTTTTGCCGCAAGTGTACTGATACCCTTAGCAAAAATGCTTGTTATTTTATGGCTATG
>CAYURD010000064.1:0-14658 GCA_964446865.1 uncultured Glaciecola sp.
CTACTGATTACAAGTCAGTTGCTCTACCAACTGAGCTAAGTCGGCACTGCATCAAGTGGGTGCGCATTCTAGAGTAATGATCGGTGATGCGCAAGTGTCTTTTTACAAAAAAATAGTTTTTTTCGCGATTAATTTAAGCTCGTTTATATTTAAAGCAATTATTGCCATATTTTTAGGCGTTTTTAGCCGTTTTATGCACAAATGTTCAATACACATTAACGTGATAGAGATACATGCGCCAAACCAACAAGCACTAAATTTTCAAGATAGTTTATGCTCACCGGACCTTGTGACTTTTCTGACAAGCGTAAATTTTGAATTAAAAGAGGCGCGTCACCACCGCTAATATAAATTTCAAACTTAGCGCACTGCTCTCGCATTATAAAAATAGCTTGAATAAGCATGCCAGTTAATTGAGCAAGCGCACCGTTTGCAACACAATCGGGCGTGTCTGTACCTATGGCCAAATTATCTAGGCGCTGTTGCTCATCAAATACGCGACTAGTACCTGCAACAACGGCCTGTCTAGCCATTTCCAATCCCGGCGCAATCCAACCACCCTTGTGTATATTGCTCACAACAAAATCACAAGTAATCGCAGTGCCTGCGTCTATTACAATATAATTATTTAATGACCCTTTGTCACACAGCGCAGCGCCAGCAATAATAGCCATCCATCGGTCAGTCCCCATGTTGTGAGGGTTGGCGTAAGCATTTTTGACCTCAAATTCAACTGGCTTTGTTTCCACTTGGGTAAGTAACACACTTGCATCTCTACAAATATCTTCAACCTGTTCATTAAACTGCGTTGTTTTAACACTGCATAAAAAACAATGTGATGCCTTGTCTAAAAGCGCTGGCAAGCTCTCTAATGATGTTCTAAGTATCTGCAAATCGGCGATATGCTGTTCGCCAAACCATGCGTACTTAATGCTTGTATTGCCAATATCTAACAGCAGCTTAGCGCGCTCTAACACTTATTTCGCCTCCATGAAACGCTTCTATTTTGGTACTCGCTTTTCCATCAGCGTTTTTAACACTCGAGTCTTCAATTTCTAGCAACAATGCACCGCTGGCATTTATACCTCGGCTAACGCCTCTAATTTCTGTTTTACCCGCGAGTAGCCTAACGGCTTTATTTGCATATAAATCTGCTTGTTGCCAGCTATCTAAAAACGGCTGTAAACCTTGTCTTTCAAAAATAGGTAAGGCTCGCCATAAATTCTTAACTAGTGTCGCTGCTAGTACATTTCTGCTTATTGCCGGCTGTTGGCGGTCAGCGCAAATGTGATTGATGTCTGTAAAGGCTTGGTCAATCCCGTCTAACTCATCAGGTAGCTTTATATTAACGCCTATCCCAATAATAGCGCTTACGCTAGTGTCAGCATGCCCTTCAACCTCAATTAAAATGCCAGCTAACTTTTGATGCTCGTAAAGCAAATCATTTGGCCATTTTAATTGGCAAGTCTCTACACCAAATTCTTGTAGCGTCTGGTTAAGTACCACACCTACCATTAAACTTAGGCCCGACATAGCTTGATAACCTTCATCAAAGTGCCAAAGCATACTGCAATAAAGACTTGCGCCGTAAGGCGACACCCATTTTCGCCCTCGCCGTCCTCGTCCTGCCGTTTGCGCCTCAGCAAAGCAGCAATAACCTGAATTAACACTTTGTTTTGCGTCAACTGACTTTCTACTTGCTAGCAGTTTAATAACGTCATTTGTTGAACCAACCACATTTTCAACCGACACTAAATTGCTAATGTCGGTATCTTGTGATGCGCTAAGCAGCGATATCAGTTTGTCTTTTACCAACAGTTCTATTTCTTCAGCAAGCTTATAACCGCGCCCTTTTACGCTAAAAATAGGCAAACCTAGTTCGTTTAATACTTTAATGTGGTTTGATATTGCACTGCGGCTTAAATTCAGCCGACTCGCCAATGCTTCACCAGAATGAAACTCATTGTCGTTCAACAGATGTAAAATAGCTGTGCGCGTTTGCTCAGGGCTCAATTTTTCAATCTCACTAGTATTATCGTTGTCTTTATCAACACTCATATAAGAATTAATCCATTTTTACCCATCAACCTCACTTCATTTTCAAGGTTAATACCAAACGTGTCTTTTACTTGGCCTTTAATATCCCTAGCCATCGCTAATAAATCATCGCCTTTGCCACCGCCTAAATTAACTAGTACTAATGGTTGGTCTTTATGACACGCAATATTTCCTTTGCGCTTGCCTTTAAAACCTAAGGTATCTATTAGCCACGCAGCGGGTATTTTGACTTGGTCAGCTGCAATAGCAAAATGAGGAATGTCTTCAAATTTTTCGATTAACTGCGCAAAATGCGCCTCAGTCACTACAGGGTTTTTAAAAAAGCTACCAGCATTGCCCAAAACCTTAACGTCAGGCAGTTTGCTTTGTCTAACCTCAATAACGGCTTTAAAGACGTCTTCAGGCGTTTTCAATTCAAGCTTTTGTAAGGGACCATAACTAAGACAAAGTTCATACGTTTTTGGTAATTCAAAAAATACTCGTGTGATAATACGACGATTTGGTGTTTGCCCTTTAAATATGCTGTCTCGGTAGGCAAAGTGGCATTGGTCACGCTCCAATACATCAACACTCATGCTCTGCGTATCTAAAAATTCTACTTTGTTAATATACTTTTCAATTTCGACGCCATAAGCACCAATATTTTGAATGGGCGCAGCGCCAACCGTACCCGGAATCAGCGCTAAATTCTCAAAACCACCTACATCCTTTGCAATACAGTGGCTAACGAGTTCATGCCAGTTTTCACCGGCACCTACGCATAAGTGATACGCATCATCGGTTTGAGTAATATCTAGCCCTTTTATTCGATTTAAAATAACACAGTGGTTAACATCGTCAACAAATACGGTATTACTGCCTTCTCCCATCACAATAATATCTTCTAGTGAAGATGATAAAAGCAACTCTTTTAATGTAGAAACTAAACTATCGACCGAATCGATGGTCGATATACGAGGACATTGTGCATCGAGTGCAAATGTATGATGAGACTGTAAAGATGCCAATTGATTAAGTTCTTCACGAATGTTAAGTAAGCTTATTGTTACAGAAAATACGACAAGTGTATAAACAAAAATCATGCAGCTTTTAGCAATTACGCCTATATTTACAACACGATAAATAAAAACACTATCTTCATTATTTTTCGAGCGGTTTCACCAAGGGCATGGTCATGAAAGAAGTTATGGAGCAATACATCAAGCAACAAGGCCACCGCTTTGCTTGTCAACTTATGCTCATCATTTGTTTGCTAGTGTGTATTTCGACGACAGTGAGTTCTCAAGAGGCATCACCTTCTATTGTCACAACGCCTAGCTCGGCTCAAGCTGCCAACAACTTCCTCGAAACGACGCTAGTGAACGAAGCACTGCTATTAGCGATAGATAAAAAAGCAATCCAATTTATTGAGCAAGGCGAGCTTCTAAACGCCCGCCAAACAATAAATACAGCCATCGACGATACTGATTTTAGCCTTAATCCTCGCTCTTTAATTAACCGCCTAATGATAAGAGCGGCCTTAGATCGTATGGTAGGCGCAAATATATCGGCGCTTCAAGACCTACAATTTGCGTTTAGGCTCGCTGCTTCAACAAATCATCAAGACTTAGTCTCCGACGTTTCTTACAACATTGCCAGCATTCACCAAGAACGCAACGAACATAGCATTGCCCTAAGTTATGCCACCCAAGCTATCGAAAAATATAAAATAGCGGGCGCTATGAACAAGTTAGAAAAGAGTTTAATGTTATCAATATCAAGCTTATTGGCCACTCAACAAAACGAAATGGCCAAACTATATTTAGAACAAGTAAAACCTATCATGTTGGACTCTGAAGATTTAATGCAACAAACGCTTTATTTTCAGTATTTAGGCGAATCTCTCTTATTAGAGGGTAAATTAGACGAAAGCTTAGCTAATCTAGAAACTGCAGTTAAAGTGGTGCCGCAAAACGAACCCAAGCAATATTATTCAAAGCTATCTACCTTGCATTTGCTTATTAGCAGAGTGCATACCAATAAGAATGAAATGGACTTAGCCATAGACAACTTAATTAAGGCATTCAATTTTGCTAACAATGGTCAGTCTTCATTTTATTTACATCAAGCATTGCAACTTCACAGAGCCGAACTGCTGAGTCAGCTAGATGAATTTGAAGCAGCGTTTAGAGTGACAAAGAGCGTTTTAGAGCAACGCGATTTAAACCAACCTATTGCAGAAGTAAAAAGAATGCTCGATATGCATGCTAACTTTCAGCTAGAACTGCAGCAGCAAGAGAATTCAGAGCTTAAAGAGTTAAACAAATGGCAAAATATGCAAATAGAAAACAAACAACTGTTTAATCGTCTCTATTTTGTCGTAACCGCATTATTGGTGCTCGTGTCATTGCTTTTACTGGCGCTTTTTTTACGCGGGCGCAAGCACAGTCGACACTTAGAAAAAATTGCCCACACCGACGCCTTAACGGGCTTACATTCGCGCTCTAGAGTATTAGCCTTACTTGAATACCATCAAGACTTATTTGCACGAAACAAACAAAGCCTTTGCGTCGCCATTGTCGATTTAGACCATTTTAAACGCATAAACGACACGTACGGCCACCAGACAGGCGACAAAGTACTAAAACAATTTGGAGAAGTATGCGTCACAAGTTTTAGAAAAACAGATATTATTGGTCGAATTGGCGGCGAAGAGTTTTTGTTCGTATTGCCCAACACAACAATATCTAAAGCAGTTGATGTATTTAAACAGTTTAATCAAAAGCTACCTGCAATTTCTGAGGCTTTAGATTTAAAACAAAATACAACGGCAAGTATAGGGCTGGTTTCCCCTATTCCTGGCGAGCCTCCAATGAACATCGTAAAACGTGCTGACGATGCACTATATGAAGCGAAAAATACTGGACGTAACCGTGTAGTAACTGGTAACAATTTAAGCTCTTTACAAAACCAAAAAGCTGCGCTTAACTAGAAGCCTATAAACATCGCTCTGCAAACATAAGTAAGCATCAACTTTCGTTAAGGAAATGCATTGTCAAACGACATTCCGCAAGAAGAAACATCGCCGCTTTTTACTAATGATCTTGTGCAAACGCGCACCATTACCACCGAAAATCTACCCTTAAGCGCGCTTTCACCCCGCTATCGTAAAATTAATATGATCACAAGCGCAGTATTTGGTGTCATTGTATTAGCAATACTAGCACTTGCTACCAGTGAGCTATTTTTTGATTTACCAGAAAATGCCGATTTTTTTGTAAAAATAGGGTATTCAGTCGTTACTTTCGTAACTCTTTGGAGTGTTGTTTACCACTTTTTTGCCGATCCGCTTAAAATGTATGCACTGCGTGAGCACGACCTTAATTATCAATCGGGGCTTATATTCAAGAGCCTTGTTAGCCAGCCGATTTTGCGCATACAGCATATAGAAATTTCTCGGGGCCCAATTGAACGACGCGCCGGTCTCGCCACCTTGCAAGTATTTAGCGCCGGTGGCATTGCTCACACCTTCAATATTCCGGGACTAGTGCACGAAGACGCCGTTTCGCTACGCCAGTTTATTCTAGATCACAAGGACTTAGCATCTGATGTCTGATCAGGATATGCCTAATATAGAGCCAAAACCAGAGTTAGCGTCTGAAATAGCGCCTGAGATTGAGATTGATACAACGCTTAAAACAGACACTGAAATCGCCGATATGCAGTCAGATCAATGGTCTCGGGTGTCACCCCTAGCAATCATCTACTTTTTTGCCAAAACAGTTTATGTCTTAGTCAGTGGTTTTTTGATTTACTCATTGCCTGCCATTGCCGCGAGCTACTCAAAAATTAAAGAGCATCCCATTTATTTAGTTTTCGCTATTGGCGCGATATTAGGGCTTATATTACTGGGCAGTATTGCCAAATATTGGTTCTATTTTTACCGCTTTAAAGGCGACAGGGTAGAAATTAAACAAGGTGTAATCAGCAAGCATCACCTAGATTTGCCGTTTAAGAAAATTCAAAACGTTAAAATTGTTCAGCCACTGTATTACCGCTTTAACAACTATTCATATATCGAACTTGATACCGCCGGTTCTGCCCAGCAAGAAGCTAAAATCGTCGCCTTACCATTGCACTTAGCCGAAAGCTTTAAGCAGCTTATTTTGCAAATCAAAGAAAACCTTCCCGCTTCAGATACTAGTGGCGAACAACAAGCGGGAGCACGACAAGGTAATCAGCAAGGTAAGCAGCAAGGCAGTCAAATTGGACAAGAAGTACTGCTTAATACCCGTTCTATGAAAGACCTCATTATTCATGGAATATCAAATAATCGAGTATGGATATTTTTAGGGGTATTGGCGCCCTTTTTTAATTCGATTGGTGAGAACTTAGGGAAACTACTTGAAGTCGTAGGTATCAACTTAGCGGCTTATTTAGATTACGAAAGCCTGAGCATGGGAATATTTATTCTACATGTGCTCTCTTTAGCGCTACTGATCATGCTTGCTATTGTTTCGTTTTCAGTCATTGGCTCTATTTTTGTCTTTTATAAATACCGACTTAGCCGGCTAGGCGACCGATACATAAGGCGAAGCGGCCTATTAACAAAGCACGAAGTGAGCATGCGATTGAGTCGTATCCAAATCGCGGTGCAACAGCAAGACTGGCTCGACATGCTAATAAAGCGAACCAACTTACGTTTTGAACAAAACACGAGTTTATTTTCATCAAATGGACAGCCTGGCAATATCAATAATGCGAGTAAACTCATTGTTCCCTCTGTCACGCCCAACGAATCAATTGAGCTTATCCAAGATACTTTCGATGTTAAACGATTTACCGACATTGTATTTACGCGCATTTCTAAACGCTTTGTGATCAGGGTAATGGCCTTTCCTATTATCCCAATTATTGGCATCTTCGTTGTGATTGGTTTTGCAAGCAGCATGTCAGTTATTGGCTGGGGCATACTAAGCGGCATTAGTTTGTTACTGTTTGCCATGGTGTGGTTACGATGGTGGCGTTGGGGCTACTTTTTTGATGAGCGCTTTGTGTATATTCGAAAAGGTTTTTTTGGTGTTAATTATTATGTATTTCCAATCGAGAAAACCCAACAAGTGAGTTTTAGTCAAAGCTTGTTCATGCGCCGAGGTAAAATTGCTGATTTGCGCTATGTATTGGCATCGGGCGCTCATAAAGTGCCGCTAATACCCGAACAACTAGCAAAAGCGCAAGTTGACGAAGCCTTGTTAGTGGTGGCCCGCGATAAGCCTGCGTGGATGTGATGCTTAACCCATGCACAAAAAGGTCCAAGAAGACCCAACAAGTGGATTGATATTCTCTATTTCACTGAGAATATCAACTGCCCATTGTCATTGAGTTCGCGAGTAAACTCGCCTGCAAAGTACAAATAGTTAAGATGTGACAAGCCTTCGGCGATGGCAAAAAACATATTGTGAGGCGTTAATTCTCGCTTAAACAATACAGGCAAACACTCTTTGACTGTTTTTCCTGTTTCGCAAAACACCTTCAAAGCTTGTAAATGCGAATGATGATGCTCAATAAGTTCCTCTACACGAGTATGCAAACCAACAAAAGGTTGTTTATGTGAGGGCAATACAAGAGCGTCTTTTGGTAAAGACAAAAATTGCGGCAAGGTACTTAAATACTGCGCCAGCGTGTTAGCATTAGGTTCGGTACTATAAACACCGATGTTGGGAGATATTTGAGGCAATACATGATCGCCCGACACCAGTACATTCAGCGTTTTACTAAATAAACAGACGTGTTCAGGCGAATGCCCTCTTCCAATAATAACCTGCCACTCATGCTCGCCGATGTTGAGTGTGTCATTTTCTTGTAAGCGCTCATATTGCACCGGGATTGGCCTTATAACTTGACCTACGCCAGGGCTCTTTTTTCTATTCTCGCTGGCAGCCTTAACGTAATCTTCGGGCATACCACAGCGCACTAAATATTGATCATCTTGCCAATCACTAGCACCACGCGCCCCTGCACTGATAGCTCTGGCGACAAAATATTCAGAATGCGACATATAAAAAGGTAAGCGATACTTATCGACCAAGTAACCAGCCATGCCAATGTGATCAGGATGCATATGCGTCACAATCACTTTTGTTAAGGGTTTATCTAAGCTCTCTAGTAGCTCGTCCCAAATTGATTCGGTTTTACTCGTACCAATGCCCGTATCAATAAGTGCGTACCCATCTGCATCTTCAATTAAGTACAAATTGATATGGTTTAAGTCGAACGGTAAGGGCATTCTAAGCCATAAAATACCTGGCGCAATCGTTTGCCAAGCGCCGGGGGCTGGCACTTCAACCTTACTATATTCAATACTCAATCTGACTTACTCCAATAACCACTAATCGCTATGCAAAGCGTCTATTGGGTTTAGTTTGCTTGCTTTAATCGCAGGAAACACCCCAAAACCAACACCTACAATCATGCAAATACTTAAAGACAAAAAAATCGCCGCGCCCGACCAACTAACCGCCCATCCAGAATAAAATCCAATAATTTCAGATAAGACCAGCCCAAAGAAAATACCCAATAAGCCTCCCATTACCGAAATAGTAAAGCTTTCAGCAATAAATTGATGCCTAATGTCATCTTGTGTCGCGCCAACTGCGCGCAATAAACCGATTTCTTTGGTTCGCTCCATCACGTTAGCTAACATGATGTTCATAATGCCAATTCCGCCTACTAATAACGAAATACCAGCCACACAGGCCATCACAATATTAAAGATTTGTTGGGTTTGTTTCTGTTGTTCTAGTAAGGCAGCAGGAATGATTAGCTCATAATCATCTAAGCCACCGTGACGCAGCTTAATAAGACTGTCTATCGCCTTGGCGGCCACAACTGGATCTGAACCTTTCATTATATTGAGTTTGATGCTGTCTAACTCACTGGCAAGTGTATCGCTCGAAAATTTATTTACGCTAATACTTAAAGGCACAAATATCCGATAACGATCGCCGCCAATTTTAACCCCTTGGAATTCGTTCTTTTTACCCGGCGGGGGCTGTATCACGCCTACAACAGTCAACCAAACATGGTTTACTTTGACAAGTTTGCCTAACATATCTTCGGGGCTATAATTCGTGCCAATAAACAGCTCATCTGCTGCATCCGAACCAAGTACTGCTACTTGCGCCAGCGCGTTATTATCGGCTTCACTCAAAAATCGTCCTGCTGCCAATTTCATATTAGCATTAATAAAATAACTCGTCGTTACGCCTTGCACCTCTGCTTGGCTTTTTTGATAATCACTGTAAATATCGTGGACTTCTACATTTTTAGATGCACTAAACCCTTCTACAAATGGCAATGTAGCCAGCGCAGCGTTCACATCGCCTAAGTTTAAACCTAAGCTTTCTTCTCGTATTTCGACTAACTCTTCTTTTTCATATGATTTTGCATTAACAATGATGTTATTCACACCCATTGAATCGATGAGTCGCAAGGCTTCCCTTTCTGCGCCTTCACCAATGTTCAGCATAGCGATAACCGCGCCCACACCAAAAATCATCCCTAGCAGGGTCAAAAAGGTTCGCAACTTTTGGCCCATCAATTCGCCAATAGCGTCTTTTATTAGCACATGATACTTAGCGATCATCATCAATCCTTAGGTCAATTCTGGCTGACTTAGCGCGATGACGTCGCCCGCAGACAAGCCTTCGGTAATTTCTACGACATATAGGTTTTTGCGGCCGCTGCTAACGTTGCGTCTTTCAAAACCATTGCTTGTTTGTACATATACATACGAGCTGCCGTCATCAAAGTGCAAAGACTGCAGTGGCACAACCAATGTGTTTGACGGCGCTTTTACGTCAATGGTTGCGCGTAATTTGCGACCAGGCTGCATCATGCTTTTATCTTGTCTTATCAATTTAGCCGTCACTTCAAAATAGGTCACCGGATTGCCGCGCTCAATACTTCTTGGAAAACCCGATACTTGCGCTATTTCTCCTTCAAACACTTCGTTAGGAAAGGCGTCAAGCTTAATAGAAACAGGCAAACCTTCAGCCAAATCAATGGCATCATTTGCTTGTACAAATAAGGTTGCCTGCATATTGTCTAGGTTTGGGATTTGAGCAATAGGCCGACCAGGAAATACTGTTTGACCCACAGCAGGTTTTTCACCGCGCCGGTCTTTTTCATAGACTAACAAGCCTGAATAAGGTGACACCACCTCAAGACTCGACAGGGCTTGTTGATGCTGATTAAACTTGGTTTGTACACCCGACTTTCGAATATCTAATACCGCCATTTCATTGCTGTGTTGCTCAACAATACTCGTCTCTTTCCACTCTAAAAAATCGTCTTTCGCTTCTAAAAAGTTTCGGTTAGCTAGGGTATCTATAATTTCAAGCTGCGAATAAATGCGCAAATCATCAATCGCAAACCTATCCACAAAGGCGAACTCTTCTCTTACGAAGGTTTGGTCAGAGTCGATATCGTTAACCGCTTGGCTTTGTTGCGCTTCGCTTTTTAAGATATCCTGTTGCAAAGTCATTAATTCAAGCTCTTCTTCGCGGCTATCTCTTGTGATTTGTTGCGCATCAAAGCGCGCAATAATATCGCCTTTTTCTACGTAGGTGTTTTCATCCTTAAGCCAAGCAAGGCTCATTGGCCGGCGACCTGGAGTGAGGATTTTTTGCGATTGCGCGGCTTCTATCTCACCAAAGCCTTCAACCACAATCGAAAACTCTGACTCTTTTACTTCAAACAATGGTACCGTGCTTTGCTCTTCAGTCGCGCATGCACCAAGCGCCAGTGCACCCAATAATAAAACGCCTCTATGCGCCAATCTCATGATGCTGCCTCGTCAAGGTTTACCGTTGCTTTCATGCCAGGTCGCATAATGCCTAGATCAAGTTCTTCTAATGTGACCCACGCATCAAACACAACCTTTAAATTATTTTGTGATTTGTTTCGATACGCCTTTCCTAACTCACTTATTTTGCCAGTAAAAGGCTTTTCAGGAAAAGCATCAAGAGTAATCCTTACAGTGTCACCCAAAGCGACTTTTGGTGTGTAAGATTCGTCAAATTCCACTTTTACCGCAATATTATCTAAAGAGGGTAAAGAAATGATTCGACTTCCCATAAATACAGTGTCGCCCACCGCGGGTTTTTCGTCTTCACCGTTAGGCACTAAAACAACCATACCAGGCTTAGGTGCTTTAACCTGCAACCTTGCAATACTCTCATTAATTTCATCCACTCGTGACTGCGCCTTTGATATTCGTGCTAGTTGCACTTGTTCGTTCACCTCCATCGCTCGTTTATGTTGTGCGATGCGTTGCGTAGCTTGGTCAAATAATTCGCTGGTGATCCTAAATTCAGCCTGCTGCTTTTCTCTTTCAATCTGCGAACGAGATACATCAGTTATCTCAACTTTTCGTCTTGCAATTTCTTTGTTCTTTTCCGCTTCCGCCAAATCAAGCACAAGCTGTTCTAATTTGGCTTCATTTTCTAACTTTTTCTGTTCAGCCTCTTTTTTACGCGCATCTAAATCGCTCTGACGTGTCACTAAATCAGTGCGCAAGCGTTGCCCATCAAATCGTATTAGTACGTCTCCTTCTTTCACGATTGCGTTTTCGCGAGCAAGATATTCTATTTTAAACTCCCACATGCGCCTAATATTAGGTGGTGTTAAGCTAATCTCTTGAAGTGACACTAATTCGGCAGGCGCAGTAATGACTTGTTGATTCACGTCATTGTTTTGTTCTTCGATCTCTTGCGTATTACATGCACTAAGTGCCAACATAGCACTCAAAGCAAAAACGCCTGAAAATATACGTTTAGACATTGCTATCTTCTCCTTTATCGACCACAACTCGCACGCTCATTCCGGGTAACAAGCCAATATCTGGCGTTTCTTCAAACTGCACGGTTGCGGGAAAATACGCACTTTTACTCCATTGCGCGCGCTTTTCGCTTTGACGAGACAGCGCACTAATCACACCTTTAAAGGTTTTTTTGGGGTAAGCATCAAAAATAATCTCAACTTCAGTACTTTCAGATAAGCCAACAGCATCTATCTCGTGAACCCATGTCTCTATTTGAAAGTCGCTTGTAGATTGCACATCTAGTACTTTCCAACTTGGTCGAACATTCATGCCTGCACTTAATTTGGTGCCAAACCATGGGTGGTTTGAGTAGCTAACGGGACCGGTCAATTTAGCCAAAACGTTAAGTTTGCTTAATACATCATTTAAGTAGGCTATTTCTTCTTGAGTGCCTAAAATATCGACTTCTTTTTTAGTGAGTTCTGACTTTTGCTCCTGCCGAGCTCTCACCAATGCTTCTTCGGCTTTAACTTGTTCTAATACAGCGCGTTGTAGCGCTAAATCATATTGTCCTTTATCAAAGGCAGATACCTCTTGCGCAGGGACTGACGCTTCGATACGAGCTTGCTCTACTCGCATTTTTGCGACTTTAAGTCTTCCTTCGGCGTCCACCACTTTTTGAGACTGCTCAATCCTAAGTTGTTCGAGTTCAAGCACCAATCTGTCGAGTGTTTCCTGGTTTTGGGTTAGCTGAGCCTGTTCCGAAGCCCCATCAAAAACAACCACAGGTTGACCCGCCTCAACTATTTTACCTTCATCTTCCATCCACTGGATTTGAATTTGCCAACGGCTACCTTGTGGCGCACTAACAACTTGTTTGGCCGACGAACTTACCTGACCGGTTAAAATTAAGTCATTTGCGTTTGCTGGTTGCCCAATAGAGATAAGTGCTAAAATTAAGCTTACGCTCACGATTTGGAATGTATATTTAGTTTTCACTATCTTTCTCCAATCACTTTACCGTCTTTCATCATAATGACTCGCTGTGCATATTCAGCGATTTCGTCTTCGTGAGTCACCATCACAATGGTTTGACCTTGTTGATGTAGTTCGGTCAGTAAATCCATAATTTCGTTAGATGTTTTTGAATCTAAGTTGCCGGTAGGTTCATCGGCAAGTATAACGCTGGGTTGGTTGATAAGTGCTCGGGCGATGGCAACGCGCTGACGTTGCCCACCCGACATTTCGAATGGCTTGTGATTTTTTCGATGCTCCAACCCCACGCGCTTAATAAGTGCCTGAGCTCGTTCTTCAGCAAGTTCTTCATCAATATCAGAGTAGCGTAAAGGCAGTTTAACGTTACCTACAACGTCAAGTTTTGAGAGCAGGTGAAAGGTCTGAAATATAAACCCAATATGCTTATTACGTACTTGCGACAAATCATCGTCTGTCATACTGGCCACATCTTGACCATCTAATTTATATACGCCGCTGTTGGGAGTATCTAAACACCCAAGCACATTCATCAACGTAGATTTACCAGAGCCAGAACTGCCCATAATCGCGACAAACTCATTGTCTTTTACTTCAATGCTGACATCGTTAAGGGCAGTAACGACCTCTTCACCATTTTGGAAGGTTTTTCGAATATTACTAAGTGCTAGCATGTTTATTGGTCTTATCGTTATGCATCAAGGACCTACTCAAGAAGCCTGCCTCAAGAATACGCGGAAGCCTTACTGTAGGTTATACCTAAAGTATAGTCGGCTTTACTGAATTAATAGTTTATATACTATAGTCGTGTAATAAAAGATTTTTGAAAACGGTAAATAGTCAACTAAAAAGCACTACGCTGTCCACAACCCCGTTTTACCGCCTTTTTTCTCTAACACTCTTATTCCTTCTATACGCATAGCAGGATCATGAGCCTTACACATATCAAACACAGTTAACGCCGCCACCGACACAGCGGTTAATGCTTCCATTTCAACACCAGTCTTGCCCGATAATTTACACAAACTCACTATTCGAATACGATTTTCAGCAGTGTCTAATTCAAAGTCTACCGCAACTTTAGAAAGAGCTAAGGGATGACACAAAGGAATAAGGCTTGCGCACTGCTTAGCCCCTTGAATGCCGGCTATTCTTGCCACGCTCAACACATCGCCTTTAGCCATATCTTGTTGTATGACTTGCTCTAAGGTATCGGCTCGCATGTAAACAAAGCCTTCAGCGCTAGCCTCTCTCACCGTTTCTTGTTTGGACGAAACGTCGACCATGTTTGCATTGCCTTGCGCATCTAAGTGTGTAAACGCCATGGTTTATTCCTTACCCAAATGCTTCGTAAAATGCCCCACAAAATTGCAAGGTCGATGGTCTGCATCTAACTGATCTTTTAAAATACCGTGCCACGCAGTTTTGCATGCGCCTGTTGAACCTGGCATACAAAATATCCCAGTGTGATTAGCAATGCCCGCAAAAGCTCTTGATTGAACGGTAGAAGTCCCAATTTCTTGATAAGATAAATAGCGAAATAACTCGCCAAAACCTTCAACATCTTTATCAAATAAAACGCTAAGTGCCTCAGGAGTTGAATCTCTTGTTGTAAACCCTGTGCCGCCCGTAACTAATATGGTGTGAATATTTTTATCTGCTACCCAATTAGATACGATTGCGCGTAATTGATATACATCGTCTTTAACGATTTCTTTTGCGACAAGCTGATGCCCTGCCTCAGTTACCGCTTCTTGAAGAAAGCCTCCCGACGTATCGTTGTCTTGTGTTCTGGTATCTGACAC
>CAYURD010000064.1:14758-22249 GCA_964446865.1 uncultured Glaciecola sp.
GATAGCGCTTGTTAACATAGATAAAAGTGAATACTCCGAGCCTTTTTACCTACACTCATCACGAGCATGGCACTCTCGTCATGAGCACGGCACTAAGGCCTTAAGCCCAACATTTGGCTTAGCAGGGTTGCAAGAGAAATCGAACAGCCTCCCGAAAGCAAAATATCAAGTATTAGCTGATATTGCTTTAACTTGGAAAGGTGTAAAAAATGCTAGAAGATAAATTTGGGCGACGCTTTCATTATTTGCGTTTGTCCATCACAGATGTGTGTAATTTTAAATGTACATACTGCTTACCCGATGGATACAAAGGTTCAGATAGAAACTTTTTATCTGTCCCCGAAGTCGAAACAGTTGCAAAAGCCTTCGCAGGCTTGGGCACGTCCAAAATTCGCATTACCGGCGGCGAACCCTCTTTACGAAAAGACCTATCTGAGATAATTGAAAAGTGTAGTCGTATTGATGGCATAAAACACGTGGCGATGACAACTAATGCTTTCAAATTAGAGCGCGAAGTTGACAATTACCATCGGGCAGGACTTAGCTCATTAAACATCAGTATTGATAGCTTTGACCCACATATGTTTTCAAACATTACCGGGCACGACAAATTAGACAGTATTTTGCGCGGTATTGAAAAAGCCCTCTCTGTTGGCATTAAAGTCAAAATTAATGCTGTGCTTATGCGTCAATATAACGGTAATGAAATGTCACGCTTTTTGTCATGGATAAAAGACAAGCCAGTTACATTACGGTTTATAGAGCTTATGCAAACCGGTGACAATGTGCGATTTTTTGATGATAACCATGTGTCGGGAGAGCCTATTAAGCAGCGCCTATTAAATGAAGGTTGGGGGCAAATAATTAGAGATAAAGCTGCCGGCCCTGCGCAAGAATTTCAGCACCCAGATTTTGTAGGAAAAATTGGCCTAATCATGCCTTACAGCAAAGACTTTTGCGCAACGTGCAATAGACTCAGAATAAGCGCAACAGGAAAGCTGCATTTATGTTTATTTGCAGAGCAAGGCATTGACTTAAGGCCATATATACAAAATACCGATCATGCAGAACTTCAACAAGCGCTAATTAGCCAGCTATCAAATAAGACAGCCACACACTACCTGCACGAGGGATATACTGGTGCAACCACGCACTTGGCGATGCTGGGTGGATAGTGCTTTTTAACTTACAAACATAAAGAAACGACAATGGATAAACAACTACAAAACGAAATTGAAGCGGCGACGTTTAAGCGCTTACTACAGCACCTAGATGCAAACAAAAACGTGCAAAACATTGAGTTGATGCTATTAGCTGATTTTTGCAGAAACTGTTTATCTAAATGGTATGCAGCCGAAGCAAAAGCAAAAGGCGTAGATATCGACTATGACGCTGCACGCGAACACATATATGGCATGCCATACAGCCAGTGGAAAGATAATCACCAACTGCCCGCAACTCCCGAGCAATTAGCGGCGTTTGAGAAAAAAGCTGCCGAAAAATCCAAATGATTGGTACTTTAGTCAGCGACTTTCATGTGTATGAATTAATTCAAGGTAGGTCAAGTAATTGAATACTAATGTAAAGGTTAAGAATAAAGCTAAGCAAAACAAGCACAAACAGACTACATCCTTTTCATTTTTTCTGTTTATTGCTTTATCGATTACTGCGCTTGAAGCTGTTGCACAACAAAGCAATCCCAAGCTAGTCGATGCGGCAAAAGAACGACTAAAACATCAAGTGACATATGATGGTCGATATATCTCAATTCCTTTTCCAAACGGTGATGTGCCAAGCAACATAGGCGTATGTACCGATGTTGTTATTAGAGCGTTCCGAGCATTGGACATCGATCTACAAAAGCTAGTTCACGAGGATATGAAAAGCAATTTTGAAGATTACCCGTCAAAAAGAATTTGGGGAATGACCAGAACAGATACCAATATTGATCATCGCCGAGTCCCCAATTTACGTGTTTACTTTGAGCGTCATGGCCTATCTATCGAAGTGTCAGACGACCCAGCAGCCTATTTACCAGGTGATATAGTCACATGGTCACTGCCTCGAAATTTGCCTCATATCGGTATTGTAGTTGATGTGAAATCGGATGAAACAGGCAACCCACTTATTGTGCATAATATAGGTAGCGGACCACAGCTTGAAGACATGCTCTTTGACTATAAGATCACAGGTCACTACCGATATCACCCCGAATAACTCCTCCATTGCTACAAGACATAAAAACTTACACAAAAAGCACTTTCTAATATCGACTTTTCCCCTGAAATAACTTACCGTCTTTAGCTCTTTAGGATGATGAGTCGGATACATGAAAAATCAACGCAAACCCTTTTTACCTTTGATAATGATGAGCATTGGCATATTAGCACTCGTAGGTTGTGCAAAAGATGCAAACGTAGAGAAAGAAACTGACAAAGCTCAAGCCAGTTTGCCGTCTATCGAGTTTGAAAAAATCACACTAGACAACGGACTCGATGTTATTTTTCATATAGACCGTTCTGATCCCGTTGTGGCCATAAACTTAGCGGTTCACGTTGGCTCAGGCCGTGAAAAAGTAGGGAAAACCGGTTTTGCCCATTTGTTTGAACACTTGCTATTTTTAGATTCTGAAAATCTAGGTTATGGCGGCTTAGATGAGATGAACACACGCATTGGCGGTGAAGGCACAAATGGATTTACCACAGCCGACATGACTCAGTATTTTCAAGCCGTTCCAAAAGACGGATTAGAAAAAATAATTTGGGCTGAAGCCGACAAACTAGGCTGGTTTATTAATACCGTAAACCAAAATGTAATAGATAGAGAAAAACAAGTCGTTAAAAACGAAAAACGTCAACGGGTTGATAACCGCCCATACGGACATAACCTATATGTTATTGGCAAAGCTATTTATCCTTCAGGTCACCCATATCATCATCAAGTTATTGGTTCTCTAGAAGACCTTGAAAACGCAACATTAGCCGATACAAAAGCATTTTTTAGCCAATGGTACAGACCAGATAACGTAACGGTCACGATTGCAGGAGATTTTGAAATTGAGCAAGCCAAATCCTTAGTTGAGAAATATTTTGGCGAAATCCCAAGTGGAGAGAAACCCACCCCTAAAACAAAAGCTGCACCAGTATCATTAAGTGAAACTAAAGTTTTTATTCATGAAGATAATTTTGCCACAGTGCCTCAACTCACCTTGGTATGGCCAACAGTTCCAGAGTACCACCCAGATACCTATGCGCTTAACGTACTACTAAATTACTTAATTGATGGTAAGCGGGCGCCAATGAACGAAGTGCTAATAGACGAAAAAGCACTAACAACTAGAGTATCTGGCTTTAACTATAATAAAGAGCTTGCAGGTGAGGTGTACTTTTTCATCAACCCTAACCCAGGCGACGATATTGATAAATTATTACCAGGTGTCTGGGAAGCTTTTGAAAGATTTGAACAAAATGGCATTAGTGACGAGGCCTTAAACCGAATAAAGACCCAAGCAGAAGTGGGTATTTTTGATTCATTGCAAAGTGCATTAGGCAAAGCGATAGCGCTAGGTGAATACAATGTATTTACCGATGACCCCGGCTTTTACGCAGAAGAAATCCAAAGCCTACAAAACGTCACAAAAGAAGACGTAATGGCTGTTTACAAAAAATATATAAAAGGCAAACACTATGTTGCTACCAGTTTTGTGCCTAAAGGTCAGGTCGAGCTAGGGATAGAGCAAGCTCAAGTAGCGCAAGTGGTAGAAGAAGTCGTAGAACAGGGCGCCGAAAAAGAAGTGCCTTACGACCCTACCGCACGCATTTTTGAGCCATCCCCATCTGCATTTGATCGCAGCGTAGAGCCTCCGTTTGGAGAATCATTTGACTTACCGTCACCACAAATTTGGAGACATACGAGCGAAGGTGGTCTCAAAATTTTTGGTATTCAATCTAACGAAGTTCCTCTCATCGAATTTTCGCTCGAATTTGACGCGGGTAAAATGCGCTCACCTATTGATAAACCAGGCCTCGCCACAATGACAGGCGATATGCTTACCAAAGGCGCAGGAGAACTTGACGTTGCTGGCTTTGAAGATGCTTTAGGCGCATTAGGCTCTAGCCTATATGCACAAACCAATGGACGTTATACGGTTATTCGCGGAAAAACCCTAGCGAGAAATCTAGAGCAAACCGTATCTTTGTTGCAAGACATGATTATCGCGCCAACATTCGACCAAAAAGAATTTGAAATATTAAAAGAGCAATATTTACAAGATACTATCGCGCAACTAGCCAATCCTAACTTTATTGCTGCGCGAGAGCTTGCCAATATAATGTACAACGAGCCTACCCCTCTAGCGAGTGTTGGCGCAGGTAACGAGCAACAAGTACAAGCGATTACGCTTGATGATGTTAAAGCTTTTCACGCTTCGTACTACTCAATGGCAAATGCAAAATTAAATATAGTGGGTGCCTTTGATAAGCAACAAAGCATCGAATTATTTAGCGCTTTAAAGAGTCCTGTGAAAGAATCTCTTGAAGAAATAGCTTTGCCTACCTTAAAACCAGTAACAGCATCACAAATCTATTTTTATGATGTACCAGAATCAAAACAATCAGTTGTGCTTATGCGCCGCCCGGCTCTAGCAATGAGTGATGATAATTTTGCTGAGCTAGAAGCGCTTAATTTCCCTCTAGGCGGTATTTACACCTCAAAATTAATGACGGAATTACGTGTTAATAAGGGTTACACCTATGGAATTCGGTCATCAGTATTTGGTAACGACGAACAGGGGCAATTTGGTATTAGTACATCGGTCAGAACAAACGTAACCACCGAAAGTATTGCGCTTATAAATCAAATACTAAGTGATTATCCTGAACAAATGACACTCCAAGACTTAGCGCAAACAAAAGATGCCTTGCTGCGCGGACAGGCACTTAAAAACGAGACCTTAGGAGACAAACTAGGCTTATTGCTAGAATTAAGTAGAAACGGATTAGCAGACGATGCCCAAAGCCAAAATATGGCAAATATTCAAGCGATGGATGTTGATACTGCTAAAACGATTATTCAATCGCACATTAAACCTGACGCGATGAATATCATTATAGTCGGCGACGCTGCAACGCAGTTTGAACGTTTAGAAAGCTTGAATATTGGAAAACCCATCCTGTTAAACTAAAAGTTAAAAGGGGCATCTCATGCCCCTTATTTTTACAACGAGCTGGTCATTTCATCCTGTCCTACTGTTAAACACTCCAGATTACCCCTCATTAATTAATGCAATATTATTGAGCTAAATAGGCAATAACTAATAGGAGCTTCAATGGAGAATTCTTTAGTTGTTCACTCGTCTTCACACCTCTTTTTGTATCAAAATTTGATAGCAAAGCACCCATTGTTACAGTTTTATGACAATAAGATGAAAAATTGATTAAACTGTGCTATTATCACTCCATTCTAAGAAAGCTTATCGTTCGACAACAGAAAAAAAGCTCATCAATACGAGGACCTGCAAGCCAGAACTACAACTAAGGCAGTAATAAACTATGAAATTAAAATTCTTCAAATCTTTTCTCAAACCCAAATATCCTTATGCTCCTATCGCCATGCTTGGTCGAAAAAATGTCGAAAAAGCACTTGGCGCAAACATAACCAAATACAGTAAGTTGCAAAAACAAGAAGCAACGCAAGCAGATTAAGTTCTTTTGCAACGTTACGAGATTTAAGATGAAATCTATTAAAGAAAAATGGTGGGATCTAAACATTAGAAGCACTATTAGTTATCGGCGAGCCTTCGCTATACGCATACTCATTAGCGCAACAATAGTATGCGCATTATTTGTCAAATATGCGATGGTAACGCAAGGGCTCGCTAGCTAAGGTAAAATATTATTTATTGGAAAATAACTACTCAGCGAAAATATCTCTGAAGTAAAAGATAACTGCTGCGCGTTTCCACTCGCCCTCAAACGGTACAATGCTGCCATTGGCGTTGCCATTGATCCAGACTTTGCCATCGTCTTCTATAAGGCCTACTTGGGAACCACTTCGCCATATAGAACCGTTGTCTTCTAACGTACCGATATGATTACCTCTAAACCAAACTTTACCGTCTGGCTCTATAGAGCCTAAGTCATTACCTCGAACCCAAATGGTTCCGTTAGCAGTTATATCACCCACATCAGTACTATTCATCCAAATACTGCCTTTTTTGTCTAGCGACGCGAGCACGCTTCCATTTAGCCACAGTTCTTGGGAAATACCTTTAAAAGACACCTTGCTAGTCTTTTTCGTTTTTTGTGGTAGCTTGGCTAACTCTTCGTTTACGATTTCAGTGTTCGCAATAAACGTATCAAGCGTCTGCTGTGCTATAGCGATGGCGGCAAGTTTTTCCTGTCGTTTGGGATCTGTAAAACTAGGAAAAACTTGTTCAAGCGCACTCGCATTTGCTGTCGCTATTAATCCGCTCTCAAGCATTTGCATGTTTCGGCGACCATTTGCATCTTTAGCAAAATTATAAGCTCGCATTTTGTCATCTGGTTTTATGCTTCTTATTTGATTAGCTAACTGTACTGCCGAATCTACTTGGCTATTAAAACTATTGAGCCTTGTTCGTACATCTTGTTGTAATTGCGTCTGGAAATCACCTTGTATCCATCTACTTACTCTTGCAATGTCATTTGAAGACGCTTTGCTTTGTGCAAGTAACGCTAGATCTTTCTGAAGTTCAGAAGTTTGTAGCATTTTCATTTGCGTCGCCCATGCTTCAACTTCACTGGGGTTGGGGTAGTTACCTAGCTTAGGTCTATTTTGTTTTTGATATTTAGACAAAATTGCATCGGGATTTATTGTATTTTCGGCAACAGGTTTTGACTCAGTACTATTATATGATTGCGCACTACTATTCTGATTTGATGTCTTAGGGACTATATTTGCAGTAGATTGAGCTTGTTGCCATTGCGTAGCAGTCGACACCATTGTTTGCCTTAAAGAAGACCATCTTTGCACGCTTTTTACATAATCAGGGTGCGTTTTAGACTCGGTTGCTTTTAATAAATCAGCAGCCTTAGTAAGTTGATCACTTAACTTGTTATATTGAGCAACATCCCCTTGCCTAATATTAGATAAGCTACCTTCAATTGTATCAAGTGAACGTATTGCTAAGTTAAGCTTCGCGTCCATCTGTTGCGCAAACGCATTTGAATGGAGCAACGAACATAAT
The DNA here is from genome assembly GCA_964446865.1 of uncultured Glaciecola sp. Taxonomy (GTDB): domain Bacteria; phylum Pseudomonadota; class Gammaproteobacteria; order Enterobacterales; family Alteromonadaceae; genus Glaciecola. Next base: position 21,984 of record CAYURD010000064.1, read on the forward strand.
ATTAGAAAAACAAACATTGAATAACATTTAAAATATATGCGCATTTTCCAGCATCCTTGTCGTTTATTTTTTATACAACTAAATAATCGCAAATATATGAGTGCTACACAAACATATTTTTATTGACGCTTTGCGTGGCGAAACTTTTTACTATTTAGATAAAAGATTTATTGAGGCACGTCATTACCGCGCAGGCGGTAACCTTCTTGGCACACCGCGGTGTATCTACGAGGTCCCCACTTTCGTGGGAATGACCATTCTTCGAT
>CAYURD010000065.1:0-21688 GCA_964446865.1 uncultured Glaciecola sp.
CCCTAAGAGCACATCCCGCTGAACGCCCATATAACGAAATCAACCCCAACAAACTTGAGTAATGTTTGACCCTTTGTAACAATTAACAGAAGGGTGAATCAAAAATATCTAACTTGCTTTCTTCAATTTTCATTTTTGCAGCAACAACTAAGTGCCTACCGGTCGGTGATTCTAAAACAAACACATTGTCTTCATTCACAGGCGTACCCAGTATTTGTTCAACGCAATTAACCTCTTCTTTAGTGGCTTTCGATTCTACAATTTCCTTCAGATGCCTAGGAACTGCTAAATATTCCACTCCAAAATATTTTATATCAATGTTAAATCTTTGATCTCCCTTTTTGGGGCTTCGAATAAGTAATGAACCATGACTAACGCGATATTCCCAAAGCTGAAAACTTCTATCATCTAATAATTCTATCATTGAAAAGGGTTCCCCACTTTTGCTCCATTTTGAATAAAATCTATCGTGTCCCAAGACTGCGGATTTTGTTTGATTTGCAGGAGCTCCCAGTCGGTTGCACCTCCTCGACCAGATGCAGATCTGCTTACCCCACCCCAAACATCCACTCCATCTAAATACGATAATTACTTTCAGCAAGCATTAATAAATTATTCCGCTTAACTCTAGCCTCAATAATCGAAAGGTCTATCACTATAACTCTCTCTAAAGAACAAATTGTTTTTCAGGGTTTTTAGTTCTTCGTGCTCTAAATCCACCAAAGATTAATTTCTCTGTATCAGCAGCATTCTCCAATCGTGAAGTAATACTTGGGCTGATTATTGGCCCAGTATATATTTGTACAGACTTTACGCCTTGATCTCTAAGCGCATTAGATACGGCGGTTAAATCTCTCGGACTAACCTTTGATGTAAATATAATTGGTATCTCTGCAACTCCATCTCTTACGATCTAACAATGGGTGTCTCGTTTAAATTTTCTCGTTTAAATTTTGTTTTAAACTCATGGGTGTCTCGTTTAAATTTGGAACTCTACCCTTCTGATACCTTCAATTCCTTCGATAAGATTCCACTCAGTTTATATTCTCTCACAAAGTCAATGAATCGCTTGCTCAAAAATGGTCCAAATTCATAAAAATCTTTGGGGCAAAAAAAATCAAATTCTGGTACATTATTTTTAAGAACTATTTTTTTAATATCCGTTATGTATCCTTGAACTTTTACAAAATCAGTTTTATCTAGGTCAATAATATCTACTTCTGCTAAATTACTAAAGTACCATAGTTTAGTTCCTTCTAAGATCAGTGGCATCCAAGTTCCATGAAGGCTCAGTTTCTTGTTTAATTGATTTTTAAGATGTTCGTTTACAAGTAAACCAGTGTGTATAAACCCGATGAAATCGCTTAACTTGCCATTAGTTTTAGTTTTTTTATCTACGAAATCAAGTTCAATAGTTTCGTCTAAGAACGTTTTATCTTGTGGCGGTACATACCTTCTAATCTTTCTCAAAACCTTTGGGTTTTTAGTACAAAGGTGCACAATGTTATCATCAACAAGCCTCCTATAAATTTTCACTTAGTTCCCCATTTCCCAGGATTTATAACCTGATTCGTTTTGACTATTAAACGAGACACTCATTCCAACGTTACCGTTAACGATTGACGCTAGATTGCGGGATTGTGTACTGAGGTTTCGTTATAGATTTTCGAGCTATAAAACAAAGCAATAGTGACGACCTATTTAACAGGAAACATAAGATCGGTAACTAACTCACTAGGCTCTACTTCATTAGGATTATTAACATACACCTCGAACGGATGCGCCTTACCCAAACATGCAATTTCTTTGTTACGCTGCATGGTATAAAGCGTTGTCCACGCATTTCCTAAATGGGCATAGTCGCCCGTATGACGCAAAGTAAAGACCTTATATTCCGGCCTTGTGTCTAATTTCATATTACTCGGCAAGTTGTTAAGCACACTGTCTGGCAATGATTTTACAGGGATAGCAGCAGTATAATCGCATAGCTGTTTAGACATGTTCCACTTATGATAAATCGAGAACGTTAAGCCATTTACAAGGTCGCTTTTGTCGGCAAAGTATCCTTCTAGAGCCTCAAAGTCAGCGCCCATCGCCTTGCCGATATCATCAAAGGTACACTGCGTTGTTATGCCAATATATTGCGTTTCTGGCAGGCTTGCCTCTCCTTTTAATTCAATTGCAGAATTAATATTGCCAGTTTCAAGGTGCTCTTTGAGCATGTTTAGGCCGCGCTGATAGTCCATCCCAATAAAGGTGACCATCATTTTCTTCATCCAGAATAAGAAAAATGGCAGGCTCGAATCCATCGTCCACTTAACTTGTGTGGCGCCTTCATCACTGCCGTCGTCAAGTTTTTCTAAAATAAATTGTACGTCTGCATATGATTTCCATGGCTTTAAAAAGTTGAGAGCATAAGTCACAACTGCCGAGGACTCGGTTTTGTCGATTGACAATACTTCCATATTGCCAGAACCAACGCGTTGCCCTTCCCAACTGTAAAATTCAGGCTCTTTCTTAAATTCGACCTTAGCCTCGGGCTCCATTAATAACCACGGCGACCATGCAATCCAATCTTCAAAATGCGTGACTGTTTGGTAAACCTTCTCAAGCGGAACATTAACGGTGATAGCTTTTTCAACTGTGAATTTTGGCATGTTACATTCTCCTTCTCATGTAAAAGTTCGAGTGTTACGTATGCGCCAATTAAGCGCTTATCATTGTCATCCTGACGCATATCTACCACTATTCGGTTAATCCAAAACCTCGTCATTCCCGAGGCTTCGGGAATCTCCTTGGAACTAATCAATGTCAGCCAAGTGGGTGTTTTTTAGTTTTATAATAACATCCACCAGATCCCCGCCTTCGCGAGGATGACGAATATATTCGCGAAGGTGACGATAAGGCGCAAGTCACGAATACGCTGGAACGGCAAATATTAACTAGTTTTGCATGCTCAACCATTTAACCAATTCAACAATGTCGTCGACGGTCATATCGCGATTAAACATCGGTTTGTACTTCCCGTTTACCAAAAATGTAGGCACGCCAGTCACAAGCTCTCGGTTTTGCTCTATTTGATCATTATTTTGTTGTAACAATGCTTCTACTTCTGAGCCGCTAGCCGCTGCGTCAAAATCGTCACCACTCATACCGTTTGCGACAAATAATGCGCGCAAGTCACCCAAACCTTCAATCGATTTACGCTGTTTGTGGATGTGGTCAAAAATAGCAGCATTAAACTTGTCTGACTGACCCAAAGACTTAGCAATTACCATGGCACGAGAAGCTTCGTTTTGTATTTCGGGTGTGGTAAAGGGCATAAAATAAACATGCACTTTTTCAAAAGCAACATCGTCATCAAGGCCACTTTTAATCATATCCACAATCGGCTCAAAGCCATAACATGCAGGACACCAAAAAGAAAAATACTCTTGAACCTTTCGCTCTGTTGTCGCCTCATCATTATAAATCGTGTAATGCACGCCCTCTTTCCATTTTTGCAGTAGCACACCACTCCCTTGTTCGGCAGCTGTGTTAGGCGCATTGGCGCTTGCTTGCTCAACGGCGTTAGCGTCTGTATTAGCGACTTCAGTTGTATCTTGTTCAGACGGTTGACTACATGAAAATAACAACATAACGAGCATTAAAGAAAGGATACGATTTACGTTTGGCATAATAAGATTCACTTAACATTTTGTGTTAATTGATAATAAAGCGTTTAAGGTAATAATCAACGAATTTATGCTGGCACAAAGTCACATCATTAAAATTCATAAATACTGTACAAACAAACAGCTTTATTGCAAAACATCTGGTATATTATTCTGATAAATTCTGGCTTTAACATTATTTTTAGCAGTACACATATCAATATTCAATAAAAAGGCGAATTAATGGACGTTTCATTACTCCTCGATGAACTAAACGACAAACAACGCGAGGCCGTTGGGGCACCCATGCAAAATATGCTTGTATTGGCCGGTGCTGGCAGTGGTAAAACCCGCGTTTTAGTGCATCGTCTCGCATGGTTAATTGAAGTTGAGCATATTTCTCCTTTTAGTATTTTAGCCGTGACCTTTACTAATAAAGCGGCCAAAGAAATGCGCGGGCGTGTCGAAAAACTCATGCACAATAGTTTGTACAATATGTGGATGGGTACCTTTCATGGCTTGGCTCATCGGCTACTGCGCTTACATTACGAAGAAGCTAAACTGCCACAAAACTTCACCATTTTAGATTCCGACGATCAATACCGCTTAATTAAACGCTTAATAAAAGCCTTAAACTTAGATGAAAAACATTGGCCACCCAAACAAGTACAGTGGTACATCAATGGTAATAAAGACGAAGGTTTACGCGCCGCACAAGTCGAAACCTTTGACGACCCGACCCAAAAGAAAATGCGTGATATTTACAAAGCATATGAAGATGCTTGCCAGCGCTCAGGACTTGTGGATTTTGCCGAGTTATTGCTACGCTGTTACGAGACAATACGCGATAACGAATCATTAAAAAAGCATTATCAAAACCGCTTTAGGACAATTTTGGTCGACGAGTTTCAAGACACCAATAATATCCAATACGCATGGCTGAAGTTACTGTCGTGCAAAGACAACAACATGATGATTGTGGGTGATGATGACCAATCAATATATGGTTGGCGCGGCGCAAATGTCCAAAATATTTCTCACTTTTTAAAAGACTTTCCCAATGCGCAAACCATTCGCTTAGAACAAAACTATCGCTCAACCTCTAATATTCTAAAGGCGGCTAACGCGGTTATTGACAACAACAGCGGGCGTTTAGGTAAAGATCTATGGACGGAAGGTGAAGAAGGTAAAAAGATAGCCTTATACGCGGGCTTTAACGAAGTCGACGAGGCCCGTTTTATTGTATCGCGTATTAAAGACTTTCACGAACAAGGCGCAGCGCTCACTGAATGTGCCATCTTATACAGAAACAACGCACAATCTCGAGTCCTTGAAGAAGCCTTATTGCATCAGCGCCTGCCTTACCGGATTTATGGTGGATTGCGCTTTTTCGAGCGTCAAGAAATCAAAGATGCTTTAAGTTATTTACGCTTAATCAGTAATCCAGTAGATGACGCCGCATTTGAACGGGTCGTGAATACCCCTGCCCGCGGATTAGGCGATAAAACCTTAGGCAACATTCGTGAATACGCCCGCGAACAAAATCTCCCAATGTGGAATGCTGGTCGAGCCATGCTTAACGAAAAGCGATTAAAAGGCAGAGCTGGCAACGCATTAGAGAGCTTTTATACCATTATCGACAAGCTCAGTACCGATACTCACGACCTACCACTGCATGAACAAGCCGACGCTGTTATAAAAGGCTCTGGTTTATACGCCATGTATCAGGCGGAAAAAGGCGACAAAGCCCAAGCTCGCATCGAAAACTTACAAGAACTCGTTACGGCGGTTAAACAATTTGAAGTGCCTGAAGACGCTGAAGAAATGACGCCGTTGGCTGCATTTTTAGCGCACGCCAGCCTAGAAGCGGGTGAAGCGCAAGCTGATGTAGACCAAGACGCGGTGCAATTAATGACCATTCACACCGCAAAAGGCCTAGAGTTCCCCTTGGTTGTGTTAGCGGGTGTTGAAGAAGGTATGTTCCCGAGTAACATGAGCAACGAAGAGCCCGACCGCCTTGAAGAAGAGCGCCGCCTTGCGTACGTAGGTATGACACGCGCCATGCAGCAGCTTGTTATTACCTATGCCGAAACGCGTCGTTTATATGGTCAAGATAAATACCACACTGTGTCACGCTTTGTGCGTGAAATCCCCAGTGATTTTATAGAAGAAATCCGTTTACGCTCTCAAGTTACGCAACCTATGCATAATCGCTTTAGCGCGCAAGTGTCGCATGAGTCATTTGTTGATAGTGGTTATGCCCTCGGACAACGCGTGATGCATCAGAAATTTGGTGAAGGCATTGTGCTTAATTATGAAGGCAGCGGAGAGCATGGCCGGGTGCAAGTACAATTTGATGACATTGGCAGTAAATGGCTAATGTTAGCCTATGCAAAACTTGAGAAGTGTTAAAAACGCGACTACTTTTGATGTTAAGCATAGCCACTCATCATCTTAATTTACCTATATTTCAAGCCCTATTAAACAGGACAAAACATGTTGCAATTAAAACGTTGGCTTATCACTTTTTTTTCGCTTATTGCAATAATTGCAGTATTGGGCTTTGTTAAATTTACCCAAATCAAAGCCGCCATCGCTTTTGGTGAGTCGTTTCCCGAAGCCAGTGCAACGGTTGAAACCATAGAGGCTTCTTGGTCAAGCTACCAGCCGTCGGTAACCTTAACTGGCGAAGCACGCGCAAAACGCACCGTTGCCCTTCGCACCGAGATGGAAGGCATACTCACTAAGGTTAATTTTTCGTCTGGCGGCACTGTGCAAAAGGGCCAAACGTTAGCCCAGCTCAATGTCGATTCGGAAGTCGCTCAGCTTGATGCCATAAAAGCAGAAATTGAACTTGCCAGACTTGAAGTCAAACGTTTTACAGACTTGTTAGACGTACGCGCCTCTTCAAAAGAACAACTTGATAGAGCAAAAGCGCAACTTGCAGTAAACCAAGCTAGAGCGCGTGGTCTACAAGCGCAAATTGATCGAAAAACCTTAAAAGCCCCATTTGATGGCTTTGTTAATATCCACGATTGGCAAGTAGGTATGTACGTGCCAGCAAACACAGTGATGTTGACATTAACCGGACAAGATGAAGGCTTATTTATTGACTTTAACTTGCCCCAGTTATACGCCAACATAGCGATAGGCACGACTGTTGAAGTGTCAGCATCATCTATTATGACAGGCTACAAAGAAGCAAAACTAATCGCGCTGAATAAACAACTAAATACCACTTCAAGAACCTTGCAAGCTCGAGCAGAATTGCTAAATCCACCAAGCGTTATCAAGCCTGGTGTTGTGGTATCGGTCAGAATACCGACTGGCGAATCCAAAACCGCCATGCCCTTGCCAAACTCAGCAATACGATATGACACCTTTGGTAGTTTTGTCTTTGTGTTAAACAAAGACGATAAAGGCGATTACCGAGCATCAAGAATGCCCGTGACTGTTGTATCAAAAGAAGCAGAAACTACTTATATCAGTGAAGGTCTAGAAGCGGGCGTGATAGTCGCAACGATAGGCTCGTCTAAATTAAGACCTAATTTGCTAACCTATACAAGTAAGGCTTCAAATGACTGATCAACACAACGAATTAAACGAAGCAGAAGCAAACGCAAAGCTTCTAAATACGCCATCCAAAATGGATATTTTCAGCAAACGGCCAGTTATCGCTATTGTGTTGTGTTTGGGTCTAATATTGTTCGGTATCCGCGCAGCTATGGATATCTCGATTTTACAATTTCCACAAATCAGCAGTGCGTCAATTCAAATAACTACGCCTTATGTTGGCGCGTCTGCTGAAATAGTCCAAGGGTTTGTCACCGAACCCATTGAGCGCGCAGCATCATCGGTGCCAGGCGTTGATTATATTGACTCAAACACCACGCCGGGTTTGAGTACCGTTACCGTATGGCTAAACTTAAACGAAGATAGCTCAGCTGCACTCGCTGAATTGTCGGCCCGAATTGATCAAATTCGATTTGAATTGCCCGAAGCCGCTGAAGACCCTGCCATTCAAGTGGTAAGAGCCGACCGACCATTTGCCGTGTTCTACCTTACGGTTAACTTTGACGAAGAAGTTGCGGGTATGTCGCGTATCGAAGTATCTGATTACTTAGCGCGCAATGTATCACCAACACTAGCGTCTATACCCGGCGTGCAGCGCATTGGCCTTGAAGGTTCACGTTCGCCCTCTATGCGGATTTGGTTGCAACCGCAAAAAATGGCCGCGTTAAACATTGCCGCTGACGACGTTTCAACGGCTCTGCGCGCTAATAATTTAATTGCCACAATAGGCAACAGCGAAAATACTCAACAGCGCGTTTCAATGCTAACCAACACAAGTTTAAGTACCGTTGAAGAATTTGAAAACTTGATAGTACGCGATGATGGAAATAGCCAAGTACGCATCAGAGATATTGCCAATGTCGCCCTTGGTGAAGAAGAAGGTGTAGTGACCGCTAGGCTCGACCAAGAAGTTGTGCTGTATATCTCGGTGTGGCCTTTACCCGGCGCCAACGAGATTGAAATTGGCGATCGCTTGTACGTAATGATTGATGAACTAAACGCAACCTTCCCAGATGGTTTAAGCATTAGTGAAGGCTTTGATGGCACCTTGTATATGCGCGATTCACTGCGCGAAATATTCATTACCCTTGCCGAAACCGTATTACTTGTGGGTTTGGTTGTACTCGCCATGATGGGCTCGTTCCGCACCGCATTAGTGCCACTTGTGACAATCCCTATTTCTATATTAGGCGCGGTGGCCGCTATCTCCTTAGTTGGTTTTACGCTTAACTTGTTGACCGTTTTAGCCATTGTCTTGTCGGTGGGCTTGGTGGTAGACGACGCTATTGTTGTGGTAGAGAATGTGGCGCGTTACATGCGCTCTGGCATGGGCAAAATGCAAGCTGCATTGGCAAGCTCGCGCCAATTACTTGCCCCCATTATCAGTATGACAATTACCTTGGCAGCGGTTTACGCGCCTATTGGTTTATTAACCGGCTTAACCGGCGCCTTGTTTAAAGAATTTGCCTTCACCCTTGCCATTGCGGTGATTATTTCTGGCGTTGTCGCAGTGACGCTATCTCCAATAATGAGCGCTTATGCCTGCCCTGAAGGCGGTAAGGAAAGTAAATTAACCAAAAAAATCAACGGCTACTTTTATAGCCTTCAAGTCTTTTACGGAAAGGTCATCGTTAAAACGATTGAGCTTCAAAAGCAAATTTTAGTGTCAGGCGTAGTACTCGCGATGTTAAGCGCACCGTTTTACTTAATCTCATTAAAAGAACTAGCGCCCACCGAAGATGATTCGAGCATCACGGTAATTGTTGAATCAGCACCCGAGGCGTCAATAGACTATACATTGACCCATATGAATGATGTAGTCGAGACAATGTCTGAACTTGAAGGCGCTAAGTTTATGTGGCAAATCATGAATCCATCAATTGGGTTTTCAGGCGTTGATTTTGTGAGTACAGACGAACGTGATAAAAGCACTGAAGAATTGCAATTTGAGGCCTTTGCGGCGCTATCGAGCGTGCCCGGATTAAGTGCCCAGCCAGTCTTGTCATCATCATTACCTACCGCGGGTAATTTCTCGGTAGAAATGGTAGTACAAAGCACCGACGATTATGCCGATATGAAGGTCTATGCTGACAAGATAGTCCAAGCTGCTAACCAGTCGGGTAGTTTTATTTTTGCTGACACTGATTTAAAAATAGACCTGCCTCAAGTTCGTTTTAACCTTAACCGTGAACTGATTGCCGACCTTGGCTTAGATTTAGCCAATGTTAATCGCCAGTTATCCACTATGTTGTCGGGCAATTTTGTGAATCGATACAATCAAGACGGCCGTGCTTATCGAGTTATTCCAATGGTTTCAGAGAGCGAACGACTTAACCCTCAAGCTATTTTAAACTTACAAATAAGAACGGGTGATGGCAGTCTTATTCCTTTTTCTGCCATTGCGACTATCGAGACCGAAACAGCGCCGCGGGTGCTCGCTAAATTTAATCAGAAAAACGCCTTTAGGGTGTTTGGTATTGTGTTACCCAATGTCACTAAAGAGCAAGGCTTAAGCGTATTAGAAGATATTGCTGCTGACATTCTCCCACCTAAATATTCTATCGATTACGCTGGTGAGTCACGCCAAATTAGGGCTGAAGGCAATAGCCTAGAAGGCGTGCTGTTTATCGCGCTAATTTTTGTGTATTTTGTCTTAGCCATTCAATTTAATAGCTTTAGAGATCCGCTTGTTGTGCTGTTAGGCTCGGTACCGCTCGCTTTGTCAGGGGCGATGATGTTTTCGTTTCTAGATTTCACTACCATTAATATCTATTCACAAGTTGGGTTTATTACCTTGGTTGGATTAATTGCCAAAAATGGGATTTTAATTGTTGAATTTGCTAACCATATGCAGCGACAAGGCTTAGTTAAACTTGAAGCCATTAAACGTGCCGCCCAAACACGCTTGCGCCCAGTATTAATGACCACTGCCGCGACAGTGCTTGGTCATTTCCCACTGATGCTTGTTACCGGCGCAGGCGCAGAAGCCCGCAATAGCATCGGTATAATATTAGTGGCCGGGATGTTAGTTGGCACCATGTTTACCTTACTGGTGCTGCCGAGTGTTTATATGTTGTTAGCGTCTGACCACTCTAAAGATGACGAAAAAGAAGCCGCGGCAAACAAAGCGCTATTTACCTCGGATATGACTTCAACAACCAACTAAGACATGTGCCAAAAGTCACGATTTTTGTCGTGACCTTTGGTACTAATCTATTTTAATTGCTTTATGTAGACTGTTTCACACTGATGAAATAGCAGATAGGCAATACCATGACTTACATACATTCTTCTTTGTTCTTTTTACATATATTATTTGGCACATGCGCCCTTATTTTGTTTTGGGTGCCATTGGCCAGTAAAAAAGGCCAACTCAATCACCGTCGGTTTGGTAAAGCCTACAAAAACGTCATGTATATGGTAGCAGGCACCGGCGCGTTAATGGCTATTATGGTATTGGCAATGCCGCTTGTTATAAAACACGAGTATGCCAATGCAGAGAATGCGGCCGTTATGGCTGAAAGATTACGCCATTTTTGGCTGTTTTTACTCTACTTAGCCTTATTGAGTTTTTTGTCAACAAGACATGGCGACGCCGTATTAAAAGCCAAAGACGATAGAAGTCAGTTGCGCACGACTGCCTACGTATTACCGATTATCGCATTAGGCCTAGGCGGCATAGGCCTGATTGCGCTTGGCAGCATGCGCGATGCTACATTACATCTTATATTCGGTATTTTAGGCACGCTGCTCAGCGTGGGTATGCTTAGATATATATTTAGAAAAGAAGTCGCCAAGCGTACTTACTATATTGAACATATTGGCTCAATGATAGGCTCGGGAATTGGTGCATACACAGCCTTCTTGTCTTTTGGCGGTCGTCATTTGTTTGAAGGTATAGGTAACTATCAACTCGTGTTTTGGATAGCGCCTGGGGTTTTAGGCAGTATTTTGTCTTTTTACCTGAGTGCAAAATACGCCAAAGTGTATAAAGTTGAAAAAGGCAATACAGGTACTAGTGAAGTTAAGGTGCTTTAGATATTCGCTTGAATAAAAATCGTCTTTCCCGCGTTATTTCCCGAGTCATTCCCATGTCATTCCCGCGAAGGCGGGAACCTCATTGGAACTAATCAATCTTGGCTAAGCATTTGTTTTGTCTAGTTTTACAATAACATCTACCAGATCCCCGCCTTCGCGAGGATGACGAGGATAACGAGGATAACGAGGATGACGAGGATGACGAGGATGACGAGGATGACGAGGATGACGGGGAAGTCTTACCGAACAAACACCGCAACACTCAAACCCGGAATAGTAAACCCATCAGTATTAGCTAACGCCGTTTTAATTTTAGCATCTGTGCCGTTTTGCTGAATAGGATGCAAAGCAAAGCGCTCTGCACCAGCAAAATCTAAGTTCATGGTTTCACTATTGTGGTTAAAAATAACAATCAGCTCGCTTATGTTCGGATCTAAATCCTCATCGTCAACACCATCATCGCGAATGCTCATCACAATCAAGCCAAGAGACTGCTCGCTACCAGTGTTTAAGAAACTCACCCGTTCTATAATTTGCTCAGCCTCCTGCAAACTAAACAAGGGAGTCGATGTACGAATGCGTAAAAACTCCATAAACACATCAGACGCAAACTGAATATGAGATGGCGAAACGATATCGCGTCCTTCGTTTTGTTTTATCAGGCGAGTAATCACATCCCAATTAGCTTGGTCTTTGTCTGCTGGTGGTAAACCTACTAAGTAGTTATTGCTTTGCTTAGAAAAATCAACGCGATTAAACCAGTCGCCAAAGTCATAGCTGTCGCGTAAAAAAGACTTAGAACGCAAAAGCTCGCTCCCCATGTGAATAAAAGGTATTCCTTGCGACATTAAAGGGTAAGCCAGTGATAGCAATTGCATGCGCACGCGATCATCTGTCGAAACATTACTCGCAATACGATATTGATTATTGTCCCATAAGGTTTGGTTATCGTGCTTAGATACGTAGTTGATAATATCGGCTGGATCTAGCGCATAACCACTTGGTGAGCCGCCATAATCTATATCGCGACCTAAGACCTGCTCGCCTTGTGCATTCTTAATCGGAAACATCGCTAAATTAGCCACTAGCCCTATGCGCGCTTGGTCGAGCGAGAGCATATATTCTTGCATCATCTGTTCGTTTGTAGCAGAAGTTTGAAGCTCATTAGGCATACTAATCAAACCATTCCCTAAGCCTTGTCCGCGTCTAATATCATCGCCCGACACAAAAGAAGAACCGCCGCGAACAGCGTCTCGTAATCGATCGGTAAAGGTACCAATTTCAGTGCCTGCCATTTCATTTTGTGTGGCCTGTACAAAACGCGCGTTGTTAGCCACTTCACCAAAATTCCAGCCTTCCCCGTAAAAATAGGTGTCTGGATCAACTAGGCGCACACGCTCTCGCGCTGCTAGCATCGCATCTTTTGGCTGATGCCCCATTAAATCAAATCTAAACCCATCAATTTTATAATCTTGCGCCCATACCACTAGCGAATCAATCATAAGCTTAGCCATCATTTGATGCTCGGTGGCCGTGTTATCACAACATGTAGACTGCTCAATAGCACCACTAATAGGATGTAAACGATGATAGTAATTAGGCACTATTTTATCGAGCACCGATTGCTTGCCAAGCCCAGCTTCAAAGGTGTGGTTGTATACCACGTCCATGACTACTCTAAAGCCCATTTCGTGTAAGCTCATCACCATTTGTCTAAATTCAACAATGCGCGATATGCCATCGGGATTTTCGGCATAGCTGCCTTCAGGTACCGTGTAATGAAATGGATCGTAACCCCAATTAAACGGATCGATTTTTCGCAATGTCTCTATAATCACTTGCGCTTCACCCGTCATTGGGTCAGTGCTTTCTAGCAAATTTTGTAATGTTTGATTAGCATCAAAATCAGTTTCACATATGGCTAAGTTAGGCGCTAAATCACAAGCCTTGTCTAGCGTATCGTTTGGGTAAACGACCTTATTTGGATCTTCATTAACGGTAGTGATGTCATACGTAGGCAATAGGTGAATCACATTAAGTCCAGCTGCATGCAGCGCTTTTAAGTGCTTTATGCCATCTGACTCTTTTTCACTAAAAGCGCCATATTTTCCGGCAACAGCTTTATTGCTGAGGCTGCTATCTAAAGCACTAAAATCACGTATATGGGTTTCGTACAGCACCATACTTTCAGGTGAAGCAACTTCAACAATAGCGTGTTGACTCCAACCCTCAGGCATTGTGTTTTTGCTGTTTAACGATACAACTTGTGAAAATTCACTGTTAACTGACAAGCTTAAAGAATACGGGTCTGTCACCCTCACGGTTTCTATTTGTTGCGTTTGCGGATGATAAATTTCAATTTCGTATTGATAAAAAGTGCCCTGAGAAGCATCGTCTGTCTTGGCTAGCCAAATACCTGTTTTTGGGTCTTCTTGCATCACTAGCGCTTCGCTTTTCAATGGTGCTTTGTCTTTATCAAACAAATGCACGCTAACCTTGCGCGCTGTTGGTGCCCATAACGAAAATATCGTCGTGCCATAGTCGTCGTAAGCCCCAAATTGTCCGTACTCGTCAGCATCTTTTTGGCCAGCCGTGTATAGATAATCCAATATGATCGGCGATTGAACGTAAGAGATACGATTAACTTGGCTTTCTGAAGAAAGCTCAACCACAGCGAGTTGCCGCTTGAGCAAGGACTTTGCACTATTTGTGTCTATCTCAGTTTTATAGGCATAAAAATTTGCTAGATGAGGGTGCCTAGTAACTACCCAATCAGGCATATCAATAGAAGTAATCTCATGCCGATAATCAATCGCACCGGTGTTGTCAAATTCACCGTCTATTGAACCAACTAAAAATGGGGTTTCAACTTTTTCAGCGAGTAGAATCAAGTCATGTTGTAACCAATGAGCTCCCATATCACTTTGAGTTTGTTCGCTGACAAGCAAGGTTTGCTTAATGCTCTGTTGGCCTGACGAGGCAGGCTTATCGGCACAGCCTACCATCACAAAAGCGCAAGCAGTGATTAGTACTAAGCTCATTTTAGAAGAAATACGACGCATCATTTTAATGTCCATTTTTTAAAATCTACACAAGCGATAAAACATGTTAGCAATAGGCTACAACATATTTTTCTCGGGGAATTGATCGATATCATTAGTGATTGCGCCAAGCATTGCAATAACATACGTATTCAATGATTGATTTGAATAATTTACCATTTCAGCGTTTAATGTTGTTCTCAGCTTACAACGCAAAGAAGTACAAAAATGGAATGGACGGCAAAAGCGCTACACGATGCAACAAAACAAATTGAAAAAAGCATTGAACAAAGCCCAACGTTACAAGCAAAATTTGAGCAAACCCACAAGCTACCGTTCTCTAATGTGCTAAATGAGAATGGCCATAGTATTGTTGATATTGTGTTTGAAGGCGGTGGTATGCATGGCGTTGCATTTGCAGGTTACTGCTTTGTGCTCGAACATTTTGGCATAAGATTTAGGTCGGTTGCTGGCACATCGGCAGGTGCCATAAGCGCTATTTTGTTAGCTGCTCTGTCGGGCGACGAAACTGGCGCTAAATCAAAGCAAATGCTCGAGGTTTTAGATAAAGCCGACTTTTACGCATTTGTTGATGGCATTCCAAACAAACGAGGTTTTGCTAACCGAACGGTCACGCAAATGGCGGTTAGCAGCGTTAACAACGGTGAACTCGACAAATTAAAAGAAAAAAGTCTTTTGAGCAAAATTTGGTGGGCACTCGTCAGGTTCACGACACTTCGAAAACTTAAAAACAATATAATTAAACGCTTTGGCCTAAGCGTAGGTGACCCATTTGAAGCATGGATAAAAGAAGCCTTGCTCACACACAATGTTGACTCACTCGCAAAATACAAGCAATTGGTGAGTGAGCGCGCCGAGCGCGAAAATTGGTTTGTATGGCAAGACGGCAAGTTTTCACCTTTGCCAAAAGCCAAACAGACTGGACAATTAAAAGTCATTACCTCTGATATTACGACGTCTAGCAAAGTCATTTTCCCTGAAGCTTCGCCATTATATTTCCCAGGCGCTGACGAAAAGGTCTGCTTGAGCCAGTTTGCAAGGGCATCAATGGCTATTCCATTCTTTTTCACGCCTGTTCAAACGCAGCCTTCTTCTAATATCGAAGATTGGCAAAAATACGCAGGACTAAGTGCTAAAGATTTTCCATTTGAGACACCGCCACAAGATGTGTTTTTTATTGATGGTGGCTTAATTTCAAACTTCCCTTTTGATGTTCTGCATGCTCCACCACCTGTTGTACCTAACATGCCAACACTTGGCGTCAAACTTAGGGTAGATTTTAGGGTAAATAACCTTAACGATTTTGGTGAATTTATAGGTGGTATCATCAGCACCGCCCGAAAAGCTATCGATAACCAATACAGTAAACGCTATGTTGATGAATACAACACCCTTGTCAAAGAAGTCCCCATTCCAAAGGATATAAGCTGGCTAGATTTAGAAATGTCTAACCAAGATAAAGGGCGTCTTTTTGCGAGCGGTGTTGACGCGGCCTTAGCATTTTTAGAGTCATTTGATTGGCTCGCATATAGGCAGCAATACAGGGGTGCAGAAACAAATAAAATGCCAACTAAAACTTCACTTTCCAAATTGCTAAAGAACAAAACATAGAGATACCTGCCTGTAATTACGACATTTATGCGTAAAAGCGGGCCTTAGTAAAATCTCCGCGCTTGCCAAATAACGTCGTTAGTCTTATGGTTGTCTTTGACAGAAAAATATAATAAGAGAACCCACCATATGAAAATATCGACAACATTTCGCTCATTCTCAGCGAATGTCAGTTTAGCGCTATTACTTAGCAGTATTGCAATGACAAGTATTGGCCAAGAGGAGGCGACAGCCGATATAGCAAGAGACGCTGCAGCAGAAGAAGCCACCGCAGAAGAAGCCAAAGATCCACTTGAAAATTGGGATGTATTAGCCCCACCGCTAGATTTAAAACAAATAACCATCAAGACCAACGAAACCACATGGTCGAGTTTAGATATTTCACCCAACGGTGAAAAGATGGTGTTTGATATGCTAGGCGATATCTTTATTGTTGATGCGAAAGGCGGCAAGGCAAGTGCCTTGACCCAAGACTTTGCATGGAATATTCATCCAGCCATTAGCCCCGACGGCAAAAAAATCGCGTTTATTTCTGACCGCGATGGTTTGTCTAACGTGTGGGTCATGGATATTGATGGTAGTAACTTAAAACAAATCACCAAAGAAAAGAAAAACCTTATTCACTCTCCTAAATGGAGCCCCGATTCAGAATATATCGTGGTATCAAAAGGGATAATGTCATCGCGCTCAATTCCTGCCGGTGAGATATGGCTCTTTCACCATACCGGTGGTTCAGGTATCGCAATTAAAGAGCGTGAAAATGGTAAGGTCGAACAGCAAAACATTGCTGATCCCGCATTTTCACCTGATGGCAAATACATCTACTTTACCCACGACGTCACCGCAGGTTCGCGTTTTGAATATAATCGTGATCCGCTTAAATCGATTTTTGCAATTACCCGCTACAATCGCGAAACGGGTGAAGAAGAGCGTTACATTTCAGGCACTGGCGGCGCTGTTGTGCCCACACCTTCGCCCGATGGTAAGCATATAGCGTTTATTAGACGCGTTAAAAACAAAAGCGTTTTATTCTTAAAAGATATTGCTACCGGCTTAGAAGAACCTGTCTTTTTTGACCTAGAACGCGATATGCAAGAAGGCTTTGGCAGTGAAGGTTATTTTGCCTATTTTGACTGGACGCCTGACTCACAAAATATTGTATTTTGGACGGGCGGTAAGTTTCATTCTTTAGCCCTTAAAAGCAAAGAGCTAACTACGCTAAACGTAGAAGTCGAAAGCACCTTAAGTTACGCTGACGCACTGCGCTTTAAAGTAGACGTTGCACCTAATGAGTTTGATGTAAGAGCCGTGAGATGGGCGCAAAAGTCGCCAGATGGCAAGTCGGTATTATTCCAAGCCTTGGGCAAGCTCTACTTAAAAAATATAAAGTCAGGCAAAGTAAAACGCTTAACCAAGCAAAATGAACACGACGAATATTACCCTCGCTATTCGGCCGATGGTAAAAAGATTGTTTACACGACTTGGCATGACCAAGATTTAGGCGCCATTCGAGTCGTTTCTGCACGCGGAGGCAAAGGCAAAGTCGTTAGCACTGCCCCAGGTCATTACATTGAGCCTAGCTTCTCGAGCGACGGCGAGTTGATTGCTTACCGTAAAATTACGGGCGGTTATTTACTTGATCCCAAATACTCTAATGAGCCAGGTATATACGTACTTAATTTGGACGAAAAGAGCACTGAACGAGTTGCCAATAGTGGTTTTGAACCGCATTTTGCAGGTAACAACGAGCGTGTATATTTTACTGAAAACGCGTTTAATTCCTATCGCGAGACGCGCTTTTCGAGCGTTGATATAAATGGCAAAGACAAACAAACTCATTTAAATGGTGGCGACAAAGTTAGTGAGTACAGACTATCTACAAATGGTAAGTGGGTAGCGTTTGTTTATCAATTTAAAACCTATGTAGCGCCCTTTCAGACAAATGGCAAAACCTTTAATTTAGGGCCAAATATGACCGCCTTACCGGTCAAGCAATTGTCGGCTCGCGCAGGCAGTTATATGAGCTGGCGAGATGACAACACGACTGTTGGCTGGTCTCATGCGGCGAGCTACTATGAGCGCAGTCTAAACGACACGTTTGACTTTATGGCTGGCGTTGAAGCCCAAGACCTGCCCGAGCCTGTAGACGAAGGTATTTCACTTACCTTTAAAAAGCCATTTGATCAGCCTAATCAAGTAACAGCCATAGTAGGCGGTAAACTAGTGACGATGCGAAACGCGAATGATGAACAAGAAGTCATTGAGGATGCAGTGGTACTAGTTGAAGGTAATCGTATTAGTGCGGTTGGCAAAAACGGTGATATTAGCATTCCTGAAGACGCCTTGGTGATTGACGCGAGTGGAAAAACCATTATCCCAGGTTTAGTCGATGCGCATGCTCACGGCTCACAAGGCACTGCTGAAATCATTCCGCAGCAAAACTGGGGACAATATTCTAACCTAGCATTTGGTGTGACCACTATTCACGACCCATCTAATGATACCAGTGAAATTATGGCTGCGGCTGAATTACAACGCGCAGGCATGCGTATTTCGCCACGTTTATATTCGACAGGCACGATTTTATATGGTGCAGAAGCCTTAGGCTTTAAAGCTATTATAGATAGTTATGATGACGCGTATTTCCATGTTGAAAGACTGCAAGAAATAGGCGCTATTTCAGTAAAGAGTTACAACCAACCTCGCCGTGATCAGCGCCAGCAAGTGCTCGTTGCTGCCGATAAACTCGGTATGATGGTGGTCCCCGAAGGCGGTGGTAAATTTCAGCAGAACATTTCGATGCTAGTTGATGGACATACCGGCCTTGAGCATAATATTCCAATTGCTCGCGGATACAATGACTTAACCCAGCTCTGGAAAGCCACTGAATTTGGCTATACGCCAACGTTTGTGGTCGCTTATGGCGGTATGATGGGTGAGGAATATTTTTATGATAAAACCGAAGTTTGGAAAAATGAACGCTTAATGCGTTACACACCGTCATTTTTGGTTGACCGTCGTGCAATAAGACGCCCTACTACGCCTGAAAATTACTACAACCACATAGAAGTGGCTAAATACGCAAAAGAACTTCGTGACGAAGGTGTGCGTGTAATGATTGGTGCTCACGGACAGCGCGAAGGATTAGGTGCTCATTGGGAAATGTGGATCATGGCGCAAGGTGGCTTTACGCCATTTGAAGCGATTCGAGGTGCCACTATTGATGGAGCCAAGCACTTAGGTATGGACGCCGATATCGGCAGTATTGAAGTGGGCAAGTTGGCCGACATGGCGATTATAGACGGTGATGTACTAAGCGACCTTCGATTGAGCGAATATGTCACGCATACGGTCATTAATGGCCGTGTATTTGAAAGTGCGACCATGAATGAAGTTGGTAGCAATAAAGAGCGCAATGCGTTTTTCTTTGAGCATAACAACAAGATATTTATGCCAGAGCAAACCGAAAAAATGATGGAAGAGAAAGCAGAACGCTTCCATTGGGTGCATTAAATCTATAAGGTAAGTCAATGTTTATACAGCGCGCTAAATCAGTTTGCGCGCTGTATATAGATACAAGTCAAATTGGAAGGTTCTAATTATGAAAATAACATTAGTAATATTGAGCTGTATCATACTCTCTGCTTGCGTAAACTTGCCAAGCCCAAACCAAGAAAAAGATGCTGACTACGGCCAATTTCCAGACAATTACCAAGACATTGCAAAGTCTTATTTATTAGCTGAATTAAGAGACCCATCTTCGATTGAAATTAAAGAGATGACAAGGCCTATCAAACGTTGGATTGGTGACAAAGTCACTGGCATAAACTACGGGTATTTAGTCTGCGTCGAAGTTAATTCAAAAAACTTGTTTGGCAAATTAACCGGTTTTAGGAATGATGCTGTACTCATACGAAACGGCCGCGTGGTTGATTACGTAAAAGATGGCGAACTTATTAGCGGTATGAAATTATGTGATTAGTCACGAGTTAAGGTAAGACTTTAAACGCTTCACTTTGATTATCTAACGCATGCAAACATGTATGCGTCTTTTCCAAATATCCGTTTTTTTAGCAAGCCTTCGTTGACACACCCTGCTTTTAACGCCACTTTTTGAGATGCTTTGTTGTCGGGCTCTATGACTAACTCGACACGATACAAATTGAGTTTTTTATGGGCAAACTCGAGAAGTACTTTGGTCGTTTCGGTCGCGTACCCTTTCCCAGTAAATTGAGGGCTTATCCAATATCCCAAATTGCAAAATTTATGCGTGGTGTTAATCGCATTCAAAAACCCTAATCCGATATATTCATTCGCAGCGTCGCACACAACAAAAGCATGCTCGCCTTTTGCATCAAAGCTTTCTATAAACGAAGTGACCTCTATTTCGCTTGCAGGTGTTAAGGTATTGGCGAGCCAGGCTTCCACCGACGCTTGAGAAAAACGACACAATTGAGCAAACTGCTTTTTATCACAGTCTGCTAATTTTATTAATTGGATTTGTGTACCTTTCATGCAGTCACCTTAAATTGGATAGTGATGCACTGCAACTATTTTGCGCTACAAGCTATTGCCCAGCAAAATTAACTAAAACTATTGGCGCTTGGCAAGTGTGTTTTGACACCTTTAGTTAGTTGATGGCAACACCCAGTCTTTACGAATAAAGTGACAAGTATAACCATGTGGAATGCGCTCCAAATAATCTTGATGCTCGGGTTCAGCTTCCCAAAAATCCCCGACAGGCTCTAGCTCAGTGACTACTTTTCCTGGCCAAATACCTGAGGCCTCAACATCTTTGATTGTGCGAATGGCTTCTTCTTTTTGCGCATCGTCAACATAATAAATTGCTGAGCGATACGAGCGTCCCAAATCGTTACCTTGGCGGTCAACCGTTGTTGGATCATGAATTTGAAAGAAGAACTCTAAAATCTTTCGATATGAGATAATCGAATCATCAAAGTTAATTTCGATGCCTTCTGCATGATCACCATGATTGCGATACGTCGCATTTTCAACATCGCCACCTGTATAGCCCACGCGGGTCGATAGCACGCCATCCATCTTGCGAATCAGATCTTGCATACCCCAAAAACATCCACCGGCTAATACTGCTCTTTGTGCTGCCATGCTTTAACCCTCTTATACTTTATCAATGACTTGTTCTAAATATGCTTCGTAACCTTCGGCTATCATATCTTCTTTTGCAACAAAGCGTAAGGACGCTGAATTAATACAATAGCGCAAACCACCATGCTCCTGTGGCCCATCTGGAAACACATGCCCTAAATGACTGTCGCCATTTGCCGAGCGAACTTCGACGCGCGTCATGCCCAAAGATGTATCGGTTAATTCTGCCACATTAACGGGTTCTATTGGCTTGGTAAAACTAGGCCAACCGCAGCCTGATTCATATTTGTCGGAAGAAGCAAACAAAGGTTCGCCTGACACAACATCAACATAAATCCCTACCGCTTTATTGTGTAACAGCTCACCTGTTCCTGGATGCTCGGTACCGTCTTGCTGCGTGACTCTGTACTGTTCAGCCGAAAGCGCTGCAACGGCTTGTGCTGTTTTTTCATATTTCGCCATAATATCCTCATATCGATTGGTCTAACACACTACTAAGGTCATTAGACCAAGCTTGCTCCACTTTACATTCAAAACTTGTACTTTTAGCTGTGGTATTAATAGTTAAATAGTGTCAATTGAGTTCAAAAAGGACGCCATAACACTGAAAGATTGAGTTTACAG
>CAYURD010000066.1:0-21404 GCA_964446865.1 uncultured Glaciecola sp.
GTTCCTGCCTTCGCAGGAATGACGGGATGTTGCAGGTATGACAGCGCTTTACGTCATTTGACATTGCAGTATCACTTTTCCCAAACTAACAATAAATTATTCGCCGGCATGTTGTGGATATGTCGAAGGGTAAGCGCGGGTGCCCATGCATTTAGTTCTTCGATGTCTCTGTAGCCTCCTCGACCTGAGTCAATGAGTTTGTGATGAAATTCTTCGTTGCTCTTACTGCTAAACTTTCCATCGACTAAAAAAGGGCCGTATTGACAAAATATGCCTTTAGATGGCAGTGATGCAGATATTTTTGCCATCATATCTGCGACTTGATTACGTAACATGATGTGGGCGGTGTTGGCGCTAAATATAGCGTCAAACGCTAAGTCGGGTAAATCATGTTGAGGAAAGCTTAAGGGGATTGGAGCATGTAGATTGCTGTTAGGGAATTCGTTCATCCAAGCAATAATACCTTCATGGTATTCTACTTGGTCAGCAGTATGCCACTCTAGATGCGGCAGTTGTTGCGCAAAATAAACGGCATGCTGACCTGTGCCAGATCCTATTTCTAGTACTCGACGTGCTTTTGAAAAGTGTTGAGCTAAATGCTCAACGATAAAGTCTTTATTGTTTTCACATGGCTGACTAAATGGTTTTTCAAAAGGCTGGTCTTCATTCATTTGTTAATATCTCTTTCTGGCTTCTCTTTTTCACTTTCTCGTTTTCGATTCTCGTTATATCTTTGCCACATTCAAAACGCTAGTCTTGCAAATTAGGACTAAGCCATTTTTGAGCGGTTTCTAAAGACCAGTCTTTTTTGTTAGCGTATTGTGTTAGTTGATCTTCTTGAATTTTAGCAACCGCAAAATATCGACTCTCTGGATGCGCAAAATAAAAACCCGATACCGATGCGCCAGGCCACATTGCATACGATTCGGTAAGCTTCATACCAATGCTTTGCTCAACTTCAAGTAAATCCCAAATAACTTGTTTTTCGGTATGTTCAGGGCATGCGGCATAACCCGGTGCGGGCCTGATGCCGCTGTATTTTTCGGCGATTAGTGATTCATTATCTAATTGTTCATCTGCTGCGTAAGCCCATAGTTCTTTGCGAACTTTTTCGTGCAAATATTCTGCGAAAGCTTCAGCAAGTCTGTCGGCGATTGCTTTGACCATTATCGAATTATAATCATCACCGTCTTGCTCGTAGCCTTTAGCCAGTTCGTCTTCGCCAATGCCAGCGGTAACGGCAAACGCACCAATATAATCGCGTTTGTTTTGGTCTTTGGGGCACACAAAGTCGCTTAAACAATAATTGAAACCACGTGGTTTATGGGTTTGTTGCCTAAGATGGTGCGCACGATGAATAAGCTTATCGGTGTTCTCAACATCATATATTTCAATACTTTCATCCACGCTGTTTGCAGGGAAAATACCTACTCTACCTTTCGCTACCAAAGACTGTTGTTGTTCAAACTCATCAAGCATGGCGTTAGCCTCTGCAAATAAGGTTTTAGCTTCTTCGCCAACCACTTCATCG
The DNA here is from genome assembly GCA_964446865.1 of uncultured Glaciecola sp. Lineage (GTDB taxonomy): Bacteria > Pseudomonadota > Gammaproteobacteria > Enterobacterales > Alteromonadaceae > Glaciecola. The sequence goes on from CAYURD010000066.1 coordinate 1,532, forward strand.
TTTAAGATACGAGGGTATTTACCTGCAAGCGACCAGGTCATAAAAAATGGTGTCCAGTCTATGTAGGCGCGTAAATCACTTATGCTAGCTTCTATTGTTTTGCTGCCTAAGAACTTAGGTTCTGCAATCGCATAATTTGCCCAATCGCAGGTAAATTTATTGGCTCGCGCGTCTTCAAAACTAATCGCTTTGCTGCGAGGCTTTTTCTTGGCGTGTTGCTCGCGCACTTTGACATAGTCGGCTTTAACGCTAGCCACAAATTCATCCTTATAAAGCTCAGATATTAGCTTTTGACACACGCCGACTGCGCGACTCGCATTTGAAACATAGACCACAGGGTGCTCATAATTATGCTCAATTTTAACAGCAGTATGAGCTTTAGAGGTTGTCGCACCGCCTATTAATAAAGGCAGGTCAAGCTGTAAACGTTGCATTTCTTTTGCTACGTTTACCATTTCATCAAGTGATGGCGTAATTAAGCCCGACAAGCCAATCATATCGGCACCCTCATCTATGGCAGTTTGGATAATTTTTGCTGCCGGTACCATTACGCCTAAGTCTATCACTTCAAAGTTATTACACTGCAGTACAACCCCAACAATATTTTTACCAATATCATGCACGTCGCCTTTCACCGTCGCCATAATGATTTTGCCGTTAGGCCTTGCGTCTGCTTGCTTATCAGCTTCATTGTAGGGCTGTCAGTACGCCACGGCTTTTTTCATTACGCGGGACGATTTTACCACCTGTGGCATAAACATTTTGCCTTCGCCAAATAAATCTCCCACAATGTTCATGCCGTCCATTAGTGGCCCTTCAATGACCTCTAGAGGTTTGTTGGCTTCTTGGCGCGCTTCTTCAGTGTCGGACTCTATGTATTCGGTAATTCCTTTTACTAGCGCGTGCTCTAAGCGCTTAGTCACGGCAAGTTCGCGCCATGCTAAGTCTTCTTTTGCTGCGACTTTACCACCGCCTTGGTATTTTGGCGCTAGGTCAAGTAAACGGTCAGTTGCGTCATCTCGTCGGTTTAGTATTACATCTTCTACTGCATCGCGCAGCTCTGCCGGGATTTCATCATAAACTTCTAGCTGCCCCGCATTGACAATGCCCATGTCCATGCCCGCTCTAATTGCATAGTATAAAAAGACCGAATGCATCGCCTCGCGAACCGGGTTATTCCCTCTAAACGAAAAAGAAATATTTGAAAGGCCACCAGATACGTGGCAGTGAGGCAACTCTCTTCTAATCTTGCGAGTCGCTTCAATAAAATCGACAGCGTAGTTGTTATGCTCTTCTATGCCGGTAGCAACAGCAAAAATATTGGGGTCAAAAATAATATCTTCAGGCGCAAAACCCACCTGCTCTACCAGAATGTTGTAGCTGCGCTCACAAATACTAAACTTGCGCTCAGCGGTATCGGCTTGTCCTGTTTCATCAAAAGCCATGACAACGGTGGCTGCGCCGTAGCGCTTTATTTTTTTAGCTTGCTCAATAAACGGGACTTCGCCCTCTTTTAAACTAATTGAATTGACAATCGCTTTGCCTTGCACGCATTTTAAACCTGCCTCAATCACCGACCATTTAGAAGAGTCAATCATGATTGGCACACGCGAAATATCTGGCTCTGACGCAATTAAATTTAAAAAACGTTCCATTGCGGCCTCAGAGTCCAACATGGCTTCGTCCATGTTGATATCAATAATTTGCGCACCGTTTTCGACTTGCTGACGAGCAACATCTAAAGCCGCTTCAAAGTCTTCTGAAAGAATTAAGCGCTTAAATACCGCAGAGCCAGTCACGTTCGTACGTTCACCAACATTAATAAAACTTGAAAAATCTGCGCTCACATTCCATCCCGTACATTGTGTTTACTAAGTATATTCATTAAAAAATCGGCTATTTTTGCGGTACATATTGCAGTTTAAGATGCACTATAAACATCAAATAAATTCGAATTAATGCGTAAATGGCTCAAGGCCCGACAAACGCATTTTCACTTCGGTATGCAACATTTCACGTGGTTTAACGCCATCAACTACCTTCGCAATTGCATTGATATGTTCAGGCGTGCTTCCGCAACAACCGCCAACAATGTTAACTAAGCCACTACTTGCCCATTCTTGGATATGGGTTGACATTTCGTGGGCTTCTAAATCATATTCGCCAAACTCATTAGGTAAACCCGCATTTGGGTGCGCAGAAACCAAAAACTCGCTAATACGAGATAGTTCAGCCACATATTGTCGCAATAAGTCGGGACCAAGCGCGCAGTTTAAACCAAACGAAAGAGGCTTAACATGGCGTAAGGAATTATAAAAAGCTTCCGTTGTTTGCCCTGATAGTGTGCGGCCAGAAGCATCGGTGATCGTACCCGATATCATCACAGGCAAACTAAACCCTAGCTCTTCAAACACTTCATCAACAGCAAAGGCAGCGGCTTTGGCATTAAGCGTATCGAATATTGTCTCAAGCATAATGAGGTCGACTTTGCCTTGTATCAGCGCATGTGTGGCCTGTTTATAATTAGTGACTAACTCCTCAAAACTTACGTTTCTTTTGGCAGGATCATTCACATCTGGAGAAATGGAAGCAGTGCGACTCGTTGGGCCAAGTACGCCGGCAACAAAACGTGGTCTATTGGGTGTTTTAGCCGTCATTTCGTCAGCAGCTTCGCGCGCTAGTGTTGCTGCGGCAATATTAATCTTAACGACTTCATCTTGCATATCGTAATCGGCCATCGATATTGCGTTAGCATTAAAAGTATTTGTCTCAAGAATATCAGCGCCCGCCTCTAAATAAGCCAAATGGATATTTTTTATGAGCGTTGGCTGGGTTATGGCCAAAAGGTCGTTATTACCTTTTAGATCACTATGCCAACTAGCATACTGGCTACCTCGATAATCCTCTTCTTCTAATTTGTGCTCTTGGATCATCGTTCCCATGGCACCATCTAACACTAATATTCGTTCTTTGGCGATGGCAAAAATACTTGAATAAACATCCTCTCTTGAAGGCTCACTAAGGCCATTTGGTTTACTGGGTGTATCTTGAAGCTGATTAGTCAATGTGGTTCCTGATAGTTTATTTACAGTTTTGTTAAATGCAGATGCCATAGTCAATCAATTGATGACAAGCCTTATTTTATAAGAGCGTACTTAGTCACCCTTTAGCTCATTTAAATCATAAGGGGTGATTTGATACACATAATAGTTAAGCCAATTTGTCAATAAAAGCGTCCCGTGTGATTTCCATCGCACCTTAATTGGCATAGTGGGATCGTCTTTTTCATAATAATTTAACGGTACCTGCGGTGATAAGTTTCCGTCAATATCACGTTTAAATTCCTGATCTAAGGTTGCTCTGTCATATTCTGGATGGCCTGTGACAAAAACCATGCGTTTATCATCAGTTGCCGCTACATACACACCCGCATCATCAGATTGTGCTAGCACATGTAAACCATCAACCTGTGCGTATTGCTCAACCTCAATTTGTGCAATTCGAGAATGTGGCGCCCAAAATTCTGGGTCGAAACCTCTCATAAGCTCATTTTTTATATCAAGGACTTTATGCTCAAACACGCCCGACAATTTTTGTGATCGTAAGGTTCTGTCCTTGCCATAAAAATGATACATCGCAGCGTGAGCTGCCCAACATAAATAAAAGGTTGAGGTGACATTACGTTTTGCCCAGTCCATAAGCTTGCGCATTTGCGGCCAGTAGGTCACATCTTCGTAATTTAGATTGCCCAAAGGCGCACCAGTGACAATTAAACCATCATATTTTTTATCTTTGACTTCAGAGAACAAATGATAAAAATCTTGCATGTGAGATATGGGGGTATTTTTTGGTGCCGTTTCATCAATGCGAATCAGGTCAATATTCACCTGCAGTGGGGTGTTTGAAAGCAAACGTAAAATTTGCAATTCTGTCTCAATCTTATTTGGCATTAAATTCAAAATACCCATTTGCATCGGACGAATATCTTGACTTGATGCTCTTGCATCATCCATCGCAAAAATATTTTCGTTTAGCAAACCTTCTAAAGCTGGCAGTTCAGCGGGTAATTTGATAGGCATAAAATCTAGACTCCAACGCACCTAACACGCAATTTGTACAATATGCGTATAGTGCGTCAAAGCATGGTGGCATGTCAACTAATTTACGTCTAGACGTCTAAACGTTTATTTATTTTGGGATGGTTTCCTGCTTTTATGTAAACTCATCAACACTTCAACTTCGGCTCGTGGTAATTGCGACGCTTCAAGCACATCTTCGATTGAGGCCCCCGCTTTGACAAGCTCTGATGCCTTGTTATACATTTTTAGCTCGGGATCTTCTCTTTGCAGCAGTTCTGTTCTATTTTCTAAAATCGAATATTGGCGCTCGAGTGTGTCTAGTCGTGCCTGTAATGCAATAACAATCGAGTCACTTTTGCTAGCATCATCTGATGTTGGCATTGTAGGTGGCTTAGTAACGCTTGCTCTTTCTAAGGTTTTTATTTGTGTTTGTTGAGACTGACTCACCTGATATAAGTCATTTATTAATTTGATACTCGATCTCAATTGTGTGCGACTGCGCTTGGCATATAAAAAAAGTAACAATACGGCAATAGCAAGAAGTAAGGTAAAGGTGGCAAGTACATTAATGCTTAAATATTCGGTCATGGGCTACCTTGAGCTAAATGAGGAAGTCTTTTTGTTTTTCCATTACCGTATTTATAGCAAAACGGCTGGTAATCACCAGCCGTTTTTTACAATATCAATAAATGAGTCTTCTTTTTTATGATGTAAATTTTACATCATAATATCGTCCCACTCTTCGTCACTTAAGAGTTTGTTTAAATCTACAAGTATGAGAAGTTCATCACCACGATTACTCACGCCTTGTATAAATTTCGCGCTTTCTTCAGTACCGACATTCGGTGCACTGTCGATTTCAGAAGATTTTAAATAAACTACTTCGGCAACGCTGTCGACTAATATACCCACAACATGCTCATCAGATTCGATAATCACAATTCTGGAATTGTCCGTAATTTCCGAAGGAGGTAAACCAAAGCGAGCACGAGTATCAATGACTGTCACTACGTTACCACGCAAGTTAATAATGCCCATCACGTAATTTGGCGCACCAGGTACCGGCGCAATTTCAGTATAACGCAATACTTCTTGCACTTGCATTACGTTAATTCCGTAAGTTTCCTCATCTAATCGATAAGTCACCCACTGAAGAACCTCATCATTTGGATCGATGGAAGTGGCTGTGGCTCTTTCTTCTGACATTTGCTTTGCTCCGCTAGTGGTCACTCAAACCTACTTTATAAATCGTGGTTTGAAAATATATAAATGTTATCGTCATGTTTCTGACAAATACTATGTAAGCACTTCTTGTACCATTTTTGCACCATCAATCAAGGCGCACATTTTTTCTTTTAACAGACCCGCTAACCATGGGTGTTTTTGACTATTGCTACGCCATTTAACATCATTTGACGTTAGCTCAATCGTGTTATTGATGCTGTGACAACAAAGCGCGTATTCGCTTTTACCAAGTTGCACTGCAAACTGGTAGTCACTCTCTTGCACGTTTGAAGCGCCTACCTTGCCGTTGTTATCAATTGCTGCATTTACATTTGAGTATTTTTGAGGCACCAACCATGTTGCCGCATCAATACAATTAAACTGTAAATCACCTTTTATCAATACACCTTTAAACCAAGATGGCTTTTTAGCATTCATCGATAGCTTATCGATTTTATGAATACCACCAAGTTCAATTAAAGGTAAGGCAATGGTCACGCCTGACACTTCGCACAATAACGCTTGGAAATTCGCTGGCAGACTTTCTTTCAAGCTTAAGTCTTTGCTTCGAATTTCTTCGCTACTAATAATGTCGGCATTATCAGATTTTTCTTTATTTTGATTTGCGACTGAACTTTCTTTAATTTCAAGGCGTTCATCTTTTACTGCTCCGCTAGCTAGCGCCAAATCAAGAACGGCTTCAATTGGATTTGCTTTGTTTAGCAAACGTTGAGCATTCATCACTTTTTGACTGATGATTTGTTGATGTTCGTCTGACTGCGTTTTTAAAGAGGTTTCTTTTGAAATAGAAGCCCCTGAAACAGAAGGTCTTGAAACAGAAGCCTCTGAAGCAGACTTTGATGCACAAGATATTAGAGGTTCAGAAGCACTGAGGTCATCAAGATATCCCTGTAAGGCGATATTGGCTGCAGACTGCCGTTTATTTGACATGTTCAATCAACTCATTGACTAATTTTTCATAAGCGAAACTGCCCTTTGCATGCTGACTAAGCTGGAATATAGATAAGCCTTGTGCGCTTGCATCACGAAATTTGGTATCAATAGGAATGTAGCCTTTCCAGAGCTTTGTGTTTGGGTAGTTTTCTAAATATTCCCTATCACTGTGCTGCGAGCGCAAGTTTGAAAAGGCTTTTACACATGCTTTTACACGTCTATCAAACATAGTAGGCACAATCATCGTTGTTATGTCCTTTTGCAAGTTTGTCTGCATCTGACGCAGAGTATTAAGCATCTTTTGTAAGCCAAGCATGGCCATATGTTCGGTTTGGGTCGGAATAACGATAGTGTTTGCTGCCACTATTGCGTTGACCATTAATATGCCCAACACAGGCTGACAATCAATAACAACGTAATCATATTGTTTATCGATATGTGTTAAGAGCTTTTTAATAATAAGGCCTTTGCCTGCTTGTTCATGTAAAGCGCGGTCTAAGGTAGCCAATGCCATGTGTGCTGGCAGTAGGTCTACTTTGTCGATTTGTGTGCTAAGCAGCGCTAGGTCAAAAACAGGTGATAAATTTTGATTCTCTTGACTTTTTTGATGCGCAATAAAAAGGTCATAAATACTGTGTTCAAGAGTATCAGACTCAAACCCAAGATAGTGGGTGAGCGATGCTTGGGGATCTAAATCGATAAGCAACACCTTATGACCTAGATTGGACAAGCCGCTTGCTAATGAGATAGCGCTGGTTGTTTTACCCACGCCACCTTTTTGATTAACAACTGTCCAAACCTTCATGCAACCTCGCGTAACGCTAAGTTTATGCGTACCGCTTTAATAGACTAGGAATATCCAAAATAAGCGCAATGCCACCATCTGAGGTAATTGTTGCGCCAGCCATACCAGGCGTGCCTTGTAACAGCGCGTCTAGTGGCTTGATCACGACTTCTTCTTGCCCAATTAACGAGTCAACCACAAAGCCAACCTGCTTAGTACCTATTTGTACCACAACCACATGACCTTTTGACTTATCACTGCTTGGCGACATTGGGTTTAGCCAATCGTTTAAGTAAAATAGAGGTATCGCTTTTGATCGCACAATCATCGTTAATTGGTTATCAACCGTATTGGTTTTGCTCAAATCCATGTTGATAATTTCGTTAACCGAGCCTAGTGGCAATGCAAAAGTCTGCTCGCCTACGACAATCATTAGCGTTGGTAAAATCGCCAAGGTTAGCGGCACTTTTATTTCGAGCGTGGTACCCGTACCAAGCGCTGAATTGATGCTCACTGTGCCGTTCAGCTGATTTATTTTTGTCTTGACCACATCCATACCGACGCCGCGGCCCGATATGTCACTAATTTCAGTTTTTGTCGAAAAACCAGGGGCAAAAATTAGATTAAATGCTTCTACATCAGACATACGAGCAGCTGAATCTGCATCTAACACGCCTCGACTAATTGCGATTTCTTTGAGTTTTTCAGCGTCCATCCCCTTACCGTCATCGGCAATGGTCAATAGAATATGGTCACCTTCTTGTGACGCTGATAACCTAACCGTACCCATTCTCGATTTGCCTGCAGCCTCGCGGTCATCAGGCATCTCTATGCCGTGATCAACTGAGTTTCTGACCAAATGCACTAATGGATCGGCAAGTGCTTCTACTAAATTCTTATCTAAATCCGTTTCTTCGCCTTCAAGTACTAACGAAATTTCTTTCTTTAAAGTACGTGCTAAGTCGCGAACAACTCGAGGGAAGCGACCAAACACTTTTTTGATTGGTTGCATACGAGTCTTCATTACCGCACCTTGCAAGTCACCCGTGACCACATCTAGATTGGCAATCGCTTTACTCATACTTTCGTCAGCTAAGTTAATGCCTAAACTGATTAAACGGTTTCTAACGAGTACTAATTCACCGACCATATTCATTATTTGGTCTAGACGCTTAGTATCAACCCGAACAGTTGTTTCGGCTTGTGGCGGCGCAGGCTTGCTATCTGGTTTTTTGGCACCTGCTGCTTTACTCGCGGGAGCCTTAGCTGCTGCGGGCGCGGCTGGTGTTGATTTGGCCGCTGGTACTGGCTTTTTCTCTTCAGCGTTTTTAGCTGCTTTTTTGGTGTCTGACTTAGCGGTATCAGAGGGCGATGCTTTTGCGTTTTTCGCTGTATCATCTTTGGTATTCGTAGCAGACTTACTGGCTTCGTTAGACGATTGTGCTGCGCTTGTTGAATTAGCGTCACTTTCAGCATCGTTTGGATTGGGTGCTTGACCTTTACCATGTAGGTTATCAAGCAATGCTTCAAATTCATCATCACTGATTTCGTCATCAGCACCTGATGTCGCGGTATTAGCATCAGCAGAGGCTTTGTTCGCTTCTTCTACTTTAAAAGAGCCCTCTCCATGGAGTTCGTCTAATAAGGCTTCAAACTCATCGTCTGAAATATCATCACCGGTGTCGTCTGACGCGCTCGCGTCTGGCTTGGCCTCGCTGTCAGGCTTGTCTGTGGGTCCGCCTGAGCCATGAAGTTCATCTAAAAGCGCTTCAAATTCATCTTCTGTAATCTCTTCTATCGCCGAATCGCTTGCAGACGGACTTCCCTCTTCAATAATGAGATCTAAATCATCACTCATAGAGGCATGGTCGGCATCTTCGCTTGTATTTGGTGTTGCAGATTCTTGTTGCGTAGGTTCTTGTTGCGAAAGCTCTTCAGCTATCGGCGTATCATTCGACGCCTCTGCAACATCAAAAATAGCTTCGCCTTCCTGCTCAGGCTTGCTTAGTTTGTGCAAAACATCAATTAGTTCGTTAGGGGCGGCGTTTAGAGGCTCGCGCGCTTTAACATTTTCGAACATGTCTACAACCACGTCTGTGGCTTGTAAAATCACATCCATTAATTCTGGGGTCAAGGTGCGTTGACCGTTGCGCATTATGTCAAATACATTTTCGGCACCGTGACATATATCCACCAACTCAGTTAATGATAAAAAACCCGCTCCACCTTTAACAGTGTGATAGCCCCTAAAAATAGCATTTAATAGATCGCTATCTTCAGGATTGTTTTCTAATTCAACAAGTTGTTCTTGGAGTTGTTCAAGAATTTCACCGGCTTCCACCATGAAATCTTGTAATATGTCCTCGTCAACTTCAAACGACATTCGTCTGCTCCCCTAAAACCCTAAACTAGACAGTAAATCATCAACGTCATCTTGTCCTTGAACGACGTCGTCGCGACTTGCTGCATCAATAATTGGCCCTTCGGCTTTCACTTTATCGTCAGATTTCTGAGAAGCCTGAGTCTTATCTTTTGCGGTGACTTGGTCGCCAAACGTAGCCACCATGTCAACCAAATGACTTTCCACTTCTTTCACTAACTGAATAACTTGGCGTATCACTTGTCCTGTAAGGTCTTGATAGCCTTGCGCCATTAATACTTCTGTTAGCATTGAGTTGAGCTTTTTAGAATCATCGCTTGCGTCAGTTAGCAAACGATCCAGTTCTAAACATAAACTTTTGAACTCACCTAACTCAATCTGACGACTCATTAGTCTTTTCCACTCTGGCATGATACTGCCAAGACGCTCGTCAAGCTGTTCAGCGATTGGCATGCTTCTTTCAACTGCGTCCATTGTGGAATTGGCGGCTTTTTCTGTTTCTTCAATGACATATTCCAAACGAGACTGAGCGTCGGGAATTTCTGAACTCATCAAATTATTTATTCGATCATCAAGCTGGAAAGTAGATAATGAGTCATGCAACTGACGTGTCAATTTGCCGACTTCAGAAAATAATTCTTCCGATTCTTCCATCGTAACTTGATGGATAATATCGTTTGCAGACGCTATGTCGTCTGACTCTAGATGTTGTACTAATAGCTTGGCTTGTTCTAGCGTTATTAAGGGCTCTTCGTTATGGATGTCATCTGATTTGCCCACCACTAACTCTGCATCACTTGCTTGCGATTTACTTTGCGCCATTGGCCTTACCTCTAAAAGTGGAATTTAGCCTAGACGTTCAAATATTTTATCTAGCTTTTCTTTTAAAGTTGCTGCCGTAAAAGGTTTAACTACATAACCGTTCACACCGGCTTGCGCAGCCGCAACAATCTGCTCTTTCTTTGCTTCAGCCGTTACCATTAGTACAGGTAAATGCTTCAGCTTGTCGTCAGAACGTATTGCGCGCAATAAGTCTATTCCTTGCATACCAGGCATGTTCCAATCTGTCACAACAAAATCAAAATCACCTTGATTTAACATGGGTAAGGCGGTGTTGCCGTCATCAGCTTCTTGGATATTCGTAAAGCCTAAGTCTTTCAGCAAGTTTTTAATGATCCGGCGCATTGTTGAAAAGTCATCAACAACTAGGATTTTCATGTTCTTATCCAAAACTACCTCCGCTATGGATGTTTATAAAGGTTTCAGTCTATTGTTCTACTCGCCAAGAATTCATTTTTGACTTCAATTTAATCATGGCTTGCGAATGAATTTGGCTCACTCTAGATTCGCTAACTTCTAGTACTTCACCAATTTCACGTAAATTTAATTCTTCATCGTAATACAGTGACAACACAATGGCTTCTCGTTCCGGCAAGGTAGTAATAGCTTTGGCTAAGGCCTTTTGAAACGATCCTTGCATCATGTCTTCAAAAGGTTTATCGGCACCTTTTGATTCTTCAGTAGTTAATACGTCTTCACTTACCCCTAAATCTTCAATTCCTACCAATTTCCCGGCATTAACTTCGCCCAGCATTTGATGGTAGTCCTTAAGCGAAACGTCCAGCTTTTTCGCGACTTCTACGTCTCTTGCGTCTCTGCCGGTCGAGCGCTCTACTTGATTTACCGCTTCGGTAATTGCACGTGAATTTTTATGCACTGAGCGTGGCGTCCAATCACCCTTTCGTATTTCATCAAGCATGGCGCCGCGGATCCGGATGCCGGCAAAGGTTTCAAAACTGGCGCCTTTAGTGCCGTCAAAATTACGAGCCGCTTCAAGTAGGCCTATCATTCCAGATTGAATAAGATCGTCCACTAAGACACTAGCGGGTAACCTTGCCAACAAATGATGGGCAATGCGTTTAACCAATGGCGCATGTTTCTCAACCAATTGATTTTTATCTATATGCTGTTGATATCCTGTCACTTTTGTACTCACTTTGGTTACCTACTCATGCATTGACACAAGGTTTTCTATGAAAAACTCCAAATGTCCACCCGCTTGGTTCGGTACCGGCCAGGTACCAATGTCTTCGGCTAATTTTGAGATAGCTTTAGAGGCAGGTGAGCTTGGAAATGCGTCGACTATCGCGTTTTGCTTGCGAACTGCTTTTCGTATATTTTCATCAAATGGCACTATTGCATTGAGTTCAAGGGCCACGTCTAAAAATCGCGTCGTTACTTTAGATAACTTGTTAAATAATTCCGTTCCTTCACGTTCACTGCGCACCATATTGGCGACAATTTTAAACTTAAAGACACCATGCTCACGGTTAAGTATTTTAATCAGTGCATAAGCATCAGTTAATGAAGTTGGTTCGTCACAGACCACAAGCATGACATCTTGTGCTGCTCTAGAAAAACTAACCACCATGTCAGATATACCAGCCGCGGTGTCAATAAATAACATATCAATGGGCGTGCTAAGTTCGCCAAATGCACGAATGAGCCCAGCATGTTCATGCTCCGATAATTCTGTCATTGACTTTGTGCCTGATGTAGCCGGCGCTATCTTGACGCCGAATGGACCCGTTACCAAAATTTCATCTAAGGTACAGTCACCACTTAGCACATGAGATAGGTTTCGCTCTACACGTAAGCCCAACATAACATCTACGTTAGCTAAGCCTAGGTCTGCATCAAGTACCATTACTCTTTTACCTTGCTTAGCGCATGCTATGGCCGTATTAAGCGTAAGATTAGTTTTGCCTACACCGCCTTTTCCCCCAGTCACAGCAACTACTTTTACCTGTCGACTCTGGTTCATTCTGCGCAGACTACTGGCTTGATCTTCAATCATAAGACACCCACGCTTTTGTCTTGTTTATATGTTGCATTATCGTCACCATATCGACTGAATAATTTTGCGGCGATTAAGGTTAAATTAGCGGAGTCAGCTAGTTTTATGTCTTCAGGCACGCGCTGACCGTCGGTCACATAACTGAGCGACATATCATGTTCAATAATGACACTTAAGGCCTCACCTAAGCTGTAGCATTCGTCGAGTTTAGTGAAAATACAGCCGCTGACGTCTATATTTTCATATGCCTTTAATGTTTGGCTAAGTACTTGATATTGACTACCCGCAGGCAATACTAAAAACTTGCGAATATTAACGCTAACGGTGCTTTGATAATCATTGAGCTGCTGAATTAGCCGGGCATCTCGTTGACTAAATCCAGCGGTATCTATCAATACCAGTTTTTTGTTGCGAAGCTGGTATAAAATATCGTTAAGCTCTTGTGAGTTATGTGCTTTTTTGACCGCACAACCAATTATTTTTCCATAGGTAGCTAATTGTTCAAAAGCGGCAATTCTGTAGGTATCAATCGTTACCATTGCCACCTGTTCTGGGCCAAATTTTTGTGCATACTTTGCAGCCAGCTTTGCTAATGTGGTTGTTTTACCCGTGCCTGTTGGGCCGACTAAAGCAACTACGCCTGACTGTTTAAGAATATCGTTGCCGCCAACTTGCAAGCGATTAGATAAAAGATTGAGGATATATTTCCAGCCTTGCTTTTCATCAATTTTATGAGGTAAAAACTCGATAAACTGCTTGGTGAGACTTTTGCTAACACCCATTTTAATCATTTGATCATGCAAGTAATGATGGACTGGGTTATTGCGTTTTTTGCGCTCTTCTGCAAGCTCTGACACTTGAAATTTAAGCACGTTTTTAATGGATTCGAGCTCTGCTTTTATTGAATCAATTTGACTGGGCTCTAACACACTCGGAGGTGGTGTTAGCGATTCTGCATGTGCCTGACTGTCATTCGTATTCGCAGCAGCAGCTGATTGTTCAGGTTCGACAAACGCGGGAGACCTAAAAATGCGGTCGTCTGCGCGCGGCTCGGGCTCAATGCCATAACTGGCTTGTTGCGAATAGTGAATAGATTGATTAGCTTGGTCTAACTGATTTGTTTGAGTAGCATAAGTGTTATTGTTTTGAGTACTATTGTCTTGGATGCTATTTTTTTGGATGCTAGGGTTTGCAGCAGAATCGACAACAGCGTTAATGTTAGCGTTAGATTCGTCTATTGATTTGCGCTGTTGTTCTAGCAAGGCGTGCAGACTATCAGGGCCGCTATCGCCTATGATTTCGCGTAAACTCGGTGTTTTTTCATGACCCAGCGCATTAGCTTGGCTTAGCGTCTTAGCTTGGTTTCCTGCCATGGCTTCGCTTGACTCATGTTGAGCAGGCGCTTGATGAGACTCGGTAGTTTCGTTTACCGCAGGGTCAATTGCTGCCACTAATTCGACACCGTTTGCCACCTTTTTATTAGACATAATGACCGCTTCGCCGCCAAGCTCATCTTTAACTTGCTTAAGCGCTTCACGCATATCTTTTCCAAAAAATCGTCTAATCTTCATGTTTTCCTCGGGCCTATCTTTAATGCTTAATGAATGTCAGTTTATTGACCGACCGATGACACTATTTTAATTTGCTTATCATCAGGAATTTCCTGATATGACAGTACATGTAAGCCAGGCACTGCTTGTTTTAAAAACTTTGATAATACTGGACGCAACATTCCTGACGTCAACAATACAGCAGGTTCACCGGCGAGCTCTTGTTGTGAACTCGCTTCGGTTAGTGATTCTTGTAGCTTTTCAGCTAACCCAGGCTCTATGCCTGCACCATCATCACCGCCTGCTTGAAGTGACTTATGCAACATCTGTTCCAATTCAGGGGCCAATGTAATAACTGGTATTTCTTTATCGCCTTCGCTTATTTCTTGAACAATCAAACGCTTAAGAGAGATACGCAGCGCTGACACCAAAACATCTGGATCTTGTGTCTTAGGGCCGTATTCAGAGAGCGTTTGTACAATGGTTCGCATATCTCTAATGGGAACGCCTTCGCTTAATAATGTTTGCAATACCTTAACGACCAAGCTTAAAGACAAGACGTCTGGTACTAAGCCTTCGACTAATTTTGGATGTGTTTTTTCGAGCATTTCAAGCAACTGCCCTACTTCTTCATGGCCAAGGAGTTGATGAGCATGATTGCTTAATAATTGACTAAGATGAGTAGCTATAACCGTAGGTGCATCTACAACCGTGTATCCAAGGGTTTGTGCATGCTCTCTTTGCGATGACTTGATCCAAACAGCATCTAAACCAAAAGCAGGATCTTTCGTGACCGTTCCCTCTAGGGTGCCAAAGACTTGACCAGGGTTAATGGCCAACTCACTGTCATGACTAATTTCTGAATCACCAACACTTACGCCTAAAAGCGAGATTTTATAAGCATTTGGAGCAAAATCTAAATTGTCGCGAATATGAACGGGTGGCACCAAAAAGCCTAACTCTTGTGATAGTTTTTTACGAACACCTTTAATACGTGTGAGCAACTCACCACCTTGCGCTTTATCGACCATAGGAATTAAGCGATAGCCTACTTCTAAACCAATCATATCTACTTGCTGGACATCGTCCCAACCAAGCTCTTTTACTTCACCCATAGGTGTGGTGTTTTGTGGTAAGGCTTCAAGCGCGGTTTGCTCGCCTTCGGCTTTTTTCGCTTGCCAATCACGATAATAAGCATAACCGCCAACAACGGCCGAGAAGCTTAGAAAAGCGAAATGAGGCATGCCAGGGACAACGCCCATAATAAATAAGATAACAGCGGTGATGTATAAGGCTTGGCGATTAGCTAGTTGCTCTCTGACTTCATCGCCCATTATTTGACTGTCATTTTCTCGAGTCACAATAATGGCAGTCGCGACCGACAACAACAGTGAAGGTATTTGCGCAACTAGGCCGTCACCAATAGTCAATACCGTGTAAACTTCCATTGCGTTGTTAAAATTTAAGTCATGTTGATACATGCCTATAAATAAGCCGCCAACAATGTTGATTAACATGATGAATAAACCAGCAATCGCGTCGCCTTTTACAAATTTTGACGCACCGTCCATCGAACCGTAAAAATCAGCTTCTGAGGTGATTTCTTCGCGGCGTTTGCGGGCTTGCTCTTGGTCAATAAATCCGGCGTTTAAGTCGGCGTCAATTGCCATTTGTTTGCCGGGCATTGCATCTAAGGTAAATCTGGCGCTCACTTCAGATATTCGACCCGCACCTGCGGTAACTACTTTAAAGTTGATGATCAATAATATGGCAAAAATAACCACACCCACCACATAGTTACCACCAATCACGACTTCGCCAAAGGCTTGAATAACTTTACCGGCAGCGTCCCCACCTTCGTGTCCTTCAAGCAAAACTATGCGAGTAGAGGCAACATTAAGTGCTAATCTTAGCACCGTCGCAACAAGCAAAATTAGAGGGAAAATACCAAAATCGACTGGGCGTTTTGTAAATACGCACACCAAAATAATGACTAAGGAAAGCGCGATATTGAAACTAAATAAAGCGTCTAACAAAATAGAAGGCATAGGCAAAATCACCATGCCCATTAGTGCAAGTACTACTATGGGCGCACCTAAACCGCTGCCAAGCTGTTTAAGTTGATTTTTATCTATTTTTTGAAAGGCTTGAGCTAATTGCATACAACAAATTTTTGACATTAAATTGACTATAGTTGTGTGTATTACAACTCTTGTGCCAACTATTTTTTAATCCGTTTAATTGCTCAAAATAACAACAATAAATAATGTCGCAATACGCGCTATCGACGCAGTTCTGGTGGGATAGGCATATCTTTCTTAGGCTGTTTAGGACGTTTGCCTTTACCCGCTTTGTAAGCTTTTAGTTGATATACATATGCCAATATTTGCGCCACCGCCATAAATAGTTTTTGTGGGACTTCGTGGTTTATTTCAGTTGAATAATAAATAGCACGCGCTAAGGCTGGCGATTCCACAATAGGTACATCGTGGGCACCGGCAATTTTTCGAATATGCAAAGCAAGCTCATCTAGGCCTTTTGCCACCATCACTGGCGCTCTATTACCGTCTTGGTCATATTGAATGGCAACCGAGAAATGCGTTGGGTTGGTAACAATAACATCAGCATTGGGCACCTCTTGCATCATGCGATTAGCTGCTGCTTGATATTGGATACGACGAACGCGATTTTTAACCATTGGATCGCCTTCGGCATTTTTACGCTCGTCTTTGACTTCTTGCATCGTCATTTTCATTTCTTCGTTATGTTTATGACTCTGATAAGGCACATCTAGTAGCGCAATGGGTATCATGCCAACACATAACAATAAAAAAGCCCACTCAATCATATCAAGCGCATGAAAAATATTGAGGGGATACAACTCCACATCAAGATGCAAGGCTTCATCTTGAAAGATAACTAAGGCTAAATAAGCCATCAAACTAATAACCACAACCTTGCCAATGCCTTTTAACAATTCGACAAGCGCTTCGGTGCCTAACATCCGTTTAAAACCGGATATTGGACTTAACCTGTTTGCTTTTGGCGCTGCGGAGCTCCAGGTAAAATTAAAGCCTCCCAAGGCTATCGAGCCATAAATACCGCCAACCATTGCAATTAACATAAACATAATTAGCGGCCATGCGCTTTCTAATACCGACATTTCTAGAATTTGAAACATATGAGTAATGTCATAAGTTTCGTCTCGTGATAGCACAAAAGAGCGTTTGGTGATGCCATACATCGCATCGGCAATAAATCGACCAACAATAAGCAAGGCGAACGCACTAAATATCAGTAAAAGCGCGGTGGCTAGCTCTTTTGAACGGGCAACCTGGCCTTTTTTTCGAGCATCCTCGAGTTTTTTGGGTGTGGGTTCCTCCGTTTTTTCAAAGGAGTCGTCTTGTTCAGCCATTTGCCGCTACCTCAGCTCTCTTTTGGTTTCTAAAATGATTAACACGCATTAAGCAGATTACACATCAAGGTTTGCGCCCGTTGCCACTGGGCTTCAAAATGCATGGCTTGGTTCGACAAGGTTATCCAAATAATGGTAAGCCCCATAAGCTGTGCTATGGCAAAACCAATACTAAAAATATTTAATTGCGGCGATGCTTTAGTCATCACGCCAAAGGCTAAATTGACGATTAATAAACTCACAATAGGCGCCAGCGATATGGTCAATGCCGATACAAACATCCAACCTGCCCAATGTGCGATCTCTTTAAATTGCGCGCCGGTCCACCACGGGCCGTCTATCGGAAATGCCGTAAAACTGGCAACTAAAGCCTCAATCATGAACAAATGACCATCAAAGGTCCAAAATAATAGTGTCGCTAAAATAAGGTAAAACTGACCAACCGCTGGCACGTTGATGCCATTAACTGGGTCAACAATTGAGGCAAAGCCTAAACCCGTTTGCATGGCGATAATTTGCCCGGCCAATACATAAGTGTTGATGACCATCATCGAGATAAAGCCAATTGCGATACCCACTAAAAGCTGCTTAATGATTTCTAGGAAAGTGCCTAAAGATATAATATTGTCGATCGGTACTGGTGGCACCATCGGTATTATCATGGCGGTCAATAAAATGGCGAGTAGATTTCTAACTTGTGGCGGCACACTTCGACCACTGATGCCGACCATCGCAATAAACATGCCGGCAATACGCATAAATGACAGCATATAGTCACTGATGACACTCATAATATCGGCGCTTAAATAGTTCACAACTGAAGCCCACTTGGCATTATTGGCATGAGTGGCAAATGGTCTTTAACACTTTTCTTAAGGCCATACATATGATTAATCATCAACCCACGACGGATGGAATGCTCCTCACCAGCTCTATGGTGAAGTCCATCATTTGTTTGACCATCCATGAGCCCAAAAATGCTAAGGCCAACAATGTCACCACTAAACGCGGTAAAAAACTCATGGTTTGTTCGTTGATAGACGTAGCCGCTTGAAATACCGCCACCACTAAACCAATCACCAAACCAGGTAAAATAATAGCCGACACCAATAAAATAATAATAAACATGGCATCGCGCATAATTTCGACAAAGGCTTCAGGAGACACGTCAGACCCCCATGCCAAAACTGGTCGCAAGCGTACCAAAAATAAGATTCCACCCGTCTACTAATACAAAGAGCATTAGCTTAAAGGGCAATGACACAATCATGGGTGATAACATCATCATACCCATTGCCATAAGAATTGAGGCTACCACTAAATCCAGGATCAAAAACGGAATAAACAACATAAAGCCAATTTGAAAGGCCGTTTTTAATTCGCTAGTCACAAATGCAGGTATAAGTACCGTCAGAGGCACTTGGTCTGGCGACTCGAATTGGTCTTCATAGCCGCCGATTCTGACAAAGGTCTCTAAATCGGTCATCCGCGTTTGACTTAACATAAATTCGCGCATGGGTAATTTTGCCAATTCAAATGCTTCTAATGAGGTCATTTCTTCATTTAAATAAGGCTGCAGCGCAGTGTCATTTACCTTTTCAAACACCGGCGCCATAATAAACATAGTTAAAAACAAGCTCACGCCAATCAAAATTTGATTGGAAGGTGATTGTTGCAAACCAATAGCTTGACGCAAAATAGACAACACAACAATAATGCGGGTAAACGCCGTCATCATCATGACCGCGGCAGGAATAAGACTGAGCGCTGTCATAATAAACAGCGCTTGTAAGGTCATTGAATATTCTTGGCTGCCGTCAGGGTTGGTGCTAACGGTGACCGCTTCAATACCGCTTTGTTGAGCCTGCGTTTGCAAAGAGATAAACAAAAGTAGGGCAATACCTAAAAGCTTTGTGATAAATGGGCTGAGTCTACGCATTGGCAGTTGCCTCTGTTGACTTTGCTTTTTGTGGTGTTGCTTGCTTTTGAGCTTGGTTTAGGTCTGAGCTAGTAATGGGCACTTTTGAACTTTGAGTTGCTCCAACAATGCCGCTGGCCATTGCTGTTACAAGTTTTTGTTGAAAGCTCTGTTTGCTCGAAGAAGCCTGGCTACTCGCAGCTTGCTGCTTAGCATTCGTATTACTGTCTAAATTAGTTTCTAATTTAGCAAGGTGATTAATATTGTTAGCGGTTATGCCGAGCAAATGTTGCTCGTCCCCCACTTCAATCACCATGACTTTTTCTTTACTGCCGGCCATCATGCTGGCGACTACTCGCATCTGACCATTGCCTGCAGAAGCGACATTAAACCGACGCATCACATAAGCAAGCGCAAAAATAATGGCGATCACCACAAGAAGTGACAGAAAAACCGACAGTATTGAACTGGGTGATGTGATGCTTTCTACACCACCTTCAGCAAAAACCGAAGGCGATGTAACAAACATCAAAACACATAGAAGGCACGCCAAGACTGGGCTTAGCGCATATTTTTTATTTAAGTTTTTTAATTCTTTCGACTTGACTAATAACATCCGTTAACCGAATACCAAATTTATCGTTGATGACTACTACTTCTCCATGAGCAATCAACGTGCCATTTACTAAAACATCTAATGGCTCTCCAGCAA
>CAYURD010000067.1:0-2925 GCA_964446865.1 uncultured Glaciecola sp.
TAAGGGTCCGTATTGCTTCTTGTATATGCGCCTTGACCTATATATTCGCTATGCAGTCCTAGTATAAAAATACCGACAACCTCAATTTTAGTCACATTCGCATGAACTACAGGAAAGTGGCCTAAAGAAATATTTGCATTTTTTGAATCTAAGCTAACATAGCAGTAACCGTTAACTAAGTGCGTGGGTGGCGGATCTGTGCAACCAAATAGAACAATTAAGCACACAACAATATAAAAAATACATTTATTCTTTCTGTTTATCACTCTAATTGCCCTAAATTCAAGATTAATTCATAACCTTACACAAAACAAATTGCGACATCCAATCAGATATTGTTATCGTATACACCAGTCTCACATAATGGCGAAACTAAGCAATATGAAGTCAGTAGTAATAGTAGGAACAGGATTTGGTGGTATAAGCACCGCTATCCAATTACTTAACAAAGGAATTAATGATTTTGTAATGCTAGAACGTCGTGATTTTGCTGGCGGTACTTGGCTACAAAATACATATCCTGGTGCTGCTGTAGACGTGCAGTCTCCGCTTTATAGTTTATCTGGTCATTCCTACCCATGGTCTCATTTGTTTGCTAAGCAAGAAGAGCTTGCTGATTACACCTCAAAACTCATTGAACAATATAACTTGGATAAGCATATAGTACTAAACAGTACTGTAAAACAGGCCGTTTGGTTAGATAAAGGCTGGGAACTAACGCTGCAAAGCGGTGACGTTATGCTGACAAAGACGATAATCAACGCAACTGGGCCACTAAGCACGCCTGTTATCCCAGAGTTTTCAGGTTTACAAGACTTTGAGGGAGAAAAGTTTCATTGTAATGACTGGGATCATAGCGTTGATTTAGAAAATAAAACGATAGCTATAGTTGGCAGCGGTGCAAGTGCGGTACAAATTATTCCTGCGATTGTAGATAAGGCTAAAGCACTACATGTGTTTCAACGTACACCTCATTGGGTGTTGCCACGCAATGATTGGTCAATCCCCAAAGCGCTCAGACAGTTTTTAGCATCTAGTATTATAAATTTTTGTATTCGAAGCTTTATTTATTGGCTTTTGGAGTTACGCGTAATTGCGTTCAAATATAGTAAAACCCTTTTAAACCTTGTTGGTAAGCGCCCTGCCCGTATTCATATGACAAGACAGATCAAAGATGATGTTTTACGGGAAAAACTCACGCCAGATTTCACAATTGGATGTAAACGCATACTCGTTTCGAATACTTATTACCCTGCATTACAAAAAAATAACTGCTTTTTACATGATAAAAACGATGGTATTGAAAAGTTTAATATCGATGGCATCTATACCACAAATGGCACTCATATTAAGGTTGATGCAGTGGCATTCGCAACTGGGTATGACGCGATTACGTCGATGGTCTCGTACGAGGTTGTTGGGAAGGATGGAGTTCGTTTGTCTGAACAATGGTCGGAGTATCCACGTGCTTATTTGGGTACTAGCTTACCCAATTTCCCGAACTTCTTTACCATTACAGGTCCTAATACCGGTATTGGTCACACTAGTGCGATATTTGTAATCGAATCACAGCTTAAATATGTCATGTCGTGTATAGATACCTTGTCTGATCAAAACGTGAGATCAATCGAGCCCACTAAGTTAGCTGAAAATGTCTACACAGAGATGATCCATCAAGAAATGGATAAAACGGTTTGGGCAAATGGTGGATGTAGTAGTTGGTATCAAAATTCTGCAGGTAAAGTAATCGCCATGTACCCAGGCTTTAGTTTTGTATATCGGCAAATGTGCAAGCGCTTTAAAACAAACGACCATCTTATTGAGGAAAATTGATATGCTTATTTTGAGTTTAGTACTAATAATCTCATTCGTTTTTTATATCCTGTTTTCTAAAAACCCTACTCTTGGGAAAAAACTCTACGCTTTCAATAATTGGCTTGAGAAGAAGCAGGCGAATCTAAGTACCTTTAAAAATACTGATGATAAGCATACGAGTAGTCCTATACTCTATTCGTACTTAAGCAATGAACAATCCCAAAAACCCGTCATGCTGATGTTGCATGGGTTTAGCGCTGACAAAGATATATGGCTTAAGTTTGCAAAGCTCGCAAGCCAAGACTTCAACGTTATTATCCCTGATTTATTAGGGCATGGCGATATGCCTTACGATGACCAAGCTAATTATAGTGCGTTTGAGCAGGCTAAATATGTTTGCGAGTTGCTAAATCACTTACCAGTAAACGGTGAGCTTACTATTGTCGGTAACTCTATGGGGGGAATGATTGCCGCAATTATTGCTGACCAATCTCAAGGGGCACAGAAAGATTCAGCATATGCATTACAGACTTTAAATATTGCAAAAGTGGTTCTGCTTGACCCGGCCGGTGCTGTGTCAGACTATTCTAAGAAGACGGCTAAAAACAATGACAATCCTTTTTATTTAGAAAGCTTTGATGAAGCTTTGGCATTTTTTAAAAAGGCAATGAATAAACCGCCCTATTTCCCTCCAAGCGTTTATGCCTACTTTGCAAAGGATGAGTACCTAGCAAAGCAAGAAAAATACAAACATATGTTCTCGAATTTTTTTAATATTGATGAGTTTTTTGACACGCCTTTTCAGCACATAAACGCTAAAGTTATTTTGGTATGGGGCCAAATGGATGGCTTGCTACCTGTGGCCGATGCCATAAAATGGCAATCACTCGTAAATGAAACACCCGTAATCTTGCCTGGCATCGGTCATATGCCCATGGTCGAGTGTCCAAAACAAACCTATCAATTAATGCGCTAAATCAAAGTTTGTTGACTTAAGCTATCCACAAATCCTCCGATAACGGTACAATACTTATATTGATGAAATATAACTAATTTTCTGCCTGTTATATAAACATTTACTCAGCTTTTAACTTAACTTTTAACTTAACT
>CAYURD010000067.1:3025-21315 GCA_964446865.1 uncultured Glaciecola sp.
CTTTTAACTTAACTTTTAACTTAACTATCACGTTTAAAAGGTTGCACATATATCCATGGAATTTACGCTTTTATTAATTGCATTTATTTTCGGGTTTGCTTGTAAAGCGATTAAAATGCCACCGCTTATAGGATTTTTGATAGCAGGATTTATCTTAAATGCACTCGGATATCAGCTTGATGACAACCTAGTCATCATCGCTAATTTGGGCATTACGATTATGCTCTTTACGATAGGCTTAAAGCTTAATATTAAAGACTTAATGCGCAATGAAATTTGGTTAGCGAGTATTTTGCATTCGCTTGTATGGATTACCGTTATTGGCTTTGTGGTGTTTGCGGCTATTTTGCTCGCCTTGCCTTATTTTGCTGGCTTGTCGATTCAACAAGCGGCCTTAATTGGATTTGCTTTTAGTTTTAGCTCTACAGTGTGTGTGGTGAAAATCCTTGAAGAGTCAGGAGAAAGTAAGACCCGCCACGGAAAAGTAGCGATTGGTATTTTGGTCATGCAGGATATTTTTGCGGTGTTATTTCTTGTTGCCGCGACTGGCAAAATCCCATCAGCTTATGCACTACTCTTATTTTTATTAATACCAATAACCCCAGTTTTAAGAAGACTGTTAGAAGAAGCAGGTCACGGAGAACTGCTGCCACTAACCGGTTTTATCTTTGCACTTGGCGGATACTACTTATTTGATTTAGTCGGCATAAAGGGCGATTTGGGCGCGTTAATATTTGGTATTTTACTGGCACCATCAAGCAAGGCGTCAGAGTTATCAAAGTCATTGTTAGCGTTTAAAGACTTGTTCTTAATTGGATTTTTCTTAACGATAGGCTTAACTGCGCTGCCTAATCTTGAAATGGTGTTAATTGCGCTTGCACTAACGGTCTTTTTGCCGCTGAAGTATTTCTTATTCTTTTTATTGTTTACAAAGCTTAGATTACGAGCTCGCACATCATATTTAGCAAGTTTAGTCATGTCTAATTACAGTGAGTTTGGCTTAATTGTAATAGCCGTTGCCGTAGGTACTGGCATGCTCAGCGCGGACTGGCTTGTTATTATGGCGCTTTCTGTGTCGTTCTCGTTTGTTATTTCAAGCCTGCTTTATAAGCGATCGCACGAACGATATATACATATTAAAGATAGGCTAAAAGGCTTTGAGTCCCCTACTACACTTATTGAAGATCAATACCCAAGCCTACTCAATGCTAGAGTCCTTATTATTGGGATGGGCCGTGTTGGCAAAGGCGCGTTTTCTGCTTTAACAACCAGTCTAGGCGATAAGGTATGGGGAATGGATGCTGACAATGAGCGAGTAAAAAGCATTCAAGAGTTTTCTAAAAATACGATTGTGGGTGATGGTGAAAACATTGATATGTGGGAAAGCTTAGACTTACAAAATGTTGAACTAGTCTTGCTAGCACTTCCATCCATTGAAGATTCGTCAAATATTACTATGCAGCTACGCCAAGCGAACTTTACCGGCAAAATCGCTGCAATAGCACGGTACCAAGATGAAGTGCAGCCTCTGTTAGACAAAGGCGTAGATAAGGTATTTAACTTTTTTACCGACGCAGGGCTTGGTTTTGCAGAAGAGAGTATTAGCTTGCTCGAAGATGATGGCATAAGTCAATTAAGTCAGAAATAATGGGTCGCGCTAACTCACCTCAGAGCTAATCTTTTTTGTTAAGGGTCATCAGGCGGTTTTTGCTTAATGGCTAAGCACAAATGCCATTCTAAATGAGAATGATTTAACTTCGTATCTATATGATTTATATGGATAAATTAATTTATATTGTTGGTAAGGCGCAGTTCTTAATGCTATAGTGCACACATAATCTATAACATTAGGAAATACGTGATGAAAGGTTCAGCAAAGGTTATCAAAGCATTAAACGATATGCTCACCGTCGAACTCACCTCCATAAATCAATACTTTTTACATGCTCGAATGCACAAAAATTGGGGGCTTGAAGGTCTCAATAAAGCTGCATACAAAAAATCAATCACTGACATGAAGCAAGCAGATAAGCTTATTGAACGTATATTGTTTTTGGAAGGCCTACCTAACCTGCAACAGCTCGGTAAATTGTACATTGGTGAAGACACTCAAGAATCACTAAACTGTGATTTAAAATTTGAGAACGAGCAAATCCCAAAGTTAAAAGAGGCCATCGCCCTGTGCGAACAAGAGCAAGATTATGTGAGTCGTGATGTCTTATCTCATCTACTAGATGACGAAGAAGAATATGCTGATTGGTTAGAAACGCAGCAATATCAAATTGAACAAATGGGTATTGAAAATTACCTGCAATCAAAAATTGAAGATGAATAAATAGAGGTCGTTATTATGCAAGGCAGTCAAAAAGTAATAGATGGCTTAAATAGCTTACTCGGCTTTGAATTAGCCGCAATGGATCAGTATTTTGTACATTCTCAAATGTACTTAGACTGGGGCTTAAATAAACTATACGAACGCATCAACCACGAGTTTGATGATGAAAAAGGCCATGCGACAAAGCTCATTGAGCGCATGTTGTTTTTAGGTGGTACACCCGATATGGTCACGCGCACAGGCTTGTTAATAGGTAAAGAAGTACCCGATATGCTTGAGAGTGACTTACGCGTTGAATACGAAGTGGCCGCAAAACTTAAAGAAGTCATCGCAGTGTGTGAACTTGAGCATGATTATGTATCAAGAGACATGCTATTAATATTGCTTGATGACACAGAAATGGATCATGCACACTGGTTAGAGCAACAGCTGGGATTGATTAAGCGTTTGGGTTTGAGTAATTACCTTCAATCACAAATGTAATTTAAATTTGTGTATCAAAAAATACGGAATATCGTTTAGGTAGTTCCGTATTTTTTTGTGTCGTCTCTACGTATAAGACCCATTGCATTTTTGATTCTGTACAACTGCCTAAAAAAAACACGCCAAGCTCGCCATTCCCGTTGACCGTATCTTGTTGTTTCATGATGGGGTCATCAAACATTACCGGTATCTTTCCCATATACATATTAATCCCTTCAATCCACGCTCTGCTTATCTTTTGCTCGCTTGCGTGCAAAATTTCTACAAATAGTTCTTCTTCAATAACCGGCTTCTGCCTGAAAACAATACTTAAGTCGATAGATTCTTCGCCAAAAACACAATTATTTTTCTCTAAATAGCAGGTAAGACTTTGATTTATTTGAGGGCTACGACTTTGGGTGTAGACGCCAGCAATCACAATCAATACAGGGCTTACAAAGACTAGTATTGATAATGTTTGCGGTTTTTTGTGGGGCGTTTCCAAAGCGTAAACTTTCCTTTATTGATTGAGATCAAGAGTAGAGCAACTTGCCTATCTTTTTGTATTTAAAAGCTTTAACATCGCGTTTAACAAGTGAAAAGTTTACTGGCTTTCTTGTACCTCCTCAACTAGGAACGAAAAAAATTAGTAAATTTACACGTGTTAGAGTTCACAACATTTCTCTAAGCGGAAGTTAAACATGAGTCAAACAAGTCAAGTTCAACCCGACTATAATTATAAAGTAGTTAGGCAGTTTACAATCATGACGGTTGTATGGGGAATTATAGGGATGGCAGTAGGAGTGCTGTTGGCTGCGCAATTATTCGCACCAGCATTAAACTTCGATATTCCTTGGTTAACCTATTCTCGTCTTCGTCCTTTACATACCAATGCGGTTATTTTTGCATTTGGTGGTTGCGCATTGTTTGCAACCAGTTACTACATCGTTCAGCGCACATGCCAAGTCCGACTCTTTAGTGACAAATTAGCAGCCTTTACCTTTTGGGGTTGGCAAGCGGTCATATTGTCGGCGGTAATCACTCTTCCTCTTGGGATTACGGCAAGTAAAGAATACGCTGAGCTAGAATGGCCAATTGACATATTAATCACCTTAGTGTGGGTGGCTTATGTTATCAACTTCTTCGGCACGCTGGTGATTAGAAAAACCTCACACATCTATGTTGCTAACTGGTTTTTAGGCGCATTTATGTTGACGGTCGCGGTGCTTCATATTGGTAATAGTATGGCTATCCCTGTTAGCTTCTTTAAATCGTACTCTTTATATGCGGGTGCGGTAGATGCAATGATGCAGTGGTGGTATGGACATAACGCTGTTGGATTTTTCTTAACAGCGGGCTTCTTAGGCATGATGTACTATTTTGTTCCTAAGCAAGCTGGTCGTCCGGTTTACTCATATCGCTTATCTATTGTCCACTTTTGGGCCTTAGTATCACTCTACATTTGGGCCGGTCCTCACCATTTGCATTATACTGCACTGCCCGATTGGACTCAGTCATTAGGCATGGTGATGTCAGTAATTTTGTTTGTTCCTTCTTGGGGCGGCATGATAAACGGTATTATGACCTTGTCTGGCGCATGGCATAAACTGCGCACTGACCCTGTATTACGTTTCTTAATCGTATCACTATCTTTTTACGGTATGTCGACCTTTGAAGGTCCAATGATGGCAATCAAAACCGTAAACGCCCTTTCGCATTATACTGATTGGACTGTTGGTCATGTTCATTCTGGTGCACTTGGCTGGGTTGCAATGGTATCGATAGGTTCGGTCTATCATTTAGTGCCTATCTTATTTGGCCAACCTAAAATGTATAACGTTAAGCTTATTAATGTGCATTTCTGGCTAACCACTATTGGCGTTGTTTTATACATTGTTGCCATGTGGATGTCTGGTGTACTTCAAGGAATGATGTGGCGTGCGGTTAACGCTGATGGCACCCTAACCTATTCGTTTGTTGAATCTTTAGAAGCATCTAAACCGTTTTATGTGGTTCGCTTTATTGGTGGTTTGTTTGTTGTCGCAGGCATGCTTTTAATGGCCTACAACTGCTATAAAACAATTGTTGCACCAAAAGCTGCAGAGGCTGACGGCAATGACGCTGACTTAGCATTAGGAGCAGCAAAATGAAAAATCCACATGAGTTAATTGAAAAGAACGTCGGTTTATTAACCATATTAGTGTTAGTGGCGATTAGTTTTGGTGCGATGGCGCAAATACTTCCTTTGATGTTTCAGCAACAAGTATTAGAGCCCGTTAAGGGACTTAAGCCTTACACCGCTTTGCAGCTTGAAGGCCGAGATATTTATATCCGAGAAGGTTGCGTAGGTTGTCATAGCCAAATGATCCGCCCTTTCCGTTCAGAGACTGAACGTTACGGTCATTACTCGGTTGCGGGTGAATCGGTTTGGGAACGCCCATTTATGTGGGGTTCAAAACGAACTGGACCTGACTTAGCGCGAGTTGGCGGACGATACAGTGACGAGTGGCATAGATTGCACTTAATTAACCCTCGCCTTGTTGTGCCAGAATCTAATATGCCTGGTTACCCATGGTTAGCTGAGAATACGCTGACTGGGGAAGACACCGTTAAAAAGATTGAAGTACTTCGCATGCTAGGTACACCTTATACCGATGAAGACATAGCCGGAGCAAAAGCAGCCGTTGAGGGTAAAACCGAAATGGAAGCGCTTATTGCTTACTTGCAAGTCCTCGGTACACATCTTCAATAGGCGCTAATTATGGAGTCTGTTATGGATCAAGGTGTAATTGGCAGTATTTATACGGTCATAGTGTTTGTCGCATTTGTCGGCGCTTGTTTATGGGCTTTTAACAAAAGAAATAAAGCCAAATATGATGAAGCTGCCAACATTATTTTTGAAGAAGACAAACAGCAAGATAACCAGTTTAGTAAAAAAGATCAGGAGTCATAAATCTCATGACTATGTTTTGGACAATATGGATAAGTGTAATCACCTTAGGCACCATTGCTGGTTGCTGGTGGTTGTTAAAATGGACGCTGGCAAATAAAACCGGCGTGCCAGAAGGCGAAGAAATGGGCCATGAGTTTGATGGCATTGTAGAAATTAATAACCAATTACCTAAGTGGTGGACAAATTTGTTTTACATCACCATGGTATGGGGCGTGCTTTACTTAATCGCCTACCCTGGCTTAGGTGCTTTTAAAGGTGTGCTTGGATGGGAAAGTTCTAACCAAGGCGTGTTAACGATTGCTGAATCTGAAGCCGAGCTAGCGGCTGATATAGAGCAAGGTAATCTTAATGAATATGCCACGTCGATTAAGCTTGCTCAAGAAAAGTTTGACCCAATCTTTGAAGGTTATGCGCAAATACCAGTTGAAGAGTTAGCCTTAAATGATGAAGCACTACAAGTTGGTAAGCGTTTGTTCTTACAAAACTGTGCACAGTGCCACGGCTCTGATGCTAGAGGACAAACTGGCTTTCCTAACCTAACTGATAACGATTGGTTATACGGCGGCAGTGGCGATAAAATCAAAGAAACCCTAATTAAAGGCCGTGTTGGTGCGATGCCAGGTTGGTTAGCAAGTTTTGGCGAGCAAGGCGTAGATGAAGTTGTCGCCTATACACTCAGTTTAAGTGGTAGAGACGTAGATGCTAATTTATCAACGGCTGGTAAATTACGATTTGCAGCCTGCGCTGCTTGTCACGGCATGGACGGAACAGGCAACCAAATGTTAGGTGCACCTAACTTAACAGATAATATCTGGCTATATGGTGGCAGTGAGCGTGCGGTAACCGAAACTTTGTATTATGGTCGTAACGGTGTTATGCCAGCCTTTGATAAAACCTTAGGCGAAAACAAGGTACATGTGGTGGCTGCTTACGTTTATAGTTTGTCTAAGTAGGTAATCAAATTAGGCGAGGTAAAGTGGCTTTTGCAGTTGCTGGACATTTCGCTTGTAAAAATAGATTGACTACAACACAAGCATAACGCACAAAAATAGCGTTAAGAACATAAATTAGCCTCGTTTCTCGGGGCTTTTTTTATTATTCTATATATCCCGATTATTTACACTTTGGCAAACGAAAGAAGATGTCTGCGCATGCAAAATGACCAAGAAAACAATCAAGCAATTAATCAAAACGTTAATCACTCAAGCCATCAGCAACAAATGGAAAAACGGATTGCACAAGAGCACGATAGTCAACCTTGGTATAAACAATTTTGGCCGTGGTTTCTGATTTGTATTCCCCTTTCATCACTTATTGTTGGCTCTCAGGTCTTTCGTTTAGCAACCGACGGCACAAATAGCCTCGTCGTCGATGATTACTACAAAGAAGGCAAAGCAATTAATGCTCGCCTAGATAAGATTGAAAAAGCGAAAGAGTTAAATATAAAAACGCTGCTAGACATTCAGACTAACTCCATCACATTAGAATTTGTGTCGGGCGCGCCTAGCAGTGGTGAAGCTTTAAAGCTCGATTTTTTTCACGTTACGCAAGAAGCCAAAGACTTTAGCGTTATTTTGACGCGCGATGCAAATGGTGTATATCGAAACAATGACGAATGGCCGATCCAAGGAAAATGGCGTTTACGCTTATTGCCCTTTGATGAAACATGGAAAGTACAGCAGCGAATATCCTTACCACAAGCTGGCCAATTCACATTTGATCCATAGAGTTATTGATGAGTGTAATTATACCTAAAGGCCACTGTTTTCACTGTGGTTTGCCTAATCTTGAAGCTGATAACTATCCAGTTACTATTTTGTCCTTCACTCATCATATGTGTTGCCCGGGCTGCCATGCTGTTGCGTCGGCCATCGTCGAAAACGGCCTTGAAAGTTATTATGAATTCAGGACCGAACCAGCAGAAAGAGGCGACGCCGCGCTAGACAATACCATGTCGCAGTTGGCAGTATATGACGAACCCGAACTGCAAGAGGAGTTTGTTTTTGAAGAAGGTAAACATAAGTCTATTCAGCTTACGGTAGAAGGCATAACGTGCGCAGCCTGTGCGTGGTTAATTGAAAAGCAATTGGCAAAATTGCAGGGCATAAAACAAATTTCTGTGAATGTGTCTGCTCGGCGCGCTATGGTGATGTGGGATGAAAACGAACTAAAACTATCAGGCATTCTGTCTCGCTTAAAAAGTATTGGCTACGAATCACTTCCCTTTCAGCCTGACGCGCACGAAGCGTCTTATAAAAAAGAACAAAAAGGCTATTTAAAAAAATTGGGCTTGGCCGGCATAATGACAATGCAAGTCATGATGCTAGCGATGGGCCAGTATTTTGATGTATTTGGTAATTTTGAAGCTGATGCCATTGCATATTTCAATGCGGTGAGTTTATTGCTTACTACTCCTGTTGTTTTATATTCTGGATCAATTTTTTATGTAAGTGCATTTAAAGCCTTAATGGGCCGAACGGTCAATATGGATGTTCCCATCACCATTGCCATATTTGCCACTTATGTGGCAGGTGTGTTTGCAGTGAATAATGCGACAGGCGAAGTTTACTTTGAGTCGATTTGCATGTTCGTCTTCTTTTTATTAATCAGTCGCTTTTTGGAACATCGCTCACGGCATAAAGCGACCTTAATATCTTCTAATATGCTCAAACTAATCCCCGTTACTGCTAATAAAAAAAGTGACGATGGTTTTGTGTCAGTGCTAGCTAAACAGCTCGTTAAAGATGATGTAGTCTTGGTGAAGGCAGGTGAAACTATTCCTATTGACGGCGTTATTATTGAAGGGCAAAGTAGTTTTGACGAGTCAATGCTAACGGGAGAGTTTGAACCGGTTACCAAGCAAATGGGCCATACGGTATATGCAGGTTCGCTTAATCAAGAAGGGAGCGTGACCATAAAAGTTAGCGCTTCAATTAAGTATGCCATGATGAATCAGATTTTACGCTTACAAGAAATGGCGATGGCGAATAAGCCAAAGGTGGCGACAATTGCCGACCGTTTGTCTCGTTATTTTGTTGTGGCGGTTTTGCTTATTTCGGCCGCCACGTTTACCTATTGGACGATGCAAAATGATAGCCATGCGTTTTGGATAACCATATCGGTATTAGTCGCCACCTGCCCTTGCGCTTTAGGCTTAGCAACACCATCAGCACTAACCTGCGCTATGGCTAAGCTTAATCAACTCGGCATTTTACTAAAACGGGCCGACGCGCTCGAGCAATTAAATGAAGCAAGCGATATTGTGTTTGATAAAACAGGCACCCTTACCCAAGGTAAATTTTCGATAAGTAAAAGTTGGTATAATCTGTCTTCAGCATCGCTCTCGAACTGCGCTGATTCAGAATTTAGTGATTATGTTGACGCTATTGCTTATGCGATTGAAGAACGCTCTGAACACCCGATATCGTCTGCGTTCACACAAAAAGTCACAAGCACTGTAGATGCTGAGAAAACGTTCTCAGAGCACATGTTAATTGACGATTTTAAAGTACATATCGGTGAAGGCCTAAGTGCTAAAGTAAACGGTAAAGATTATGTGATTGGTTCTTATAAAATGGTGTCATCCTTGCTAAAAAATAAAGGCATGGATCACAAAGATGTAGAAGGCGCCAATGTGTTAATTGCTCAAGATTCCGTTTTACTAGGGGCTTATTGGCTTACCGACACGATTGTGCCAAATGCTAAAGATACTATTGAGCAATTACACGACTATGAATTAAGCATTTTAAGCGGCGATGCTCAATCTAATGTCAATGATATTGCCACACAGTTACTCATCGACAATGCAGTTGGTAGCCAAAGCCCACAAGGAAAGCTTGATTATATAAGCACACTGCAAAAGCAAGATAAACGCGTATTAATGCTAGGCGATGGGATTAATGACGCGCCAGTATTAGCCGCAGCAGATGTGTCAGTCGCCGTTGGTAACGCTTCTGATTTGGCAAAAAATGCGGCTGATGTGGTATTACTTAATGCTAAACTAGCATCTGTTCTCGATCTCATTCAAATGGCGAATAAAACTAAAGCTAAAATCAAACAAAACATAGCTTGGGCATTGGGATATAATATGTTAGTGCTGCCCTTCGCTGTTAGCGGGTTACTAAGTCCGTGGCAAGCCGCTTTAGGGATGTCGTTAAGCTCAATTATAGTTGTGTATAATTCCACTCGTCTAATGAGGTAGCACGTTAGCAAAATAGCATATTGATGATTTCCCTATTTTTATTAATCTGTATCAATAGTAATAAACCCTGAGCTGGTGTATAAATGTGCTTAACAAACTGCTAAGTGGTATGGCGTTTACGAATCAAGACGTTTAATAACTCGTCAATAAATACAATCGTCATCGCATATTTAAGGTATAAGAACTTACATATTATGAGTATTATTTTTGTATTAATTCCTATCGCTATCATTATTGTCGCTGTTGCAATCGGGATGTTTTTTTGGGCGGTAAAGTCGAATCAATTTGATGATTTAGAACGTCAAGGTTATAGCATTCTTTTTGATGACGACATCAAAAAGCCTAACAACGCCAGCGCTAGCACTAACTCAAACAATGATACCAACAAAGAGCAAGCATCAGACCAAGAAAAACGGCATGTCACTGATGACTACCCAAATAAATCATAGAAATACGACAGGCGCAATATGTGCGCTTAAAGCGCTTGTTGCATAACTAATGTCTACGGTAATAAGCCATCTACATGTCTGAAATAAACTACATATCTGCGTTTCTTATCGGTTTAGCAGGCGGCGTACACTGTATTGGGATGTGTGGCGGTATTGCCGGCGCATTTACATTTGCGGTTCCTAAAAACACGTCACTAAGCCCCTATATTGCTTGTTACAATATAGGACGGATAATGTCATATACAATCGCGGGTATGTTCACTGGCCTATTGGGCGGTATATTTACTGCATCTGTATTGTCGGGCCTGTTTGTTTTACAAATCATCAGCATTGTCTTTATAGTATTACTCGCGCTATATATTAGTGATGTGTTTAAAGGGCTTATTGTCATTGAAAAAGCCGGCGCGCTAATTTGGAAGAAAATATCGCCTTTAGGCAAAAAGCTAATCCCTTTTAAAAGCCCGTTACATACCATTCTATATGGCATGCTTTGGGGCTTTTTGCCCTGTGGCTTGGTATATTCTGCTCTAACATGGTCTTTGGCAAGCGGCAGTACATGGCAAGGTGCTTTATTTATGTTGTGCTTTGGATTAGGGACACTGCCGGCATTAATTGCCACAAGTATGGGTGCAAGTTTTCTGCTTCCTATTCTTCAAAACAGGAAAACCCGAATGATTGTTGCTTTTTTGTTAATTTTCTTTGCGATTTTTTTGACGTTTGAATTAATTAATAGTATAAAATGATCTCTTCACCAACAAAACGAGTAGACGCCATGTCGAAAAGTTCAGATCTATCCATCCATTGTCAAAGCTGCAGTTTTAGTCATTTGTGTTTACCTGTTAGTCTTAACAAATCTGAATTAGAATCATTAGACGACATCATTGAGCGCAAGCGCCCGCTGCACAAGCACGATAAACTAGTGCTGGCTGGTGATAAATTCCATTCTCTTTACGCGGTTCGCTCTGGTTCTTTTAAGTCCTACATTAGCGACAAAGACGGTGTTGAGCAAGTCACGAGTTTTCATTTTCCTGGCGATATTATTGGTTTTGATGCGCTTAAAGATGAAATGCATCAAAGTTACACACAAGCTTTAGAAACCGCAATGGTGTGCGAACTACCTTACGAAACACTTGAGCAAGTTTCTAACCAACACCCCAAATTACGTCAACAAATCATGCGCTTCATGAGCTCAGAAATTAAACACGACCATGACCTAATGATGTTATTAAGCAAGCGCAGCGCTGAAGAGCGACTATTACATTTTATTGCCCATCTTTCACAACGCTTTGATGAGCGTGGCTATTCTGCAAAACAATTTAATTTGTCGATGACACGCAATGAAATCGGTAACTATCTTGGCTTAACCGTTGAAACTATTTCAAGGTTGCTTACGCGTTTTCAAAAAGAAGGTCTCATAAAAGTTGACGGTAAGTTAATCACGATTTTAGATTTTGATGGCGTGAAACAACGTATTCCCGAAAATGAGATTTCTGTTACTGCGGTAGGTTAAAACACTCAAATTTTACTACTTCAATTATTGTTCTCGACAGCAGTTGCGTTATACTGGCGGCGTTTATTTGTATTAGTGAAAAAGCATGTCAGTAAAACCTAAATCTACATATAGTTTTAACAAACTACAAAAGCGTATTCGCAGAGAAACCGGTAAAGCCATTATCGACTTTAAGATGATTGAAGACGGTGACAAAGTAATGGTGTGTGTATCGGGTGGCAAAGACAGCTACACCCTACTCGATGTGTTAATGTATTTTCAACGAATTGCCCCCATCAGTTTTTCTATTGTGGCGGTCAACTTAGACCAAAAGCAACCAGGTTTTCCTGAACATATATTGCCAGAGTATTTAACATCACTTGGTGTAGACTTCCAAATTGTAGAAGAAGATACTTATTCAATCGTCAAAGATAAAATTCCTGAAGGAAAAACCACCTGCTCGCTGTGTTCAAGGCTAAGACGCGGCGTGCTTTATCGAACGGCTAAAGAACTCGGCGCGACTAAAATAGCACTTGGGCATCATCGTGATGATATGTTAGAAACTATGTTTTTAAATATGTTTTATGGTGGCCGATTAAAATCTATGCCACCCAAATTGCGTAGTGATAACGGTGAACATATCGTGATCCGTCCGTTGGCATACTGCCACGAAGCTGATATCGCTAAATATGCGCAAAGCGTCGACTTTCCTATCATTCCTTGTAATTTATGTGGCTCTCAAGAAAATCTACAACGGAAGAACATCAAAACAATGCTGCAGGACTGGCAAAAGAGATTTCCTGGTAGAGTGGAGTCGATGTTTAGAGCGATGCAAAATATTGTTCCCTCACATATGTTAGACAGTAAGCTTTTCGATTTTGAGACATTATCAAGCCAAAACAATGCTGACATACAAGGCGACATAGCCTTTGACCAAGCAGATATGAATAGTGTGGAGCAAGAAAACGCTCGCGATATAAACACCGCCCCCGACGTAACGTATATTAAATTAGAATAGAGGCAGTATGAAAATTGGTTTAGCTTTGGGCGCAGGTGCTGCTCGCGGATGGGCTCATATAGGGATTATTCAAGCATTAGAAGAATTAGGCGTAAAGATAGATGTAGTAGCGGGCTGTTCTATTGGCGCTTATGTTGGTTCGGCATACGCTAGTGGTCATCTACAAGACTTAGAAACATGGGCAAGCTCCTTGAGTGAATGGCAAGTTTTAGGGTTATTGGGGATTGGTTTTAAGCGTGGCGGTATTGCTAGTGGTCAAAAAGTATTTGATAAACACAAGAAAGAGTTTTGTGCGCCTACGTTTGAAGAAATGAGTTTACCGTTTGCTGCCGTGGCGACCGATTTATATTCAGGAAAAGAAGTCGTCTTCAATCATGGGGAAGTCCACGACGCGATTCGCGCCTCATGTTCAATACCTGCTTTGTTCTCACCTATCGAAAAAGACGGTAGATGGTTAGTAGATGGCGCCGTTGTTAATCCTGTCCCTGTAAACCAATGCAGGCAATTAGGCGCTGACTTTGTTATTGCCGTTAATTTAAGTGCTGATTTTAGGCCGCAGCTAATCGAAAACATTGAAATAGAAGACGATCATAAGAAAAACCAACAAAAAACAGACGAGTTGCTCAATCAGTCGGGCAAAATGGGCGCCGTAAAACAGTGGTTTTCACCTGAACCAAAAGAAAATAAAAAACAAGCGCCTGGTATTATTAGTGTGATGAGTAGTTCACTGGAAATATTGCAAGCCAGGGTTACGCGCTCAAGACTAGCTGGCGATCCTCCTGATTTACTCATTGAACCTCAGCTACGCGATGTTGGTATATTAGAGTTTCATCGCGCAAAAGAATTAGCAATGAAAGGCAGGCAATCTGTCGCTCGACTTGAGCAACAAATAAAGTATCAATTAAACCTAGAGTCAGAACAAGAAGATAACGCGCTTCAAATAGACAGTTTAGGCCGCTAACATACAGTTTGTAGCGCCTATGACTTACTCGTCTTTGCCGTTATCCTCATTGGTTTTACGGGCAAACGTATTCTATCTAGCATAGATAAATCGCTTTGCTCTACTCGTAATAAGCCATTTTCTATTCTCATGCCGTTAGACAAAGACCGTGATAGTGTTTTGTCAGCGAATTGAAACGTTAAACCATCGACCTGCGGCATCATAAACGACATAAAGCCACCCATTTCGTTAAAAAAAGCCTGATAGTTTTGATAAATTTTATTTAGTTCATCAAGGGTATAACTTTGTTTTAGATAGTCGGCTTTGGTTTCTAGTTGTACTGAGATATCACAGGTATTACTTGCCTGCTCAAAATCAATAATTACTTTTGCATCGGCCATACGCAGTGCGCGTTCTGATTGGATAACAAAGCGGTTTTCTTCACTCACATCAAGCGCTAATTGTTGCTTTTGTGTGCTAATGCGCGCGGCATTAATCGTACAAAGCTCGTCAGAGTGAATATGCTGAAAGCCAAATGCAAATTGCAAAGCTTGAGTATCTTCTGAATCTAATTTTCTGACGTGACTATAAAATGTCTTATAAGCTACTTCTACCTCATCAGCATAAGCTAAAGGTGCAAACAAGCTAAATATGATTGCAGCGACGATAACTCGCCGAGGTGTGACATTACTTAAAATGGTGGGTACAAAACAACGCATAAAACAGACAATCCTTTTACAAACATTTACGGGTTCTATTGTACTTTATATCACGAGTTTATCAGCTCTTTATTGATGCGGATCATCTGTCTAAGCTCATCGACATATTCTTGGCCGCGCTCTGAGTACTTTGTTAAGCCTTCGGCAAGTGCGTACGCTGTGATGGGTTGTTGTTTGTTGCGGTATTGCTGCCTAATTAATCGCATATCACGATAGGCTGGATGTCGATTTAGATTGCGCATATACGCATACATTGCACTTGATAAATCGTCAAATTTAGCGACCTCATGCTCGGCGCCATCATTGCGCCGGCTTGGAACAAATCCGCAGCCTTTTCTGAAGCACCATAAACCAAAAAAGTTATACCCATTTCGAGCAAAGCGCGAAGTCCCCCAAGCTGATTCATTTGCCGTTTGCACAAGCACCAATTCTGCTGGAATAATATCGACTTTGCGCATCAACTCTTCATAAATCGCTTCTAAATCTTGCTCAGGTTTCACGCGATATTCTTTGATTAAAAAATCAAGCTCTTCTTGTTGCTCACTAGATAGTGACTCGCCGGTTATTTGTTTTGCGCGTAAACCTTGAATTAGCTGTCGAACCGACTTTATATACTCATTTTGAGCCTCGATCGCGGGCTTCAAATAATCAAAAAAGGCTGCTTTCTTTTCTTTAACAATCGTATATTGTGAGAAGTCTGGTACAGGCTCTTCAGAATATTCGACCTCTGGGATATTTTTAACCACACTAGGTTCGGGTTGTAACATCCAAATGCCAATCACAATCACGATGATAGAAATTAGTGTTAGTGATATTATTTTTATTTTATGCATTAAAAACGCTTCCATTTGCATTACTTTTTTCATTATATTCTACGGTAGCATTTTGGCAAAACAAGTCTTCGTACAAAATCGCTTTTGCATTAAAATATAAGGGCCCTATCCACAAAAATGCTAAGCCAAATGTAATTGGGATGAGTAAGAGTGACAACGCAAAAATACCATACAAACCCAACATGCCTACTAGGTGTTTATTCGTCATTAGTATAGATGCAATAATAGCTTTCCAAGGGCCATAGTTTTTGTCTGCAATTAGCGGCAACGCAAAGGTGGTCGCGGTAAAAAAATAAAAACTAGGGATGATAAGTAGTAAAAATCCTAAGGTCACTAAAATTGACACCACGCCAGACGCCACGGCAACAACGGGTAGTATTTTAAAGTAAGTAAAAATAAGTGTGGTTGGTGGTTTTTGTCCTCTCACAAAATAAATCGCCAACATGGCCATACCTGTCCAAATTGGGGCAAGAAGCACAATAAGCGTCATGTCCATTATCACCTGCTGAGTTTTACTTAGTGCTGTTTCTAGGGCTTCAACATTAGATAAATCAACTTCATACAAGGTGAAAAAAAACCAATAAATCACTAACGAAATACCTAGTACACAAAGCAAGCCTTGCACAAGTACCCAGTTATTTGTTTTAGATAACACTGATGCCTTTTTAAGCACTTCACTAATATTGACTTGATAGTCACCTTTACTCGCAGACATTTTTTCACCGCCACTATCATTCATATACTGTTTTTATTCTCAATATAGATAGTCAATTGAGAATAAAATAAGAAAATTTAAATTACTACGTAGCAAACCTTACAAATGGCTTATCGCTATTGTATATTTTCATGAAGTATAGGTAGAGATAGTGAAACTGTCATGTTTGAAAAGTGCCTTAGAGCAATAAAAAGATAGCCATTGCGATTAATACCAATCCCATCGCCCTGTCAAACCAATAGCCATGGTGTTGATATGCTTTGCGCACTTGAGTGAAATTAGTGATATAAGACAAAAAGCAAAACCAAATTCCAGTTGCTAATGCCAAATATATGCCGTAAAAGCCTTTTGTAATAAGCGTTGTTTCCGCTGGTATTGCTGCGGTAAAAAGAGCGAGAAAAAACAAAGTGGCTTTAGGGTTGAGTCCATTTGTTAAAAATCCAAGGCCAAATGCTTTAAGCGCGCTAGCGCTTGATTGATTACCGTCATTATTTGATGGGTTTTGCTGTTCGGCGCTAGCCCCTTCCTCTAGATGCTGCACGTTTTCACTTGCTGTATTTGCTTGCGCCTTACTGCGTAAGCCCGAAATGCCAATCCATATAAAATACGCGGCAGCTACATACAACAACCCCGTGTATAACCAAGGTGTTGTTTTGATTATTAAACTAAGTCCCAATATTGAATAAATAACGTGTAAAAGAATGCCAACACCAATCCCAAAGCTGGTCCACAATGCTGGTCTTAAGCCTTTTTGTAAAGATTGTTTGAGAATAATGGCAAAGTCAGGCCCTGGGCTTATTACTGCGACAAAATGCATTAAGGCAATACTTGCCCATACACCAAAATCAATATTCATGATTGTTGCCTCATGATATTGACGTTTCGATAGGTAGTGATGGGTTAGCCCCCCATTGAGACCATGAACCGTCATAGACATATAATTGTTCAACACCCGTCATATGAGCGGCTTGTGCCAATATACATGCTGTGACGCCACTACCGCATGTGAGTATGAGTGGCTTTTTTGAAAATTGTGCAAAGCTCTTGGCTAAGTCATCAATACCTAAGTAGCAAGCGTGTTCATCAAATAGTGAACTGTAATGTATGTTTTTTGAGCTTGGGATACGCCCTGCTCTAATCAAGGGGTTTGGGTCGGCTTCTTCACCTGAGAACCTTTTGGGACTGCGAGCGTCAATAATATGGGTGCTATCTGCGCGTATGCTCTTTTCAACAAATGCTTGGTCTACAAACTGAAAATGCGGGTTAGGCACTGCCATAAAATTTCCTAAAGGCAAGGTAGTATTGCTTTCTAAACTGCTCTGTGTAGGTAAATTTAAGCGCATATAATTAGGCAGGCCGCCATCAACAATACATACCTTATTAAAGCCCATTGATTTGAACATAAACCAAACGCGAGAAGCACAAAAGTTACCAAAATTATCATAAACAACTAAAGTATCTTCATTATTAATACCTATTTTTTGGGCTTGGTATTGAAATTCTTTAGCATCAACCATTGTGTTGGATAATGAACTAGCTTTATCTGAAAATACACCTTGAAAGTCAAATGCTACAGAACGTGGAATATATGATGCGTTGCAACTTTTTGATACTGGTGGGGTTTTACCACTTCGACTAGACATCGTGGTGTATAGCACTTTGATATGCTTGTTTTGTTCGCCATCTTTAATCATGTCATATAGTTGAACGGCGGATAAAATAGTCTGGTGTGCAGCCACGTAAGCCCTTTTAGTATGACAAGTTTTTGTTAAGTATGGCAAAGATTTGGGCATAAAAAAAGCTCCAATAAGGAGCATAGTTGTATTTGTAGTTCTACTTACAAAAAATGGTGCCCGGGGCCGGACTTGAACCGGCACACCATTACTGGCGAGGGATTTTAAATCCCTTGTGTCTACCAATTTCACCACCCGGGCACTGTACTGCTAGTGTATGCTAGGATTGGAGGCGGAACCCGGAGTCGAACCGAGATCCACGGATTTGCAATCCGCTGCATAGCCATTCTGCCATTCCGCCGCAAAAAATCGCTAACGCTTTGGAGAGCAAGCGTCAAACACTTCAGACTACCTTGAAAGTTTAACTACAATGCGCTGCTAAACCTACAAGAAATTGGAGCGGGAAACGAGATTCGAACTCGCGACCCCGACCTTGGCAAGGT
>CAYURD010000068.1:0-18599 GCA_964446865.1 uncultured Glaciecola sp.
ATAAACGCCAGTGCATATTCGTTTGTTTCTACCTCAGAGACGATAGTACTCACATCATCTAGTTTACGTGGGGGCGATGCCCGACCAGAAAACAGTAACCGTGACCAATAGGCCTT
Source organism: uncultured Glaciecola sp. (assembly GCA_964446865.1). Taxonomy (GTDB): domain Bacteria; phylum Pseudomonadota; class Gammaproteobacteria; order Enterobacterales; family Alteromonadaceae; genus Glaciecola. The sequence goes on from CAYURD010000068.1 coordinate 117, forward strand.
TATTTTGCGCTCATCTTTATCTACTAATAATTGATAGAATGACTTTCTTAGTTCTGTGCCTGCTGGATAATCAAGAGGTTCAACGCGTGTTCCGTCGGGAAAGGTCGCAAAGCGCCCCATAAAGTTGTCGATGACTTCTTTTTTTGATAACTCGTTGATCGTGTTATTGACGTTGACCACAACCACAATATCATTGTCGTAATCTTCTTCGCTAAGCGCATTTGTATTGACCAAACCAAACGTAGTCACAAGCAAAACGAACACCAGCGAACGCGCGGTTGCTAGAAACCGAGCGTTGTTTGTTGTGTTGTTTTTACTTTTAATCGTGTTCAATCAAAATCTTACCACTACTTAGACTTGCACAGATTGTATCTGTTTAATGCCATTGTATTTGTAGTGTGTAAATACTTTGATATTAAAATCAATACCTAAAAGCTTTACGTATTTGATTTAACAAATGTTAATTAAGCTTGTAGCTGCCTATTTAAAGCTAATATCTTCTTCAAATAGCTTTATTTCAATACTTCTAAATTGAGTTGGGCTACTTTCTGCCTGAACCGCAATATATCCTTCAAACAACTGCACGCCACCAATGCGCTCAATGATATGTGAGGCTTCGTTTGGATCAAGTTGAGGTTGGGTGTATTCAAATACCTTTTCACCGTTAATAAAATGTATGACGCGTTCATGGCCACGTACTTCAATCTCGGCGGTCACCCACTCTTCTTGCGCGATAAAAGGGGAGCTTGAATTAATACAATGAGTAGTGTCTAGCTTTCCATCTAACATGATGTGTGAGCCAGTGGAGCACATGTTGCCAGTATTTCTGTCGTTACCGCTTTTGCCTGTGCCCGACAAAAACTGCATTTCGACTGAAGCTGGAAAACCTTGCTCAAGCGTCATTTGGGCAGGGTCTTCGCTGTGGATCATGACACCATTATTTTCGAAAGCCCAGTCAGGCGCGCCTGCTATTTGACCACCGCCAAAACGATACTCTACTTTCAAACGATAATGAGAATGAGGGATGTTGTAATATAAGTGCCCAAATTTATCGTTAAACGCTTCGTATTGGTCATACGAAACAACTAACATACCGTCTTCAACTCTAAAGGTGTTTTTGTAGTTATCGCCGTATTCGCTGTTAGCAAACTTAGGCGTCCAGTTACTCAAGTCAACGCCATTAAAAATTGATTGCCATTGGTTTGCTTTTGTTGCGCTATTATCGTTTTCGGTAGATTTTGTGCATGCCATCATGGCGACAGAGGACGCAACTACAATAGATGCCATGACAAAAACAGACGCTTTATTTTTCATTTTTAGTCCTCGATGCCTTAATCTTAAATTCTAGACAGTAAACTTGTACCATTTTTCATTGCCATTAGATGCAGCAACACAATTCTCGATAAAGGCCATGCCTCTAATCGCTTCGTCTATGCCAGGCGCAAGGCCTTGTGCTTGCGCATCTTCGCCTTCAAACTGGCGTATTTGCTTGGCAAAATCCATATAGATATTAGCAAACGCTTCTAAGTAGCCTTCAGGATGACCTGCTGGCGTGCGCATACTACCGGCTGCATATGGAGAGAAGCTACCAACACCTGTGCGTACCATTTCGCTTGGTTTGTCGTTGTATTTAACCGTTAAAGTATTGGGTTCTTGCTGATGCCATTCTATGCCTGCTTTGGTGCCGTATATGCGAATGTTTAAGTTGTTTTCTTCGCCGACACTGATTTGGCTCGCTATCAATACACCTTTTGCGCCGTTACTAAAACGCATCAGTACATTGCCGTCATCATCTATTTCGCGACCTGCAACCACGGGTTGCAAATCTGCGCATAAATCGGTGATGTCTAATCCACTCATAAACTCAGCTAAATTAGCAGCATGTACGCCAATGTCGCCCATACAACAGCTAACACCCGCACGTTTAGGATCTAATCGCCATGCGGCTTGTTTGTTGTCATCACCTGGCACATCTGATAACCATCCTTGTGAGTATTCAACCACGACTTTACGTATTTCACCTAGTTTGCCATCGGCAATCATTTGTTTGGCTTCACGCACGAGTGGGTAACCCGTATAAGTATGGGTGAGTCCATATAACACATCATGATTATCGAGTACGGCTTTAAGATCGATGGCTTCTTGTAGCGTGAAAGTCGCAGGTTTGTCAGACATAACATGAAAGCCTGCTTCAATCGCCGCTTTAGCCACGGGAAAATGTAAATGGTTAGGCGTCACAATAGAGACAAATTGCATGCGTTCGCTGGCCGGTTTTTGGGCCTCTTGAGCAAACATTTCTTGATAGCTTGCATAACAGCGAGTTGGATCTAAATGCAGCGCTTCACCCGTTGCTTTTGAGTTTTCGGCAGACGAACTAAATGCACCGCATACTAGTTGTATCTCACCATCAATAGCAGAGGCCGCTCGATGCACTGCACCGATAAATGCACCTTGGCCGCCGCCGACCATTCCCATTCTCACTTTTTTATTATGTCCGCTCATTATTGATACCATGTTATGTAGTTGTTATTTTAAAAATCATTCACCGTGTAAAACGCTAAAAAGCTAAGCAAACAGTTAATGACGCTGCTGCTTAGCTTACACACAGGAAATCTTAGCTATTTATTTGGATCTTGTTCTGTTGTTGCATCTTCTGGTAAACCATCAGGATATGGAATATCTGGATATTTTTCAAATAACTCAGGAGCCGTCCAAAATCCTCTATCTGCTGGCGTAGTGTCTCTTGCTTCTTTCACAAGCTCTGGCGAAACGGGATCTGCCACATTACCAAAGGCGTTTCTAGTATAGGTCAGCACCGCTGCTATTTCTTCATCAGACAGCATATTTCTAAACGCCATCATAGGAACATGACCATTATACTTTTTGCCTTTAACATAAATGCGCTGCATCAAGCCGTTAAGAACAATTTCTGCCGGAATTCGTGGGTCGCCTGTGACCCATTCTGTGCCCACAAGTGTTGGAAATCCTGCCAAAGGCAAACCGTTACCATCGCCTTGGTGACAAGTCGCACAAAAGCCCTCACGATGATAAATTTCTTTACCGACAAAATAGGTGGCTTTGTCTGTCTCGTTTAAGTGTTCCGCTTCGTTTTCAATTTCGGCGATTTGCTCAACCCACTTACCACCAATATTGGTGATGGTTTGTACAAAGGCTGTTTTCATCCAAGGGCCTAGTGTGTCGCCTTCTAACTCGCCAATTTTTTCCATCAATGGAATCGCTTTGCTGCTGTCTAACCATGAGATAGCCGCAATCGCTTCAAGTCTTACGCGACCATGTTCATCATTGCCAGCTTTATTTAGCCTTGCTAAGATTTCATTTTCGCTAAATTCATACATGTGTAAGCGCATTGCTTTTACCGCTGCGGCTCTTACTTTGTAGTTTTGATGCTGTAAAAGATCGTCAAGTAGTTCTCGGTCTTGTTTGTTGTCAAAACGGCTTAAAAATAGTGCTTCTAGTAGGTATAAGTCATTGTTAGCGTCTTGCATGTCTAGTGTTGAAACATAAGCAGATTTCGCTTTTTGAATCTCACTGTAAGGAAATTCTTTAATTTCGCGACGCGCTCTGTATCTCACTCTGTAATCAGGCGATTTAAGTACATTAAACAAGTGGGTAAGTGTCTGCCCCTCAATTTCTAGCGGCTTAACTAAGGCTTTTTCTGTATGCACTATTTGGTATATGCGCCCATGTACATGGTCTCTAAATGGGTCGCGAGCGTTGTGCTGCATATGGCCAATAAGTTGATTGTGCCAATCAACAATGTACAAACTACCATCTGGCGCAAACTCTAGGTCAACAGGACGGTAGTTACTATCAGTTGAAGTGACTAAATCTTGTCGCCATGTGCTTACGTAACCAGTTCCATCATCGTTTAGAGTATGTTGTTTGGCGCCTAAAAACCCAATCACGTTATTAAGTATAAAATCACCTTGCATTTCGTCAGGGAAATGCTGGCTATAAATAAACTCGATGCCAGAGGTTGGACGTACTCGATGCTCTGATTCGATTAAAGTGTCGGTACCTAAAGAAAGCTGCCCATAGCGTGTCTTAAGTTCACTAGGTAACATCCAATAAACGCCCGGATCAGAGGTGTTCATATAAAAGTTCTGACCCCATTTATCAAAAGCCGTACCCCATGGGTTGACGGTTTGATTTTGGACGATACGCTGCAAGCGCTGGGTACGAGGTTCAAAACGATAAAAACCGGCGTTTACAGCGCGAATTGGGCCGTAGGCAGTTTCAACGTTGGTGTGCAAAAAGACACCTTCTTGTAAAATAATGCCACCAAATGGGTCGGCCATAAAGCCACTAATAGCATGATGTGTGTCATAGGTATCAAAGCCCGATAAAATAATTTCTTGGCTGTCGGCAATGTCGTCTCCATTCGTGTCCTTTAGTAATACAAGGTTTGGTGCTTGCGACACGTATACGCCAAATTCTGTTATTTCAAAGCCGATTGGCATGTGCAAATTTTGCGCAAAAATGGTTTCTTTATCTGCTTTACCATCGTTGTCGGTATCTTCGTATATTAATATTTTATCGTTTGGTTTAGGGTCGCCAGGCTGATAGTGAGGATAACTTTCAAGCGTGGATACCCATAAACGCCCTTTGTTGTCAAAGGCTAGCTGAGCGGGGTTCGCTAAATTAGGGAACATGGTTTCGTCAGCAAATAGGCGTATGTCAAAGCCTTCGGCGGTGGTAAATGTTTCAAGCGCATCATCGCCATATTTGTAGGCCTGCATATTTTCAGGAGCTACATTCGATTCTACTTTATTCAAAGGGATGGTGTTGTTGTCAGCTTTTGCTAAGTCAAATGGTTTACCTTGTAAAATACTCCAAATTTGCTGGTCGCGATTGACCGTCATTTGTGTCACTTTTATAATTTCTTGAGGGTAATTATCGACACCATATGGCTCAAAGCGACGGCCATCCACGTGGACACCGTTTGGCATCTGGTAACGATAAAACCAATACCAGTTTTTATCTAGAACGGCGCTTAAAAGTTTCGATTTGAATGAGTCTGACAACTGTACTTCGTTCTGGCTTTCAAATACTTGTGAGGCAAGCATTGGTGCTAGTTTTTGATAACCTTTGTCATTTAAGTGAGCGCCATTCACAGTAAGTTGTTCTTGGCTATTTTCGAACATGCGCTTGGTAGGGTTATATATGTCAACAAAATGCACACCGCGCTCATTAGCGAGCTCTTTCATTACATTAGCATAAGCCGCTAGGTTTTTATTTGTCTCTTCGCCGTTAGGTAATGGAAGGGTGTCGCTTAAATCTTGAAAGGCAATTGGCGAGACTAATACTAATTGTGAAATGTCACCTTTATTGTATTTGTTGGCTAAAGAGTGGTCGATAAAGTTTGATAATTCAGCGCGGTAATTAGCTAAACCTTCTGGGCCATCAAACGATTCGTTAAAGCCAAAAAATGCGAGAATTATTTGTGGTTCGATGTCATAAAGCCATTGGTCGCTAGTGGGGTGAGTACCTTCGCCGCTGTGGTGGAGTTTATCTTGATGATACCGCTCTGCTCCCGGAAATGCCCATTGGCTATTGCGGGAAGAGTGTGGTCTAAAGCCCGGTGTATAACCTGGTTTTGCAAGTGTTCTAATGGTCAAATCATGTTCAGGAAACATTGAATAAATTTGCGTCTCAAAATGGCCATGATTGAGCATTCGTTCAGCGAGTCCGTTACCCAATAACAAAATGGTATCGCCTTTATTGACGCTGACCTTAGTTGAGATCCCTTTTTTATGAAACTCTTCCAAGGTTAATATGACTTTAGGTGAGGCTTTGCCTAATGCAAAATCTGAGACCTTTAAGCCGCGTTTAATAAAGTAATCGGGCGCTTGGAAGCCATAAAATGATGGTTCAAAGGCATCCACATAAGCTACGTCAGCTTGTGCAGGCACTTCCATATTAAGCAAATGATACGCGGCATTAACGACTAAACGTCGGGCACTGTCTTCTTGTAAGTCGTATGATGCACCGCCTGTTGTGGCAAATATTTTGCCGGTTTTTTTGTTATCGGGAGTAGGGTAGTCTTTTAACCAGGCCAGGGGCATCATCGGGTCATTTTTTGGGCCGTCGAGCATTTTTGACTGAGGATCTAAAGACTCGGTCACTGCGCCTCTTAACAACACCGTCGCTTTGTCTTGATCTAGATTTTCGATACCGTATATGTCAGCCGACATAAAAAATGAATCAACACCGTTAAGAACAGGATGGTCGGCATTTTCAGGAACCTCAACACTGCGTCCACCCTCTACTTTGTGTATGCCATGATGATTTAACCAGTTTTCGCCGACTACATTTAGGCCAAAGTTTTGCCAGTCGTAGTCGCCATACTTATCGCTGTTATTAAAAGGGTGTGTTGCCGTACGAAGCGCAATAATAGGCTTAGCATCATTAAAATAGTCTAAGAAATGCTGAAGCTGATCACCTGGCAAAATTCGCCAGCGTGTCGCTAAAATCATTAGGTCAGCGTCTTTGAGGCTGGCTAAGTTAGGAATATTGGTGATATCGTTTGGGTTAATTAATCCTGTTTCTCGGTCAATGGCAAACAATACGGTGGTTTTAAAGCCATGATGTTGACTTAAAATTTTAGCCATCATAGGCATTGATTCTTCAGAACGATATTCTTCATCACCCGACACCAGCACAATGTGCTTACCATTGGCTTTTGATGAGGGCGGTTCAAACACGAGATGGTCAATACCATTGGCGAATGATAAGCTTGATATACTAAACAGCAGTATGAATAAGGTACTAAATAAGACGTTGTGTGTGTGCATCTTGTTCATTTGATCTCCATTTAACAGCGAACGCAAAATAAATTTTCCACGTTCGGGTTAATTCTCTAACATCAATTGTCTAACTATTTGCTCGTCTTCGCGCGCTTATAAGTAATTCAATCTATTAAGTTAATTAATTGTAAAATAATAGACTTCTTAAAGCAGTAAACCTTATGATAAATTCGTTTATTGCTATGACGTATTCGGCGTTTGCATTTTTAATCGCCGCAGCCTATCTATTTATTTTCTTCCTCTGTCCAGGCCAGAGTGCGCTCTATAAATGCGTTAAACATCTTTTCACCATCAATGCTCGAAATATAATTGATGGGTCGATTTCCCAAATCTTTTGACGTGGTGATTATTGTCGTTTCAGCCCATTGTGGGTCTGTCATTGCGTAGATGAGTGCTAAATCCCAAATAACGCGTTTTTTGCGTGAACCGTCAACATGCTCATACCAGCGGTTCACTAAAAAGTCGGTCATGTGGCTTTTACCTGAAAAAGCATCAAAGGTTTTTTGGTAATCAAAGGTGAGCGCCGAGGCCACATTTACAGGAATAATGGTCATGCTTACTTTAGAGTTAAGCAACAAATGCAAGGCTTGGGGATCCATAATCGCATTAAAGTCAGTTGTTCTCATAATCCCTTTATCAAAATCGTAGCTTGAGCCAAGCCAATAGACATCAATTTTTTGTTCAATAGATGGGTCAATAAACAATGCCGACGCAATGTTTGTTAGGGCGCCTAATACGACCAGCGTCAGCTTTTCATTTTTAGGCATTTTATGCGCTTGTTTAATGATTTCATAGGCGGCGGCAGAATGCTGCGCTTGGTCACCCCAATCATACATGCGCGCGACACCACCGCGCAGCGTTGGCGTATTGGTACCTAAATAGCCGACCATGACTTGATTAAGGCGGTGGCTGTCTTCCATGGCATGCTCGGTTGCCCAATGCGCGGTTTGCCACTGCGCCGCGGTTAGGGCGATTACATTCCAATTACTTTGCGTTAAAGCCGCTACTAATGCGTACGGGTCATCAACTTCATTTGCGGTGTCGGCATCGACGATGACTGTGTTGTTATATGAGATATTTGCTTTTGCAATTGCATGAGCGCTTGTAGAAAGTAAGCAGGCGGCGGTGCCCACAAATACGCATATACGGCAGATGCTTAAACGAACTAGCATGCCTAAACTAAAAAGTGAATTTGGCGCTGTTTTCATGATTTCCTCATCCATACATTGTTGAGTGTTTGTTAGGGTTTACAACATTTCTAGCGTTACTTCTTTTATCCAAATCTCGCGCTTTGAAACATCTTTGTTAAACATAATCTGTAAATTGCTTAAACCTGGCGACAGCGTAAGTTGTCCAAGCTCAAGCGTGGCCCAGGTTAGATCGGGTGCTTCGTCGGTGTAAAACTGCCGGCTGCTTGAAAGCTGTTTAGGTACAAACGAGTTTATACCTGCACTTTCTACGCTTTGTCCTTGTGCATTAATACTCAGCTTACCGTCATAGCCTGTTTTAGGTGTTGCGTAGCTTACGGTGATTTTATATTTACCTTCATTCGTTATTTTTATTGGCCAGTAAGCGCTGCCATTGGCATTAACCGAAGGCACTATCCAATCGTGTGACCAACCTGCACCATGCTGATACTCAGCATTTTCCTCAATGAGTGCTTCGTGGGCAGGAAACCTCACTATCTTATTGCTGGCGTGACCAATTTCTATTGGCATCGTCTTATATGGGCCATATTCTGCAATCGTTTTTTCGTACCAAGTCGCAAACTTGGCTTTATAGTCGGCTAGTATCTCTGGTTTAGTGTTGGCTAGGTCGTTTTGCTGCCCTGGGTCAGCAATTAAATCATACAACTGCCATTGTTTGTTTTCTCCGGCCATAGCTAAATATTGCTGCGAACGTATAGCCGCTGGTGTTGGATGAATAGGGTTTTTGCTTGAATCTTTGGCGATTCGAAAGCGATGGGTATATAAATATCTTTCTTGCCAAGGCGTATCATTTTTGCGCATTAGTGGTGACAAATCACGGCCATCAAACTCGTCTGCTTCATAACTAATCTTAAGCAATGAGAGAAGGGTAGGCGTAATATCAATATGCTGAGTAATTGGCAGGACTTTATGCGTTGCTAAGTCACCATCTGGCCAAAATATAGTTAAGGGCGCTCTCACGCCGCCTTCATCAACAATACCTTTATGCCCTTTTAGTCCTGCGTTGTAGCGAGTCAGACCTTTAGGAAAGGCGGGACCATTATCTGACGTGTATAAAATAATAGTATTGCTAAGTTCACCGCTTTTCTCTAATGCATCAATGACCTTAGCCACGTTATTATCAATATTTTCCATCATGGCGTAAATAGACGCATTCAGGTCGCTTTGTCCTTGCGCTTTGTATTTCTCAAATAAGGCTTGTGGAGACTGAAAAGGCCCGTGTGGAGTATTAAAGCTCAGCATGGCAAAAAAGGGTTGGTCAGTTTTCTGATTAATTTGATTGATGAACGCTATCGTTTTGTCTGTAATTGCATCTGCGACATAGCCTTGGTACTTCACTTTTTTGTTATTGTGATGAAGATAGTTATTGAAGTACTCGCTTAAGTGTCCAGCAGAAAAGCCATAAAACTCATCAAATCCTTGGCCGATGGGGTCGTGAGGATACTGAAGACCATTATGCCATTTACCAAATAAGCCCGTCATATATCCATTTTGCTTTAATCGTTCTGGCAATGTGTTGAGCAAAGGTTTCATTTTTTCACCGCCGCGAGTAACATGAAACACGCCCGTTTTTAAGTAGTGCTTTCCTGTGAGAAGACTGGCACGCGTAGGAGCGCAAACTGGACTCACATAAAATCGGTCAAAGCTAACGCCTTGGCTGAACAAGTCGTCAAGCGTAGGTGTTGACAGTTCGGTGTTACCATTAAAGCCTAAATCACCATAGCCTTGGTCGTCGGTTAGTATAAGAACTATGTTTGGTTGAGGAATCAGTTGTGAATCTAGTTTTTTCGCTGGTGATGTTTCGGTACTGCCTTTGTTACATCCAGACAATAACACCAGCGTTAAGACGCTAAAAAAAGTAATATAAATTAAGCGGGCCGCAAAAATTTTTTTCATACTATTCAGCATGTCCTATTTTAAAATAGATAACAAAAATTTTACATTTGTGGTTGAATTTAGCTTTTCTTAAATCTTGTATTTAGCTTATGTAATTTAGGCAATAAACGGGTATACTTTTATGTATTAATAAGCACATGCATATGTGCAAATAACGATTGATTTATGATGCTTCTCAAGGGCTTAGCCAGACAAAAAATGCAAAGACATCTACTACTAATTTTTATATTAATATTGGGCTTAAGTGCTTGTGCGACCAATAACGCTGAAAAGCCCAAAGTACTTAACTATACGCAAAGCAACACTGACTACTACGCAATAGTCGATCGCATCAAAGCGAACACGGCGAGTAGTGATGATTTTGACCGTTTAATTAAAATTTATCCACTTACCTCATTGTACGATCCTACAAGTGACAAGGAACAAAGCGCCAAACTACTTTCTCAATCATATATGCAAAGCCAAAATTGGCGGCAATGTTGGAAAGTGAATCAAGGTTTGCTGATGGTCAATTACAGTTCGCTCACTGGGCATTACGGCGCGGCTATCTGTGCAAGTGAGTTAGGGAATGACGCGCTGGGGCGTTTTCATACAGCGGTTTTAGATAGTTTAATTGAAGCGATCTGGCGTACCGGCAACGGCCAGAGCGTAGAAACACCTTTTTATATCACCAGCACAAACGATTTGTACGCATTCATACAATTACACCAGTTAGTCGCGGTAGGTCAGTCTATTCGTTATATCAACAGATTACCGGTACAAGCAATTGAGGTACAAAACCCTGAAACAATGCGCGTAAAAACTTGGTATTTTGACGTCACCCCCCAATTCCGTCGCGGCGTGATTGACGAACTCGAGCGTTAATTGTAAAAATTTTACCTTTGTTACTAGACTAAAGTTTATTCTGCATCTATCTTTACTTATACTAAAGTTTAAATGTAGTAACAGTCTAAGTAACATGGGTAATAAAACGATGGCAAGTAAACAAGTAGCGCTCTGCGAAATCAGCGAAACACCTTTGGACGTAATCAAACAAGCGAGTTTTGTCGCTTTATCAGCTTCTAATAGCACCCATATTTTCCCGTCGCACGAATATCAAATGCTCATGAACACAACTCTCACTGATTGTCATAACGAGCACTTGGCGCTTTTTACCGCTGAAATGAAACAAGCGCTAACCGAGCGCGACCCGCTTAGCTGTAAAGTATTGCTAGATTATATGATTAAAAAATTAAAACATGACCCGCTTTGGAAGATGCAATAACAAAGCGTTTTTGATTTTTCCCCTTTACCCGTTGGCCTACATTTCTTATTTGTTCAATTTTCCTCTTTTTGGTTAAGTCAAAATCACCTCTTTACAGAGAAAACCCGCGTCATTCCCGAGAAGGCCTAATGCTGTTCGTTTAAGCATTAATTACGTCATTTCCGCGAAGGCGGAAACCTCTTTGGAACCCATCGATATTTGATAAGTGCATGTTTTATCATGTTTTTCATGAACATCAACCAGATCCCCGCTTTCGCGAGGATGACGAGGAAGTCTTAAGCGTACAGTATAACGCGGAGGCGGGAACCTCCTACAACGAACTTCATGCTAACATTCACAAGTGCTTAGTCCAGTTTGTAGAGTGCCAAGGAGATTCTCGACGTCTCGAGAATGACAAAGTGTACGCAAAAGCAATAATATTAAGCCCTAGCGAAGATGACGTAGAAGACATAAACAAGTAGTATATAGATTACGCATGCATGATCCTTGTCAACAAGGGCACAAAAGCAGTCCGCATCTTGCTAAAAATAATCGAAAGAGGAAATTCGAATGAAAGCATTTTTTAAGTGGCTAGGTTTAGCCATTCTCGTCATATTAATTGTAGTGGGTGCATGGGCTACCCATGAGTGGAAGGCCGAAAAACCATTTTCACTGAATAATTTCCTTAATCGCACCGTAGTAAAAGAAGCACTTAAGAGCCCTCAAACCTTGAGTTCGATTGGCGTTTTAGAAGGTCTGGGTGTCACTGGGCACAATGCACACTTAAATGATGCTAGCGACGCGACTTCTCGAGAAACCTTCGAACGTTTATTAGGCGCTCGTGATGTCTTACTTCAATACGAAGATGAAGATTTAGAAGAAAATGAGCGCCTATCTAAAGAAATAGCTTTATACTTGCTCGATACGCTTAAAGGTTTTGCAGAGTTTCAATATCATAGTTACCCATTCAATCAAATGTCGGGCGCGCAAAGTGGCTTTCCTAGTTTTATGGATTCAACCCACGCCATTAGAGATGCAGAAAGTGTCGACCATTATATTTCTCGCCTGAGTGAGTCCAAACGTTTTTATACCCAAACCTTGGAAGGCATGGTTAAGCGTGAAGAGCTTGGGATCTACCCGCCAAAGTTTGTTGTACAGCGCGTCATTGATGAAATGGTTGGTTTTGTGGGTACGCCTGCCGAGCAAAACGTTTTATATACATCGCTTGAAAAGAAAATGGATGATAGCGGCTTATTTACCGACGAAGTCAAAGCCGATTACCTCTCAAAAGTAAGCTCAGAAATTGAAAATACAGTTTATCCAACTTACCAAATGCTAATTGATTATTTTACTGGAATTATTGATAAGGCAAGTGATGACGACGGTATTTGGCAACTACCACAGGGTGAAGACGTGTATAAGCTTGCTCTTCGTTTTATGACAACCACCGACTATAGCGCTGATGAAATTCACAATATCGGTTTGTCAGAAGTCGAACGCATACAAAACGAAATTTTATCGATACTTGCCAGTGAAGGCTTTGATGTGAGCATGGGCTTTACACCAGCAATTGAAGAATTAGCCAGTCAAGAGCGGTTCTATTATCCAGACACAGATGAAGGTCGCGAGCAGATATTGGCCGATTATCAAACTATAATTGATGAAATTGACGCGGGTTTGGGCGATGCGTTTTTAGTGCGCCCAAAAGCGGGTATGGAAGTTAAGCGTATTCCTTTGTTTAAAGAAAAAACAGCGCCAGGGGCTTACTATCAAAGACCGTCAATCGACGGTTCGCGACCAGGAGTATTTTATGCAAACTTATACGATATCAAAGCCACACCAAAGTATGGAATGAGAACGCTTGCTTATCATGAAGCCGTCCCTGGCCATCATTTTCAAATCTCTATTTCGATGGAGTTAGAAGGGCTACCAATTTTTAGAACCTTGTCTCCATTTACGGCCTATACCGAAGGCTGGGCTTTGTATACCGAATATTTAGCATGGGAATTAGGTTTCCAAAACGACCCTTACGACAACATAGGGCGTTTACAAGCTGAGCTTTTTCGCGCCGTAAGATTAGTCGTTGATACGGGTATACATGCTAAGCGTTGGACCAGAGAAGAAGCGATTAGCTATATGTTAGCTAACACTGGTATGGCAGAGTCAGACGTCATTTCTGAAATAGAACGCTACATCGTTTTACCGGGTCAAGCGACCGCTTATAAGGTAGGTATGATGAAGATTTTGGAAGTCAGACAAAAAGCAAAAGATGCACTGGGTGACAAATTTGTGCTTGGCGAATTTCATGATGTTGTACTAAAAAATGGCGCAGTGCCTTTGGATATTCTTGAAAGACTAGTAGATAGGTGGATTGAGGATAAATTATCAGCTTAATTTTATTTTGGTAGTGCCGATATATCCGTAGCGATGAAAATATGTTCATGGGAAATAAATGAGCCAACAAGAGAATCCATCTAATAACGAACTTAGCCAAGTTTGCAAGCAATGTAAAAGCGGCCAAACACTCGGCTTTGATATTGTGATGGCGTTCCAACCGATTGTTGATTTATCTACCTTCTCGTACTACGGATACGAGGCGCTTGTGCGCGGACCTAACGGCGAAGGCGCAGGCCAGATATTTGAAAAAGTAAACGATAAAAATCGTTACCTATTCGACCAAACTTGTCGCAAAACCGCTATCCACACAGCCGCTGAACTTGGTTTATCGCATAGACTATCTATTAATTTTATGCCGAATGCTGTCTACGAACCATCACAGTGTATTCGAACTACTCTACAAGCGGCTAAAGAAGCAAATTTTCCGCTCGATAAGATAGTGTTTGAGTTTACCGAGAATGAAAAAATCGTAGATAAGAAGCATTTAGAAAATATCTTAAAGCACTATAATCAGCGCGGATTTGGCACCGCAATTGACGATTTTGGCGTAGGCTACTCTAATTTGAGTTTGTTATGTGATGTTAAAGTTCAGGTGATAAAAGTCGACCGCAGTTTAATCATTGATATTGACCAAAAACCTCGTAATCAACACTTCTTAAAAAACCTTTTACCTTTACTAACACCCGTAAGCGATAATATTGTGATTGAGGGTGTTGAAACCTTTGAAGAATTGCAGTGTTTGTATCAGATGGGATATCGCACATATCAAGGCTTCTATTTTGCCCGCCCCGAAATTAAGGTCTTACCTGAAGTAGATTTTGATAAGGTACGTTCACTGCTTAAGGTCTAACAAAAGAACACTACCACCTCGTCATCCTCGCGAAGGCCTAATACTCTTCGCTTAAGACAATCTCGTCATCCTCGCGAAGGCGGGGATCTGGTTGATGTTTACGAAAAGCAATAGAAAACAATCACTTAGTGTATATCGGTTAGTTCCAAGGAGATTCCCGCCTCCGCGAGAATGACGGGGGAGTCGCTATCACCTCTTTATTCAACTAGCACAATAGCCACCGTAAAAGGTCTAATTCTCAAGGGATTAGAAGTAACAAAGGTCTCAGCGAGCAAAACATCTGATTGCCAAAAGGTTACTTTTGTAGATGTCATAAACCCAAAAGGTAACGGCATTTCATGGTTGTCATATGAGAAATTAAAAGCAACAAACGCCCTTTGATTTTTGTAGATCAGGCTATATGCCAAGAGTGCTAAGTCTTCATTTGCTTCATAAACAGAGAAATCACCTCTAGAAAAACTATCTCTGCCATTTGCTAGCTCGAAAAACGAATTGACGTATTTTTCATTCTCGTCATTATCAAACATCATACTTTGATGCATTTCACTCAATATGCATTGGCGTAGTGCGGTCACTTGCAAAATAAAAGCTTGTCTTGCCTTCAGTAGTATCCGTTCTCTTTTTGCTTGATTGTTGTCTTTGGCAATGATGTATTTGAAGGCAGTTTCGGAGTGTGCAATTAGTTCTTCGTCAGCTTTATTTTGAGTGTCATCTGTTAATTGCTTTGACGCGACTGAGCTTACTATTTCTTCAGTATTCAAAAGATCGCATTGCTTTGAAGATGCAGGCATTTTGGTGACTAAAAATTGTGAATGAGCATCTTCAAGTAGTTGGGCAAGTTGGGACATTGCGTTGTTTTTTGTTGGTGCGAACACATGGCCATTTATGCTTAGATACCATTGCTTTTGAATGCTAGTGTTTGCTTCGTTTTTTGTACTTTTATTATCTGATGCATCACTGCAAGCAAGTAAACTGAATAAGATGAGTATAAAAGCTAAACGTTTTGTTGTAGTCATAGCTTATCCGGTTCGTTTGAATATCATTGTGTACGAGTTGGTCGATTGATTAGATTGATTTAAGGTTTATACGGCCCCTTCATTCTCGCGGAGGCGTAATACTGTTTGCTTAAGACTTCCTCGTCATCCTCGCGAATGCGGGGATCTGGTTGATGTTCATTAAAAACATTATAAAACATGTGCTTATCAAATATCGATTGGTTCCAAAGAGGTTCCCGCCTTCGCGGGAATGACGTAACTTATACTTAAGCGAACGGCATTAGGCCTACGCCAGAATGACGTGGTGGGGAGTTTTAATTGCTCGATAGTGAAAAGTGTTTACCGTTTGCGCACTGGCTTATATTGTGTGGAGCAATAGCCGCGAGATACATCTGGGCTGCGTAGCTTTAAGTGTTTGGTTTTGCGACCACTGACTCTTGCTCGCCAGTTGTTAAATGTTTTTCGTTTAATGCTTGTGCGCATCAATGCGATTACTTCAGGTTCTTTTAAGCCATATAGTTTTTCGATAGCTTCAAACGGCGTGCGGTCTTCCCAGGCCATTTCGATTATGCGCGACTGGTCTTCTTCAGATAATGTCTTTGTTAATTTTTGCATCTACCGGCTCAACTAAGCGTTTATATTCCAAGCGTTTTGTCATGTAAAATATATACCGCTTAGCTAAGCATTCAGATTAGTAAAGATGCATATTACTTAATAAGGCGTGCTAATTTAACGTGCTCAACTTTTGCTATTTCATTAATAATCGCGTCATCGTTTATTTCTTCAATATCGAGTATGTTATAGGCTAAGTCGCCGCGACTGCGGTTTACCATATCAATAACATTAATATTGTTGTCGGCTAATACCGACAGCACATTACCTAATACCTTGGGTACATTGTTATTCGAAAACGTAATACGAGGACCGTTGGTGCGCGCCATGCTAACGGCTGGAAAGTTCACTGAATTGACGACATTGCCATTCTCTAAATAATCCATGATTTGATTGGCCGCCATCACTGCGCAATTTTCTTCTGCTTCAGCGGTTGATGCACCTATGTGAGGCATCGCAATTACGTCGCTTCTGCCATAAAACTCAGGCTCAGGAAAGTCGCACACGTAGCTCGTTAGCTTACCGCTGTCTAAGGCTCTGACAAGTGCTTTAGGATCGACAATTGACTCTCTTGCAAAGTTTACCAATTTTAATCCGTCTTTTGCATGAGATAGGGCTTCATCATTAATTAAGTGAAGTGTTGGCTTTATCGCTGGTACGTGCAAACTGACGTAGTCACTTTTAGCTAGCAAGGCGTGCAAGTTCTCAGCGCGCTGTACTTTGCTCGATAAACGCCATGCCGCCTCGATAGATAAAGCAGGATCGTAGCCAACCACATTCATGCCTAAAGCAAGCGCCATGTCGGCAACAAGTGAGCCAATGGCACCAAGACCGACAATACCTAAGGTTCTGCCTTTTAGTTCGTTACCTGCAAACAGCTTCTTTTGTGCTTCTAAGGTTTTATGTAGTTCGCTTGCATCAGTTACATCATGCAGGGTTTTAACATGCTCTATGCCTGAATGAATGCCTCTTGAGCCTAATAATAAACCCGCTAGTACAAGCTCCTTTACTGCGTTTGCATTTGCGCCTGGCGTATTAAATACCACTACGCCTTTTTCACTAAACCTGTCTATAGGGACATTATTTACACCAGCACCAGCGCGTGCAATAGCTAAGACAGAGTCAGGCAAATTTTCGTCATGTAGCTTGTGACTTCTTAATAAAACTGCGTCGGGTTCGGTTATGGTCGAGCCTACTTCATATTTGTCGCGCGTGAAGCAATCTAAGCCTTTAACAGAAATTTGGTTAAACGTTTTAATGGTAAACATGGGTGTCCTTGTTGATATTATTTTTTATGGTGTGCGCTACTATTTTGATTACAGGCTTTTAACTTGCTCATACGCCCAGCTTAGCCAATCACAGAGGCTGACTAAATTGTGTTTTTCGATAGTTGCCCCGCACCAGATCCTAAGTCCTGCTGGCGCATCTCGGTATGCACCAATATCGTACGCAACGTCATGCTCGGCTAACAAATTAACCATTGCTTTTATTTGGTCTGGTGTTAAATCAAGTCGTAAACAAACGCTGGTATTAGAACGGATGGTTTTGTCTTGTGCTAAAAAATGTATCCATGGATTTGCATCAACAAAGTCTTCGAGTACCGCAAGGTTAGCGTCACAAATTGCAATTGTGCCGTTTACGCCGCCAACACTTTCGACCCAGTCGAGCGCGTCTAAGTAATCGACAACACAAAGCATTGATGGTGTATTGATGGTGGCGCCAATAAATAGCCCTTCAATTAATTTGCCACCTTTGGTCATACGGAAAATTTTAGGCAGTGGCCAAGGCGGTGTATACGACTCAAGTCTTTCGACTGCTCTTGGGCTTAATATTAGCATGCCGTGACCACCTTCTGAGCCCAGTACTTTTTGCCAGCTAAATGTCGTGACATCTAGTTTTTTCCATGGCATTTCTTGAGCAAAGACCGCCGATGTCGCATCACAAAAAGTGAGGCCCTCCCGGTTGTCATCTATCCAGTCAGCATTAGGCACACGCGCGCCAGAAGTCGTGCCGTTCCATGTAAATACAACGTCGTGATCGGTATTCACTTGGCTTAAATCAGGAATTTGGCCATATTCGGCATCAATTGTGCGCACATTATCAAGCTTAAGCTGTTTATTGATGTCGGTTGCCCAACCTTGCCCAAACGATTCCCAATACAGCACATCAACTGGGCGCTCGCCAAGCATTGACCACATTGCCATTTCGATAGCGCCGGTATCAGAGGCTGGCACCACGGCCACACGATAGCCTTCAGGTAGACCCAAAATGCGAGCGGTATCTAGACAAGCTCGTTTCAATGCGTCTTTTCCTACTTTAGCTCTGTGCGAACGACCAAGCACCGATAAGTCTAAACGGCTAACATCATAACCGGGTCGTTTTGAACAAGGGCCTGAAGAAAAGTTAGGGTTTTGGGGTTTAGTGGTTGGCTGCATGAAATGAATAAGTCCTTTGT
>CAYURD010000068.1:18699-21220 GCA_964446865.1 uncultured Glaciecola sp.
ACCTTCTCAGAATGACCAAAAATTCAGAAATAGACAAATATCGTCCAAAAGTTAGCCCAGCAGCTGTTTTTCAGTTCATTAATAAACACCCCGGTTTAGCGGTATTTTTAGTGTATGCCACGGTGGCCATTGCCGGCTTTTTCTATTTGGTGACCTTTTATTCTCATTTTGACTTAGAAGTGACGGTTTATTTAGAAATTGGCGATATCTTGGTCGCTGGCATTAAAGATCCTATGGTGATGTTAATGGCGGCGGGGGCTTTTGGGGTTACATTTTTTGTTTGGGGAGTTGCTTATATTCAGGCGCCCATGAGTAGATGGCTTGATATCAAATTTAAGAAAGGCCCACTTAGAATTATCCCCATTATTGCTGGAGTGCAGAGCGCTAGGTCGTTTTGGTACACGGCTATTTTTATACTAATCGTGTACTTTTTTATGTTTATCAACGTTCATTCAACCAGTAAAGCCGAATCGATTATTGATCATAAGCACGGCCTAATTGTTGTAGATTCTGATTTTACGAATCAAACAAAGTATGAGTATTCGCTTTTAGGTACGTCTATCAACTACGTATTTTTGTATACACATGAAACAAAAAACACCTTAGTTTTACCGCTTGAAAGTATTAATTCGCTTACGCCACAAAGGCCACCAAAAGCTATTAAAGATGAAGATAAAGATAAAGATGAAGTTAAAGAGGCATCTAATTAATCATTGCAATCTATGTTTTGATACTAAGAAGGTACAATGTAAATTAAGCGAGAAACCCAATATAGCGAATAGTCATTATCGTTATATTGGGCGTTTGCGTGATGTAAAACTAAATGGTTTTTACATTCTATTTGGCATAGTGACATGCTTTAATCTAGGCTTACTCGTTCAGAGTTTTCATCCATCACAAAATCGAGTTGGACAAGACTGTCTGAAATAACATCTTGAGAATGTGTCTCATAGCGCCAATGCGATAACGCTGTCATTGCAACATTATCAAAAACACCAGAAGGTTTCGATTTTACGACAGTGATATTGGTCGTTTGTCCATTGGGGCGAATATCAAATTTAAGTAAAACGGCCCCCGACATATTATCCTGAGCAGCTTGCCATGGATACTCTGGTTCGACTCTATTAAGCAGTTTTCCTTCGTACTTTTCGTTTTTTACTTCGTCAGTATTTAAGGCTGAATTACCCGCAAAGCTAACCGACGACACGGCAACGATAGCTAACATCGAGACAGTGACAATACTCAAGGCCGAGGTTTTAATGTTCATTTTGATATGTTTAATTCGTTCAAGCATGATTTCGTTATCTCCAAATTTATTAAATGAAAGTTGCGCAAAGGTGATTGGTTTTTGTGCTTTTACCGTCACCAAAAGTGCTTTGCAGTAGTCAATCCTGTTGTCCACATCTTTGTTTACTAGCACATTTTGATCACAGGATAGTTCTTGGTCACGGCGAAACCTGAAATACGCTAGCCAAACCAAGGGGTGGAACCAAAACAACGTTAAAAACGCAAACCCTATACAATTCCAATAAATGTCATTTCGATTAAAGTGACAAATCTCGTGTTCCAGAATTAGACGCTGTTGCCTTGGGGTGTAAGTCACGGTGAAATCTTGTGGAACAATTAACTTTTGTTGTAGAAAACCCACTAGCATTGGGCTAGAAATATAGTCGCTTTGATAGACAGATAAACGCTTTGGTAAAATGGATTGTGAGTCGTGCCATTGGGCAGTTTTTAGGTTTAAGCGCCGTAACAACAATAAATAGCACGCAGACCAGTAGGCGAAAAAACAGCCTGAAACCACTATCCATAAAAACGTTAACCACTCTACTTGAAAACTACTTTTGATAGCTTCATTTGAGTTGACGATAAAGTGGGCAACTTGAGTACCCAAAACTTCATTGTTAGTGAACCAATCAACTTGTAGCGCATAAAAGCACAAGCCAATGGGTAATATTAACCATGAAATATACGCACTATTAGCCCCAAACTTTTTAAGTAAGGGTATGTGCGCGACGAGTAGCAAGCTTAAGATGATGGTTAAGGGTAAAATTGCTTCTATCAGCCAATTAACCATTGTCTTTCTCCCAATTAGCAATAATCGTTTTTAGCTCATCGATGTCTTCTTTTTTGAGTTTTTTGTTTTCTGCGAAACCGACAACAAGCGGAGAGAGTTGGCCTTTAAATAAGCGCTCTACTAGGCTTTGACTTTCAGTTTGCACATAAGACTCTCGCTCTAATAAGGGAAAATACAAATAACTGCGCTGTTGCTTTTTAAAACCGATGGCTTCCTTTTTGACTAATCTATTTAGCAAGGTTTTGACCGTTTTTTCATGCCACGGCTTTTTTTCGTTTAGGCGTGCGACAAGCTCATTGGCGCTTGCTGGGTGTTGATCCCACAATACATCAAGGACCTCAAATTCTGCATTGCTTACATCTATCATATTTCTTTCACTCAATCGATTACACGTGTAATACATTTAATATTACACGTGTAATCTTTAAGGTCAAGAGAATTAAT
>CAYURD010000069.1:0-17916 GCA_964446865.1 uncultured Glaciecola sp.
GCACGCTCGCGCTATTAACGCTTTTGCAAATGCATCAACTAACTCTTACAAGCGTCTCGTTCCTGGATTTGAAGCGCCCGTTATGCTTGCTTACTCTGCTCGTAACCGTTCTGCATCTATCCGTATTCCGTTTGTAACAAGCGAAAGAGCTCGTCGTATTGAAGTTCGCTTCCCTGACCCAACAGCTAACCCATACTTAGCATTTACCGCTATGTTAATGGCTGGCCTTGACGGTATTAAAAACAAGATACACCCAGGTGAATCAGCTGATAAAGATTTGTACGACTTACCACCTGAAGAAGCAGCAAATATCCCAACGGTAGCGAGTTCATTAGAACAAGCACTTGCTGCATTAGACGAAGATCGCGCTTTCTTAACCGAAGGCGGCGTAATGTCTGATGAAATGATTGACGCTTACATCGAACTTAAATCTGAAGAAGTTCAAGCAGTTAACATGACGACTCATCCACTTGAGTTTGATATGTACTACAGCTGCTAAGCAATACTTATTGCAAATGATACAAAGCCTGCACACTGCAGGCTTTTTTTTTGCGTCCGATAACGTATTATATAGTATGAAACTAGGTCATTCCCGCGCAGGCGGGAACCTCGTTGAAGGAAAGCGTAGCTTGAAACACTCTCGTTATGCCCGTGGTACACCCTCGTCATTCCCGCGCAGGCGGGAATCTCCTTGGGGCAACTTGGTTGTTTGATAGTTTTGAGTGTTCCAAGGAGGTTCCCGCCTGCGCGTAATACTGATCGGTTAAGACTTCCTCGTCATCCTCGCGAAGGCGGGGATCTGGTTGATGTTATTGCAAAACTAGACAAAACAAATGCTTAGCCAAGATTGATTAGTTCCAATGAGGTTCCCGCCTTCGCGGGAATGACGAAGGTGGTTCGCGGGAGTAACGAAGGTGGTTCGCGGGAATGACGAAGGTGGTTCGCGAATGGATGAAATAAAGATAAACGTAGTAGAGGTAATAATGAGAAAACAAAACACAGCAAAATCTAAACACTATCAGTCACTCATTGCGACCTGTTTATTCTGCGTTTGCGCCCTTGCTAACGTTAATGCCCAAACCATCTACAAAACCGTTCACGCAGATGGCACAGTTACCTATTCAGACCTGCCAACACCCGGTGCGATAGAAGTTAACATCAAAACACCGACTAACACGATGAAATCGAATCCCAACACCAACATCTTAACGCCACAAATAAATGCAACACCAAAAGTACAGTATAATTTATCGGTGCTCAGCCCTGCCGACAACGCCACTATTAGAGATAATTCTGGCAAAGTAAATATCGCTGCGGGTATTGATCCTATTGCTAATGGCGTATTTCAATTGAACATTAACGGTAAAACTCATGAGTCGCCAAATGGTGTGTTTTCACTCACCGATATGAACCGTGGCGCCTATGAATATTCTATTTCCTTTATTGACACTTCGGGCAAGGTAATTGCATCTACCCCTTCAAGAAACTTGTACTTGCACCAAGCTTCAGCATTAATTAATTAAACTCACCTTTTTTAGGATTAATTTCCGTAAAAATGACATAAATTGAGACAAATTGACTCAACATTAGTGCTGTGAACAAACTGCAAATGCTTTAATATGTTGCAATGCACTATTTAAGTGCGGACATTTTTTGGAGTGAGCCCATTGGTCTCTGATCGTCATCACTACGAATTGCTATTAAATTCGCAAAAAACAGCACTAATTTTGGTTAATCAGGCTTTTGATATCAGCTTTGTTAATGATGCTGCTTTAGATTTATTAGAAACAGGGATTAATCAGGTAAGTGGCCGCCCTCTCGATGATTTTTTAGTGAACAACAGTTTAAATCAACTACAAATCAAAAAAGCAATTTTGCATGGCGAAGACTTTAGAGAGGCCGCTGTTCAAGTGTGCTTTAAAGATGGCCGCGCGACCAACGTTGATCTTAATGTCAACATCGTCAAAATTGCCGATGAACAACTCGCTTTGCTTGAAATAAACCCAATAGATAAACAACGAAAAATAACGCAAGAGTCACAACAGTACGCACAACAAGTTGCCGCTAGAGAGCTAGTCAGAGGTTTAGCCCATGAAATCAAAAATCCTCTAGGCGGTATTCGCGGCGCGGCTCAACTATTAGAAAAAAAATTGGCCCAACAAGATCAAATTGAGTTCACTCAGATGATCATTGACCAGGCTGACCGATTGCGCAACCTTGTTGACCGATTACTTGGGCCTAATTCCTTGCCACAAAAGCGTATGTTCAACTTGCACCAAATAATCGAAAAAGTGCAATCTGTTCTCAGTAATGATTTGTCGTTTTCACTCGAATTGAAGCGCGACTATGACCCATCCATTCCAGACATATATGCCGACCCTGACATGCTCCAGCAAGCTATATTGAATATTGCGCGCAATGCCAGTCAAGAATTAAAGAAATTTAAAGCCAATAACCCAATGCATCAACCGCTAATTACCTTCAAGACACGTATTGACCGTCAGTGCGTTATTAAGGGTGTTCGTCATCCTCTTGCAGCAAAAATTAGCATTATAGATAACGGCCCTGGCGTACCTCTTGAATTAAGAGACACTTTGTTTTACCCAATGGTCACCAATAAAAAACAAGGCAGTGGTTTAGGCTTGTCTATTGCACAAACCCTAACAGACCACCATCACGGAAAAATTGATCTTGAAAGTTACCCTGGGCAAACAGAATTTACCCTTTATGTACCCATAATGAATACCAAAAAGACAGATAGTAAGGACGACAAATTATGAGCCAACCCGTATGGATAGTGGATGATGATGACTCAATAAGATGGGTGCTTGAAAAGGCGCTTAACTCTGCAAATATAGACTGTTTGAGCTTTGATAACCCAGAGGATTTGTTATTACAAATTCAATCTGGTCAATCACCAATGGTCATCATTACAGATGTCCGAATGCCACAAATGGACGGCATGACCTTGCTTGAAGAAGTTAAAAAACACTTCCCGGACTTACCGGTGATCATTATGACTGCGCACTCGGATCTAGACAGCGCGGTTAATGCATATCAAGGCGGCGCATTTGAATACCTACCAAAGCCTTTTGATATTGACGAAGCCGTCTCCTTAACTAAACGCGCATTAGTCCACGCAAAAGATTTTTCAAACAATGCCCCCGTTGAACTTGAAAGCCCAACTAAAGAAATTATTGGCGCAGCACCCGCCATGCAAGAAGTGTTTAGAGCCATCGGTAGACTCGCTCGTTCATCAATTAGCGTGTTAATAAACGGACAATCGGGTACTGGTAAAGAATTGGTTGCTCACGCCCTACACAAACACAGCCCCAGATCTCGACAAACATTCGTCGCCTTAAATATGGCAGCTATCCCAAGCGATTTGGTTGAATCTGAGCTGTTTGGCCATGAAAAAGGCGCGTTTACCGGCGCGCAAAATATGCGCACAGGGCGCTTTGAACAAGCCGATGGCGGGACCTTATTTTTAGATGAGATTGGTGATATGCCAGTTGATGTGCAAACGCGCCTGTTAAGAGTGCTTGCCGACGGCCAATTTTATCGCGTAGGTGGCCATCACCCTGTTTCAGTCGATGTTCGTATCATTGCAGCAACACACCAAAATTTAGAACAACGGGTTGCCGATGGCAGCTTCAGAGAAGATTTATATCATCGTTTAAACGTGATACGTATTCACATTCCTTCGTTAAACGAAAGACGTGAAGACATTGCTTTATTAGCCCGCCACTTTTTAGTCAAAGCCGCAAAAGAGCTCGGCGTTGATATGAAGACGCTCAGTAAAGAAGCCGCTGCTAGGCTCTCACAACTTAACTGGCCCGGTAATGTCAGGCAGCTCGAAAACACGTGTAGATGGTTAACGGTGATGGCAAGTGGGCAAGAAATAAAACCCACCGACTTTCCAACAGAATTAACCGCTGCGCCTAAAGAAAGTGCTTCTGAAGGTACTCAAGAAAGCTGGACGAGTCTGTTAAGCATGTGGGCCGACGAGCAGTTAGCCGTTGGCAAAGATGGTATTTTAGACATGGCGCAAATTGATTTTGAACGGATATTGTTAGACCGTGCATTACACTTTACCCATGGTCATAAACAAGAGGCCGCTAAACGACTAGGCTGGGGCAGAAACACGCTAACGCGCAAACTTAAAGAGCTGAATTTGGGCTAAGTAAGTTTGCGTTTGCTCTATTGAGGAGAGATAGTTGTTAGGTCAAAACTAAAGGTCGTGCCCTTCCCTAATTTACTCTCTACATTTAGACCAGAACCCAGCAAATTCACCAATTTCTGACTGATTGCTAACCCTAAGCCAACATGCGACGAAGCATCGCGCTCGGTGTTAGACGCTTGATAACGTGCATCAAATATATAGGCTAGCTCCTCTGGCGCAATACCCACGCCCGAATCAATCACGCTAACTTGTATTTTTCCATCAAGGTGTTCAACCTTAATATCAATGCTGCCGTTTTCTGGCGTGTGCCTAATGGCATTTTCTAACAAGTTAGTGAGTACCCGTTCAAGCTTCTCAATATCGGCATTTACATATGCGTTAATTTGCTGCGCGTTAACCGTTAGGGCAATTTGCTTTTCTTCAGCTTTGAATCTGAATTTAGCCGCAATGTCGTGCAATAACTCGGTTAATACAAAGTTTTCATTTTTAATTTTAATATGGCCGCTTTCTAAATACGCTAACTCAAATATTTGATCAATCAACCTTTTTAAATTATGCAAATTCTTCATCGATATATCGATAAAGCGCTGACGCTCTTGAGGTGCTAAGCTTTCACCTTTCAACGACAGCGTTTCAACATAGCCTTGTAAATTAGCCAAAGGGGTGCGTAAATCGTGCGACAAATCAGCCAGTAAACTGCGGCGCTGCGCATCTGTTGATTTAATTTGCTCCCACTGCAAGTCAATATGTTTAAGCATTTCATTAAACGAATAACCAAGACGCTGTACTTCATTTCGGCTATCGTCTTTCCATGGTAATAATGCAACCCCAGAAGAAGCCAAGTTAAATCCGCTGTTACGAAACGAATCCATATCATCGCTCAATCGTTTTAATGGCAAGGTAAACACTCTAAACAAAATAAGCAGCGCGAGCAGAAGAAAAATAGAGCCAGCACCAATGACCAAAACAAACTGCTGAATGCCTTTATTTTTTTGCAGGCTATCAACCACCGAATCATACTGCGCACCGCCAATAATCACGTACAAGTAACCCTGCAGTTTATCTTCGTTAAACACCGGCGCTGCAGAGAAAATTTTATCACGGTCAATCGACCGTGGATCTGTGCCATATAGAGGAAGGCTTGAATCATCTTCAAGCAAGTTTAATACAGGCTCCAAATCAATTTTTTTAACCGCTACTTCGCCAACATCTGCAGAATACGTGAGAATATTGCCCTGAGGATCGGTAAAATAAAATTCAAAACTAGGGCCTAATACCATTAAGGTATGAAACAGATTTTTTAAAGCGTCATAATCATAAACGCCTTCTTTCAACAATGGGTTGTCGTGCACCAAATGGCTCGCGAGCTCAAGATGTAAGCGCTGCTCACCTTCTCGTTTTACTGATTCTTGTAAATAAGATGAAGCGGCCATAAAAAGCGTGATCACGCCAAAAAACACGATAACTAAACTCACCGACAAGCGCTGATAAAAACAAAGTCTAGGACGCTTAATCATTATGAATTAGCCTCAGTGCTTGGTTTGGGAATATTGAATTTGTAACCAACGCCCCATACGGTTTGCACATAATCAGGATTTGCCGCGTCGGTCTCTACTTTTGCACGCAAACGATTGATATGTGAATTAACCGTATGCTCGTAGCCACTATGCTGATATCCCCACACAGATTCTAAGAGCTGGGCTCTAGAAAATACCTGATTGGGATGCTTCATCATATGATACAAAAGGTCAAACTCAGTCGCGGTTAAGTCAACCAGACTGTCATTACAAAATACTTCTCGCGTTTGTTGATTGATTTTAATCCTACCTTGCTCAATAAAATGTTGAGGTGTGGCAGGCTGTTGCGAAGCATTAGATAAAAGATGCGCTTTTCTGATTTGTGAACGCACGCGAGCTTGTAACTCACGAATGCTAAAGGGCTTTGTCATGTAATCATCAGCACCTAACTCAAGACCAAGCACTCGATCAGTTTCGGAATTTTTAGCTGTTAACATAATAATAGCTTGCTCTGGCTTACTGTCTCGGAGTTTGCGGCAAATATCCAAACCACCAAGTGAGGGTAACATCACATCAAGCAACACCAAGCTATAGTCATTACCAAGCGCCGCATCAAGCCCATCTTTGCCATCGGCATGGTGGTCAATATGCAAGCCTAACTCGGCTAAATTAACCTTGATGAGAGTGGCAATGTCTAAGTCATCTTCGACGACCAATACCTTATCCATATTTGAGGTCCTTACGTGCTCTTCGCCGACTTGTGCGCTTGTTGTCGACGGTTTTGAGTGGAGGGTGTTAAACGTTAACATAAATTTAGACCTTAGCTAAGTGGATTTTATTTCATCATAATCAGAAGATAGGCAGGTGCGTCCATGCCATTATTCAATATGGCAGCAAGTATGAGATCTAAGTTTAACGAAAGTATCACGAAAGCATTAAAAATAGATTGAAATTAAGCATTCTGAGTCTTATTCGCGCTATCGATGTAGCAAAACAAAAAAGCTTCATATACTCTAGGGTTTCTTAGTTTACGTAGTGGAAATAAACCGTGTTAAAGAGAAATAAAAGCAAGCCTTTAGTCACCACAATTATGTGGCTACATGCCATCATAATTAGTTTTAGTAGTGCGATGAGTTATGCAACCGTTGTCGAAATCAGAACCATTGAAGGGAATATTCAGGTTAACTTATTTGATGAAGCCACGCCGCAAACCGTCGCTAACTTTTTAGATTATGTTAACTCGGGTGCATTCGCTAATAACGTCATTCATAGAAGTATCCCAAATTTTGTTGTGCAAATGGGCGGCTATCAATACAACGGCAGCATACCGCTTGACAATGTTCCGACTGGTCCAGCGGTTATCAATGAGCCAGAACTATCGAATGTGCGCGGAACGCTTGCGATGGCTAAACAAGGTGGTAATCCGAACAGTGCGACTTCACAGTTTTTTATCAATTTACAAAATAATTCAGCTGGCAACCCACGTTTAGATACGACCAACGGTGGTTTTACTGTATTTGGCCAAGTAATAGGCGACGGCATGGACGTAGTCGATAGACTTGCTGCAATAACCACGTTTAACTTTGGTGGCCCTTTTGAAGACATACCGCTTAGAAACTACACGGCAACCGATGCCTCAAATAACGTCACTTGGACTGATAATAACCTTGCTATTATTACCGACATAGTCGTTATTGATAGCGCAACGGTAACAAACCCAAACCTAAATCCGGTGCCTAACACTTTGCTAAACGCAACACCGTCTAACCCACAAACGCCTGATGCAGGCGGCAGTGGTGGTGGTGGAACGCTTGGTATATTCTGGTTAGGTGCAATTGCATTGATTGGCGCGATAAGAGTACGGGCAGCAAGAATGTAAAGCTGGTCTTATACCTTCTAGAAATTAGAAAGTTACGCTATCTGAGTCAGGGCAGGCTGGCTCAGGTTACGCTGACCTAAAGCCTGCCAAATCTCATGTTTGATAGCCAACTCAAGCTGTTCTTGTAAAATATTGTGTAGGTCTGTTTCGGTGGTTAATGGGTTAGCCAATACCACTCTAAACACCGTCACGGCAGTATCATTATACTGCACAACTTCAATACGCGTTCGCGATACAAATGATTTGCCCGCTTCTCGCTGCTGTTTTTGAATAGCTACCGTTAAGCTATCAAGTTCACTGTTTATGTCATCTAATTCGCGTAAAGCGTCTTTATCTGAATTCGAAAAATCGGCAGATAAAAACGTACTAAGATGCTTGGGTCGTAAACGATATGTGAGTAATGAGAGCACCGGCGACGTTAACAATTCGAAATCATCATGTTCATCAATCATATGAGCAAATTTTTTCGCTAAGCTCATTGAATTATCAATCAAAAGTTCGTATCCACCACGTCCCAATATATGCAATGACGAATAAACCGACAGGGCCATACCACTTCTAGATCCTTCAAGCGTAGTAGAGCCCAAATCCTTAGACCCCTCGCGCAATATATATTGCGCATGATGTCTTACCGAGTTGGCATGATGCGGGTCTTTAAACAAGGCCATACCTGCACCCATGGGCACATACATTTGTTTATGAGCATCAATGGTAACCGAATCGGCCTTTTCGATACCCGCTAAAATATGTTTATGTTTATCAGAAAATAAGGTGGCGCCGCCCCATGCTGCATCAACGTGAAACCATGTGCCTAGTTCTTTGGCAACATCACTAAGCTCATCAAGTGGATCAACGTGTCCAGTTTCGGTCGTACCGGCAACACCAATAATGGCAAGCAGCTTATTACCTTCGTCTTGGTATTGCTGACCACGCTTTAACGCTGCTTCGGGTGACAGGGTGTAATTTGAACTGTCAACGCTAATCATATT
Source organism: uncultured Glaciecola sp. (assembly GCA_964446865.1). GTDB lineage: Bacteria > Pseudomonadota > Gammaproteobacteria > Enterobacterales > Alteromonadaceae > Glaciecola. Next base: position 8,569 of record CAYURD010000069.1, read on the forward strand.
CTGGCGCCCTATCCCAAGTACATCAACCGCTTTGCCTAAAGAATAATGACCGCGCCTTGACGACATCAAGCCTAGGTTTTTGATTTGATAATGTTGATAGGCACTTGCTAAGCCGGCTTTTGACACTCCAGCAAAGCCTTTGCTAGGGCCCAATATTTTATTGCGAGCAACCCAAAGCGCAGTAATGTTAGCCACAGTCCCGCCTGAACAAAAGGCACCAAGCGAATGCTGTGCACTGTGCAAGAATTGCTCATAAAAAGCCGAGCTTTCTCCATATACTAGATGATGCATCATGCCCAATGTTTGTCGTTCAAGAGGTGTAAATGCTTTTGATGTTTCTATTTTGACCAAATTTTGATTTAGGCCCACTAAGAGTTTTGCCAAGGGTAAGTGAAAGTATGGTAAGGCAGAGGTCATATGCCCAATAAAAGTGGGCGAATAAGTATTGACTGAATGACTAACGAGTTTTTCAAGCAAGTCTTCTGCATGGCTAGAAACAAACTCAGGCGAGTCTGGCACTAAGTGCGCCATAAAATCTTGTTCGATTTCTTCTAAAGACGTCTTTTTTGCCACTAAGTGCCGCGACAAAAAGTCAGACACATTGTCTGATAGATGACGTTCAATTTTTGCCAGCGTAGAGTCACCGTGTTCAGGTTTGGTAAACACTTTAAATAAATGCTCTAAGCTTACTTCTGCTTTTGACAAATTAACAACCTTAACGTAGCCGTGACTGCGCACTTTACCGTATATACGAAAAATTAACAATTCACGCTTATATGCAATTTTACACGCGCGAGGATCACTTTGCCCACACGCCCGCGACATCCCAATATGTGCTAATCAAAAATATAGCTAAAGCTAAGCTTATAATAACGGATAACCTAAGTAAGGACTAACTTTTAGGAACAGCAAGTGCAAGCCAGAAACGTCGTTGAAGAATTTTCGATAGAGCAAATAGTGCCCTATTTTCAACCCATATTCGATTTAAAAAGCCACAAAGTTGTACGGTATGAGTGCTTGGCACGCTTGCTAACAAAAGACGACAATATCTACTTACCAAACGATTTTCTATACATCGTCAGTCGGTCACAAGCAAACGCGCAGCTTACGCAACGTATATTGGAGCTAAGCAGTGCGTATTGCATACCTCGCAACATGCATTGGAGCATTAATATGTTCCAGACTGATTTGCGAGACGCAAACCTTATGAAATGGATGCAAACGCTCTTTGCCGAATTAAAAACACATTTAGCCGGCGTAGAATTAAGCTTTGAAAGCGTAAAAGAGCACCCACACCTTCTGCAAAACCTACTCGACAAACTGCCAAACATACATGTCTCTATTGACGATGTAGATACATTTGATGATAGTTTTAAACATATCGTAGACACAGGCGTGCAAGCGATTAAAATTTGTGGTGATATGGTGACTCGCTATGCAAAAACTGGCGAGAACAAAGCCATGATTGAGCAAATTGTCGAATACTGCGCATCGCAAAGCTGTAAGCTCGTCGCTGAACATATTGAAGATGATAACGCACTAGACGCCATTCAAAACCTTGGCATTCATTACGGACAAGGTTATTTCTTATCCTTGCCTGAAGGTCGAATGACGAGCTTAAAACAAGTTTGACCTGCATCTACGTACTTACGTTCAAATGGCGTAATGGCTTGTGTAAGCTGTTTTTCTGTTAATGTGCTTTTGGCAGCATTACTTGTGCTTACCTGACTTAGATTCGACGGCTTGTGAAGGTCAGACAATTCGACTGCACTTAACTCTCCGTCTAATCCATACTGCTGCGCCGCTAGTAGAAATTCTTCAAGATAAACCCGCCAATTCGAGCGCAATTCTATATGCTCACATACCTCTACAATGCTTGGCATTAACGCACTGGCGTGCCATCGTTTTCCTAACTGTGATTTTTTGGGATAAGGGTTTGGGTATAATATGTATTGCTGCGTAATTGACCATGCCGGCGTGTTGTTTTTAAGATGATCAGCAAGCAGGCGCCAAAAATCGTTAAGGTCGGCTTGGAAGAGTCGGTAATTGCTTAGCCCTTCAGAATAACTATGGTGCTTATCTAACCTCGCCACTGACTTGTCGATGCCAACGACTTTAGCTTGCGGCGCACGCTGTGCAAGATATACAGTGCTTTGACCTACGCCACAGCAGGCATCAATAATCAGCTCTCCTTTCCAATCATCTAGCCAAACTAAAAATTCAGCGAATGCATCACGAGTATGCTCTGCAATGGGCCGTTTAAATGTATTTTTTTTATGCCGCTGAACGTATTTGATCAAATCGTCGTGAACGCCAGCTTGATTACTCGTCACTTCTCTGGGCAAAGACTTTGACAAAGGTGTTCCTATTTTTCTGTTTTTAATAGCAAAATCAGCATCTACGAGCGGATACCCACACCTCGTTTTAACAAGGTATATGCCAAGCCTAACAAAATGCAGTTAAAGCCTATTAGCAATCCAATAGATATCCAGTGATTCACATCCGAAACACCCAAAAAGCCATATCTAAAACCATTCACCATATACACAATAGGGTTTGCTTGACTCACCGTTTGCCAAAACTCAGGCAGTAATGTTAACGAGTAAAATACGCCTCCTAAGTATGTTAAGGGCGTCAGAACAAAGGTAGGGATAACACTAATATCATCAAAACTCTTTGCGTAAATGCCATTAATTAGGCCTGCGGTCGCAAACAACACAGAAGTCAGTACAAGCGTGATCACGATAACAAAAAAGTTGTGTATTTTTACATCCACAAAAAAGGTAGATACAAAGGTAACGATCACGCCAATAATAAGCGCTCGCGCTACGCCACCACCTACAAAGCCCATAATAATGACCCATGTCGGCACCGGCGATACCAATAGCTCTTCAACGTTACGTTGAAATTTGGCACTAAAAAACGAAGATGACACATTGGAGTACGAATTAGTGATGATAGACATCATAATAAGGCCAGGTACAATAAATTCCATGTACGAAAAGCCACCCATTTCACCAATGCGCTTGCCAATTAAATTACCAAAAATGACAAAGTATAAAGACATAGTAATGGCTGGTGGAACAAGCGTTTGCACCCAAATTCTTAAAAAACGAGTGCACTCTTTTATCCAGATGGTTTTTAAAGCAACAAAGTTACGACTACTGCTTATGCTCATGATGTCGCCTCTTTTGTTTGTACTTGCGCGTTTTCGTTAGCTTCTTGTCCACCCGATTTAACCAACCTGACAAACAGCTCTTCAAGTCTGTTTGACTTATTACGCATGCTCATCACGCTAACTTTTTGTTCTGACAGTCTCTCAAACACTCGATTTAGTCCGCTTTCTTTAGGCACGTCGACTTCTAGCGTTTGGTCATCAAGCGCTCTACACTCAAATTCAGGAATATCGATTTTTGTGGCGCCGTCTGCAATATCAAATACAAAGGTTTCAATATTCAAAGTAGACAAAAGAGCCTTCATGCTGGTGTTTTCAACAATAATGCCTTTGTCGATAATAGCAATATTGCGACACAACATTTCAGCTTCTTCGAGATAATGCGTCGTTAAAATAATGGTAATACCCTGCTCATTGATTTCCTTCAAAAAGCTCCACATTGAGCGTCTAACTTCTATATCTACGCCAGCGGTCGGCTCATCCAAAATTAGCATTTTGGGTTCATGCATTAGTGCTCTTGCTATCATTAAACGGCGTTTCATGCCGCCCGATAGCTCACGAGCTCTTGCATCGCGCTTGTCCCAGAGCTCTAACTGCTTTAAGTATTTTTCAGCGCGCCCTTTTGCAATCGACCGTGGCACGCCATAATAGCCCGCTTGATTCACTACAATTTGCATTAGCGTTTCAAACTGATTGAAGTTAAATTCTTGAGGTACCAAGCCAATACAGGATTTAGCGTCAACTTCTTGGGCGACCGAATCATACCCAAACACCGAAATACTGCCGCTCGATTTATTCACTAATGAGCAAATAATACCAATCGTCGTGGATTTACCTGCACCATTGGGCCCAAGCAGCGCAAAAAAGTCGCCTTGCTTAACTTCTAAATCAATACCTTTCAAGGCTTGTACACCGCCTGCATAGGTTTTTTGTAAGCCTTTGATATCAAGTGCTTTTTCTGTCACTGGTCAACAACCTTAACATATAGTTTGCCCCGCAAAAAACACACAAAAATACCATCTTCTCTGGCTTTCTATGCTTTGGTTTTGTGATAAACAGACGTGGGCTTGGTTAAATATTTACTAAGTAAATAGTAGCATTTTCAGCGCTATTTGTAAGCCTTGCATAAGGAAGGTAGACAGATATCTTTACAAAATAGCTCAATTCTTAGTTTGTAAAAGACTCGTTGACACTGCAAAACAATTTTAATCTCTTGTATACTCGCAATTCATTAGTCAATTGACGTTCAAATGTTCGGTTTTAACGAACGGACGAATTTCAATGGAGTGCATCATGTCATCGCTAAAATTTGTTGATCCTCGCTTACAAGCTCGCGAAGAAATGTTTCAAAAAATACATTTGAGCATATACGAGACAATGGGCTACGCAAGGGCAATACAAAACTACGTTGAAGAAACCGGTCAAGATATTGATGCCAATAACGCCGACTACCTACAATTGCTACGCGACTATGAAATCACCAAACATATGTCCAAAATTGACCAATCGCAATTAGAACCACTTTGCGTTAAAACCGACGATATCTTAAAGGCCAAAAAAAACGCTTTAGCAAACTGTGCTCAGCTATGCGCAGCAGCAATCAGCACACTTAACCATTGGCGAATACTGTACGAAATACCCAGCGATTTACGCGATAAAGACCATGTGACGGGAACACTTAAAGAGAAGTTTCATCATCATATGAGAACGTGGGAGTACATAGTGGAAGACTTAACAGGCAATAGAAACGAATTCGAAAGCTGTTAAGTCTTAGTTATATTGCGTTACCAGTAAACTTGATTATCAAACAATTTAATGCAGACTCCATCTAAGCATGTGGGTGCTTAAGCCCTCAAGCAAACGCAACATTTGCAGTATTAGACCTATCATTTTGTGTGTTTACTTTGTTTGCAATCACATTATCAATCGATAGTCTTCCCGCGCCTGACACCGCTAAAGAAACAGACAAAGCCAGTAAGGCCAGTCCAAACGCATATCCATTATTTGCCATAAACAAACCGTTAGGTAAGTGTACCGTTACAATCGCCATCACCATAGTAAATGCAAGCACTAGAGCGGTTGGGCGTGTCAATAAACCAGCAATAATTAATAGACCACCAAAAAACTCAGCACTACCTGCCGCTAGGGCCATCAAATAACCTGGAGCCAATCCAATTGATTCCATCCATTGACCTGTTCCTTCAAGGCCATAGCCGCCAAATGCACCAAATAATTTCTGTGCGCCGTATGCCACAAAAATAGCACCGCCTGCTAAGCGCAATGCTAGGGGCGCGAAAGTTTGCTTGTTTACAAAAATGGTGTTTAGTGTTTTGTTAAGTTGTGTAGTCATGTTCTTTTCCTCAAAATGTAAAATATATAATTAAACAAAGCAGTAAGGGGATTACTGCTCTGCCTCATTGCTTGATATATAATTTACACTCATTTAATGAAAAGAAAATTGCTATATTTAGAAGGTTTCTTTCTATTTTTTAGAACTATTACTATCCTGAAATTGTTCGACCATGCGTTTTTCCCGGCGCTTCCACATGATTTTAGCAAGGCGTTTCATGCTGACAGTGGTATCTTGCTCATCAACTATTTCGATGCCTAATAGGCTTTCTAAAAGATCTTCAAGGGTCAAAATCCCCTCTAAACCGCCATATTCGTCAACAACAAGCAGCATATGCACCCTAGAATTTAAAAAGTGATCAAAGGTTGTCGACAAAGGCATATCGCCAAGTAATGTGATAAGTGGTTTACCGAGTTCTGACAGTGGTTTGCTATTTTCACCATTTGCCATAGCAAGTAAAACGTCGGTTTTCATCACGTAACCCGTAATATTCTCACTTTCATGATCCTCAAAAATAGGAATTCGCGAAAACGATGTGCTTGAATGTTCGTTGACAAACGCTTCTACCGTCATTGTTTCTGGTTGTGAAAAAACAACGGTACGGTGCGTCATTGCATCAGTGATCTTTAGCTCATGCAACGACAACAGGTTTTGTAAAAATAACGCTTCTTGCTTAGCAAGTTGGCCTTCTTTTCCAGCAAGTTCAGCCATTGCTAATAATTCGCTGCGACTAAGGCCTTTTAGAGGACTCTCTTCTGTAAATCCACTGGTAAGTTTTTGCGACATCACCACAAATGGATACAAGGCAAAAATTAAATACTTTAAGAAGTAAGCTGTCATGGGTGCGAGCGCTTTCCAATAAGTCGCCCCTAGTGTTTTGGGAATAATTTCAGAGAAAACTAAAATAAGCAGTGTTAATACCGCAGAGATAAGACCCAGATATGCATCACCAAAAACACTCGCCGCCTGAGCCCCAGCGCCAGCTGCGCCCATGGTATGGGCAATCGTATTAAGCGTTAAAATAGCTGATAGCGGTTTGTTGATATCGGTGGTGAGTTTGTTTAACAGAGCACCTGATGGCTTTTTATCTTTTTCTAGCAATGAAATATAAGCTTGAGAAACGCTTAAAATTACCGCCTCAGCAACAGAACAGACAAACGAAAAGCCAAGAGCAATCATTACGTAAACAACGAGCAAAAACATGTGGGTACCAGCGATAGCAGTGGGTGAACGTCTATCTTTGTTATTTTTGTATTGTGTTAGTTTAGCACTAATTTATCGGTGCAGAAAAAAATTATCGAGAGCGCCTAAAAAATAGATAAACAAATGCAGCGACGAGTAAGGTTAGTACGATTGCATCGGGCTTAACATTAATATCCACGTTAAGTGAATTAAAGTTCAAGAACTCGGCAATAAAAGCAATGTAAGTACAGACAAGCACGACAAAGGTTACTCTAAAAACAACTTGGGACAACTTCATAAGATAAAACTCAACACGAAATTGCATTCCATTGCGCTTTTTATTATTAGGTGGCTGCGTCCGTTTTTGCGAGCCAGATACACCTTAAATGCCAGCAAGAGATGCTTAATTGGGTGCTTTTTTTAATTGGTTTGACCGGAACGTGTCAATTTTTTGACACTTTAGTCTAACGCGAGAATAGCAAGTTGTGACCTAAGATTGCAATCACTTGTTTTAAACAAATTCTAAAGGCATGATTTTGCTTGCATTATTCTGTTCTGATAAGTAGGTAAGACCAATTAATTTAGCAGAATTTCATTTATTCCCGCTTATCGGCTACACCTATCGCTTTTGTCTGTCTTTTGTCTATCTTTGCTCTTACTTGAATCATGAATTACTAAGCAGTATGCTTGCGCACACCCTCTTTGTTATAGAAGATTTATTTTGCCAGAGTCAGCCACCGCTATTTTATTGATTCAACAAGCCCTAACGCCCGTTTTCTTGATTGTGGGTATAGGCACACTGCTTAACTCTCTTACCAGTCGTTTAGCAAGAGTCGTGGATAGAGTGAGATGGTTTGATCTTCCCGAAGCCGCCAACTGCCAGCACAAACGTAAACAAGAACTTAAGGCGCTTGCTCGCAGAATGAGATGGGCAAACTGGGCAATAAATTTGTTGTGTGGTGCAACAGTCATTGTATGTATCAATATTTTCTTTATTGTCATCCAAGCTTATTTTGCGACCGAGTTGAAAGACTTTATTGTGGGTAGTTTTGTGTCTACTTTGGCCTTATTGAGTTTAGGCTTGATATGTTTCTTTGTTGAAGTAAGCATTGCAACAACCTCGCTTAGGGTGTCTGAACCGATGATTTGTGACGATTAGACGGCTTATATTTCCTTTTTAAAAAGCCAGTAGTACAAAAAATTGAAATTAGTTGTTGCTAGTTTTTGTCATATTGATAAAGGTTATTGACGCCGTCATAAATCATCACAGTCCCTACACTTAAAAAACCAAGCTTTAATAATAAATGATTAGAGGCTTTGTTATGTGGCAAGGTAATAGCGAGCACCCTATTTGCATAGCCTCGCTCAAAAAACGCATCCATCACGCAACGGCTTGCTTCAGTAGCAAAACCTTGTGAGCAATACTCAGGTAAAAATGCAAAACCAAGGTCGGGCTCAGTTAATTCATCTCTTTTTAGTAGACCACACATGCCAATTGGCGTACTTGCATCATTAATATGTACTGAGTCTCCCAAACAATTTGCAAGCACAAGATAAAGCCCATGCCCAAACTTCTGATAACTCGCGATGGGCCCATTTATTAAATACTGTTTAGCATCATCAATATTTCGGACTTGCTTGTCTCCAATGTACTTAATAAAAGACTCATCATTGAGTAAGCGCAGCACAAAAGGAGCATCGTTTGGGCAAAACTCCCTTATTGTTAAACGCTGGGTCTTAAATGGATTTTCTCTACATATAGTTTTCAAAGGCGCCTCGGCTGACCTATTTGATGGCCTAAAGTGAGTTTAGGCGCTAAGGTTTTTACGTGCTTTTAATTCAAACAAATGCCGCAGTACGCAAGCTAACCCTATACCGGCTAAATAGGCGAGTAAATCTGACCATCTAAAACCGAAGCCAAGGATCAAACCGCCCAAGCGAGTATGTCGTATTTCGTTTATCCAGTTTGCTTGATATAGCTGGGACAGTTCAATTGAGAATGCAAACGACAACGCTAGCATAGCGCAAATACTGATTTTTTTGGCAGGAAAAACTAAGCACACAAGCCAAAAAACTAATGCAGCCCAAAGAGCATCTCCCACATATAAAGTGATAAATTCTGGGGCGTTAAAGCTAGCGGTTCTACTTGCAAGGCCCAGTGCAATAGTGGCTAATGCTAATACAGCATAAATAACGCGTTGTTTAATATGGTAGTGATTCAATTTCTAAGCACACTAATAAATGACGCTAAGGCCTTAGTTTTGCTCCTAACTTGAATAAGAAACTTAACGCGCCAGTTGGGTAACATGTAGCAGCTCTCCTGAAGGCCCCCAAACATAAAAAACCTCACCCCAATGTTCTGAGTGTATTTCTGAGATTTTAGTTTTGTGCCTCGCAGCAGTGGCTTTCTCATAAGCAGATTGAATATCTAGCACGCATATTTGCAACATGAGATTTTCAGCCAGCTCTTTATTATAAAAACGCTGCAAGAAAAAGGTACACTCTCCATTTGAAAATAAGGCCAGCTCATCATTGACCGGCTCACAATTAAAACCCAAATCGCTATAAAAAGTTTTTGAGGCATCAAAGTCCTGACTTGGCATGAATACTCTTATGTCATCTACTTTCATTTGGCCACCAT
>CAYURD010000069.1:18016-21089 GCA_964446865.1 uncultured Glaciecola sp.
TTAAAAGAAACTCATAAAGTCCAGCAACTTATCAATTTTGTTGCCTCTGCCAATTCTGTATCCAGACGCATTTTGCAAACCTTCAATATTTATTGGCCTATGCTCCTGCATAAGTTCTGAGCGCAACATAGCGCGGCTTTGTTTGTTTAACATCAAAGACTGTAATTTTGCTAGCTCGCCAGTGTCTAGCCAAATAGCACCGCAGCCTGGGCACTCATCTATTTCAACTATATGCAAAGGACTGTAAAATCGTCTTAACATGACAGTGTTTTCACAAAGAGGACAATTAACTCTTTCTTTAATGTTCATTAACTCGGCGTGAAATTGAGACAGGTGCTTGGTTAAGGCTTCTCCTCTTTTCCCTTTACCACATTCGAATTTTTCTAAAGAATAATTCTCTAAAAGCACGCCACCACAAGCTTCACTAATGTAGACAGGTACATTACCCACATTTATTTTTTTAAGCACAGTCGCTGTTCTCGGGCATTGCATATCTTATTTGTCCTTTATATTTATTCACACAAGGCCACTGTAATAGCCTTACACAAATACATAAACGAGTACCATAATCACTGGCACACCAACCCAAAACAATGGAGATTGATGCATTGGAATTGGCCCTTGCTCGTCCCATTTAAGCTTGCTAATAAAAAGATAGTGAAGTAATGGTAATACAAGCAAATAAATAGCAACTTTGATCACTAGGTCTAATAACGCACCATCACTTTGCACGACCGAAAAACCGGCAAATGCAAGGCATAATACTAGAAAAACAAAATTGCCTTTAATGTAGTTTTTCATATCAACCTTTATTTGTTTAAAACTCGCTGAGCTTGCTGTCTAATCGCCACCGCCACCACAACCACCTCCGCCGCCACCGCAATCGCCACCAGAAAAGCCTGAAGAAGAACTATCACTCCCAGTCAGTCCACCAGCGGTACCTGTCGCAATTTTTCGTTTGTTTAGCGTTGGTTTTTTATAAGGCCCTGCAAGCAAAAAGATGAATAAAATAGAGCCCGCAATAATAGCTAACCACCCAAAAACCATTGGTGTTGCTGAAGTGACATTAACCAAACCAAGTATTACTAAAACTGCTGCTATAGCTCCTTGCATAAACTTCCCCTTCTTTTAAGAACACGTTTACCGTCAATCATAATAACAAACTTATATGGAAATATGCTGGTAACTTTGTGGCCAACAATCTGCTGCCAAACATCTCAATGGCTCTTGATACTATACTCTGACTATGTGATTGTGCGATTTCCACTGTTGATTAAGTCTCTTCTATTATGATTTTAATCGCCATATTTATCTTTTATAACTAAAGGCACTAGCTTGTCGAACAAAATAAAGCCAAGAATGGCACCCACTTTGGTCGTGAAAATAGCGTACACGAAAAAGTACTCATCTAAGTGACCAAATTTAGCAAAATGAAGAAGTGCAAAGACAGGTATCGCTATTGGTAAAACTAATACCAAAACACCCCAAAGTGGAACACATAACTTTACTTTGCAATTGGCACAATTAGTAGATTTTAGGTAACCAGTATTAAATTTTTGCCAACTCGTCAATGCAGTAGAATTACAATGTGGGCATGTCAAATTTCTCATATTCATTCCTGTTAGCATACGCATACAAAATGCATGGGCAGTTGTTCATGGCGTATACTCAAAGATTTAGTCTAAATACTAGTCTATATATCTCGAGTCATAAAATGACTGTTAGGATTTAGCTTATATTTATCAAATGGGCCACAGTCTGAAAAGCCAAATTTTTTGTACAGGTTTCTAGCTGGTAAAAAGTAATCTTGCGTACCCGTTTCCAAACTAAGTGACTCGTACTTCTGTTGTTGGGCGTATTCAATCACAAATTGCAATAAAGATGATGCAACGCCCTTATTTCTAAAAGCATGTGATGTGCGCATCGACTTAATTTCCGCTTTGGTATTACTTAGTCGTTTGATAGCAACACAACCCGCCAAACCGTTGTTTTCCCAAGCACTGAAAAATGTAATCTCAGAAGCTTGTAGTGCACTTCTATCTAAAGCGTGGACGCTATCTGCAGGAGAGGTCGCATACATGTCCTTTAGGTGCTCTTCCAAAAGAGACACTACGGCGCCATTGTTTAAATCATCAATTTTTATTTCCAATTTACGAGTATCCTAGAAAAACTCAGGTTAAGACACTAGGACTTAAAAATCCGCTACTGATTGTGTCAAAATCATTGAGATTAATGTCGATAAGTTTTTTATGAGCCATTAACCCAACCTATACTCAACAAATAACGATTACCTCGAATGACTTTTGTGACGCTATGTTCACACGCGTCGGGCCTAAACAATTTAATGCGATTTGATTGATAAATGGGATTGCGACAAATGAACTCACCGCCTTCTTTTGCCTGTTTTAGCACAATATTGAGCCTGTAGTGTTTACCGTCTTCTACTTTATCAGTATGTGGTTTTATTTCGCTTCCCTCTTTGAACCTCAATAGGTAAACGTCAAACTTGATGAACCATATACTGCCAAGCAACAGCATTTTGTCGTAACCTGAGAGTTGGCGACCTTTTTCCCATCTGAAAAGTTTATTTAACAAACTCATAGTTTCCTTGGTTCATAACAACCGCTAAAGAAGTAGTTGACTGATCTTTGCCAGTTCCCGCGCTCAGGTCATAGTACTCAATATACTTACGCATATTTAATACAAAAATATATCCTGTGAACTACACTAACCGCAGTTTATCAAGGCTACTTGATTGCGAAAAAGTCTTCATCTTGATTTGCTCGGTGAGTTACTAACCAATCCGAAAAAGACAATTTGTATCCCGCTTCAGTTTTCTTGTATTGCAATATTGTCCCGTTAATTACTCTAGCACATGGCAAATCGATATTTAATTGTGCTAATGATTCTGGGTATTCAAAATGTGTCACTTTGTAGTTTTCTAAAGCTGTTCGTGCTTTGGCGCCGTCATCAATACAAGAGTTGTAAGCAATATAAAAAGATTTTTCACCAAGGTACCAAGCAAAGCTAGTACCCGAAATAAAGAATAATACAAAACAGGCTCTAAGCAATG
>CAYURD010000070.1:0-20983 GCA_964446865.1 uncultured Glaciecola sp.
CTCCTGGTAAGTATGTATCTTTGAAAGACACGATTAGTGGCTTTAAAGGGATCTTAGACGGTGAGTACGACAGTCTTCCTGAGCAAGCATTTTATATGGTTGGTTCAATAGACGAAGCTTTAGAAAAAGCGAAGTAACACTAGTCGACAATATCGAGATGGCTTGTTTGGTAGTGCTGATAAGCGCTAAACTTTTCAAGCCCATTTTAGGAGAACCATCATGGCAATGACAACACACTTGGATGTAGTAAGCGCAGAGACTGAGATTTTTTCAGGCCTTGTGGAAACTATTCAAGTTACTGGTTGTGAAGGTGAGCTAGGTATCCATCCTGGTCACGCACCTTTAATCACACGTTTGCAGCCAGGTATGGTAAGAGTCGTAAAGCAATTCGGTGAAGAAGAGCTCATTTACGTGGCGGGCGGAATTTTAGAAGTACAAGCCCACCAAGTCGTTGTGCTAGCCGACACCGCAGTGCGCGCTGAAGACTTAGACGAGGCCGCAGCAGAAGAAGCGAAGAAGCATGCCCAAGAGCGTATTGCTCAAGGTGGTGCAGACTTTAATTATGCTGAAGCAGCCGTTGAATTAGCGGAAGCAATTGCGCAGTTACGTCTTATTCAGAAGCTTAAAAAATAGTCAGAATCGCTGTATTCGACATCTAAAATATAAGGCTGCTAATCACTAGCGGCCTTTTTTATGCGCTATAATTGTGCGAGAAGACGAAATTCGCGGATTATTGGTGAGTGTAACTACTCCAAGCTCTATAAAACCATCGATGAATATCCCTAATTAATAAATGTTATCAAAAAGTGACAAATTAATATTCCAATTTGACTATTTTTCAGGCACTATTAACGTAGGAAGTAACCTATGAGAAAGATAGCGCTGACATCCGTTGATGCTATGAAGTCTTCTTTTAAAACGAAGTTTTAGAGGAATAGTCATGATTAGGAAAATAGTTGCGGGCGCCACATTGCTATGTTTGAGCGCATTTGCTAACGCCAGTTTCGTCGAACAAACCGCCACTTTCGGTGTATCAACCACAGACTTTTCGCAAACAGCGTCTATTGACCAGTTTGATGATATGGGTGGGTCTTTACTGCTTCAGTCAGTCACAATAAGCATGGAAAGTGATATTAACGGATTTATGCGTGCCGAAAGTTTAGACGCTTTGGCTTCAACCATCACTAGTACATTTAATGCGTCTTTAACCCTAAACGGTTTAATGATGGAGCTACTTAGCGACACTATAAATGTAGTTAACACGTTTGAAGCTTCTGCATTTGACGGTGTAATTGATTACGCAGGGACGTCGGGCATAAGCTATGAAGACATAGGCGGTACGCTAGGTAGTTCAGCTGTCTTTACAGATTCGGCGGTGTTATCTAGTTTTACAGGAAACGGGTTATTAGACTTGTTGTTTAACGCTAACGCGACAACTGCATCGACCGGACCTGGCAACGTAGCTACGTGGAGTCAGTCATCAGCTAACGGTTCATTGACTGTGACCTATGACTTTGTAGATGCACAGTCTGTTAGTGCGCCATTTACATTTGCCTTGGTGCTACTAGGTTCTGCTTTGCTATTACTTCGTAGACGCAATAGCTAAGTTTGTTGCCAGCCGACGCAAAAAACTAGTACACGATTAAACAAACCAGTATGTGTTGTAGATATGTGCTTAATGCATTATTGACCAACCTACTGGTTTTTTTGTGCCTGTTGTTTATTACTAGACGAAAGTTTATTCTTGAAATTTAATTGTTTGTTTTTTAGTCAGTTAATATAAGTAAATTCAAGCGCTTAGTAATACGCAATATCCATCCTACAACCCTAACTATTAAGATCCGTAAAAAATATACGATATAAGACTATGGTCGTAGACGGATTCTTAATATGAATACTTATGTGAAAAAAGCACTCGCTGCGTATTGTGATCAAACGCAGACTAGCGTGGCGAGAGAAATTGCAAAAGAAACGCTTCTTAATTCTGGTTTAACTCACAATGATCTTCAGCAAGCAAGCCAAAAGGGTGCTGACAGCATAGATCTTTATGTGTTTGATGCTTAGATGAGTTCACCCTGTGCTGCGTGCCTGTGAACTATTGTCCGTGCACTTAAATGCTATTTAGTGAATAGTGCTTACTTTGCTAATTACTGGGGTTTCTGGTGCATTGCGGCTTAGGTCTACAGTGCAGTTATGCGAGCCTTCGATAGTCTCGTATTTATCTGCATACTTGTCAGCATATTTGTCTGCATATTTATCAGCATAACTACTCGCATAACTTAGCTTAGCCTTCAAAAGCTCACCTTCAATTTCATAATATTTTACCGTGATGAAAAACATATCCTGAGTGCTTAGCTGGCCTAATTCAAAGTCTTTTTGTGCGCTCGTTAAAATCACTTTTGCTTCGCCATAATCTTTTTCGATTTTCTTAATAAGCATTTCTTGCTTTTGCATTTGTGTGACCTTAATTGGCTCTTCACTATTAGCGCTTTGACTCGCCACTGCAGTAAATAGTCCTAAGGCTAAAACGCCTGACGCAATAATGTGTTTTGCCGTTGAGTTGAAAGCTGATAAGTTCATATAAGTACCCTATATCGGTTAAGTGATAATGTATGTTGTAATAATAGGGAAGATAAAAGCATAAATATAATTATGTATTCATATATAATACATTTTCTTTGGTGATGTATTTAGTGCCAAAAAAAAGCGCTAAAACACATTTGTTCAATCCGACCAAAAATTGAACATACGGGTAATAGCGCAGACAAGAGAACTTTTAAATTTCTACTTCAATACAGGAAATGATTGCATTTTTAATGCCTTCTCCTTAAATGCTAGCAATAGAGTCTCGAAAGCTTTTATCGTTGTCACTGCCATGTTGAGTATGTATTGGCGAAGCAATTAGCTCAATAGAACGACCTGATATTACGTAGTCATCACCATTGGGCGCCGTAAACACCATGTCAGGCGTTCTGCGAGTTGATGTCGAGCGTTTAGAAATACATGTATGGTCATTTTGCAGGATGCGTTTAAGCATTTTATATGCTTTCATGTTTGCCATTGCACTTTTACTATGCTCTCCTCTTGGTGTAAGGCTTTCAAAATCCATGGTAGCCGTGCGCGTGGTTTCAATTTTAATATCTTGAACATTTGCCAAATCTTGACTGCCAATGTCCCCCTTTTTATTGATAACGAGTTCTACGTGAAAACTATTGCGCTTAAACACGATTGAATTTGGCTCACATTTATGACCGCACAAAGCGACAAATTGCTTTGGATCGACTAAGCCAGACTGGCTACCGTCATTAAAAAATGCTAATAAGTGATGATAGTAAACAACATAGCTTTTTACATCCTTATGCGAGCCTGACTCAAGTGGAAACTGCTCATCTAAGAATGTTTTTGCGTCTATCATTGAGTGACTCCCATTAGTCACTAAGCTATTCCACTGACTATTGGCCACTTTTATGGCTAATAAGGTGTTTGATATTGGTACGACGGTATTTGTTTGGGTTTCGTCATAATTTCCTTCTAAGGTTTCAAAATCGGCCCAAAATCGTGCGATTGTCATATCGACCAATGGCAAGACTTCTTCGTTGATGAAACTGTAAAAGCTTGGATTAATTGTACTTGCTTGATGTTGATTTGCTTTCAAAGCTGGCATATTCATCGTAATTCCCCTTGGTTGATGATTTGTGACTAGCGCTTACAGTCATTATGTCGACTGTATACTTGTAGAATAGAGTATTTTTTACTAGAATTTCACAAATAAAATTACACAATGTAAATTTTACAAATATGACTAAAGTCTTATATAGTTATGTTTACTAATAAAAAAGGCGTTATTACGTGAAAAATAAGCATAGTCTTAATCGTCAGTCACATCTTTTAGGCACAAAAATACGAAATTTGCGAAAGCGAAATCATCTAACCATGGAAGATTTATCTGCTAGGTGCGTACGCATTGATGCAGAAACTGCGCCCTCGGTCTCATATTTGTCGATGATTGAACGAGGTAAGCGTGTACCTAGTCGAGAGATGCTTGAGGTTATAGCGTCGGTATTTCAAAAAGAAATCGATTGGTTTTTGGATGATATTCCAGAAGAGCAATCCATTACGCCTGTAAAAGGCAGTCAAGGTGGCATCAGTGGTATGGCACTTGAACCAAGCTTTTTATTCTCAAGTGATATCCTTCAAATAGCGATACCCGAAATGTTATCTCAAACGGGTATTAGTGGCCGACAGTTTGCACATTTGCTTATACGTGCCCACCAAGAACTGCACCAAAATCATTTTCCAGACCTTGAGCGCGCTGCTGAACAAGTGGGACAAAAGCGCATGCCCTTGTCAGTCGAAGACTTGTTAGAAATCGTGGCACAGCAAGGGCTAAAAGTTAAATGGTATAGCCAAATGGCGCAAGAGGTAAGAACAGAGCTTGGCGTATCTGGAAAAAGCTTAGTCACGTCTTTTTATGATCACGCAGGCATTATTCATATTAACGAAGTACTAAAAAAACAAACCGCTAGGCTAAAATACGACTTAGCTGTGCATATCGGGCACAGTGTATTGCACAACAACGCCGGTCTAAAAGCTGTATTAGTTACCGGTCAAACCCACAATACTTCGCTTATAGACGATCCAAAAGAGATATCACATTCATCTACCGTTAATGCGCAGGATATTTTGCATGCTTGGCGTGATTTTGAATCTAGTTTTTTTGCCGGCGCTTTGTTGTGTCCTAAAGTGCCATTTAGACAGCTTTTAGATAGGCAAGGATATGAAATTAGTATCCACAAACAACTTGGTGTATCGGCCTCGGTCGCAATGAGGCGCATGACAGCCGTATCGCCATATCGTCATTGGCATTATTTTGATGCCTATGCACCGGGTAAATTAAAAGCGGTTTACAGAGGGAATGGTATCCCACTGCCTTGGGGAAATATGCGGGAGGTTGAAGACCCTTGTCATCATTGGGCAGTATTTCGCATGATTAACGCGCCTATTACTGGCACATCTGCTCAAATTTCTATCTTAAATGTGGCTGACGAGGCTCGTATTTACTGCTGCGAATCGACTAATGTAAGAGATTTAGCCGATAACAATCACGTATTATGTACAGGTATAGATCTTAACCCAGCAATTGAAGCACAAGGTGAAAATGCGGCTCAACTTGCAGAAGATCTAAAAGCGGTTTGTGTAAAGCAAAATGGGTCGGCGCCTATTCCAAATAGTATTAAAGAGAAGCTTTCAAGCGTCGCTCGAATTTTGAATATAAGTTGGGTTGAAAGAGGCATAGAAACGGATGCTAGATTAATTTGCTCACGTGGTAATGTCTGCCCAAGAATACCTAGTTGTTATGCTAAGTAGTGTTAAGCAAAGCAATGCTAAGCGAATAATTGATTATTTATTGTACTGTTTCTCGTCATGCGATAAGTTAGATAGCATCAATAGTTAAAGCAAACTTAGGGAAATGCAAACATGATACCCGTTGATGGACAGTTTATTTTATCGATTGCGCCTCGTTTTAGTGGCGCAAACGCGCAGGCTCAAAAACGTATTGTTGGAGAAATTTCAGGGGTATTTGCCAGTACTTTGAATAGTTACGATATCAATACTCGTTTACGTATTGCGCATTTTATGGGCCAAGTTACGCATGAATGCGCTGGTTTTAGAACGACAGAAGAGTTTGCGTCAGGCGCGGCTTACGAAGGAAGAAAAGACCTCGGCAATACCCAACGCGGTGATGGTAAGCGTTTTAAAGGTCGTGGATTGCTGCAATTAACAGGTAGAGCAAACTACAAGGAATTTGGTGACTTGCTGTGTTTACCATTAGAAGAAGAGCCAGTGTTAGCAGGCGACCCGGTGATATCACTGCAAATAGCCTGTTTATACTGGCAGCGCCGAAATATAAACCCGCTTGCCGATGAAGACAATTTGTACGCAGTAACGCGTAAAGTCAATGGCGGTACAAATGGCATAGATGATCGTCAAAAATATCTACAAAAAGCCAAGATAGCCTTGGCCAATATTGAAGGCTTGCGCATTGCAAATGATGAGGGCGGTGCAACGGTTGTATTAAGGCGTGGCTCTTTTGGTGAAGACGTCAGCAAGTTACAAGCGCTATTGCGAAAGCAAGGCTTTGCGCTTTCGATAGATGGCGACTTTGGTGCGGCGACCGAATCGGCCGTGGTTACTTTCCAAAATCAAAACCGTTTATCAAATGACGGGGTTGTGGGCAAAAATACGTGGAAAATGCTAAAGCGTTAGGCCTATAGCACGACATAATTTGTAAAGCACTTATATAACTGTGTGCCACTTAGCACCGAAGCTGAAGGAAAGTGCAATATTGGAATCAAGTCACAAGGTGCTTCAAGCGTTTGTATAGCTTGGCTGTTATCTAAATCGTCAATGTTTAGCACGCGCGCCATTGTATCTCCCTTTTTCACATGCTGGCCGGGTTTAACGCAGTATTCGACCATACCACCAAAATCCGTAAATAGCGTTTTGTAGTCGTGCAAATTGACGCCAAAGCGTGTCATGTCATCGGGTAAATAAGTACCTGCTGCCAACACGCCCTTGCTGCTTAAATAAGCGAGGATGCTTAACGCGTCTTTCTCGCCTTCAGCGAAGTCGATAACTTCTTGACTGCCCATTTCTAAGGTAAAAGCTTCAACACCAAAATCATAATCTCTTGAAAACTTATCAAGCAAGATATCTTGCAAAGTCCACCAAGGACTAAAGCATGCTTCATCTAATGCGCCTGCGAATACGTTAGGAATAAATATGCAATGAGGGATAGAAAAGAGTTTAGCAGCTGATTTAGCGTATTGTGGAATGTAAATATGCCGAGTTGATACCGGACCGTTATGTAAGTCGAGCACAATATCAGCATTTACTGCCATTTTTTGCAGTGTTAAGTTCAGTTGTTGCGCTAAGCCCAATCCCCATGGCTGAGATAGCTTCTCATCAATGGCTGTTTTCCACATCTCCCTAAAGTTGTGTTTAATTTCAGGCAAGTTATCGCTCGATTGTATGCTATTGGCATATTCGTGAACTTTGGCAGAGTCATAAAAATAGCCTCGATTCCAATTGGTGCCATTAACAGGATCAAAGCGTCCTAAGGTGTATTCGCCAGCCTTTATATTGGTGCCAACAGGGTTACAGTTTGGCACTAATATCACTTCACCAAATACTTTGTTGCGCTGCAACGCTTGTAGCAAATGATAAATAACCACATTGCCTTGCACTTCTGCGCCGTGTATCGAACTTTGAATGTAGACTGTTGGGCCGGGTAAGCCTTGATTAATTCGATAAATGGGCACATGTAAACTGCGTCCCGATGCATTTTGTGCCACGGCTATGTGCGACTTAGTCAGTCCAGATATCGTTGTCATTTTTAGCTGTGTTACCTGTCTTTTTAATACCGTTTATATTTGAATGCTAATACATACACTATTTGACTATATTGCGGCTGCCAATTCTGCACCTTGGCGTATTGCGCGCTTGGCATCAAGTTCTGACGCTACATAAGCACCACCAATAACATGTACTTTTAAGCCTGCGTCTAACAAACTTTGTTCTAGGTCTCTAAAAGGTAGCTGCCCCGCACAAACAATCACATTGTCGACATCAAGCACCATCGGTTTGTCGTTAATTGTAATGTGTAAGCCATCATCGTCTACTTTGTTGTAAGACACTCCGTTCATCATTTTAACCTTGTGATTGGCCAGTGACGAGCGATGGATCCAACCGGTTGTTTTTCCTAAACCCTTACCTACTTTTGTGGTTTTTCGTTGTAATAAATACACATCTCTTGGTGGTGGGCTAATATCGGGTTGTGTTAACGCGCCTTGCTCACTGTAATTTTTATCGATACCCCAATGGCGTAGCCATTTGTCTAAGTTAACGGTTAAATTCTCTTGTTCAACCAAAAATTCAGATACATCAAAGCCAATACCACCTGCGCCAACAACGGCAACTTTTTTACCGACGGGTTTATGATCTCTAAGCACTTCTAAATAGCTCATCACTTTTGGATGCTCTGCGCCAGGTATATCAAGCTCTCTTGGTTTAATACCAGTGGCCATAATTACTTCATCATAAGCGCTATCTTTCAGCGTTGCTGCATCTACTTTAGTGTTGAGATGCAGTGTGACGCCTGTGACTTCAATTTTTCGAGCGTAATATCTTAGCGTTTCGTAAAACTCTTCTTTGCCTGGAATTTGTTTAGCGTAATTAAATTGCCCACCAATTTCAGAAGACTGCTCATATAAGTCTACTTTATGTCCTCGCTCAGCAGCATACGTTGCAAACGCTAAGCCAGCGGGGCCAGCACCAACAACGGCTAACTTTTTGGGCGCAGCGACGGTTTTAAAAATCAGTTCAGTTTCGTAACACGCTTCTGGGTTAACTAAACAGCTAGCTCGTTTTTGTTCAAATGCATGGTCTAAGCAGGCTTGGTTGCAGGCAATGCAGGTATTAATTTGATCTGACTCATCGCGCATGGCTTTTGCGACAAAGTCGGCATCGGCTAAAAATGGACGCGCCATTGACACCATATCAGCGTGGCCATCGGCCAATACTTTTTCAGCGATTTCTGGTGTGTTTATTCGATTGGTGGTAATCAGCGGAATAGCGACTTCTTGCTTCATGCGCTCCGTTATCCATGTAAACGCTGCGCGAGGTACCGATGTCGCAATAGTAGGGACACGAGCTTCGTGCCAACCAATCCCTGTGTTAATTAATGTTGCCCCTGCTTTTTCTATTTCTTTGGCTAAATAGACAACTTCTTCCCATGTTGCGCCGCCTTCAACTAAGTCGAGCATTGATAAGCGGTAGATTAAAATGAATTCAGCACCGACTTTTTCGCGCGTTTGTTTGACTATTTCAATGGCCAATCTAGATCTATTTTCAAGGCTGCCACCCCATTCATCATCTCGCTGGTTAGTACGTTCACAAAAAAACTGGTTAATTAAGTATCCTTCAGACCCCATTATTTCAACACCATCGTAGCCAGCTTGTTTAGCATAGTTTGCGCACTCAGCGTAATCTTTAATGGTTGATCGTATCCCTCTAGACGAAAGAGCTTTAGGCTTAAATGGCGAGATAGGCGCTTTTACATTTGATGCCGATACCGCTAAAGGATGATAACCATAACGGCCTGAATGCAATATTTGCATGCATATTTTACCGCCTTCTTTATGGACAGCCTCGGTAATAACTTTGTGTTTTTTGGCATGACGACTGCTACTCATACGCCCCGCAAACGGTGCGACCCATCCAGCCATATTGGGCGCTATGCCGCCGGTGACGATTAAACCAACACCGCCTTTAGCGCGAGCAGCATAAAAAGCGGCTAGCTTTTCGAAGCCGCCTTTTTCTTCTTCCAACCCTAAATGCATTGATCCCATTAAGGTACGATTTTTCAGGGTAGTAAAGCCTAAATCTAATGGTGCTAGTAAATGAGGAAAAATGGCAGCGTCTGACATGTTGAAACCTTAATTTTGGTATCGAGTTAAATTGTATATTTAGCGAGAGCGAAGTGTTAATTATTGTTGTCCTGCACTAAAAGTGCAGAAACAAATTACCTACATTACTACGAGAAATTCGACTCAATAGATTGTAAGGTTGAAAATATTAGTTTATGAATTATTTTTTTTACAAAGAACAGGCAAAAAACCACGCTAAACGATTGGTGAAAATTAAATAGAAGTTGATAGTAGGCGCATAAGAAATTATCAAACTAACTTAAGGTGATCACTAGCTCTGCAGAAATAACAAATTGCACTTTATTGAGGATGGCCTAAAATATACAAAATTTGGACAGTACAACTAACTAAAAAGGTTACTAGGGAAGCGTTATTATGAAGCTGAAAAAGAGGGACTGCTTTTCCTTTTTATGTTTTTGCCATGCCACCGTTTTAGGTTGTTACGGCACAAGCCCGATGGTGCCATTTCGTCCGCCTGTGACTTTCATGCCTGTACCCACACCAGTGGTAAATATTGAGCCAACAATTGATGTGCAAACTCAGCTCAATGTAAGTGAAAACGCCCATGTGCCAATAGATGCGTCAGGCTCTATCGATCCTGATGGCACTATCGTTAGTTTTGATTGGCAACAGCTTGAAGGCGCCGAAGTGTTTTTAAGCAATGCGAATAAATCGATTGTGTCGTTCACTTCGCCGTATGTTGCTGCCAATGAAGACATCGTTTTACAATTAGTCGTTACCGATAATGATAATGCACAAGTGTCTACAGCTATCACCATTAGCATTGAAAATGGTGAATTAATTCGACCTAACCTGACAGCAAAGCTCAATGAAAGCGGCCTTAAATTGGATTGGACCGAATCGTTCGCGGCACAGTATCGAGTTTTGTATTCGATAGACGGACAAATCCCAAATCAAATGTTTACCACCGACTTAGATGCGATGCTCACCAATCTAAAAACTGGGCGTTATACCTTTTATGTTGAAGCTTATGATGAACTTGGAAACAGTTTAATTAGCCCCCCTCAAAGCGTCTTAGTTTTATAAAATTCAGCACACACTCTTTCAGGTTGATGGTTAAAAAGGACAAAACGAATATGCATCAAACTACATTTTTTGTGGGACTAATCATTAGTGTGATTATTTTTACGACTGCTTGCACACCATCAAGCGAGCTTGATTCATCACAGAGCAACTCGCACGAACATAAGCCATCAAAGAGAAATACAATAATGAAAGAGTTATCAATTCCTGCCCCCATTGCACAAAAAATTGAGCATACTCAGACGCATCACGGTATAACAATCACAGACCCTTACCACTGGTTAAAAGACTCTGATTATCCAAAGGTTGATGACGGAGCAGTACTTGATTATTTGAAAGCAGAAAACGCTTATTACCAATCTTTTTTGGCACCTAACAGCGAACTTGTAGAGAGTATTTTTGAGGAGTTTAAAGGGCGCACAAAAGATGACGACCAAACCGTACCTTATGTATCGAATGGCTATGAATATAAAATGTCTTTTAACAAGGGCGAAGAGTATCCACTGTATATACGCAGAGCATTATCTAGTGATGCTGAAGAAATTTATTTAAACGTCCCTGATATCGCGAAGCCTTATGACTACTTTACCCTTGGTGATATTGCCATTAGCCCAAACAATCAGTACGTTGCATATTCGTACAATACCAATGGTGACGAACGCTACACTATTGTAGTCAAAGACCTTAACACGGGGATAATTCTAGACGATATTATCGCAGATACTAGCGGTGATATTGTCTTTGGGAAAGACAACAAAACTCTCGTTTACGGACAGTTAGACTCGGTTCGGTGGTTTATTAACAGTGTAAGAGTTCATCAGATAGGCACGACCCAAAAAGATGATAAAACACTGTTTACCGAAAATGACGAAGGTTTTTTTATCGACTTTGATTTAACCAGTTCAAAGCAATATTTGGTGATTAATAGTGGTCAAACTGAGCTAAACGAAAGTTATGTGTTGCCTACCGATAATCTATATTCAACGCCCATCAAAATGGTAGCTAGAGAGCAAGCTTTCTTAAATGATATTGACCATGCCCACGGCTATTTTTACATTAAAGCGAACGACACGCATGTTAACTCACGCTTAGCAAAGGTAAACGATAATGAGCTTCGTGTTGCTGGCTCCCTATATGATAAATGGGAAACGGTGATTGAGGGCTCAGATCAACGCTATTTAAAATCAGTTGCTTTGTTTGAAGACTTTATGGTGGCAGCCATCAGAGAAAATGGCATAGAAAGGCTTGTTGTTAGTGCGTTTGAAAATGGCGCGTATCAGCAAGACACTCATGATGTTGCGTTTCCAGAAGATGTATTTGATGTCAATTTCAGTCAAAACCCAGAGTTTTCTCAAGACTTTATTCGGTTGAGCTACAGCTCAATGATTACGCCCCGCACTATTTATGATTACCATGTCAGCGACAAGCGTCTCGACACCAAAAAAGTACAAGACATTCCTTCTGGCTATGATAAATCTCACTACGTGACAAAGCGCATAATGGCACCTGCGCGAGATTCTGCGATGGTGCCCGTGACCATCGTTTATAAAAAAGGCTTTGAGCAAGATGCGTCGCGCCCTATGTTTTTATATGGATACGGTGCTTATGGTTTGACAGTGGAGCCAAGCTTTTCGACCCTACGTTTGAGCTTGCTAGACCGAGGCTTTTCGTATGCTATTGCGCACGTTCGTGGCAGCGATATGCTTGGTTTTAACTGGTATTTAGACGGTAAGTTAGACAAACGAAAAAATACCTTTAATGACTTTGTAGATGTGGCCACACATCTTATTGAAGAAAAGTATGTGGCGAAAGGTAATATTAGTATTGGTGGTCGAAGCGCCGGTGGCGAGCTGATGGGCGCGGTGATTAATCAAGCACCAGAGTACTGGCGTTCGGTTAATTTAGGTGTGCCCTTTGTTGACGTGCTTAACACAATGCTAGACGCCAGCTTACCACTCACACCACCCGAATGGGTTGAGTGGGGAAATCCTATTGAAGACGCGGCGGCTTTTGAATACATAAAAAGTTACTCGCCTTATGACAACATTGAAGCAAAAGAGTATCCGCCTATGTTTGTTAGTGGTGGTTTAAACGATCCGCGCGTTACTTATTGGGAGCCCGCAAAATGGACTGCCAAAATGAGAGCAACTAAAACTGATGATAACCTGCTCGTGATGCGAATCAATATGGGCGCGGGGCATTTTTCAAACAGTGGTCGATATGGTCGCTTAAAAGACTATGCCGAAGAGTATGCATTTACGCTTTTAGCGCATGATATCCACAAGTGAGCTTAGCTTGGCATGATTTGTATAAAATAACCGCTAAGTAGCAATAAAAATACGGCTAATTCCATTTGAACAGCGAGTAATAGAAGTAGTTTTTAGCAGCAAAAACTAATACATTAATGTCAGTTTGAATTAAAAAGGTGCTTAACTTGCCAACTTCTGTTTTGCCTGCAACCTACGAGCTTACTAATCTACCCAGCCCTTTGGTCGTCGAAAATGCATCTAAAGAACAGTTTGAAAAAGAGCTGCAAGGTATTGCTAGACCAATAGTTTTTAGAGGATTATTTGCAAAACACACTGTACTCAATAGTATGGCTTCGCCAGCTCAGGCAGCTGACTTTTTGCAAAGCAAACTTCTTGATAAACATGCAAAGATGGCACTCACGCGCATTCCTTTTAGCGAAAAAAGTCGCATGTTCTATGACGAACAAGTAAAAGCCATGAATTTTGGCGTAGCAAATTTAGCGGCTCAACAATGCTTTACCCGAATGACCGATGCCAGCAGAGACGCCGATTACGCAGTGCAATGCGTGCCGGTCGAACAATACATGCCTGCCTTGTTACCCTTGCTTGATAATCCGTTAGTCAGCGAGGACGTTAAGCGGTTTATTTGGTTTGGAAACAAGGTCGTTGTTGCTCCGCACTTTGACGAATCAGACAATTTGGCCGTTGTGCTGTCGGGCAAGCGTAGGTTTACTTTATTTCCGCCTACGCAAACAAAGCACTTATATATTGGTCCTTTGGAATTTACGCCGGCGGGTCAACCCATTAGTATGGTGAATATACTCAATCCTGACCTTAATCAGCATCCTCATTACAAAACGGCATATGAGCATGCATTGTCTGTGGAGCTAGAAGCAGGTGATGCCATTTATATACCGACGCCGTGGTGGCACCATGTACAGTCGTTATCTGACTTTAATGTACTGGTGAATTATTGGTGGAACCCTAGTCCATTGGCGACTGCAAAACCCCTTTCTGCGATATTGCACGCGATGCAAGCATTTAAGCACCTACCGCCCGCACAGCGCAATGACTTTAAAGCCTTATTAGACTATTACGTGTTTGATGACGCTGAGCGCGCCGCTGAGCATTTACCAGAGCATGCAAAGGGTTTACTGGGTGATTTAAGCCCAGCGCACAAGCAAGGTTTAGAGCAATGGATCAGGAGCTTGCTGTAACTTTGAAAAAAACGATTAAGAAACTCGACAACAATGTTTGCAAAGCCCTAACCCAAGTCTGCGAATACGCCAAACACGAAATTGAAGGCTTTGAGTGGCTTACGCATACTGCTGATTATGCTAATTTTCCACACTCACTATTAGTGACGTGCGTGTTTGATACAAACAAGCACCTAAACAACGCAGTCATTGCGCAAAACGATGTATTTCTTATTAAGCATATTCAGCAGTCTTTACTGAAACAAGGTATTGTGCTTAAAAAAGCCAAATCAAATGTTCGATTTGATACCGAAGAAGATGGCGCGAGTGAACGCTTGTTGTAGCTATAAGCATATCAATGCGCGATTATTTTGTTTACCCAGTGTGCAATAACTAAGCATTGTTCGCTTACATCATGTATACTGCGCGCGCGAAATCGTGCGTAGGCTCTCCATAACCGCTTCTTTGGCATTTACTAAAGTACTCTTTGTTTAAGACTTTCTCGTCATCCTCGCGAATGCGGGGATCTGGTTGATGTTATTACAAAACTTGTAAAAACATACACTTAGCTAAAATCGCGCAGTTCCAAGGGGGTTCCCGCCTTCGCGGGAATGACGGGGTTTTGGCTTAAGCGAACAGTATTAGGCCTTCGCCAGAAAGACGGGCGCATTTCGCAAAATGGCGGGAATAACCTGCCACAAAGATGTTTTATTGTTTTAAAGGAAAGCTGTTTTGATCACTACCGCAAATATCACCATGCAATTTGGCGCTAAGCCATTATTTGAAAATATATCGGCCAAGTTCGGCAATGGCAATCGCTATGGCTTAATTGGTGCAAATGGCTGTGGTAAGTCGACCTTTATGAAAATTTTAAGCGGTGAGCTAGCGCCTACATCGGGCAATGTGTCGGTATCGCCCGGTGAGCGCATTGGTACGCTTAACCAGAACCAATTTGCCTTTGAAGAATACTCTGTTGTAGATGCCGTTATCATGGGCGACCAAAAACTCTGGGAAATTAAGCAAGAACGCGATCGCATTTATTCACTTGCAGAAATGTCGGAAGAAGACGGCATGAAAGTCGCCGACCTTGAATCTGAGTTTGCTGAAATGGACGGTTATACTGCCGAAACTCGCGCAATAGAACTACTAATAGAAGCAGGTATTGATGAAGCATTACATTTTGGTCTCATGTCGGATATTGCTCCAGGTGCAAAGCTACGCGTATTAATAGCCCAAGCTCTATTTTCAGCGCCTGACATACTCTTGCTCGATGAGCCAACCAACAACCTTGATATCCACACCATCAAATGGTTAGAAGACGTGTTGAATCAACGTAAATGCACGATGATAATCGTCTCGCACGACCGTCATTTTTTAAATGCCGTGTGCACCCATATGGCCGACATTGATTACGGCGAGCTAAGAATTTATCCGGGTAATTACGAGTCTTACATGGCGGCAGCGACACTAGCTCAAGAACAGTTACACACTGAAAATGCTAAAAAGACAGCTGAAATTGCTGAGTTACAAAGCTTTGTAAACCGCTTTTCAGCCAATGCTTCAAAAGCAAAACAAGCAACTTCACGTGCAAGGCGCATGGAAAAAATCGAACTGGAAGATGTAGTCGCGTCGTCTAGACAATCGCCTTACATCACTTACAAGCAGCATAAAAAACTGCATCGTTTAGCCTTAGAGCTACACAATTTAGAGCATGGTTTTGATGATCATACCCTGTTTAAAGGCGGCGATATTCTATTAGAAGCTGGCGCCAAATTAGCAGTAATAGGCGAAAATGGCGCAGGCAAAACTACATTTTTACGTTGCTTAGTTGCCCAACTAAAAGCCAATAAAGGCACATTAAAGTGGTCTGAAAATGCACAGATTGGTTATTTGCCGCAAGATGTTAGTAATGACTTTGCTACGCCAATGAACTTATTTGATTGGATGAGCCAGTGGCGTACACCACAACACGACGATTTAGCCGTTCGAGCGATACTGGGTCGTTTATTGTTTACTGCTGATGATATTAATAAAGACGTAAGAGTCTGTTCTGGTGGTGAGAAAAACCGTTTATTGTTTGGTAAATTAATGATGCAAGAGATTAACGTTATCATTATGGATGAGCCAACCAACCACATGGATATGGAAGCAATTGAAGCCCTAAACAAAGCCTTAAAAGACTTTGACGGCACCCTCGTTTTTGTGAGCCATGACCGCGAATTTGTTTCCACCTTGGCAAGCTCAATCATTGAGATAAAAGACCAAAAGCTAGATTTTTTCCAAGGCTCGTATGATGAGTTTTTGAGTAGCCGACATCACTAAAAAAGGGCGCCATTATAGGCGCCCTTTTATTATTGATAGGTATAGCTGTTATACCTGTCTTAGCAGTGCATTTTCGCAAATCAAGCGTACCTAAAATAAAATATCCTCGATATCTTCCAATTATATGCTTTAATATGCATCGACTATCTTGTTAATGTAGTCAAATAATCAAAGGAATCTGATATGAGACTAAACCTTGCTTTAAGTTTACTTTTTACCGTCTTAGCGGTGAATGCATCAGCTCAAACAGATGATGCGAGCCAGTCTGAAATTACAGCACAACCCACGCTTCTCTTAGAAGTACAAAGAGCCAAACCCATTAAACGAGTAGACCCTCGATACCCCAGAAGCTCCGCTATGCGCATGCAAGAAGGCTGGGTAGAAATAAGCTATGTGATTGACAAAGATGGAAACGTTATTGACCCTGTTGTAACTGATTCATCTGGTGAAAAGGCTTTTGAAAAAAGCGCGCTAAAGGCAATGAAAAAATGGGAATTTTCGCCGGCCATTCAAAACGGTGAGGCAATTGAGCAGTGTGATTCCAAAATCCGCTTGGATTTTATGTTAGGTATAGAAGAAAAGGGCGTGAGAAAGAAGTTTAGACAAGCTTATTTAAAAGCAGATACGGCACTTAAAGAAGGCGAGTTAGACGAAGCTCAAGAAATTTTGGCAGAGATGAGAGGCAATAAAATTTGGAATCGCAGTGAAAATGCTTGGTTTTGGCTATTAAGCGGCAGAATTGCGGAGAAAGCTGGTAACAGTGAAGTAGAGTTAGCTAGCCTTCATAGAGCTAACGACCAAATGGAAGTAGGTTACTTAGGGACCGAAATTTATCATTACAATCTATATCGAATCTTCATTTTAGAGTTAGATAAACGGAATTATAAGCAGGCATACAATACCTTTGAAAAGCTACAAACACTTGAAGGTGCAGACCGATTTGTTGACAATCTCAAGCCCTATTTTGAACAAGTGGGCGACCTGCTAAGTAGCGATAAACCTCTTATACAATCGATTACTATTGGTGAACGAGGAACTAAATTACACGAACTTCATCGAAATGCTTTTACCCTTAGCGTCACCAGTGGCGAATTAGATATGCTCGATATTCGTTGCCTAAACAAGCGAACTAAATACACCGTAGAACCGGACGCAATGTGGAAAATCCCAGAAAAATGGGGTCAGTGTAACATTTTGTTTGAAGGCGACGAGGGCACAACCTTTGATATTATTGAGGTTACCGACAATGCATTGGTAGGCCCATAAACAAAGGCATCAATACTCTATTTGACAAAAAGAGCAAATTTAATCCTAGTCGTAAAAAAGTGATGAGATAGTAAGAGGTTTATGAAAAAGATACTGTTACTAGTCATTGTTAGTATTTTTAGCCTCTTACTTGTTTATTATAGAGTGGCGCCTATCAAGGACGACTTTGTCGAAACCATAAACGACACAAGTTTTGTGATGAAAGCTATCCCCGCAGGCAGTTTTACAATGGGCTGTGGCATTTCTGATGAACCCTGCGCTGACAATGAATATATCAACTTTTCTAAGGAGCTTCGTCAGCATAAACAGAGCGTAGACGCTTTTTATTTAGCCGAAACCGAAACTACATGGGAGCTATATCAGCTTTGTATCATCGATAAAGCATGCCCTAACAATGATAAAGACGGCGGCGACAATGGTTGGGGAAAAGGCACTAGGCCTGTTATAGAAGTTAGCTGGGATGACATTACGGATTCTTTTTTACCTTGGTTAAACACTAAAACAGAAAAAAGCTATCGGCTTCCCACTGAGGCAGAATGGGAATATGCTGCTAGGGCAGGCGCTAGTACTGCATTTTCTTGGGGAAACAAAATTGACTGTACAAAGGCTCGCTACGGCTATATTTCAAAAGAGTGTGGCGCTGTCGCATCAACCGACCCGGTAAAGCGCTATGCGCCTAATGCCTTTGGTCTTTATGATATGCATGGCAATGTATGGGAATATGTCTCTGATTGCTGGCAGCAACCATCCATGTTAGATATTCAACTTACTACTCATAAATGCGAAGAATATGTCCTGCGTGGCGGCTCATGGTTAAACGCTCCACATAACTTACGAAGCGCAGCACGTTTCCATCACAATCGAACATTTAGAGAAAGTGGCGATGGGTTTAGGCTTGCTCTGTCTGTTTTCGACTAGTGCATTGTTTAGTTAATTACAGTTCGATATACATCCCCTTCTCGACTATGTAAGTTACTTAATATCACTTTCCTGCGGTTCACATCATAGCTATTAAAGCCTTGTATTGGGTAGGTTTGGATCTTCTCATTTACCTGTAAAGGGACAGCATTTAGGTAATCGATACCGTTATGGTGGCTGCCATAATATAAAATACTATTGTCAATTTTTGCATGGAAAAAGCCATTTGGTAAGGTAATTGGGGTTGCTGTTATGGTTGACGAATGTTTCTTAAAAAGTGCATTACTTCCTTTTTCGATGAGATAGCTGTCACCAGCAGTTTGCTGGTCGTAAAGACCGTAAGACCATTCCCCATCAAGGTTCTGAACCTTATTATTTAAAAGGTTAACAACCATTAACTTAGGTATCCCATAGTCGACTACGGTTATTGCCGCTTGTGTCTGTGAAAACCAATCGAGTGCGATGATAGGTGCGTTGCTTGTAAAAATGAGATTTTCTTTAGCTAAGCTCGTTATGCTTTGTTGGTCATCTAATTCGCTTGTGCTTATTAAGAATACTTTATTTTCGACATTCAATAATACTTGCTCATCGTCACCAGAAATCGTCAAATATTGAATTCGTTGAGAATCGCTAAAATTAGTCACTATTTGTGCTTTATCTGAATCATATCCACCTAAGTATATTTGCCAATGCCCCGTCCTGTCAGACACAAACAAGTACTTTTCGCTTTGATGAAATAATGCTGGGTAAATATCATCTACGATCGCATTATCTATGTTCTTGGCTTCTTTGACAGGCAGAAGCCAACGATTGTTATAGTTCGTTTGCTGGGTGCTAAATAACACATTGTGACCGTCTGGAAATAGAGATAAGGAAGACGATAGGTCTTCAGAGACACTAATCAGCATCTCAGTATTTTTTCCACTTGGGTCACTTCTTATGATTTGAGGCGAAGGAGGCGCACTAAAATAGAGTATGTGTGAAGAATCATGATCCCAAATGGCTTCTTTTACATGATAGTCAAATGTCATCTGAGGTGTGATTTTGTTACTTTGTAAATCCAGAGAGAGCATTTGAGTGTTGTGGTCGCTATCTGTACTCATTATCAATAACTTGTTCCCATCGGGCGAAATATCAATATTGTGATGACCCCAACCCGCAGGTACGGTTTGCGTGATGATACTATGTTGTTTTTTATCTAGATCGTATTTGTAGACCTGACTTGGTTGAAAGTTTTGCGGTTGCGCCGTATAAAAAACACTTCGCTTATCATCATGAAAATCAACATCTTTGATGCGTTTTTGCTCACAAGCGAAAAGTTTTTCAGAACTAAGCCACTTTTTACTTTCCGATATAAGCGACTGATAAACGCCACAGTGCTCTGGGTGTTTATTAAGGTAAATAAGCTCGGTAATATCGGCATCGCTGCCTGATTTGATATTTACTATTTTATAAATTGAAGCATCACCAATGTCTATTTTGGCTGTTTTAGCAGTCGTAATATTTTTCACATACAGTGACGATTCTGTATCTGTAAGTTGCCTTTTTAAATAATATAGCTCATCAGCATTTGGATGCATCAGCGCAGAATATTCTGCTCCTTGTGCCCGTGTTAGGGCTATCGTGTGGGCACTCGTTTTGGTGTTTTTATTGTTCTTCTGCGACATCTCCCACAGAAAAATTAAGACCGCCAAGAGCACTATGGACAATAGTATATATCGTGAGTGATTTTTCCGAATATGACTGGCGCTATTGCCATCTTCAGGTTTAGGCTCTATTTTATTAACTGCCATGGTTTTGTGCTCGTCGGCAATGCTCACTTTGCAAATAAAGCGATAGCCTCGTTTTGGCACTGTCTGGATATAGCGAGGATTTGATGCATCGTCCAACAAGACTTTGCGCAAATTGGCGACCATTTTATTAATCGCATTATCGGTCACAATGGTGTTTTTCCAGACCTTATCTAAAATATCTTGTCTAGAAATAGTCTCATCTGCTTGCTCAATAAACAGAACCAATAGTTCCAAGGATTTGGGTTCAATTGAGATCTCTTCAGCGCCTCGAAATAAGCGTGACTGTTTGCGATCAAGTGTGAATTCACCAAAGTGGAGCATAAGTATAAAGAGTGTTGTTCATCTATTTTAGGACTTAATTTAGTCTATCACGCTGTAATTTACTTATGTACGAGTATTGGCACAAACCCAAAATAATCACCTTTTCTTCATCTTTTTTCCTCGCTTATTCATTACATTGCGCTGGTTGGTCGTCATGGTAATACACATATTTTTTTATCCACCATACTTTTTTATCTATCATTCTTTTTATCATAATAGGGTTAAACGATGAACAGACGGACAACTGCGACTTTACTAATCATCTTGCTTATCATTCCGCAAATAGCATTGGGAGGTCTTCGGGGCGAGTCTCAACTTATCCAAATTGAGTCAACAATACTCAATGAAGCGCGAGAGTTGATAATTCATTTACCCAACAGTTATCA
>CAYURD010000071.1:0-20149 GCA_964446865.1 uncultured Glaciecola sp.
CCACATTGTTGGGGTATAGCCAAGTTGGTAAGGCAGCGGGTTTTGATCCCGCCATCCGTAGGTTCGAGTCCTGCTACCCCAGCCATATTTAGATAAACAAAAACGCCGATATTGTTAAAATATCGGCGTTTTTGTTTGTAATCAGCATTTACTGTGGTGAATCATCTAAAAATCTTGCACAATGTACGCCACTCACCTCTATTATTTAAAAAATTAGTCTACCTATCCTATGAATGCGTTTATCGATTGGCTTAGTAATACTTTCATCCCTACCACACAAAACGCCGTCAATTCGGTTGTTGGTTTCGTCAACAATATTCTCTGGGGAGACGGGCAGATATTAATATACTTGCTCTTATTTGCCGGTGTTTGGTTTAGTTGGAAGCTGAAACTAGTGCAAATACTCGATTTTAAGCACATGTTTTCAATCATGCGCAAAAGCACTAAAGATGACGAATCTGGTATTAGCTCTTTTCAAGCACTTTGCACAAGCTTGTCTGCGCGTGTTGGTACAGGTAATCTTGCTGGGGTAGCGGTCGCCATTTCATTAGGCGGCTCTGGCGCTATATTTTGGATGTGGGTAATTGCGCTGCTTGGCATGGCAACAGGTTATGCTGAAAGTTTACTGGGTCAAGTTTACAAAATACGTGATTCTAAGGGGCAGTATCGAGGTGGTCCGGCCTATTACATTCAACAAGGCATACAAAATAAAGCGTTCGCGGTATTGTTTGCGCTGTGCTTATTTTTTGGCTATGGCTTTGTTTTTAGTGCCGTCCAAGCTAATACAATCACCGACGCCCTAAATAACTCCTATGGCGTTTCTGAGTTTTATGCGGGGCTTGGCATGATTGTGTTAGCAGCGCTTATTGTGGTGGGCGGACTGCGTTCAATCGCGCGTTTTGCTGAATATGTTGTGCCATTTATGGGCGTAACCTACGTTGCCGTCGCATTGGTCATTACCATCATTAACATTCAATTATTGCCCTCAGTATTATATGACATAATAACGAGTGCCTTTGGTCTTCAAGAGGCCGGTGCGGGGGCATTGGCCGCAGCCATTAAAAATGGTATTCAGCGCGGTTTATATTCAAACGAAGCCGGTTCTGGTAGCGTGCCACACGCAGCAGCTGCGGCAACACCCAATCCGAATCATCCTGCCTCGCAAGGCTATGTACAAATGCTAGGCGTATTTATTGATACCATGATTTTATGTACTTGTACCGCCTTTATCATCCTATTGGGAACGCAAACGGGCATTGGTGAAATGGAAGGTATTAGACTGACACAAACAGCAATGGAAACTCATTTAGGTGGCTTTGGTAGTGACTTCGTTTCAGCAGCAATTTGCTTTTTTGCCTTCACGTCAGTTGTCGCAAACTATGCATACGGCGAGAGTAATTTGCATATGTTTAAACTCGATAATAAGCTAGGACGAGGTTTTTATACTTCAGGCTACCTAATTATGATTTTATGGGGTTCAATGGCCTCTTTACCTGTTGTTTGGGCCATGGCCGATATGGCCTTAGGATTAATGACCCTGGTAAATATTATCGCGATTATCATACTCACGCCTACAATTGTTGCCGTCACGCAAGACTACAAACAAAAACGTAAGCTAAAACAGTCAATAACGTTCAAACAAAACGACTGCCTTATACAGGGAGCATTAGAAGATAAAGAAATTTGGAAAGGAAAGTCCTCGTAAGACTTTAACGCGCCAAAAAGCGTTCAGTTAAAATGACCTAAACAAGCCGAGTAATATCAAGATCGCAACAAGAGGGAGTATCCACTTTGACCATTTTGCCATACTCTCGTTGCTCATTCGTATATTTGATTTTTCGATAAGCGGAATAATGA
Organism: uncultured Glaciecola sp.; assembly: GCA_964446865.1. Classification (GTDB taxonomy): domain Bacteria; phylum Pseudomonadota; class Gammaproteobacteria; order Enterobacterales; family Alteromonadaceae; genus Glaciecola. The sequence continues at coordinate 1,858 of CAYURD010000071.1, forward strand.
CGACCAGCGCGATAAATAATCCACCTAAAATATACAATAACGTCATATGTGTCCCTTACTACAATAGTTACAATGTAAATGCCGCTTAAATACCCATTGCGTATTTAAGCGCTTTTCGTTTAATTGGCCCTGCGTTATTCGCGGCTTTCAAGCCAATTCCTCTTAGTATTTGTAAAGGTAATGATGGGGTCGAAAAGCCTTTATACAAGAGATCCATAGTACTCATCATGAGTAAATTTTGTGTTTTTCTCGATTTTTCATAAGCGCTTATCACGCCAGCGACATCAGCTAAGCCCTTTCGACTAAGCGCTTCAAAAATAGCAGCAACATCTTGCAAGCCCAAATTGACGCCCTGACCTGCCAATGGATTTATAGTATGGGCGGCATCACCAACAATGATGGCGCGCCCTCGCCCATAATGATTTGCATGCATTCGCGTTAAACCAAAACTTGCTCGCTGTTTAATCGTAAAATTGCCTATTACATCAGGAAAAGACTTAATGATCGCAGTGTGTAACTGCTCTTCATTCGCTTGTTTCATCCATTTACTTTGCATCGCATTATCGTACCAAACAAGGCAAGCGTAATTCTTAAACATAGGTAATAAAGCACGTGGACCGCTGTGGTAAAAAGCCTGCCAAGTCTCGCTAGGTAGTGTTTGTGAGGTCTCAATTAGTATGGCATTTGCCTGCTGTGCATACTGCCAACCTGTAGTGCCAATGCCTGCAGCTTGTCTCACTAATGAGTTCGCGCCATCGGCTCCAAACAAGACTTCGGACTTGATGATTGTGTTGTTCGCTAATTGTACAGTGGCAAGCTCGCTATCGATGTTAGTAATAGATTGTTCAAAAATGAAGTCAACCTTGTCGTGATAGCTCGATTTTATTTCAGCATACAGTGCGAGCTGAATGAGTCGATTCTCAACAAAGTAACCAAGCTCCTGTTCATTTACCTCATCTGCATGAAAAGAAGTTGCTTGTTGTGAACTACTTAAGGCTGGTGTTTCGCCATCCCAGCACTTTAGGCAATTATATGACCTGTAACGCATTTGCAATACATGTTGCCATGCTTCCAGTTCTTTGAGTAATTTTATGGAATGCATATTAAACGCTGAAAGACGAATATCAGGTGTTTGTGAATCTTTATACTCGCTAGGTTCATGCCTTTCGATAACGGCGATGCTAAACCCTCGCTTAGCTAAACCAAGTGCAAGCGCTGCGCCAACCATGCCGCCGCCCACTATTGTACAATCAAATTGTTTTTCAATTTCTTGCATACTGACTCACCATAAAAAATAATGAACGCGACAGAGCGTTTGTATCCACAATTCGTATGGTCTAAGTATGCCATACTGGAGTATTAAAAACATGGGTAAAAACGACCACAAAACTGGTGTTGTGCTCTTTAAACAGGTAAAATACGCGGCCGTTTTGGGTCTAACTGCGCTTACCTTTGTAAACGCCTTAATTCGATTGTTGATGAAGTGACATGAGTAAAAAATTATTTATTAAAACGTGGGGCTGTCAGATGAATGAATATGATTCTGAGAAAATGGCAGACTTGCTTGATGCGACGCATGGTTTTTCGGCTGCACAGGAAGCCGAAGATGCTGACGTAATATTACTAAACACTTGTTCTATCAGAGAAAAAGCACAAGAGAAAGTGTTTCATCAGTTAGGCCGTTGGAAAAATCTTAAAAAAGACAAGCCAGAACTCATCATTGGTGTTGGGGGTTGCGTTGCTTCACAAGAAGGTGACGAAATTCGCAAACGAGCACCTTTTGTCGACATCGTTTTTGGCCCGCAAACACTTCATCGTTTGCCAGAAATGATCCAACAAATTAAAGGCGGTCAGCGTTCGGTAGTAGATGTTAGTTTTCCTGAGATCGAAAAATTTGACCGTTTGCCAGAGCCTCGAGCTGATGGTCCAAATGCATTTGTATCGATCATGGAAGGTTGTTCAAAGTACTGTAGCTTTTGCGTTGTACCCTACACGCGAGGTGAAGAAGTCAGCCGCCCCGTCGATGACGTATTACTTGAAGTTGCACAATTAGCGGCCCAAGGTGTGCGAGAAGTCAATTTATTAGGCCAAAACGTTAATGCGTTTCGTGGTGAACACTTTGACGGCAGTATTTGTCGTTTTGCTGAATTATTGGAGCTTGTCGCCAGTATTGATGGCATAGACCGTATACGATACACCACCTCGCATCCGGTCGAATTTACCGATGATATTATTGCCGCTTATGCCAACATTCCGGAGCTAGTCGACCATTTACACTTACCGGTGCAATCGGGTTCGGATCGCATCTTAAACATGATGAAACGCGGTCACACAGCAATTGAGTACAAGTCGACCATTAGAAAATTAAAAAAAGTACGTCCTAATTTAGCCATGTCATCAGACTTTATTATTGGTTTCCCCGGTGAAACCGATGCGGATTTTGAGGCAACCATGGACTTAATCAACTACGTTGGTTACGACATGAGCTTTAGCTTTATTTACAGCGCACGCCCAGGCACTCCGGCAGCTGATGCAGTAGATGATGTTAGCGAAAAAACTAAAAAGCAACGCTTGCAAATTTTACAGCAACGCATCAACCAAAATGCTCAGCAAATAGCTCGTAACATGCTAAACACCGAGCAACGTATTTTGGTTGAAGGACCTTCTAAAAAGGATCCAAACGAACTCAGTGGCCGCACTGAAAATAATCGCGTCGTCAATTTTGTGGGCACCCCCGACATGATCGGCGAATTTGTGGATGTGAATATCACCTCTGTCTTTAGTAACTCACTGCGAGCAGATGTTATTAGGCGCGAGGCTGATATGGGACTAAGAGTCGCAGTGTCTCCACAAAGCATATTAGCAAAACAACCTACGCAAGATGACTTAGGTGTGATTCAGGTTATGCCTGCATAAAAGTTAATCGAATTAATAAGAGCTAGCCAAGATTGGGCATATAAGGGATAAAATTGAGTAAGATTGTAAGTAACCAAGTTGTACTTGAACCACAAGATACAAAGCGTCTTTCAAGTCTATGCGGTCCGTTTGACGATAACATTAAACAGATTGAACGCCGTTTAGGGGTTGAAATTAATTATCGCAATAACGAGTTTAGCGTGCACGGTGACCCAATGCAGGCCAATGGCGCCAGTGAACTGTTAAAGCTCTTATATATCGAAACGCAGCCCGTGAGAGGCAGCGTCCCTACGCTTGAACCTAATCAAGTGCATTTAGCCATTCAAGAAGCGAAATGTTTGGAACGCGCTGAAGCCGGTGACTATGGCAAAGAAGTCCATATTAAGACCAAACGCGGCGTCATAAAACCACGAAACCCCAATCAATCAAGGTATGTCACTAATGTGGTGACACATGATATTACGTTTGGGATTGGCCCTGCTGGTACGGGTAAAACATACTTAGCCGTCGCTTGTGCTGTAGACGCCTTAGAGAGACAAGAAATTAGACGAATTTTATTGACTCGACCAGCGGTAGAAGCTGGTGAAAAGCTTGGTTTTTTGCCAGGCGATTTATCACAAAAAGTCGACCCTTATTTACGTCCTTTATACGATGCATTATTTGAAATGCTTGGGTTTGAGAAAGTTGAAAAGCTGATTGAACGAAACGTAATTGAAGTAGCACCGCTGGCTTATATGCGCGGGCGCACACTCAATGATGCTTTTATCATTCTAGATGAAGCGCAAAATACCAGCGTTGAGCAAATGAAAATGTTTTTGACTAGGATTGGCTTTAATTCAAAGGCCGTGATCACAGGCGATATTACGCAAGTTGATTTACCCAGAGGAACTCGTTCAGGTTTAAAACATTCGATTGATGTATTGTCTAGCGTAAACGATATTAGCTTTAACTTTTTTAGTGCATCAGACGTGGTTAGACATCCTGTGGTTGCTCGGATTGTCCAAGCCTACGAAGAACACGATATCGAACAAAATGCCCTAAAAGAACAACGTAAGCAACAACATATTGCCGAGCAAAATGCGAATAAACCCTCAGACAGTTCACCATCGTGATTTATGGATCGCCAATCGTGGATCATGCTGAGCATCAAAAACGTAAAAGTAGAGCATTGTTAGCGTGAATAAGTCTTCACAAAGTGAGCTTGAAAATCAAAGCGATGAGCTACGTGCTAACATTGATGATGTTCTTATTTTAGATTATCAAATTGCTGATGATCTTGTTGATCATCTTGATAACGAGATTGAAAAAAAACACATACCAAACGAAGCAAGTATTGCCCATTGGCTAAGCACTGCAATTCGCCACCTGCAAGCGCATTCTGCTCAAGGTAGCCAATTCTCATTGGCATTAAACTTGCCTGTTGAAATCAGTGTCAGAATAGTTTCTCGCAGTGAATCAGCAATGCTTAACCAAAGTTATCGAGGCAAAGACTCGCCAACGAATGTTTTATCATTTGAAAGTGATTTGCCCGACTACATACCATCACATCTAATAGGTGATCTTGTCATTTGTGGGCCGATTGTTGTTGAAGAGGCAAATGCACAATCAAAAAGCACGAGTGCCCATTGGTCGCACATGTGTATTCATGGATGTTTACATTTATTGGGCTTTGACCATATTGAAGACGACGATGCAAAGCAAATGGAAACGCTTGAAGTCGATATTTTGTACAAATTAGGTATTGACGATCCTTATCAAATTAGATGAAGATAAGATTCAAGTAAAAGCAAAACATAAACTATATACAAAAAGAGCATGAAATTTTAAATGAGCGATGACAACCCCCACTCTAGTAACGGTTCCGACAATAAAACCTGGTTTAGTAAATTAATCCAGAATTTTAAAGGGGAACCGCAAAGCAAAGAAGAACTATCAGACCTAATATCGGATGCACAAGAACGCGAGTTAATCGATCCGCAAACCAAAGAGATGATAGAAGGTGTCATGGGAGTAAGTGACATGCGCGTGAGGGATATCATGATCCCCAGAGCGCAAATGATTACCATCGATATAGAACAAACTGTAGACGAATTTTTACCCTTAGTCCTCGAATCTGCCCACTCAAGATTTCCTGTTATTAGTGAAGATAAAGACCATATAGAAGGCGTTTTGTTAGCCAAAGATCTTCTTGAATATGCATTTAACGACGAAAAATCATTTATATTAAAAGACAACATCAGAGAAGCTGTGATCGTACCAGAAAGTAAGCGGGTTGATGTGCTGCTAAAAGAGTTCAGACAACAGCGATATCATATGGCGATAGTGGTTGACGAATATGGTGGCGTATCAGGGCTTGTGACCATTGAAGATATTTTAGAACTTATTGTTGGTGAAATTGAAGATGAGTACGATGAAGAAATAGATGAAAATGACAACATCCGTCCTTTAAATAAATCCACTTATTCAGTAAAAGCGCTTACGTCTGTTGAAGATTTTAACCGCTTTTTTGAAAGTCAGTTTAATGAAGAAGAATCTGACACCATAGGAGGCGTGGTTCTGCGTGCATTTGGTCACATGCCCGATACAGGTGAAAAGGTAGAAGTAGATAATATTCAATTTGAAGTCACCAACTCTGACAAACGCAGATTAGTGCAGTTAAAGGTATTTTTGCCTGAATTGGAGAACTAGTCTGAAACCTTGGCTTGTCAATTGTCTGCTAGTATTAAGTGGTGCTAGCCTTACGTTTGCCTTTGCTCCTTTTGACTACTGGTTGCTTCTTTTTGCAATCTTACCGCTTAGTTTTTACCTTATTGCTTTTCAGAGCGACACTGTTTTTCGTTCTGCGTGGTGTTTCGGATTTGGTTATTTTGGTGCAGGCATCAGCTGGGTTCACGTTAGTATTGCCGATTTTGGTGGTTTACCATTACCCGCCTCAATCGCATTAATGGTTTTGCTTTGCGCCTACCTTGCTCTCTTCTATGGCGCTATCTTTGCTTTTTTACGAAAATATTTTCCGCCACAAATATGGCCCTTAGCAATAATGCTGTCATGGCTACTTATGGAGTGGCTGCGTGCTCGGGTGCTTAGCGGCTTTCCATGGCTTTCTATCGCATATTCACAAACTAATAGTATCTTTTCTAGTTTATTCCCATTAATTGGCGAAATTGGGCTTAGTGCACTCATTGTCATGGTTTGCATGAGCTTGGTGGTCGGTATCAAACATGGTAAATGGCTGCATGCCAGTCTACCTGCTTTAGTGTTTGCCACAAGTGCACTGCTACTAAACAATATCCAGTGGACACACGCAAATGGTGAAAGCAAAAGTATCGCCTTGGTGCAAGGCAATATTGCCCAGTCGCTTAGATGGGATCAAGCCCAAGATATAATCACCATGCGCAAGTATAGCGAACTAACACAGCCCCTTTGGGGAACCGATATTATTGTATGGCCCGAGGCTGCGGTTCCAGCATTAGAATCACTCGTTTCTGATTACATTACGATGTTAGATGAACGCGCGACTGAAGCTAACACCGGTTTTATTACTGGTGTGGTTAATTATAATGCTATGACAGACGTAGGCTATAATTCCTTATTAGCCTTGGGCATTGATGAAGATAGTAATAACGTTCCATACGCCCTAAATCACTCAAAACGATTTTCAAAGCATCACTTACTGCCAATTGGCGAATTTGTTCCTTTTGAAGACATCTTACGGCCCTTAGCCCCTATCTTCGACCTACCCATGTCGTCATTTTCTCGTGGCGAATACGTACAAGATAATTTAATTGCCAAAAACACCTATTTTGCGCCCGCTATTTGCTTTGAAATTGCCTTTCCTTTACAAATAGCCGCTAATTTAACACCGCAAACTGATGCAATCATTACCGTGAGCAATGATGCATGGTTTGGCGATTCACATGGTCCACATCAACACCTTCAAATAGCGCAGGCTAGAGCCTTAGAATTTGGCTTGCCTGTAATACGAGCCACTAACAATGGTGTCACCGCGATTATCAATCATAAAGGCGAAATTCAAGGCGAGCTACCGCAATTTGAAGCTGCGGTGCTGCAAAGTACGCTATATTTAGTCGATGGTGAAACGCCTTACCGACAATTTGGCGATTTCCCCATATGGGCTCTGGCACTGATATTATTTAGTGCGGCTATCTATCTACGGCATTTTAGAAAAGCGTAATACCATAAGCTCTGTTAAAAGAAGCTCTGTTAAAAGAAGCTCTGTAAAAACAACACACTAAATACTGGTAAAGACTATGTATTTTTCATAGACTTACCGCAAGAAAGTTGATAACCAAATAGTTGCTCAAACACAAGGGATCCGTTTGAAAATTTTCAATACCATCAATACGAGCAATATCAAAGGTGATGTGCTGGGCGGCCTTACCGCAGCAATAGTTTCACTACCACTTGCTCTGGCCTTCGGTGTAGCGTCAGGTGCAGGGCCAGAAGCCGGTTTATACGGCGCGATTATTATCGGCTTTTTTGCTGCGCTTTTTGGCGGCACCCCCACCTTAATATCGGAACCTACTGGCCCTATGACGGTTATCATGGCTGCTGTGATCACTGCAATGGTATCGCGCTACCCTGAAACGGGACTGGCAATGGCCTTTACCGTTGTTATGATAGCGGGCCTCACCCAGATATTGTTTGGCGCGCTTAAACTCGGTAAATATATCACCATGATGCCCTACAGCGTGGTGAGCGGCTTTATGTCAGGGATTGGTTGTATACTCATTATTATGCAATTTGCACCTGCGGTAGGTGTAAGTTCTCCAAGCGGCGGTGTAAGCGGTGCTTTTATGGCCTTACCAGACACCATTAGTAATATAAACTTGACTGAGGCCGGCATGGCCTTAGCCACTTTGTTTTTAATATTTTTCACACCCAAAAAAGTAAAACAATGGGTGCCACCTCAACTTATTGCCTTGGTGCTAATATCTCTTGTGTCAGTGTATGTTTTAAGTGATGCAGATATTTCACGTATTGGCCAAATTGACGTTAGTCTGCCTTCATTTGTGTATCCAACATTTACGGCCGACATGCTGCAAACAATGATACTCGACGGCATTGTACTAGGCATGCTCGGATGTATAGATTCGATGCTTACCTCTGTTATTTCTGACAATCTTACCCGCAGTGAGCATAAATCAGACAAAGAACTCATTGGCCAGGGTTTAGGTAATTTGTTCTCAGGTCTTTTTGGTGGTTTACCAGGGGCGGGTGCAACAATGGGCACAGTCGTTAACATTCAAACAGGTGCGCATACTGCCTTATCGGGTTTAATTCGGGTACTGGTGTTGGTAGTTGCCATATTTGGTGCAGCATCGCTAATTTCAGTTATCCCAATAGCGGTATTAGCTGGTATTGCGATTAAAGTCGGTATCGACATTCTTGATTGGAGCTTTTTAAAACGAGCGCACAAAACATCTAAACAAACGAGCTTGATCATGTATAGCGTGCTGCTGCTAACAGTCTTTGTAGATTTAGTCGTAGCGGTAGGGATTGGTGTATTTATAGCGAATATCATTACCATTGAAAAACTAAGCCATTCACAAGCTAAAAACATAAAGGCGATTAGTGATGTAGATGGCAGACTGCCGCTTAATAAAGAACAAAACGAGCTGCTTAACAAAGCACAAGGGCAAATTTTATATTTTTACTTAAGCGGCACGATGATTTTTGGTGTATCTAAGGCGCTGTCCAGAGAGTTAAAAAGTTTAGGCGACCAGCATGCACTCATTATTGATTTGAGCGATGTCTCATTTTTAGATGACACGATTGCCTTAACCATAGAAAACCTGATTAAAGACGCTCAAGCCCTAGAGAAGCGCGTTATTATGCTAGTGGATAAACCCCAGAATAAAGAAAAACTAATGAGAATGGGCTTTGAAAAACTATTGAACGATGCTGATTTTGCAAATGACAGAACGGCGGCATTGGAACTTGCTCATCAACAGCTAAATGAAAGTGGGTATTTGTCTGCTTAGCTTTGCTTAGATTGTTGATTTGCCGCACTGCTTTTAGGTATTGAGAGGACGCTTTGATTAAGCGCCCTGATATTACAGTATCTTCAGTGACTAGTTCGATACACTAGTCACGACTCCTTACAAATACTCGACTTCTATAATTTCATATTCAACGACACCCGCCGGTGTCTTGATGACGCAGATATCATCTAGCTCTTTACCTATAAGGCCACGAGCAATAGGCGAATTAACCGATATTTGGTTATTCTTTAAGTCAGCTTCGTCGTCCCCTACAATCCGATACACAATTTCTTCGTCAGTTTGCACGTTTACAATAGTGACGGTGGTGCCAAAAATAACCTTGCCGTTATTCGGCATTTTGGTCACGTCTATAATTTGCGCTGCAGATAGTTTGCCTTCAATATCTTGAATTCGACCTTCACAAAAACTTTGTTGTTCGCGCGCTGCATGATATTCAGCATTTTCTTTTAAGTCGCCATGCTCTCGAGCTTCAGCGATTGAGTTTATAATTTTTGGACGGACTTGGGTTTTCAAATGGTTCAATTCATCACGTAAGTTTTGTGCACCCGCGACGGTCATTGGATAGGTAGTAGCCATTCTTGTTCTCTTGTGTTTTTTTAATATATGCAGCAAAATAATAAGCCCGATAGTATAGACTAGTCGGGCTTAATTTTACAGGGTACTTTAGCCAATAATGCTAGCGAGGTCTTACATAACTTCTTGTTTAGCTTCCTACATAGCTTTCTATATAACTAGGCTTCTATCTGCTGATGCAATGCCTGCACAGAGTTCACATTTTCAACGGCATCAGCGGTGCTCGATTGCATGGCTGCAAATGCTGCGTTTAGCGTAGTGGTGTAAGGTACTTTATTCAGTAGAGCTTCGCGCCTGATGTATACTGAGTCTGTAATGGCTTGGCGACCTTCAGTGGTATTCACAATGTACGAATACACGCCATTTTTAATAAAATCAACAATATTAGGCCTGCCTTCAGCTAACTTGTTAGCCAGACTACAAGACATTCCAGCATCATTTATCACTTTGGCTGTTCCGCTTGTTGCTTCTAATTCAAAGCCTTTTTCAAGCATCAGTTTAGCCAATTCAAGCAAGCGCTTTTTGTCGTTATTACGCACCGACAATAGTACTTTACCACTATGGGGAAGCGGACAACTCGCGCCTAATGCCGCTTTTGCATAAGCCTCCTCAAAATTAACACCAACACCCATCACTTCGCCCGTCGAACGCATTTCTGGTCCCAATAATGGGTCAACACCTTGGAATTTAGCAAATGGCAACACCACTTCTTTCACTGAGTAAAATGGCGGAATAGTCTCTTTTACAACGCCTTGAGATTGCAAACTCTTACCCGACATTACGCGCGCCGCTATTTTAGCGAGAGGTATCCCCGTAGCTTTCGATACAAATGGAACGGTTCTAGCTGCTCTTGGATTCACTTCAATTAGATAGACTTCATCGTCTTTTATGGCAAATTGCGTGTTCATCAAACCGATAACTTCTAATTCGAGCGCCATTTCAGTGACTTGCTTACGCATCTCGTCTTGAATTTCAGGCGACAAAGAATACGGCGGCAAACTACAAGCGGAATCTCCCGAGTGCACCCCCGCCTGCTCTATATGCTCCATAATGCCGCCAATTACAACGTCTTTTCCGTCACAAATTGCGTCAATATCGACTTCAATTGCATCGTCTAAAAAGCGGTCTAGTAATACTGGTGAATCATTAGACACTTTAACCGCTTCGTTTAAATAGCGCTTAAGATCTTTCATGTCATAGACAATTTCCATCGCTCGACCGCCAAGCACGTACGAAGGCCTTACCACTAGTGGGAAGCCTATTTTCTCGGCATTCTCTAATGCTTCTTGCATATTACTAACGGTGGCATTAGCAGGCTGCTTTAGGCCTAGTTTAATGACCATTTGTTGAAAACGCTCGCGATCTTCAGCTCGGTCTATCGCGTCGGGCGATGTGCCTATAATCTTGACACGATTTTCTTTAAGCGCCCTTGCTAATTTAAGAGGTGTTTGCCCGCCATATTGAACAATCACGCCCTCGGGTTGCTCAACGCGCACAATCTCAAGCACATCTTCAAGAGTAACCGGCTCAAAATATAATCTATCAGAGGTATCATAGTCGGTAGAAACCGTTTCAGGGTTACAGTTAACCATTATTGTTTCATAACCGTCATCTCTTAGTGCAAGCGCGGCATGAACGCAGCAATAATCAAATTCTATGCCCTGTCCTATTCTATTTGGCCCGCCGCCAATTACCATTATTTTAGCTTTATCACTTGGCTTAGCTTCGCATTCTTCATCATAAGTAGAATACATATAAGCCGTTGAGGTCGAAAATTCTGCTGCGCAAGTATCAACGCGCTTATATACCGGGAATATATTAAATTTATGACGCTTATCTCGAACATCTGACTCAGCCACTTTCGTTAATGTGGCAATTCGGGCATCGGCAAAACCTTTTCGTTTTAAGGTTCTCATTAATTCTTGGTCTACTTTTGCGATGCCAATGTTTGATATATGCGCTTCTAATTGCACTATTTCTTCCAACTGGACTAAATACCACCTATCGATATTCGTTAGCGCAAACACTTCATCAACGCTCATCCCCATCCTAAACGCATCACCTATATACCAAATTCGTTCAGCGCTAGGTTCTCTTAGCTCGTAAACAATTTTGTTTTTGGCTTCAGGATCATTTAGGTCAAGCACCGAATCTAGGCCTGTTACGCCGACTTCTAGCCCTCTTAGGGCCTTTTGTAAAGATTCCTGTTGATTGCGACCAATTGCCATGACTTCACCAACAGACTTCATCTGAGTGGTTAAACGGTCATTTGCACCAGCAAATTTTTCAAAATTAAAGCGCGGTATTTTTGTCACAACATAATCGATGGCTGGCTCAAATGACGCAGGCGTTTTACCACCTGTAATGTCATTGTCTAATTCGTCAAGCGTATATCCTACGGCCAGTTTTGCGGCAATCTTGGCAATTGGGAAACCGGTTGCTTTAGATGCTAAAGCGGAAGAGCGCGAAACACGTGGGTTCATCTCAATAATAACCATACGCCCGGTTTCTGGATCAACACCAAATTGAACGTTAGACCCGCCCGTTTCAACGCCAATTTCACGTAACACCGCCATGGCAGCATTACGCATAATTTGAAATTCTTTGTCAGTTAAGGTTTGCGCCGGGGCAACGGTTATTGAGTCACCAGTATGCACGCCCATTGGGTCAAAATTTTCGATGGTACAAACAATAATGCAGTTATCTGCCCTATCACGTACCACTTCCATTTCGTATTCTTTCCAGCCAATTAACGACTCATCAATTAATAACTCAGAGGTTGGTGATAAATCTAATCCGCGGGCACAAATTTCGTTAAATTCGTCTTTGTTGTAAGCGATACCACCGCCACTGCCACCCATGGTGAATGACGGACGAATAATACACGGAAATCCAATTCGCGTTAGCACATCATGGGCTTGTTCCATGTCATGCGCAATTTCAGCTCTTGGGCACGCTAGGCCAATAGATTTCATAGCCTTGTCAAAGCGTTCGCGGTCTTCTGCTTTGTCGATAGCGTCAGCAGAAGCGCCAATTAGTTCAACGTTAAACTCACTTAAGACGCCATGTTTATTAAGGTCTAGTGCGCAATTTAGCGCGGTTTGACCACCCATAGTAGGTAGAATTGCATCCGGCTGTTCTTTAATAATGATGTTGCGCACCACTTGCCAATCAATCGGCTCGATGTAAGTGGCATCCGCCATTTCAGGGTCAGTCATAATGGTGGCAGGGTTTGAGTTAACTAAGATAACTCGGTACCCTTCTTCTCGAAGCGCTTTGCATGCTTGCGCGCCAGAATAATCAAATTCGCAGGCTTGCCCTATCACAATAGGACCGGCGCCAAGTATCAAAATACTTTTGATGTCGGTACGTTTTGGCATAGTAGAAATTCCTATTGTTTAGCTTGTTTGATGAGGTCTATAAAATGATCGAATAAAGGCGCTGCGTCGTGCGGACCCGGGCTTGCCTCTGGATGTCCTTGAAACCCAAAAGCGGGCGCGTTACTCAATGAAATACCTTGAAGAGATTTATCAAATAAAGAAACATGAGTAATATTGATGTTGTCGGGCAAATTTTGCTCGCTAACAGCAAAACCATGGTTTTGACTGGTAATCATCACTACATCTCGGGCTAAATCTTTAACCGGGTGATTGGCACCATGATGACCAAACTTCATTTTTTCGGTACTTGCCCCACTGGCAAGCGCCAAAAGTTGATGGCCAAGGCATATGCCAAACATAGGGATTTTTTTCTCGATAAAGATTTTAATGGCTGCAATCGCATAATCACAGGGCTCTGGATCGCCCGGCCCGTTCGACAGAAATATACCATCAGGCTTAAGCGCTAAGACTTCATCTGCACTAGTTTTTGCAGGGACAACGGTGAGTTTGCACCCTCTATCTACCAGCATGCGTAATATGTTGTGTTTTGCGCCAAAATCATAAGCAACAACATGAAAGTCTAAGTCACTGCAGTTTGTATCGTAGCCTTCACCCAAATGCCAAATGCCATCGCTAAAGTCATATTGTTTGTCGCATGTCACTTGTTTAGCTAAATCCATACCTTTAAGACCTGCAAAACCTTGCGCAGCTTGCAGTGCTTTTTGACTGGCTTGTTCGATATCATCATTTGAGTCTAGCGTAATAACACAGCCATTTTGTGCGCCTTTGTCGCGCAAAATACGCGTCAAACGACGCGTATCAATGTCAGCTATGCCTAAAACATTTTGAGATGCGAGGTAATCGCTGAGGCTTTGCTCGCTTCTAAAATTACTTTGGACCAGTGGCAAGTCACGAATAACTAGGCCCTTTGCCCAGATATTGTTTGATTCAACATCTTCAGCATTTACACCAGTGTTGCCAATGTGAGGATAAGTAAGTGTTACGATTTGTTCTGAATATGAAGGATCGGTAAGAATTTCTTGATAACCGGTCATTGAGGTGTTGAACACAACCTCACCAACGCTGATACCTTTGGCGCCGATTGATGTGCCTTTAAAAACAGCACCATCAGCAAGAACTAGCAGGGCAGAAACAGCCAAGACAACCTCCTAAAAAGTAGAGATAGCTAGGGTTTATTACAATATTGCAATAAACTTGCAGTTAAGCGATGTTTTACGAAAAAACACGCTCAATGTCTCTGCCAAAAATTAAACTCAGCGTTGACTATTTTGTACTAAAAAACCAGTAAAAATAGCACTTGCCGACCGATTAAATTGAACCACAGACGTTCAAAATTAATTACTTTTGGCAAATTCCAATCATTATATCTAACTATTTTAATTTGGTCTATTGGTTTTTATAAAGTATTTATATTGTTAAAAACAGACCTTTGGCGCAAATATTAGACCAAAGCATTAAAAACATGTGTTTTCTCTAAATTTTCAGTTTACGGCTCCAGTTCTAGCACTTGCTGCATTGTGTACAAACCCTTTGATTTACCTTTTAACCAAATTGCTGCACTTAATGCGCCATTAGCAAACGTTAAGCGACTGCTTGCTTTATGCGTTAACTCAATGCGTTCTCCTAATGTCGCAAACATTGCGGTATGTTCACCAACAATGTCACCCGCTCGCACAGTAGCAAAACCAATCGTTTGACTATTTCGTTCACCGGTATCGCCTTCTCTACCGTAAACGGCACAGTTAGATAGATCTCTATCAAGCTCGTCAGCAATACTCTGCCCTATTGCCATTGCAGTGCCTGAGGGAGAGTCTTTTTTAAAACGGTGATGCGCTTCAATTATTTCAATATCAGCTCGCTCTCCCATGATGCGCGCCGTGGTTTTTACAAGATTGAGTAGTAGATTTACGCCAACGCTGTAATTGGCGGCAAACACGATGGGGATCTGCTCAGCGGCTTTATCAATCATTTCTAGTTGAGCAGGTTCTAAGCCCGTTGTGCCAATCACTATTGGTTTGTTGTGCTCAATAGCATATTGCAAATGTGTTTCAAGTGCTTGGGGCAAAGAGAAATCAACCAGGATATCTGCCATGTTCGCCAGTGCAGGAGAAAATTCGCTGATTTTTATATATTGCTTGTTAATACCGGCTAATTCACCGGCGTCTATTCCAATAAAGGGTGAAGCACTTCTCACACTCGCAAAACCCAGCGCTAAGTTAGCATGCTGATAA
Source organism: uncultured Glaciecola sp. (assembly GCA_964446865.1). GTDB lineage: Bacteria > Pseudomonadota > Gammaproteobacteria > Enterobacterales > Alteromonadaceae > Glaciecola. The sequence goes on from CAYURD010000071.1 coordinate 17,005, forward strand.
CAAGCGTCTATCAAAACGCGCCCCATTCTGCCATTTGCGCCTAATACACCGACTTTTATCACTGTTCTTACCCTTTTAATATTGCTTAACTATTTTGTTTTGTTGTTTTGTTGTCTTGTTATTTTTTCTATCAGTCGTCGCAACAAACATATACTCGTTATTAGTTTGCCTTAAATGTTGGCATAAATCGAATGCTTAGACGCAAATCTTTTATTTTTAGCATCAAAAGTTTTTCAATAAAAATCATCAATACCCAATATGCAGAAAACGTTTTTATTATCTATAGTTATGCTGTAGCAAAAATACGAGAAGAGTATTAATGAACAAAGTTAAAGTATGGGATTTGCCGACTAGAGTTTGTCACTGGCTCTTTGTTATCTTATTCGTGTTTCAGTATCTGAGTGTTGAAGTTTTCGATGATGATATTCTCGAAAACACCATGCAATGGCATTTTTATATGGGTTACAGCATGCTAGGACTGGTGATTTTTAGGATATGCTGGGGCTTAATGGGAACGCATTATGCGAGGTTTAGCCAATTCATCGTGTCACCCAGGTTCGTGCTTTCGTATATGTCCACAAAAACGTCAAACAAGCACAATGTTAATTTAGGCCATAATCCTGCAGGTGCATATTCTATTATGGTGCTTTTAGGACTCATATTACTTCAAGCCAGTAGCGGTTTGTTTGTCAGCGATGAAATATTCAGCGAAGGGCCATACTATGGATTGCTGACTGAAACATGGCAAGACGCAGCCGACTATCTTCACCACAACGCATATTATGTCTTACTCGCGTTTGTAGGAATTCATATCGCAGCAGTCCTTTTTTACAAAAGCAAGCTAAATCAGCCTTTAACAAGTGCCATGATAAGCGGTTATAAAAGTGTTGAGCATGACACCCTAGATAACAGCGGGTCTGAAAATACAAATCCTGAGCGCATACAACACCAATACACAGACATTGGTCAGACAAAGTTTCCGTGGCTTAGGTTTTTGTTAAGTTTACTGATTACGGCCATGCTCATTTATTTGATAGTTGAGGTATGGCCGCCCGAAGTGAGTTCAGATATATACGACTTTTAATCTTTCTTATAATCGTCGTGACATGCTTTGCAAGTGCCGCCTAATCGACCAATGCCCTTGCGATAGTCGCCTTCTTGGTTATTCGCCACTAGCTCTTGCAAACTTGATGCTGCAGCTACCATATCATCGGCTTTGCTTGAAAAGTCGTCATAATTAGTCCAAATATCGTTTTTTGCCTCAGTATTAACGTCAAAATCGCGGGTATCAGTGGCAAAGTAATCGTGCATCATGCCACCTAAAAACTCGATGCGCTGTGCGTTTAAGGCAATCGTATCTGCATCCATTGGAATATTACCTTTAGCCATCGCCCCTAAAGGGCCCATGTTGGCTCTGACTAGCTGTAACAAGGACTTTCTAAATGTGACGACAGTGTCAGCTTGCTTTTTACTACTCGCTTTTTTGAGCTCTTGAGCATTAGCAATACCAGTAAGCGAGATAAGACTCATGCTCACAATTGTTATAACAGGGATGAGTGCTTTAGTTGTTGCCGTAAAATAACGAGAAGTATTAGGAGCGGTTGACATAAAGTATCCTTTGATTATCAGTAAACGAGTAATATCGTGGTTTGCGGGTATTTTTGCTTGCGCATTACACCTTAGTTTTGCCGTAGTTTTTGCGTAAAGCCTCAAACCTTTCAGTTATTAGCGTAGACAATTTTTAGAAAATTGGAAATTTATATAAAAAACGCCGAACAAAAAATGTTCAGCGTTATTAATAATATGGCTTTATCAGCCTACTTCAAAAGCAAAGATGTTGTTGAAAGCTTAATTAGTCAGGTCATCAAAAAACTTTTTCACGCCATCAAAAAAGCCTTTTTCTTTTGGTCTGTGCTTTGCCGCTTGGCCATTAATTGACACTTCAAACTCTTCGAGCAATTCTTTTTGCTTGCTTGATAAGTTCACCGGCGTTTCAATCACAACTTTACAAATTAAGTCACCCACACTGCCGCTGCGTACAGATTTAACGCCCTTGCCTCTGAGCCTAAACATTTTACCTGTTTGTGTCTCAGGTGTTATTTTAAGCTTTACTTTACCATCAAGTGTTGGCACTTGTATTTCGCCGCCTAAAGCTGCGGTAGTAAACCCTAAGGGGACTTCACAATATAGATTGTTATTGTCTCGTGTAAATATTTCATGGTCGCGCACATTTACCTGAACATACAAATCGCCCGCTGGTGCGCCCATTTCGCCAGCTTCACCTTCACCCGACAATCTAATTCTGTCACCAGTATCAACGCCTGCGGGTACTTTAACCGATAGCGTTTTGGTTTTTTCAATACGCCCTTGGCCACGACACGGTGAACACGGGTCTGAAATTATTTTTCCTTTACCTGAACATGTTGGGCAGGTTTGTTGTACCGCAAAAAAGCCCTGACGCATTTGCACTTGGCCATTGCCTTTACATGTTGGGCAAGTGGTTGGAGATGTACCTTTTTTCGCGCCTGAGCCATCACAGGTGTCACACTCAACAAGCGTTGGTACACGAATTTCAACTTCTTTACCTCTCACCGCTTCTTCAAGGGTCATTTCCAGGTTATAACGCAGGTCAGAGCCTTGTCTTGCTCGGCTGCGACCACGACCGCCACCGCCACCAAATATATCCCCGAATACGTCACCAAAAATGTCGCCAAAATCAGCTGCACCTGCGCCGCCGCCTCGGTTAGGGTCAACGCCTGCATGGCCATATTGATCGTAAGCCTGTCGCTTTCTGTCGTCGGTTAGTATTTCGTAGGCTTCTTGTATTTCTTTAAACTTTTCTTCAAGTGCTTTATCGCCCTGAGTTCTATCAGGGTGATATTTCATCGCCAGCTTTTTATAAGCTTTTTTGATCTCGCGCGCGTCAGCGCTTTTACCGACACCAAGCACTTCATAATAGTCTCTTTTAGACATACTCCACCCATTAACACGCAGTTGTTTTAATTAATTAATCATAAATAGACATCGTCATAGCAATGTCGCAACAAAGGCGCAACACTCGTTAGAGGGCGCGCCTTTGCCGTAATAGTGCACTAAAATATATAGATTCTAGTAACTATTTTTTGTCGTCTTTTACTTCTTCAAA
>CAYURD010000072.1:0-19971 GCA_964446865.1 uncultured Glaciecola sp.
CTCGTTTAAGACTTCCTCGTCATCCTCGTTTAAGACTTCCTCGTCATCCTCGCGAAGGCGGGGATCTGGTTGATGTTATTACAAAACGTATTAAAACATACACTTAGCTAACATCGCACAGTTCCAAGGGGGTTCCCGCCTTCGCGGGAATGACGGGGTTTTGGCTTAACCGATCAGTATTAAGCCTTCGCGGGAATGACAGGGGTTTTAGCGTAAACAAGTGGTACTGTGCTTTTTACAATAGCGCCTCGGTAGGATATAACAAATGTGGCTTTATCATCTCTTTGTAATTAGCTAAGTCACTTTGCCAACTTGCTCTTATTTTTTCGAGTGGATCGCCGCGGTCAATCGCAATACGCAGTTGATCGGTGCCTGCAAGTTTGTCCATAAAGCTCGCTGAGGTATAAAACGGTAAATCGCTTTTTTGAAATGCTTGTCTGTATCTTACAAACAATGATAAGTCCAAACCTTCAATATTGCTGCTGCGAAGGTCTTTGCCATTCAGCAACACATCCATCAATTTGGGTATTGACGCAGCGTAGGGTTTTGTCACTGGCGTGAACGCAAAATCGCCAAGATGTAGGCTGTTATGACCGGTCACTTGAAATGGAAAGTCAGTACCGCGCCCAATACTTACCGCAGTAGGCTCAAAAAAACACAGTGACGGATATAAACGAATAGCTTGATAATTGGGTAAGTTTGGACTGGGTGAGATTGGCAATTCGTAAGCCATGTTTTTATGGTAATGCAACATGTTAACAACGGTTAGAGACAAATTGTCAGCCTGTTCTATCCATTTTTCAGCCACAATAATCTTAGCAAGTTCACCAACCGTTAATCCATGTAATACCGGAATAGGATGCATCCCAACAAATGATTGGAAGGCCATATCAAGAACAGGGCCATCGATAAACTCGCCGTTTGGGTTAGGGCGGTCTAAGACGATAAACTCAACATCGTGCTTGGCGGCAGCCTGCATCATGTAGTGCATAGAGCTAATATAAGTATAAAAGCGCGTGCCCACATCTTGGATATCAAACACAATGACATCAAGTTGGTTCATTACTTCGTTATTGGGAAGTTTGCTTGGGCCGTAAATAGATACTATGGGTAATTGTGTTTCACTGTCTTTGCCGTTTTGTATATGCTCACCAGCGCCTTTATTTCCTCTAATGCCATGTTCTGGCGCAAAAAGGACTTGCACCTCAATGTTGTTCGATAGCAAGAAATCGGCTAAATGGACAGGTTTTGGTAAAGGCTTGGCATCGCTATCAAGATGGTAAATATTGGAGGTTTGGTTAAGCACTAAGCCGACTTTTTTTCCTTTGAGCATTGGTAAATAAGTGTTGGCCCTTTCACTGCCTAAAATAAGTCTAGATTGTACGTGTTTAGCGAGCCCATTGGCATCCGTGTTAGTTACAATCGAAGATTCTTGACCACTTGGTGCGCAGGCCACAAGTAAACTGAGCAAGAAAATAACACCGATGTTGATAAGCTTAATAGAATCCCGCATTTAATTTCTCTCTTGAATAAGTGCTTTTAACGATTACCTTAACCAAGCACTTTGATTAAACACCTTGATTAAGCGTCTTGATTAAGCGCCTTGCGTAAGTGCCCGTGGCTATTGGCAAGTATCTGTTTAGCCGCGCTCGCGTCTTGATTAGTTAATATCATCAGTATGGCTAATTTTGCGCTATTATCGGCTCGGTCGAGTGCGGCTTTTGCGAGCTCTTGCGAGCACTGCGTTGCTTGCATGACAATACGAACAGCTCGGGCATGTAGCTTTTGGTTTGTCGCGTTCACATCAATCATGAGGTTTTCATAGACTTTTCCTAGTTTTACCATGCTTGCCGTACTTAACATATTCAACACAAGCTTTTGCGCAGTACCCGATTTCATGCGCGTAGAGCCGGTCAAGCATTCAGGGCCAACTTGAGCACAAATGCCCGCATCAACCATATCGAGCATCACCGAATCTGGATTACAGACTAAGCTTGCGGTTTTACACCCCAGTGATTTAGCGTATTTAAGAGCGCTAATGACATAAGGTGTGCGACCACTTGCCGCTATCCCAAGCAAAAAGTCATTGCTTTGTAAGTTGATAGCTTTAAGATCGTCTAGACCTGCTTGAGGGTTGTCTTCAGCACCTTCAACGGCATGTATCAAGGCTTTTTCTCCGCCTGCAATCAAGCCAACGACTAAGTCGTCTGAAACACTAAAAGTAGGCCTGCATTCAACAGCATCTAAAATGCCAAGGCGGCCACTGGTACCTGCCCCTATATAGATGAGTCTGCCACCATTTTGTAAGCTCACCACGGCTAAATCGACCGCTTGTGTAATAGCCGGCAGAGCGGCGGCGACAGCATTGGCTACTTTTTGGTCTTCCTGATTGATAATCGTGAGTAATTGGCGAGTATCTAACTCGTCTAGTTGCATGGTATTAGGGTTACGACCTTCTGAGATAAGGCTCTCGAGCTGCTGTATTAACTGCTTTGTTGAACTAGCTTCAGTGCTAGCTTGATTATTAAATGCTTGCGTCATCTACATCATCTCCTGTCGAGAATGCTTTGGCATGTTCGCTAGTACCCATACAACAAATGAGGGTGGCAACTGTGGTTGCGATTACGAGTTGATAGGCAAAATTAAGATCAAACTGCCACGACTCGGGTAAGTAAAGTGTTTGGATGTAGGGCTGCATGAGCACTGGAATTGAAAAACCAACCAGTAATGCCGCAATTATAGAGCCAGCGCTGCCGCGAGTGGTAAATAACGCAGTAAAATAAATGCCTAAGAGGCCGCTATATGAAAACACCATCACGCTTAAGGCAAAAGCAAGTAATGGTGTGTCAGTGTATTGTTGCCAGTAAAAACACAGTGCCGCCATAGCACTAAGTAAAATAGCAACAATCCCCATGCTAATTCGCCCCGCAGTGACTAACTTATGCTCACTGGGCTGGGTATTTTTTAATACACCACAGTAAAAGCCTTTATACAGGTCCTGAACAAGCACTGACGACATACTATTAAGCCCCGAATTTAAGGTCGATAGTGCCGCCGCAATTATCCCGATGGTGACAATTGCTTTTATGCCATTAGGTAAGTCAGTCAACACGTAATACATAAAAATAGTCACGGTTTGGCCAACAAATTCGGGTGTTGGTGCGCCTTCAACACCTGAGTTCATCAAGTCGGGTCGTTGATAATACACAAATAAGAGTAAACCAATGCATACGAAAATTAGCACAACGGGTATACCCATTAAAATAGAGCTTAACAGCGCTTTGTTGGCGCTTTTGGCATCTTTACAGGTAAGCATGCGCTGCGTGACATCCTGATCTAAGCCAAATGCTGCGATATTTAATAAAACAAAACCTGTCAGAATTGCCCAAAAACTAAATACGCCGCCGCCACCGAAGTCAAGCGAAAAGTTAAGTAAGGTAAGTTTTGATGCTTGTTCATTACCTGGGTTATCGAGCGCAGCGATGATAGTGGCAAAATCAACCGGAATACTGGTAAATAGATAGCCCAATACTAATAGCGCCGCTAAAATATATACCATTGCTTGGATCACATCAGAATAAATCACGCTTCTGACACCGCCATACATGGTGTAAGTGAAGCCTATGGTCGCGATTAACAAGATAGACAAGACAACGTTGCTTGCTTCAATATTGCCAAACAAAATCATCGCAACAGCTAACGCTGCCATGTACAAGCGAGCACCGCTTGCAAACAGTCTTCCTAACAAATATACGCTGCCAGCTTGATATTTTGCATTCTCGCCAAAGCGTTGGGCGAGTAGCTCGTAAACCGTATATACTTTGTATCGATAAAACTTAGGGAGTAAAAAATAGGAAACAAAGCCAGCAGCAATAAAACCAGCAATATTAGTGGCTAAATAGGTCAAGTCGCCTCTGTAGCCTTGATCAGGGCCACCTAAGAATGTGGCAGCTGATTGCGAAGTCGCCAACACAGAAATACCCACTAGCCAAATGGGCATTTGGTTACCAGCTAAAAAATAGTCTTTGCTTGATTGCGCTTTACGGTTAAACCAAAGTCCTGTGACCACTAATATAATCGCATATGCTGCAAATACTGACCAATCAATAATGCTAAACTGGTCAATCATAGGCTTGACCCATGCTGTCTTGAAAATAGCATTTTGTTAAGTGGCTGATGAATACAGGGTAGCATGCGCATATCCTTTCCTTTTTGTTATTGTATTTTGTATTCTTCTACTGCTTTATTTATCAGTATAGTAAGTTAAAAACCTGTAAAGCGCGACACATTGGTAATAATTTATTCCATTTTTATGAATAGAATTGGAATTATTTGATATTTGTTCATTAATGCATCGTGTTACACTATATGCAGACAAAATATGTGAACAGAATATGTGAACAAAATTATCTAAAATGCATTTCACACAAAACGCATTTAACAAGCCTTCGTGTTAGCAAAGGAAGTAAAAACCATGACACGCCCAACCATTGCAAAGATAGATTTGGCTGCCATTGATGCCAATCTAAAAACGCTGACTATGCATGCAGCAAGCCCAAAAGTGATTGCAGTGGTCAAAGCTGATGCCTACGGTAATGGTGCGCTTGAAGTCGCTAAGCGCTTAGCATCACAAGTCGATATGCTTGCTGTCGCATTTTTATCTGAAGCGATTGAGCTTCGCGATGCTGGTATTCTACAAACTATACTTATATTGCAAGGGCCTCACCACAGCAACGATTTATATATTTCCAATACATACGATCTTGTATGGATGTTACATAGCGAGTGGCAATTAGACGCCTATGATGAGTTTGAAAAAAGTGGTAAGGCAAGCGAATTAAAACACAAAGCGTGGCTTAAATTTGATACGGGTATGCACAGACTCGGCCTGCATATCAGCAAGCTCGAACATATATTTAAGGACTATGCCTCTTTTGTTAACGAACAATCAGTGCTATGTACCCATTTGGCCAATGCTGATGAGGTACGTCAAGACGATGCTAAGCGTCAAATTGCCCTATTCTTAGAAAAAGTAGAAGGGCTCACTAATCCTCTTTGTATCGCTAATTCAGCGACTCACGCCCGATTCGCGCATGCTCGACAAGAATACGTTAGGCTTGGCATTGCCATGTATGGCTCTACACCATTTCAAGCGCAAGACAACCCCTTGTCACTACAAGCGGTGATGAGCCTGAATACACAAATTATTGCATTGCGAAAAATTCCAAAAGGTGACTCGGTCGGCTATGGCAGTACTTGGCGAGCAGTGCGTGAATCGTTAATTGCAACCGTTGCCATTGGCTATGCAGACGGCTATCCAAGGCATGCGCCTACTGGCACTCCGGCTTGGTGTAATAATTCGATAATTAACTTAGTCGGGCGTGTTTCGATGGATATGCTAACCTTTGATGTGACTGATTTAGCGTCGGTTAGCATTGGTGATACTGTGCAGCTATGGGGTGACAAGCTTGAAATTAATCAGGTTGCCGATCATATTGGGACTATTGGCTACGAGTTAATGACGCGGGTGTCAAAACGTGTCCCGCGTGAATATCTTCATTCTAAGAAATAGTCGCTAGATCCTCACTTTCTCTTTGTCGATCAATAGGTTTCCAAATACTTTGCAATGGCATTATCAAGCAGCGCTTGCATTTTTAAACCCGCTAGTGCGACATTTTCGTCTTTAGCGTCAGCAACCGCAGCCTGCGCGGCTACTACAAATGCCCGTCCGCCCTTATATTCTGGTAAACAAACATAGGCAAGTACCACGTTTTCGCTAGTTGAACGGGTTTCACTTGGCCCCCATCCTATCTTCTGGAACACTCGCCATTTGCCATTAGTGGCTTTATCTAAGATTGCTTTACTACTTGTTGGACTGGCGTGTTGCGCATCTAATGTTTTGGCAATCGCCTGTTGCAGCATAGTCGAAATGCCCAAAGTCATGCCTGCCATTTGTTCATTACTTTCGGAATTACCAGTACCGTAAAACAGAGTGTCGACATCACCTTGTGTTAATTCAGGGTGCGCTGTGCTTGAATCATCACTATGCATGGCTAAGCGCTTTAACCATTCAGCTTGTGCAAGCGTTGTCATGGGTTTATTGCCGGTTAAGCCACAGTTGTCGCAGCGATATGGTAAGTAGCCAGGGTCTTCACTGGCAATATTGTTCATATTGATTGGCATTGTTTGAATGACATCATTGTTTTGGTTTTTGCTGCTACTGTTTGCTCTCCATGTAAACTCACTTGGCGAAAACGCTGTTGGTCCGTATGCGCCGCTAAATGAGATGTTAGGCGTGCTTAACTTAAGCCATTCATCGTAAAATAAGCCAGTGAGATACTGACGCGTGGCTAGGTTTGCAAAAAAGGTGGCTAGCGCATTACTATTGCCATCTGCCTTACCGAAAGGGTCATAGCTATTAATGCTGGTGATCATGTCGGCAATATGATGCTCGCCAATCAGACCCTCAGAAACCTTGATTGGATTGTCAGCATTCATATTTTTAGCAGATATTCTTAGCTGTGCCATTGCGCCAGTATAGGCAAAAATCTTCGACGAACTCCAAGGCTCATAACGCTGTGTGTGAGTGTTGTTTGCTAAATATCGATAAGCTGGTATGCCATCTTTTTGTTTGATATCGATAAGCAGAATGCGTCCCATATTACTCGTATCGCTAGTATTGCTAGTGTTGCTGGGAACGTCAAAAAAGGACCAGTCATGGGCGACTCGTTGTTCCCAACCATAATCTGCATAATTAGCTTCTTGACTCGTTAGATGAGTGCTTGCATTTACCTCGGGCAAGTCACACGATATTTTACGAGGCTGAGTATCTTTTGGTAAGAACGGCTTAGGATTCATAGTCTGCTCAAAAAAAAGCGAAGGTTCGATTGATTTGCTAGATAACCCACGGTTTTCACTATGACTACTATTATTGTTGATGCGATTTTTGTTTGAATCATCGGGTGCTTTAGAGCACGAGGTCAACCATAGTGAAAAACTAATGGTAATTAAAATCAATAATTTATTCATTGCTCTACTTTGGATTTTCATTGGCTTAGTTGAGGTAAAGATTATCTTGTTTTGCCCAATCAATCCAATAGTCAGTCAAGCAAAGCTTAACAGACTGTTCAAAACTGCGGTAAACTGATTAAAATTCGGGTAATAATCAAACTAGGTAGCAATGAACGATAACGAATGGATTATTGGAATAGATGGTGGTGGTACAAAGTGCAGAGCCGTTTTGTATAACGCCCAAGGCGGTAAATTAGCCGAAAGCGTGACAGGTCCCGCTAACATCTTTGCTGATTTCGATGGTGCTTTGCACTCTATTCAATCGGCATGCGAGCAAGCTCTCGACACATACAATCTTGCGAATAAGCATCAGCCTTGGCATCCACTTACCTTAAATGATTGCACTGTTAGCGCTGGATGTGCTGGCGCTGGGGTAGGGTCTGCTTATGAGCGCTTTGTCCAGTGGCAGCATCCTTTCAAACAGTTATTTTTGCGCACCGATATTCATTTCTCTTGCATGGCTGCCAATATGGGGCAATCGTGCTGTTTAATAATTGTGGGTACAGGCTCGTGCATTGCTTTTTATGAACCGCTTGCAAGTGTTGATAAAGTGCAACAAACAGGTCTTAAACTGTTTGGCGGGCATGGTTTTTTATTGGGTGATATTGCCTCTGGCGCCTGGCTGGGTAAAAAAGCGGTCTCGTGGTTTTTACAAGCGCTTGAGTCACCAACACATGATAGAGATTTATTTGACATCATGGCAAGCCGAATAGGCACGTCAGTCTCGGGCATAATCGAAAAGTATGGGCGCGCGAATGCAGGTGAGTTTGGGCAGCTAGTCCCCATGCTTTTATCTACTCAAGATAAAAGTATACATGTACAAGATTGGTTACAGCAAGGCGCTGATTACCTTATTGATATTGTAAAAGAACATGCTAATTCAGATCAGTCGATATTTATTGATGGTGGTCTGGCGCAGATATACAAACCTATCTTAAAAAGCCAATTAGCATTAGACATTTATTCACCCAAAGAAGAAGCAAGTTACGGCGCCTACTTATACGCTTTATCGCAATAAATTCATTATGCTAAATATGCTTTTTTGTGTGAACCCATTAATTGATTTTACTCAGACTTTATAAATGTAGAGATCACTCGGTCTAAATTGGCCTGATACTGATGTGGGTTAAAGGTTAGTGGCATCTCTACTAATTGCTCGCCGTTTGGGTCAAGCACAAGCACTCTAGGAAAACCAACCAGGTCGTATTGTCTGGCAAAAGCGGTTCCTTGAATAGTATCATGTTCTAAGCGAGCGTATATAAAGCTAGATTCAATAGTTGTCGCGATGTCACTATTTGCAAATACTTCATTATCTAACTTACGGCAACTTGGACACCAAATCGCTGAATAATCGGCTAATACCAGCTTTCCTTGTTGCTCGGCAAGCGCTTTTGCTTCTGCTAAATCGTAGACTTCAAAGCTGATTTTACCAATCGCTTTCTCGCCTAAATAACTTTGTAGAAAATTATTGCCAAAATAAACAAGCGTCACAATAACGACGATTGAAATAACGTTTTTAACTGTTGGATTCATGTTTAACTCTTTTGAGGTGTTGCTATACAGCTAGTAGACCCGCAATTTCTAAATTTAATTTCAACACTTACCATTTACGCACAATTTCTTGGTATAAGGCCTCGTCGAGTAAAGAGGCCGCATCATCACTTGGCGCGATTAAACCTGCATACTCGCCAGAGTCTTTTAGTGATTGCAGACCTTTATTAAAGGCATCGATTACCGCTTGCGCGTTGGGTGCATCGCTGCGCATCGCTAAATGAAGGTTAACAGTGTAAATCGGTGTTTTAGATATATACATCTTTTCTTCATTTGCATTGCTAAGCTGTTTGTTGAATTCATCGAGCATGAATTTGTCGGCTAAAATAAAGTCGACGCGTTGGCCCCCTAGTTGGCCTATGTTTCCCAAGAAATCTGGGGAACGCGCCCATCTTACCGAGCGTTCTGACCTAAACTTATCGGTGTTAGCAAATCGATTTTCAACGCCGACGGATGTTCTGTAGATTTTGTCGAGGCGTGTTACGTCGGTCGCACGCGATTCTGTAGACGCAATATGCAAAGGGATCGTTAAGTAGACATCAGAATATAAATAATTATTACGTTTATTATTTAACGAGTAATGGTCAATAAAACCACTGTAGGTGCCATTACGCAAACCGCTGCCCGACCATGCTTGTGTAGTCGCCGTGACGGTCACGTTATAATCGCCAAGTGCTTTTTGCACAATGGCGCTTGCACGTGATGGGTAATCGGGGTTGTCGATGAGCGTTGGTACAATGTTGCCAACAAGTGATAAGTCTTTATTGTTAGAGGATTGTGCCTTTGCGATCCCTGACATCAATATTATTGACCCAATCAGTAACGCCGAAATACTGATTGCATTGGTCATTTTAATTTTGTTGATTGATGGTAAGAACGATTGGACCTGTTTGCGCATTAATTTTCTCCGTTTAGCTCGACGAAGACTAACAACCAACACTGTTGATAGCCTTCTTAACGACACTTTAAACGTATAAAAAAGCGCATTGGATTTGTTTTGCGGTGTAAACGCTTATTTCACTGTCAATCTTTAAAAATAGTATGGATTAAAACCCGAAACTCTTCTTTTTATTCGCCAAAGGCACCAGCAGCACCAGGGTAAACAACAGGGCTTTCAAAGCCATCCTTACTCACACTAGCAACACCAAAAAAGTAGTTATCAATCACGACATTCTCTAATGTGAACTGTGTGACCATGCCGACATCGCGACTAAATTGCCACTGCGGTGCATCAGTTAAGCGCCAATATATTTTGTAACCTGCCAGTTGTGGATTTTCTGCTTCAGGTAAGGCAGCCCAACTGAGCGTAGTTGAAGGCTCAACTGCGCCTGCAATATTGACTTTTATTGGCGGCTTTGGCGCCCAAGACATACCCGCTAACGACACAGCGTTTAAAGCGGTCAATTTCGCTGCGTAATCAAAATCTACGCCATCAATAGTATCGCCGTAATTTATTCCGTCCTCGGTGCGCAAATCTTGGTGTTGTCGTGTGTAATTTTCGTTTGTTTCCATAATACGGACACCCGGATAACCCAAATCATTAAAAGGGCGATGATGGCCTCCACGTCTGAAGCGGTCTAGACGATAAATAACCATCGTATCAAGGTTTTCGATGTATTGATCTGCCATTTTATCGATGTAACGGGCTAGATTTCGGCTTGGAGAATCAACTTCTCCTCCAGTGTAGCGGCGTAGTCGGGCTTCTTGTTCTGTTTCAGTGTAGCGGGTACCTTCGGCAAATATGCGTGCAGTTGTATTGTCGATGACGCCGTTAACGCCTTTAATATTGCCAATCATGTCGTTATTCAACACTGCTTTTAGTTGCCATTCATTGGCTTGGGCGTATTCAGCTAAAATACGACCGCCAAATAAACCTTGTTCTTCTCCTGCCAAGGCCGCATATACTATGCTGCCGTTAAACTTGTACTGACTGAGTATTCGCGCAGCTTCAAGTGTACCGGCAACGCCTGAAGCATTGTCATTTGCGCCAGGCGAGTCGTCGGTAAAGTTCATCACATCTGTGACTCTAGAATCAATGTCACCGCTCATTAATACATACCTATTAGGATCGCTCGTGCCTTTTTGGATCGCAATAACACTCATGACTTCAGTAGCATTAGGTATGCGGCGTTCACCCGAGATGACTTCGGATTGAAAAAATACTTCTAAACATCCACCGCATTGCATAGATATTTTGTCAAATTCTGACTTTATCCATCGTCTTGCAGCGCCTATACCTCGTGTATCAGACTCTGTTCCAGATAAGGTATGTCTTGTACCAAAGCTAACCAGTGTTGCGATATCTTGCTCGATACGTTTTGCAGATACTGAATTGGCAATATCGTAGAGCTCTTTTGGACCGTGCTCTTTGTTAGCGCTATTTGGTGCAGCTACCGCATTACTTTGTTCTTCTGCGTTACTTGCTAATACGTGAACCAATAATATAAGGCATATAAAAGTGCGTGTTGTAAACCGACCAGCAAATAAAAGCATAAATTCTCCCACTTTCCCTTTTTGATGTGTTGTTATTTTAAAAAGGCAAATGCATCGCCCAACAAATTCTCAGGTAATAAACCCAGTGGTAAAAACGCTTCTTTTATAACACCAGCCATTTCAAAGCGACCAGCCACATATACTTGATTGTTTGATAACTCGGGATGATCGTCCATTACGACTTGATGCACTAAACCAATTTTACCAGCCCAATCATCATGTTTGTTTTCGATAACGGGCACAAACGTGAATTGAGGATGAGCCGCAGATAACTCGGTTAGGGCTTGGGCTTCGTACAAATCAGCAGCATTTTTAGCGCCCCAATATAGCGTTACGTCGCGTTTTGGTTGTTCTTGTAGTAATGCAAATAATATAGATTTTGTATAACTATAGCCTGTTCCACCTGCTATTAAGATCGCTGGTAAATTACTCTTTTGTAAAAACGCACTACCCAGACCCACTTCAACATCAAGCTGTTTAGTTGTTTTTGCTTTTTCTACTACTTCAAACGCATAAGGATTATCAGGAGTCGCCCCTATATGAAGTTCTAATAATCCATCGGTACTTGGCATATTGGCAATAGAAAAAGGGCGCTTGTCTTTTTCTCCCATAACTACTTGTAGATACTGTCCTGCTTTAAACGTCAGGTTTTGTTTGGCATCCAGCACTATTTTTAGTACGTGTGGGGTGAGCGAATCGATGCTCACCACGTCTGTATTGATAATTGTCATTGTTTTCCTGTGCAGCCAAAATGGCCTTGATTACGAAAGCAAGGCTGTTTTAACCTGGCTATTTGGTCGATAGTTTACTCTAAAAGTCCGAGTTCTTGCCAAATATCATCTACTTTTTGTTTAACTTCTTCATCCATGATAATTGGCGTGCCCCATTCTCTATCGGTTTCGCCTGGCATTTTGTTAGTCGCATCCATTCCCATCTTAGACCCTAAGCCAGACACTGGCGAAGCAAAATCTAGATAATCGATAGGGGTGCTTTCAATCAAGGTGGTGTCGCGAGCCGGATCCATTCTTGTGGTAATTGCCCAAATGACGTCATTCCAATCCCGAGCATTGACATCGTCATCGCAAACAATCACAAATTTGGTGTACATAAACTGCCTTAAAAAAGACCACACGCCCATCATGACTCGTTTGGCGTGCCCTGGATATTGTTTTTTCATGGTAACTACTGCCATACGGTACGAACATCCTTCAGGTGGCAGATAAAAATCAACTATTTCGGGAAATTGTTTTTGTAAAATAGGCACAAATACTTCATTTAATGCAACACCAAGTATGGCAGGCTCATCGGGTGGTCTACCAGTATAAGTTGAATGATATATTGGGTTGTCACGATGAGTGATATGGGTAACCGTCATCACTGGAAAATCATCTACTTCGTTATAGTAACCGGTATGATCGCCATATGGACCTTCAGGTGCGGTTTCGTCTTGTGCTATATAACCTTCTAATACAATTTCTGCGCTTGCTGGCACTTGCAGATCATTTGATATTGATTTGACGACTTCTGTTTTATCGCCCCGTAAAAGTCCGGCAAAAGCATATTCAGATAATGTATCGGGAACAGGGGTTACTGCACCTAGTATAGTCGCCGGATCGGCGCCCAATGCAACTGAAACTGGATAAGGTTTGCCAGGGTGTGTTTGGCACCATTCTTTAAAATCAAGTGCGCCACCTCGGTGTGATAGCCAGCGCATGATAATTTTGTTTTTAGCGATAACTTGTTGGCGATAAATGCCTAAGTTCTGACGTTTTTTGTGTGGACCTCGCGTGACTGTCAGTCCCCATGTGATTAAAGGCGCTGCATCGCCAGGCCAACAACGTTGAACAGGGAGCTTTGCTAAATCAACGTCGTCGCCACTAATAACATTTTGTTGGCAAACCGCTTTTCTGACCACTTTAGCAGGCATATTAAGTACCTGCTTAAATACGGGTATCTTACTCATTAAGTCTTTCAGGCCTTTAGGTGGCTCTGGCTCTTTGAGAAAAGCAAGCAGCTTTCCTACTTCGCGCAGGGCTTCGACTGACTCTTGACCCATACCTAGCGCGACTCGCTCAGGTGTGCCAAATAAATTAGCTAACACCGGCATATCGTGGTTTCTTGGGTTTTCGAACAAGATAGCTGGACCGCCCGCGCGCAGTGTCCGGTCAGCAATTTCTGTCATCTCTAATTCAGTATCAATCGGCATAGAAACTCGTTTGAGTTGACCAATTTTTTCTAGCTGCTCGATAAAGTCTCTTAAATCTTTGTATTTCATGTAGGGGATGGTCTTTTAAAAACGTTTTTAGTGTTCAATCTTACAGTAGTTTTAGCATTATCGTTTACTTTCATACAAAAAAAGTCATGTAAACAATGGCCAAAAAAAAGCCAAGCAAAATGCTTGGCTGAATCTTTACGGCTCTAGGGATAACCGATAAGTAAGGACAAATTTATGTTTAGGCAGGATCTTTTCAAGCTGCAAGTAAAGATGACGACCATAAAACATGAACTGTAAACAAAATCGCAAATATTAGAATAAAATCGCATTAATACTCGCTAGATTGTGATGAAACCACTAATTAATCATTTTGTCAATGGTATTTTAGTGTGTGCGTACTAATTAAATTGTATGTTTACATTGCTTTTTAGTGTTTATTTATCATAAAAAAACGTAATTGGTCGATAACTAACACAGTAAGAAACAACGTGCTTTTACCCTACAAGACAGCGAGTTCGCATGAAAACAAACATAATTAAAAGTCTTCGTATAAATACGCTGCTATTTTTGTGCACAGCATTATTCGCTTTAGCGTTAAACAGCAATGCGCTGGCTCAAGAGCTAGAAGCAGTTCAAGTCTATAAACAGGATGAGTTAATTAGGCTCATTAACAACAATCAACATTTACAGCGGGTTCGTGATGACCGTTGCCAAATAGTTGAGGATATAGAAGCACGTGCCGACATAATGCGCGTACCGGCTTTCCAATTTTTGTGGGGAGATATGCTGGCATGGGGAGTTTGCACTGATGCTAATCCAATGCAAGGTATATATTACATGCGTCAAGCAGCTGACCAAGGGCTCCCTGCTGCTCTTGAGCAATTAGGGCGTTACCATGCACAAGGGAAATTTGTTCAACAAGATATAAAAAGGGCGGTCATCTTCTTACGAGAAGCCTCTGCGATGGGGCACTTAAGGGCACAACTGCAATTATCTGAACTCTTTATTGATGGGTATGGCAGTCCTTATGATTTTGAAGATCTTTATCATTGGTTGTATAACGCAGTCACTAATGACGCAAACCTACATGCAAAAATTGCGAATAACCTTCTAGAATTGGAAGCATTGATGCATCCTAAAGCCGTTAGAGACGCGAGACGACCTTTGTCTCAATAGGTAATTTACAATCAATAGCTTACCTTTTTTGGTAAATATGCTTAAATAACGCTATCTATTATCTGTATATATCATCAATTTTATGTCCATTAAAGATTCTGCTATTCCCTTAGGTGTGCTAGGTACGCCATTTTCTGCAAGCTCAGCTAAAGTGATGTTACTTGGCTCTGGTGAATTAGGTAAAGAAGTCGTTATCGAATTAAAACGCCTTGGTTGTGAAGTGGTTGCGCTAGACCGCTATGAAAATGCACCCGCAATGCAAGTTGCCGACCGTTCATACTGCATCTCGATGCTAGATGGCGAAGCGCTTGAACAGATCGTTTACACTGAAAAGCCTGATTTTATTGTCCCTGAAATAGAAGCAATCGCGACTTCTAGCCTGCTTAAACTTGAGTCTGAAGGGTTTAATGTGGTTCCCAGTGCAAATGCTGCGCATTTGACGATGAACCGTGAGGGTATTAGAAGACTGGTTGCTGAAGAATTAAACATACCAAGCTCTGGCTTTGTTTTTGCTCAAGACGAGCAAGAGTTTAAAGAAGCGGTCGGTCAAATTGGCTTTCCGTGTATTGTTAAGCCCATTATGAGTTCGTCGGGTAAAGGGCAAAGTCTACTTAAGTCATCAGCTGATATTGAAACTGCTTGGCAATATGCGCAAGAGGGCGGGCGAGCAGGAAAAGGCAAAGTTATTGTAGAAAGTTTTGTTGATTTTGATTATGAAATTACCTTGTTAACGATTAGACATGTGAATGGAACAAGCTATTGCGAACCAATTGGACACCGACAACAAGATGGTGATTATCGCGAAAGTTGGCAACCACAAGCCATGTCAGGATTGGCCTTACAAAGAGCCCAAGAAATGGCCGAAAAAGTGACTACTGCGCTAGGTGGTTATGGCTTGTTTGGTGTTGAGCTTTTTATTAAGGGAGATGATGTGACTTTTAGTGAAGTTTCACCACGGCCGCACGATACAGGGATGGTGACACTAATTTCCCAAGACCTTTCTGAGTTTGCTTTACATGCGCGTGCATTTCTTGGCTTACCCATTCCTAACATTGGATTTAGACGACCTTCTGTATCAGTTGCTATGCTCGTGAGCGGCAACTCAACACAAGTCGAATATTCTAACCTTGGTGATGCGCTTTCGTTGCCAAATACCGATTTACGATTATTTGGTAAACCCGAAGTTGCAGGTACAAGACGAATGGGAGTGGCCTTAGCATCTGACGATTCGATTGAAATTGCCCTACAAAAAGCACTGCATGTTGCTGGCAGTGTTAAAACTAATCTGGGTTAACAGGCATAGGGTTACAAGGCCAAGATTAAAAAGGGCAAGGTGAAAAGGCCAAGGTGAAAAGGAATAGTATGGAAATCTCTATCAGAAAAGCGCACGCCTTTGAATTTGAAATACTCACCTCCTTGGCAATAGCTGCAAAGTCTTACTGGGGATATTCTGATGAATTTATTCAGGCATGTCGGCATGAATTAACAACAACAGAGACGGATTTACTCAATCCGTTCTATACCTATTGGCTTGCCTATTACGAAGACACAATTTGCGGATATGCTGCACTCAAACCCCTATCATTACCGTTAATTGAGCACTTAGAACTAAGTCTTGACGACCAATTAATCGAATTAGATGGCTTGTGGGTGTTGCCAGAATTTATTGGGCAAGGTATCGGTTCGAAGCTGTTTAGGCATTTTATGCCACTTTTAAAAGCGTCTAGTTATACACATCTAGAGATATTAAGCGATCCACAGGCGAGTGGATTTTACGAAAAAATGGGCGGGACTTATGTAGGGGACAAATCTTCAAATTTTGAGGAAGGGCGTCTATTACCTGTTTTTCGAATGAATTTGCGTAAATAATCAACAGATATTACTGAAAAACCTTTTTTTAATTGTGCATTGCTTTATACTTGGCACATGAATAAAAGAAACAAAGAAACAAAAGAAATAAAGAAACATACGAATACCTCAGAAAAAACGAATACTCCAAGTAAAGCTTCCCATAAAAAAGCATCTCAAAGTAAATCAGAAAGTAAACCAAAGCGTTCGAAAGCCTCGTCAACAGAATCAAAACAACAATCGAACGCTGATCCACATTTTGATCGAGAGCAAATAAAATATGAAAATCCAGTAGCAAGTCGAGAGTACCTCTTAAGCACTATTCGAGAAAACGGTGGTGCGTTATCGTACTCTGATATTTGCCAACTTCTTAACGCGACTCAAGAGAACAATAAAATAGGTATACAGCGGCGCTTAAGAGCAATGGAACGCGAAGGACAAGTGTTGTTTAATCGCAATAAGCAGTACGAAGTGCAAAAGCAAGATGAGCTCATAAGCGGGCGTGTTATTGGACATCGCGACGGTTTTGGCTTTTTAAAGCATTCAGATACGGAAAAAGACTTATTTATCCCGATTGGTCAAATGGCTAATTTGATCCACGATGACATTGTTGAAGGCTCGCTGGGTCATACTGACAGGCGTGGCCGTACCGAATTTAGAGTAAATAGGGTTCTTGAACCTAGAAGCGATGCTATTGTTGGACGTTTTTTCTCTGAACAAGGCATGAACATTGTCATACCCGACGATAATCGGATTTGTCATGAAATCATTATTCCAAAAGAACACACACAAGCTGCTAGGCAAGGTCATGTCGTTGTTGTTGAGATCATTAATCGGCCAAAACGAAGACAAAATGCGACAGGCAAAATTACTGAAGTACTAGGCGAGCATATGGCGCCGGGGATGGAAATAGAAACTGCTCTACGCAATTTTGATATACCTCATACATGGCCAAAATCAGTCTCTACAAGTGTAAATAAGTTAACATCTGAAGTGCCAGAGCAAGCTAAAGAGGGCCGCGTTGATCTACGTGATTTACCATTAGTCACCATTGATGGAGAAGACGCCAGAGACTTTGATGATGCTGTTTATTGTCAGCCTGAATCACAAGGTGGCTGGCGCTTATGGGTTGCAATTGCTGATGTAAGCTCTTACGTCAAATTAGGTACTGCACTCGATAACGAAGCTCAAAATAGAGCAACATCTGTTTACTTTCCAGAACAAGTGATCCCAATGTTGCCAGAAGTGCTGTCTAATGGATTGTGTTCGTTAAATCCTGATGTTGATCGTTTGTGCATGGTCTGCGAAATGACTATTGATGCGAACGGTACTTTGGGTGAGTACAAATTTTATGAAGCCGTAATGCGTTCTCACGCTCGATTTACCTATACAAAAGTGTGGAACATATTAAGCGGTGATGTTGAATTA
The DNA here is from genome assembly GCA_964446865.1 of uncultured Glaciecola sp. Lineage (GTDB taxonomy): Bacteria > Pseudomonadota > Gammaproteobacteria > Enterobacterales > Alteromonadaceae > Glaciecola. The sequence continues at coordinate 17,783 of CAYURD010000072.1, forward strand.
ATGGAGCGATATCAATCGCGTGTTAAAGACTTGCATCATCTTAATGATTTATACAAGTCATTAAAACGCGCTAGGCAAGGACGCGGTGCGATAGAGTTTGAGAGCCAAGAGACCAAATTTGTATTTAATGCGCATCGCAAGATTGAACATATTATTCCTTTAGTTCGAAATGACGCACACAAAATCATTGAAGAATGCATGATTATGGCTAATGTCTGCGCAGCTAAATGTATTGAAGCAAATGATGCAGAAGCTTTATTTAGAATCCATGATAAGCCAGATGAAGATCGCCTGATCACATTTAAGTCATATTTGTCAGAAGTCGGCATAAGCTTTGCCGGTAGTAATGATCCCAAGCCGAAAGATTTTGCCTTAGTTGCTAAAGCTATAGAAGGGCGCGTTGACAAAGATTTGATTCAAACAATGCTCTTACGATCGATGAAACAAGCTGTTTATGATGGTAATAATGTTGGGCACTTTGGCCTTGCACTCGATGCTTATGCGCATTTTACATCGCCAATACGTCGTTATCCTGATTTAGTTGTACATAGGGTACTAAAAGCGATTATTAACAAGCAAACGGGTAAGAAGTCATGCAAAGGCGCAAAATTTTACAGCGAGCAGGAAATTGAACAACTTGGTGAACAGTGTTCAACAGCAGAACGCAGAGCCGATGACGCCACGCGAGATGTATCTGATTGGCTAAAGTGTGAGTTTATGCAAGACCATGTAGGTGACGTGTTTGATGGTGTAGTTGCGTCTGTGACCAACTTTGGATTGTTTGTAAGAATAAATGATTACCAAATAGACGGTTTAGTGCATATTACATCGCTGGCAAATGACTATTATCACTACGACCAAGTAAAACAGTGTTTAGTGGGTGAAAGTTTTGGATTGCATTATCGACTTGGTGACGCAGTGAAAATCAAAGTCGTCGCGGTGAATTTAGATGAGCGAAAAATTGATTTGATGATTGATGGTCAGGCAGAAATTAACCGCAATATGCGAAAAGGAGCGGGCAAGCCTAAAATCCAACGTGGTAAAGCTGGTAAATCGGGTAAAGGTAGCCAGAAAGTCAGCACTAATAGCAACCACGCAAAGGGTGCGGGTAATAGCGCAAACAAAGGCAGCAAAGATAGCAAATCTACTGCAAACAAAGGGAATACTAGTTCTTCTGGTAAAAAATCAGGAAAGCAAGGCAAGCGTAAAGCAGGTCCTGCATCTAAGCGAAACAAGTCGGGTCGTTCAAAGTCGAAGCGCTAAGTCGCATGCGGCACATGCATTGTTTCATTGCTAATAAAACAAGCAAGATATAGGCTCGCGCAAATACTGCTACCCCTAACATTATGAAACAAATTACAAATTAAGTTCTGGATAAAAGTTATGGCACAACAAGAGTTTTTATACGGTTTACATTCGATTTCGGCAGTGCTAGAAAACGAGCCTGAGCGCGTGTTAGAAATCATGATTGCAAAAGGTCGAAACGACGACCGAATGAACAAGGTCGTTAACTTAGCGCGTAAAAACCGTATTTCTGTGCAGTTTGTTCATCGTAAAACCCTCGATGAAAAAAGCCAAGGCGAACAAAACCAAGGAATTATTGCTCGAGCTAAACCGGGTAGAGTATTAAACGAAGATGATTTAGACAAAATACTTGAGAGGTTTGAAGATGGAAAAAGTGGCTCTGCATTCTTTTTGGTACTTGACGGTGTAACGGATCCGCACAATTTGGGGGCATGTTTACGTAATTGCGATGCGTCTGGTGTGCATGCCTTAATTGTGCCAAAAGACAAAGCCGTTGGCGTGACGCCTGTGGTCAGAAAAGTTGCTGTTGGAGCCGCTGAAACTATTCCACTTATTCAAGTTACTAATTTGACACGTACTTTAAAGCATATGCAGCAAAATGGGGTTTGGGTTATAGGTACTGCAGGCGAAGCGCAGCAATTGATCTATGATTGCAAAATGCAAGGCCCTATTGCCTTAGTTATGGGTGCAGAAGGAAAAGGAATGCGCAGGTTAACCACAGAAACATGCGATGAGCTGGTTAAATTACCCATGGCAGGTGCCGTATCTAGTTTGAATGTGTCTGTTGCCTCTGGTATTTGTTTGTTTGAAATTGTTAGGCAGCGTGCATTGTCGTGATCTGCAATAGCGCACCTGTGCAATTGCGCAACGTTACAGCGCAACAG